>NZ_JBQXYB010000001.1:0-778627 GCF_052645315.1 Salinicola sp. V024
AGAGCTCGATGAGATCGCCGACTCACTGAACACAAGGCCTCGCCAGACGTTGGACTGGCGAACCCCACTGGAAGTCTACGCCGAGGTGCTCAAGAAATCCGTCGGCGGACCGAGCACCCTTCAATAGCGTTGCACTTGGAACTTGAGACCGCCGTTCGTGTTTGGCTATTCTCAAGAATTGGACCAATTGGCTGGCGCATAGCTGCTGTCGTGCCTGATAGCCCGGTGAGAAAAACGAACTTCTGCCAAAGCGCTGATTCAATATCCGCGGATATTTCGGCGTTGATAACCGCATCGTCGCATGCTGATTTGAACGCCTTTACGCGTTCGGTTTCGTGACCGCCAAATTCACCAAAACTTAAGGCCTGTAACTCATTGTGGTGACGGATCACTCCTGGCGCTTCAATCGTGGCAGAAATAAATGCTACCCCGCCGAAAAGCGAAGCTTCGGGTAGTTCGCGCTGCAGAATATCATATTGTGTCACTCCGTTTTGAAACGACACAATAGCCGTACCTTTTTCGGCACGTGCACGCACCGCGCGTGCAACCTGTTCTGTGGACCAAAGCTTGACGGCAATGATAACCAGATCCAAATCCGGTGCGTCGTCAAGATTCTCAACGGCAGTAAACGAATTGATCTTGAGGTCGCCTCGTGGGCTGTACACCATTAAACCATTGTTTTGTAACGCAGCCAAATGGTAGCCGCGGGCGACGAAAGTAACATCATGGCCGGCTGCAGCCCACCTTGCGCCAAAATAACCGCCAACGCCTCCCGCACCAATAATCCCAATTCTCATGATTGACTCTCCTGGCGGACATACTAATTCGAATGCTATAAATAATTAATTCTTCTGCACCGAACAAGGTTAGTGTATATCAACAACCCTATCTTTATTGTCCACGAATATAAGGTATAAAAACCATCCAGTTTCTCTATTAAGAACCGAATTTTTCACACCGTACCGTGAACCTCTCAATTTTTTCTTGGTCCCATCTCAATCCATGGCCCGGGCGATCAGGTGGCGTCGCCCAGCCCTCCTTGATCTCGAGTGTCTCAGATAACAATTCATCGAGTAACGGGAAATGCTCTAGCCAAGTCGTCGCTCGGCCGGCCGCGACCATGTGTACATGTAGCTCGGGTAAAAAATGAGGTGTCACGACCATCCCATGCGCTTCGGCAAGCGCATCAATTCTACGAAATTCGGAAACGCCGCCAGTCAGCGGTACATCTGGCATCCAAACTGATGCCACTCCTGCATAGTTCGAAAAAGCGCTCAAACCGAGAATATGTTCTCCAATGGCCAAAGGTGGCGTAACTCCCGCATTGAGGACACGGTATGCATCGAGATGCCGAGATTTAAGCGGTTCTTCGAACCAGCGTACTCCCAATTCAACTAGCCTCGGTGCAAACCACTGTGCAGTGGGCAGGTCCAACCGTTCATTGGCATCGATCATGATGCCGGCATCGTCACCCACTGCCTTTCGTACAGCGGCAACGCGGCTAAGATCCTCTTCCGGGCGCCGGGCGCCGATTCTAAGCTTGACGGCTGAAAACCCCTCTTCCACATACGAAACCGCCCCCTCGATGAGTTGCGCGGTCGTCATGGTGTGCGTTGCCCGCCCGCTGCCGTAAACGGGTACTTGCTCTCGCTGTGACCCCAGGAGACGGTACAGAGGCATCCCCTGCCGCATCGCACGTAAATCCCATATTGCGATATCGACCGCCGATGTGGCGAGTAATGGCACGCTATCGCCCAGCCGATGGGTGATATCACGCATCCGATACCATTCCTGATCCCATTGATCAGTTTCCATCCCGACAATTGCAGGAAGATGCAGCTCCTCAAGCAGCGCAACTATCGCAGCCATTCCCGGCCCCAAGGTATAGGTATATCCCGTCCCAGAGGCTCCATCCTTATCCGTTACCGTAACGATAGCTACTTGAAGTTGCGTTGCACCGGAACCGCCGCGTGCGGATTCCAAAGGTATATCGATTAATCGCACTTCAGCGCGCGCTATCTTACTGGATTGGTTAGTCAATACTTGTGCTGCCGGCATTTTAATTTTCCCCATAAAGTCTATGTTAAACGGTTTGAATGATCGGTCTCTATATTTAAACGCAGTTCTTATTGGCATCCCGAATCGATTGTAGCAGGCCGGGAAAACATTCTTCGAATTCGTGCGCCCGCAACCGCACAAAACTCCCATTACCAGCTTCGCGCTGTGTGATCAATCCCGCTTCGCGCAAAACTCGCCAGTGGTGTGTTCGCGTGGACTTAGCCTTTGGCAGTTCGAAAGAAGAGCATGGATGTTCCTCAGACGAACGGTTCATTAAATCGAGAATGACGCCTCGCCGGCCCTTGTCTGCTAGTGCCTTAAGGACCTCGCTAAGCGAGACATCATTCATGTCGGGGACTGTAAGTTCTTGATTCATCTAGATCTCTCACATAGGTACGCAATCAATCGTACCACTAAGGTACTATATCAATCGTACCAGTGCAACAGGGATAGTGACCGCCATCCTCCTACTGTCGACAGCGATCTGTTGATGGTCTCTGAAAGCGGAGTAGGAGGATGTCGCATGGGGTGTTCGGAGAGAATGCCTTGCTCAAAATCTGGTTAACAGAAGGCGTTTAAACAAGTGCCAGAATTAGAGCATATGTGCGTTTAAGCGCTGAGTAGTTCTGGAGTCAATGAGTTCATGGGTGTTTTCGGCCCTATTCTAAATTATGAGAGGAGTGAAGCATGTCCCCCATACAGCTCGGTTCAATCGTGCTGCTTGCAGTCGCCGTTAGTGTTTCGATATGGCGCTCAGTCAATCTTGGAATATTAGCTTTCGCTGCGGCATTCGTAATAGGTGCCGTGGCACATATCCCGCCAGATAACTACCTTACGAATTTTCCGGCCGATCTGTGCTTGCTGATCATTGGCGTTACGATGCTTTTCGCTCATGGTGAGCGTAGCGGTGCAATCGAATGGCTACTCGGCTGGGTGTTAAGAATTGTCGGCGAGAGAACCGGAATTCTCATGTGGGTACCGTTTATACTTGGTGCTGTGCTGTCGAGCGCGGGTGGCTTTCCCGGTGCGGTCGTGGCTATTGTCACACCTGTTGCCGCGAAGCTTGCGCGATCGAGTGGTATTGATTATATGACTATAGCAATTTTGGGTGTATGGGGAGCTACTTCGGGCGCATTCTCACCCATAAGTCCTTATGGCGCCGCGTTTCGGGCGGCAGCGCAACAAGCGGGGCTTGCTTATAACCCATGGATACTCTTTGGTGCCATTCTAGCCATACAACTATTACTCGCACTAGTAGCCAGCGTGATCCTACCGAAAATGGGGCGGCGGCTCGGTCACCACATGGAATCTTGCGATAGTTCTAAGAATGCTTACCAAGCACACAATGCTGGGGCCTCTTTGGTCGATATTACAACCGGTAAAAAAGCTTATCGCTACACGTCACTGGCCGCTATTTTGATTTTTGTCGGTCTGGTTGCGATTTTTCCTCTTGACATTGGCCTGGTCGCTTTATCGCTTTCCTTGGCCTTGCAATTAATTTTCCGCCCGAGCGAAAAGGCAATTGTCAGCGCAGTACCTTGGTCTGTTATTCTGCTGCTGTCTGGTTTGCTGATATACATCAGCCTGCTTGGTCAACTAGGAACGATAGATACACTAGCGACCTTACTTCAAGGCTCGATGGCCCCCATCGTGAGCGTGCTACTCATCATCTACCTCACGGCAGTACTTGGAAATATCGATTCGTCTACCCTAGCTGTACTTACGATTGCAGCTCCTTTGGCACTGACAGCGACGCATAATATGCCCTCTGCCGGTATGGGTATGCTCATTGCGATCGGATTGATTGGGTCGACTACAACGATAAGCCCGGTTCATGTCGGGGGCGCGATGATTATGGGTAACGCTACGCCAATTGATGAGCGGATATTGCTTCGAAGATTATTTGTTGTGGTCGGTTTTTTAACAGTTCTGTTACCAGCGCTAGTAGCTCTAATGCCAATAATTTTGATGTGATTTGCGGCTCGAGGAACTGAAGCGAGGCTAACTATCCGGAAATTCCGGATAGTTCTTGCGAAGAGTCACGTCAAATTACGCATGTCCGCAATGGCCTGGTCCTCGGCTTCTCCTGCATCAGCAACGGCCGGGCAATTCCTCCTCCTGACGAGTAGCCGCGCGGACAAAGCTGGTCGGGGATTGACCGAGCACCTTGCGAAACATGCTGGAGAAGGCGCCGGGGCTGTCGTAGCCGAGTTCCAACGCGGTTCGGGTAACGGAACTGCCCGATAGCAGTCTGGGAATGGCGGCCATCAGGCAGGCCTGCTGGCGCCATTCGCCGAATGACATGCCGGCCTGCTGACGGAACAGGCGGTTGAAGGTGCGTTGGCTGCGGTGCAGTTGCCGCGCCCAGTCTTCGGGCAAGCTATGAATATGCGGCTGGGCGAGAAAGTCTCTGCAAAGGCCCGCTAGTTCGGGAGCCTGGGGCAGAGGCGCAAACAGCGGCAGCGACGGCGCCAGGTGCAGCTCGTACAGCAGGAGCTGGGCGAGGGCGCCATCGCGGCCGCTCTCGTCATAGAGCGCGGGCATGTTGGCGGAGGCCAGCAGCAGCTGATGCAGCAGCGGCGCCACGACCAGCACTTCGCAACTGGGTGAGGGGCGTGGCGCCGCAACCGGTTCGATATACAGGCTGCGAGTACTGACGCCGTTCATCCGCACCCGGTGGCGCTTGCCTGCCGGCAACCAGACACCGCTGTAGGGCGGTACCATCCAGGTGCCGTTATCGGTATTCACTTCCATCAAGCCTGTCATGCCGTAGAGAAACTGGGCGCGGCGATGGGTATGAAAGTCGAGCAGGGTGCCGGAGCTGTAGTCGGTGCCGATGGCCACGACGAGCCGGGCGACATGATCCACGTCCGCCAGTGGGATATTAAGCATAGTCATCAGCGTGGCCGAAATACGACGATTATTGGCCAACGGGCGAATGTCGGCCACTTCTTATCGGAATATCGTTCCTGTCGTTGGGTTCCTCAGGAGTGTTCCGGTGTATAGCGTATTGCTTCTCTGCGGCGGGCTGGCCGGCGTGACCACGGTGCTGTTCGGTTTCGGTGGTGGCTTCGTCGTCGTTCCCTTGATGGTTACCTTGTTGATTGCTATCCATGGGCCGGATAGCGCGGCCGGCCAAGCGGCCATGCATATCGCGGTGGCCACTTCGACCGCGTTGATGATCTTTGCTGCCTCTCTATCGACATGGCGTCACCACCGGCGGCGGACCGTGCAATGGCGTCTGGTGCGTCCGCTGGTCGGTTATATCGCCATCGGTGCCGTGCTCGGCGCGGCAGCGGCGGTATCGTTGAGCGGGGAGTGGGTGCGTTGGATGTTCGTCGGCTATCTGGCGATCACGATCGTGGATGCCATCCTGCGGCCGGGCTTCCTGCATCGGGCGAATGGGGAGGTTCGCCCCATGGGCCGCCTGACGACGGGGATGACAGGCATCTTCATCGGCATGGTCGCCGCCCTTCTGGGCGTGGGCGGGAGCGTGATGACCGTGCCGCTGATGCGTCGCAGAGGCGCCAGTATGACGGCGGCGACGGCGATGGCCAATCCGTTGTCGTTGCCCATGGCTATCAGTGGCACCGCGACTTATGTGCTGTTGTCGGCCGGCGATACCCCGCTGGGCGTCTGGTATGCCGGGTATGTGGATCTGCGCGCCTTGCTGATGCTCGCGCTGGGGTCATGGCTCGGTATCCGCCTGGCGTCGCGATGGATCGGGCGCATTCCCGATCGCGTTCATGCAGGGGTCTACCTGCTGCTGCTGACGGTCGTGTTGGTGGTGATGGTTGTCATGAGCTGAGTCTCGCCAACGACTCTTCCCCCGCCTGATGCTGGCTCCGCCAAAGGCGACTGGAACGTGGTGATCCTGGTCTCTGGCGGCGGATTCGTCAAAGAGTGCGTGATATGGTCCATTGACGCTAAACGCATCTGGATCAAGCCAACATGAGCGAACAACCACAAATTCTGATTTACGAAGATGCCGAGAGACGGTGGGCGTGTGCCTGGATGAAGGGCGCGAGACCGTATGGCTGACGCAGCGGCAGATGGGCGAGGTATTCGAGACCACGCCCGAGAACGTGCTGATGCACCTCAAGAACATCTTCAATGACGAGGAGTTGGCCGAGAAGGCAACTACTAAGGGTTTCTTATTAGTTCGACAGGAAGGTCGCCGTGCGGTGCGCCGTAAAGTCCAGCACTACTACCTCGATGCCATCATCTCTGTCATATACCGCGTCAATTCTCGATATGCGGTTCGTATCCACTAATGGGCGACGCGAGTTCTCCGAGAACATCTCAATCAGGGCTGGATGCTGCATCAGCAGCGCTTCGAGGCGAATTCGCTGGAGCAGCTCCGTTAGGGGGCGATTGGGACTTGGGTATTACGTTCGATGCAGATCTGTCCCTGATACTGAAGCCACACCAACACCTGCCTCATACCGCATCATGAGCCTGACTCATGTTCGGGTGAAATCATATCGCTTTTCATGCATCCACAGGCTCTGGCATAAAGAGCGCATCCGCTTCGCTGACAGCCGCCATGGGCCTGTCGGTCGATACGTCAGATATTGCATTGACGGGCGCTGGGCCTTCTGACGGTACCAGCGCCTCTCTATTACCAGGGTGCCTGTTCGCGATGAGTCACGATTTCACATTCGATATCAAGAGCGTGCGGTTCGACGAGCATTACCGTCCGGCCAAGAACACGCGAACTACGACCAACTTCGCCAACCTGGCAAGAGGGGGTCGTCGCGAGGAAAACCTGCGCAATACCCTGACGATGATCGATAACCGTTTCAACGCGCTGGCACATTGGGACAACCCCAAGGCGGATCGCTACGCCGTCGAGCTCGACATCATCACCGGTGAGCTGAGCGTGGGGGCCGAGGACGAGGATGACACCTTCCCCGCGATCGAGATGCTCAAGACGACGATCATCGACAAGCAGACCGGCAAGCGTATTCCGGGCATGGTAGGGAACAACTTCTCCTCCTACGTGCGCGACTACGACTTCAGCGTCTGGCTCTCGGAGCACAACCAGGATCGAGCCGAATTCGGCATCCCGGAGGGGTTCGGCGACCTGCACGGCAAGCTGTTCAAGCGCTTCGTCGACTCCGATGCGTACCGGGCTTCCTTCAGCAAGGCGCCGGTCATCTGCCTCAGCGTCTCCAGCAGCAAGGTCTATCGCCAGACCGACAATCGCCACCCGGTGCTGGGCGTGGAGTACGAGAACGACGAGTCCTCGCTGACGGATTTCTACTTCGGCAAGATGGGCCTGCAGGTGCGCTACTTCATGCCGCCGCATGCGGTCGCGCCGCTGGCGTTCTATTTCTCCGGCGATCTGCTGGCCGATTACACCGATCTCGAGCTGATCAGCGCCATCAGCACGATGGAGACGTTCCAGAAGATCTATCGTCCCGAGATCTACAACGCCAATTCGTTGGCGGGCAAGATCTACCAGCCCAGCCTGAAGCATCAGGACTACTCGCTGACGCGTATCGTCTACGACCGCGAAGAGCGCGGTCAGTTGGCCGTCGAGCAGGGCAAGTTCACCGAGCGGCACTTCATCAAGCCCTACCGCCATGTGCTCGAGCAGTGGTCGGCCAACTATTCCCTTTGATCGACCCGTTCCAACGACTCTTTTTGGTCAACCCGTTACAACGACATTCTTTGATCAACCCGTTATTAAGGTCATTTTGTATGAAGACTTTGTTGCCCACGTCGACGGCCGGTAGCCTGCCCAAGCCCGCCTGGCTGGCCCAGCCCGAGACGCTCTGGTCGCCGTGGAAACTGCAGGACGAGGAGCTGGCCGAGGGCAAGCGGGATGCGTTGCGGGTCTGCCTGCACGATCAGCGGCGGGCCGGGATCGATATCGTCAGCGACGGCGAACAGACCCGTCAGCACTTTGTCACGACCTTCATCGAGCACTTGAGCGGCGTCGATTTCGAGCAGCGCGAGATCGTCAAGATCCGCGACCGCTATGACGCCAGCGTTCCTTCGGTGGTCGGCCCCGTGGCGCGCGAAAAGCCGGTGTTTGTCGAAGATGCCAAATTCCTGCGCCAGCAAACCGACCAGCCGATCAAGTGGGCGCTACCGGGCCCCATGACCATGGTCGATACGCTCTTTGATGGCCACTACAAGAGCCGCGAAAAGTTGGCCTGGGAATTCGCCAAGATCCTCAACCACGAAGCCCGCGACCTGGCCGCCGCCGGCGTGGATATCATTCAGTTCGATGAGCCGGCCTTCAACGTCTTCTTCGACGAGGTGAACGACTGGGGCATCGCCGCGCTGGAAAAAGCCATCGAAGGCGTCGAGTGCGAGAACGCCGTGCATATTTGCTACGGCTACGGCATCAAGGCCAACACGGACTGGAAGAAGACATTGGGGTCGGAGTGGCGCCAGTACGAAGAGATCTTCCCCAAGCTGCAGGCGTCGAACATCGATATCGTCTCGCTGGAGTGCCAGAACTCCCATGTGCCGATGGAGCTGATCGAACTGATCCGCGGCAAGAAGGTGATGGTCGGGGCGATCGACGTGGCCACCAACACCATCGAAACGCCGGAAGAGGTCGCCGAGACGCTGCGCAAGGCGCTCAAGTTCGTCGATGCCGACAAGCTCTACCCGTGTACCAATTGTGGCATGACGCCCTTGTCTCGCCGGGTGGCCCAAGGCAAGCTCAGCGCTCTGAGTGCTGGCGCGGAGATCGTTCGGAAGGAGCTCGCGGCTCGATAGCGGGGTTCCAGGCGGCGAAAGACGCGGCGGTGGTCATCAAGACTCTGGCCGGTGGTTGGCAACACGTTGCCGGCACCGGCCTTCAAGCGTTTTCGGAAACCCCTGCCATGACCACCGTTGCCATCTTCGTCGACACCCAGAACGTCTACTACACCGTGCGCGACGCCTACGCCAAGCAGTTCGACTATCGCTGCTTCTGGGCGCGGGCGACGGCGGGCCGCGAGGTGCTGACCGCCCGCTGCTACGCCACTGACAAAAATGATCCCAAGCAGCGCGGCTTTCAGAACACCCTGCGCAGCATTGGCTTCGAGGTGAAGCTGAAGCCATTCATCCAGCGTGCGGATGGCTCCGCCAAGGGCGACTGGGACGTGGGCATCACGCTCGATGCCATCGAGTTCGCGGCCCGGGCGGACGTCATCGTGCTGGCCTCCGGCGACGGCGACTTCGACCTGCTGGCGCGGAAGATTCGCGAGGTGCACGGCAAGCGCGTCGAGGTTTATGGCGTACCCCGGCTCACCGCCAACTCCCTCATCAATGCCGCCAGCCAGTTCATCCCCATCGAGGGCGATCTGCTGCTGGGTTGAGGTGGAGCCGGAAATTGGCGGCCGGTGTCATCGAGCGAAGCGTGAATGCCTCCATTTCAGCCGAGCTGATTGTCACCGGCATGGAATGCTCCACGAACGACCGAGGAATTCTCGACGGTTCTCGGTTGACGGTGCCAACGCCAAATCGAACTGCTCAGGAATCCTTACTCGTTCGATGACACCGGTGGGCCGCCGCGCATCGGTGTCATCTCACCGATGCACCCAGTCCAGATGCTCGAACGCGCCGCGGGCGTGATCCTCGCGGAATATCGCGTGATCGCGGCGCACGCGGTCGGCGGATTCGATGGCAAATTCCACCATGTCTTCGATGAACAGTGCCGACGGGCCGATGGCGTCGACGATTGCAGGCTCGACGTCGTAGTCGATCCTGCCGGACTCATCGGAGAGGGCGTGCACGCGGGCGAGCACCCCGCCGCAGATACGGGCGTACTCCTTCCACTCGCTCTTGGAGAGATCGTCGAGGTCGATATCGTCCCGGAACGGGGCGCGCTCCCGCGACATGTAGCTCTGCCCGTCGAAGCGAGCATGACCATAGAAGACATCGCCGCGCACGAGATGGACGGCCTGGGCGTGGCTGATGCGTTCGGCAAGCGTGTCCATCTCGTAGACGGAAGGCGGTACCAAGCAGGAAAGGGCGGATCGCCGGGCCTGCTTGTACTCGATGATCAGGTCATCCGTTCCGTCACGTTGTGGGCCTTCGATCAGCACGTAGTAGCGGTTGAGCCCCAGCGAGGCGGTGCCCTGGTCGAGACGTATCGCTACGTCCTTCACGTGCATACCATTCTTATCTCGCCCTCGGGCCCGTGCCGGCACGTCGATGTGGTTCTCCTCGATCAGCCGGTCGGTTATCGCCTGGAACTCGTCCCGGCGCGACGAGATCGGTACCAGCTTCTTGGTCGGGCGGAACCCGCGGCGGCTCTCGTCGAGATAGTCATCGGCAAGCCAGTCGGCGCGGTTCTCGTCGGCGTCCTCGAACAGCTTGCGAATCAGCTTGGGGGCGTTGTCGAAGCGCATCTCTCCTTTCTGTTCATTGCCTTCGCGGGCCAAGCGCTCCATCTTCCTGATGTAGCCGTTGACGAAATGGCGCACGATCTTGATCTGGTGTTTGCGCTTGAGTGCGCCTTCGGTTTTCGCGGCAATCATGAAGCCGGTGGCGCCACGCTTGAGATCCCAGGTGAATGGCGCGTAATAGGCTTCGTCGAAATCGTTGACCGAGAAGATCGGTACGTTGTCGGCATTGGGCATGACGCCGAAGTTTTCGGGGTGAACGTCGCCCAGCGCCAGCACGGTCGGCATCCAGGCGTCGTCGCCGGCCATGTCGCGATAGAACAGCAATGCCGTGCCACGAAAGAACGAGAACAGCGAGTCCGACAGCTTGGCGAACTTGAGATCGGCACCTTCGGCATGGGTCGCAATACGCGTTTGATGGTCCTCGCGTAGTGTCTGGCGCACATGCTGGCGCCGCTCGAAGCCAGTCAGCGCCCGCGGACGTAGCACGAATTCACCGGCAGCCACCGCTTCCGCCAACCGGCGAAAAGTCTCGTAGCGTGTCGCGGCAACCGGGTCTGTGTTCTGGGGCAAATCGCGTTCGAGTGCGGCCGCCAGTTCCGCCTTGCTCATCGAAGAACGCCCCGGGATATCACGCTGCTGAGCGCGTTCGTAAAGCGCTTGGCGCGTGAGGTTCGCTTGCTGCGTCATGGGCGCTCCTTACCTGTCCGGTTTGCGGCTGATGTCGATGGATCGTTGATGTATCCAGCATGCCCGAGTTGAAGGGACAACGCATGTTTGCCCCTTGCAGCAGCGAAGGCGCCAGGTATCCGTCGAAGAAGCGCGTCGGCTGACGGTGTTCGACTAAAGTCTCGATATCTCCTCCCGCTTTTCTGCGAGAGGAGTTGATACGCTACGTTCGAACGCTCTCTTTCTCATCGCTGTCTGCGGCGAGCGTTTCTTTCATCGCTCCCGAACCGAGCGTCTTTTTCATCACCCCCGCATCGAGCGTCTCTTTCACCGCTCCCGAACCGAGAGTAAGGCGAATCCATGATCATTTCAGGTCCTTCCGATTACCGGCGCGCCGCCCAGCGTCGTGTGCCTCGTTTCCTGTTCGATTATCTTGACGGCGGGGCGGTGACCGAAAGCACCATGCGCGGCAACGTCGAGGCACTGCAGGCCATTCCGCTGCGTCAGCGAGTGCTGCAGGGCGGCGGTACGCCGACGTTGGAAACCCAGGTGCTCGGCAGCCGCTGGGAGATGCCCGTCGCACTGGCGCCGGTCGGCGCCACCGGGATGTATGCCCGTCGCGGTGAAGTGCAGGCGGCGCGCGCGGCCGAGAAAGCCGGTATTCCCTACACGCTCTCGACGGTGTCGGTCTGCTCGATCGAGGAGGTCGCGAAAGGCGCCCGGGGTGAGCTCTGGTCCCAGCTCTATGTGCTCAAGGATCGCGGGTTCATGGAGAACGCGCTGGAGCGCGCCTGGGCAGCCGGCATGAAGACGCTGGTGTTCACGGTGGACATGCCGCTGCCGGGCTCGCGCTATCGCGACCGCCACTCCGGTATGTCCGGTCCTCACGCCAAACTTCGTCAGGCCGCTCAGGCCTTGATGCATCCCCGATGGGCATTCGATGTCGCATTCAAGGGCAAGCCGCTGTCGTTCGGCAATATCGAAGCGTATACCGGTCGCCAGATGAACATGGACGACTACATGGGTTTCCTGGCCAAGAACTTCGACCCCTCCATCAGTTGGAGCGAGCTGGAGTGGATTCGGGATAGCTGGAAGGGCAACCTGATTATCAAGGGGCTGCTGGACAAGGAAGATGCGCGGGATGCGGTACGCATGGGAGCCGATGGGATCATCGTCTCCAATCACGGCGGGCGCCAGCTCGACGGCGCGATCCCCACCGCCCAGGCGCTGCCACGTATCGTCGAGGCGGTCGGGGACGAACTGACGGTGCTGGCGGATTCCGGCGTTCGCTCCGGTCTCGATGTGGTCAGGATGCTGGCGCTGGGCGCGAAAGGGGTGCTGCTCGGCCGCGCTTACGCCTACGCGCTGGCGGCCGAAGGTGAGCGGGGCGTCTCGCATCTGCTCGAGCTGATCGCCGCCGACATGCGCGTGACCATGACGCTTATCGGCGCCCATTCGCCGGCGGATATCAGCGCCGATCATCTGGAATCGGTCGCGAAAGAGCTGAAGAGCGAGCAGCG
Organism: Salinicola sp. V024; assembly: GCF_052645315.1. Classification (NCBI taxonomy): domain Bacteria; kingdom Pseudomonadati; phylum Pseudomonadota; class Gammaproteobacteria; order Oceanospirillales; family Halomonadaceae; genus Salinicola; species Salinicola sp. V024. Next base: position 12,599 of record NZ_JBQXYB010000001.1, read on the forward strand.
CCCTGCGGTCGCGGAGCCCGATACAGCGGCGTTCTGACTGGCGTTTGTCGCTGCATCGTCCCCTGATAGGTTGAGGACAGCAGCTCGCTTTACGCGCCGGCTGGTTGATCATGAACCAAACGGGTCACGACGCTAAACGATGCTTCTTGCGACTGGCCCCCGGAGGTTGTCCGGTGACGCGCTTATAGGCGCGGCTAAAGGCTGCCTGCGAGTGATAACCGAGACGCAGCGCCACGTCTTCAATATGAAGCCTGTCTTGAGTCAGCCACTGGCCGGCTAGCTGCATTCGCAGCTCTGTGGCATAACGCAGCGGTGGCGTGCCGATGGTGGCTTGAAAACGCTCAGCGAAGACCGAACGAGAAATATGGCATTTGGCTGCCAGCTCTCCCACGCTCCAGTTGTGGGTAGGGTCCCGATGTAACGCGAGGATGCCCATAGCCAATCTGGGATCGCGCAGCGCGGCCACCAGCCCCGCGGCATTATCGCAGCCGCATTCCACCCATCCGCGGACGACCATCGTGGCCACCACGTCGGCGAGCCGGGCGAGGACACCGGCGAACCCAACCCGTCCAGAGCAGATTTCACGTTTCATGGAGGTGAGGATAGACACGAGATCGGGATATCGCTGCCCCGTGGCATCGACCATCATCACGTCGGGCATCAGCCGGCTCAGGCCCTGCATGCCACCAAGATCGAACTCCATGCAGCCGTGAAAGAGAATCGCGCCGGGTGTTTCCTGCTGACTGGGACAGATATCGATGGCGCCAACCGCATCACCGAGAGATGCCACCTCGAAGCTGGAGATGTCCTGAATCGCGAGATCAAGGCCGGATAGCAACTGATGTGCGGTGCCATGCGGCATCAGCACAGCATTGCCCGCTGACAGCTCATACAGCGTGCCATCTTCAGTGCGCAATAGGGCGGAGCCGACCGCGAGGAAGTAAAAATGGGCGTGGTTAGGCCTGGCTTCAAAGCTGAAACCAAATGAAGATCCTGTCTGAATGCGCCGGTACTGGACGCCTCTCAAGCGCATGCCGGTGAGCATTTCGCTGATGAGATCGGAGGAGAGGGCAATAGGATCTGTCGTTGCCATAGTGGTAACCACCTCCGGGGTTTCGATCAAAAAGTTAGGGTTTGGTGTCATGGATCATCCTGTGCTCCGATCATAGACTGCCGCTCATCATGAACTCCAAGGGATATTCTCTGATGAGTAGCAGTGCATGCGGTGCGGTATCTGACGCCAACCTGGAGCGAGCGATCGAGACAGAGCCTACCTCACCAGCCTGGATGGCAGTGTTTTCTCTGGCGATGGGGGTATTTGGGTTACTAACTGCAGAGTACCTGCCTGCCAGTTTGTTGACGCCGATGGCTTCTGCGCTTGAGGTGTCAGAATCGATGGCGGGGCAAGCCGTAACGGTAACTGCGGTGGTGGCGCTCTTTGCCGGTTTATTGGTTCCAAGGCTCACGCGTCGCATCGACCGACGTTTGGTGTTGCTGGGCTTCACCATGATGATGATCGTTTCGAATTTGCTGGTCGCCCTGTCTTCCAGTTTGACCGTTCTCTTGATCATGCGGGTTTTCCTGGGAATCGCCCTTGGCGGCTTCTGGAGCATGGCAGCGGCGGTGGCCATGCGGTTAGTGCCAGCGGCGCTGCTGCCACGCGCTTTATCGATTATCTTCAGTGGCATCGCTGTGGGAACGGTCGTGGCTGTACCGCTTGGCAGCTATATGGGCGGGCTCTATGGCTGGCGTAGTGCCTTTCTGGCGGCAGCTGCGGTCGGCATGATAACGCTCGTCTTCCAGTGGTTCACGCTCCCTCGAATGACACCCAGAAGAACCGCCCGGTTACAAACCGTACTGGAAGTGTTGAGTCGGCCGGGAATTGGCGTGGGCATGTTGGGTTGCATACTGGCTCACACCGGCCATTTTGCTTTGTTCACCTACATTCGCCCCTTTCTGGAAAGTACGACAGGTGTCGGATCGGATGCCCTCGCACTCATGCTGCTGGGGTTCGGCGTGGCGAACTTTATGGGAACGCTGCTGACCGGTTGGTTGATGGAACACAGTTTGAGAGGGGCTCTGGTGCTGATGCCACTACTGGTTGGTGTATCTGCATTGGCGCTGGTGTTACTGCCTTCCTCGGTCATGAGCCAAGCGCTACTGGTCGCCTTCTGGGGAATGGCATTCGGTGGTGTACCGGTTGCATGGTCCAACTGGGTAGCGAATGCCGTGCCGGATCAGACAGAGAGTGCTGGCGGCATGGTGGTCGCGTCGGTGCAGTCTTCCATCGCAGTGGGGGCTGCTGCGGGCGGTGCCATGTTCAGCGTTAGTGGCATCACTGGTGTATTCATAGCTGGGGCCGTCATCATGCTGCTTGCATCGCTGCTGATCACCCTATGGGTCAGGGCATAGCGACGTAAGTTTTAGGGCAATGGGAGATGGCGAAGGGCGCGGTGAGGGTGGCGGTAAGCCTGAAAGCCGGCATCATCCGGGGACTCGCCCAAGTTCGAAGATGGGCCATCGTTTTGGTCGGCTCCTCTTTGACCTCAACGCAAACCCTCGATCTGGCGCAGTCGCGGTGCTGCGAAGTCTATGAACGCTCGGACTTTTGCCGCAGCTCGGCGCCCTTCGACATGTACGAAATGGATCGGCAACGGGGCGGGTTCGTATTCCTCCAGCACGGCCTGGAGATCGCCGGACTCAAGATCGGGCCCAACCTGGTAAGAGAGCACGCGGCACAGGCCCCAGCCTCGTCTGGCGATATCGATGGATGCGGCTACGCTGGTGACCGTGAGTCGAGGATTCACCCTGATGCTCTGTGTTCCTTCCCGCCCAAGTCGCCACTCGTCGAGGGGAGGCGTTGATCCACTCGCAACCATCCGATGAGAAACGAGATCGCTCGGCGTCTGCGGGCGACCCCGCGTGGCGAAATAGTCCGGCGAGCCGCAGATGACGCGGCGAACTTGGCCGATCCGGACGGCGGAGAGCTCGGATGAGGGCAGGTGGCCGATACGCACGGCGATATCCAGGCCTTCCTCGACCAGGTTGACGATGCGGTCGACCATCAATACGTCGGCGCGAACCCGGGGATGCTGGTCGAGGAACTTGGTCAGAAGCGGCGCGACATGGATTCGCCCGAACTCTTGCGGACAGGTGATTCGCAGCTGTCCGACCGGCGTGTTGGCCGCGCCCGAGGCCATGTCGTCGGCGGCTTGCAGATGCGCGAGGATGTCGCGCACTTCCCCGAGATAGGCCCGGCCGGCTTCGGTCAACCTGACCTGTCGTGTCGAGCGGGTGAAAAGCCGTGCGCCGAGGGTGGTCTCGAGGGTGTTGATGGCTCGCGTGGCGGAGGGTGCGCTGAGCCCGGTGGCGCGGGCTCCTCTGGCGAAGCTCTCGGCTTCGGCAACGGCGACGAAAACGTTGAGGGCCTGGAGGCGGTCCATGATGTCCAGCTTGGCTCGAGAGGAGTGATAATTTCAGAATATAAAATAGTTCCTTTCAAAATACGCCTATTCTTTCGTAATCCAAGTGGTTCTAGAGTGACGGCTCCGATCACCCGATCATCATCGCCATGAGGGAGCCTGTCATGTCGAACGCCGACCTTAAAACCAACGCCCTTACCGATCAGCCCGTACAGCTTTATCGCAACCCCAAGTCGGGCCATTGCCACCGCGTCGAGCTGATGCTGGCCCTGCTGGAGGTACCCTACGACACCGTCGATCTCGACATGGCCAACGGCGCTCACCGCGAGCCCGCCTATCTGAAGCTCAGCCCGCTGGGGCAGGTGCCGGCGATCGAGGACAACGGCATCACGCTGGCGGATTCCAACGCCATCATCACTTATCTGGTCGAGCGTTACGGTGATCCTGCCCTCTGGATCGGCAACGAGCCGCTCGAAAAAGCTCAGGTGCAGCGCTGGCTCTCGATTGCGGCGGGCGAAATCGCCGCCGGCCCCTGCGCCGCGCGCCTCGTCACCGTGTTCGGTGCCGCGCTCGATCATGAGGCGGCGAAGACCAAGGCGCATAAACTTTTCGTGATGATGGACGCCCATCTCGACGGCCGCGACTGGCTGGTAGCCGACCGGCCGACGCTGGCCGATATCGCCGGCTACAGCTATATCGCCCACGCCCCGGAGGGCGGCGTGAGTCTCGATCCCTATCCGCACGTCCGGGCCTGGCTAGCGCGTATCGAGGCGCTGCCCCGCTTCATCGGCATGGCGCGCTCGCCGGTGCTGGCCTGAATCGAGGACGTTCGGACGGAGGTCGGTCATGACACGCGAAACGATGCTTTCCCAAGAGACGACTCTCCAGGAGACGCCGTTCCACCAAGGCGAGCTCGAAGCGCAGCGGCGCGCCGGCGTGGAAAGTCTGGCCAGTTCGGCCGGCAGCTTCATCCGTGACCACATGCCCGAGCAGCATCGCGAGTTCTTCGCTCAGTTGCCGTTCATCGTCATGGCCGCCGGCGATGCGCGGGGGCGCACCTGGGTCACGCTGCTGGAGGGCGACGAGGGTTTCATCGAGACGCCCGATGCGCGGACGCTGACGATGGCAGCTGCGCCCGATGCCCAGGACCCGCTAGCCTCGGCAGTCGTGGCCGGGGTGGATGTGGGCCTGCTCGGTATCGAGCTGGCAACGCGTCGCCGCAACCGGCTCAACGGAGTGGTTCGATCAGCGCAGGGGCGTTTGGTCGTCGAGGTGCAACAGAGCTTCGGCAACTGCCCACAGTACATCCGCGAGCGCGTGTGGCGGCGCGTCGCGTCCGGGGCCGCGCCGGCCGCCGCCGTCTCCGAGCGACTCGATAGCGGGCAGCGTGCGCGAATCGCCGCGGCTGATACCTTCTTCATCGGCTCCGTCTCCGGCTCTGTTTCCGATCCCGGTTCGGCCCACGATTCGAACCGGGAGCCAGGCGCGAGCCGGGGTTACGACGCCTCTCATCGCGGCGGCGAGCCCGGCTTCGTACAAGTGACCGAGACCGGAACGCTGCGGATCCCGGACTACGCCGGCAACAACTTCTTCAACACCCTCGGCAACCTGATTCAGGATCCCCGGGTGGGACTGCTGTTCGTCGATTTCGAAACCGGCGGCCTGCTGCAGATCACTGGCCGGGCCCGCATCGACTGGGCTCCGCAGGAGAGCCAGGGAGAGAGCCTCGATCCGAACGCCAAGCGCTGGATCGAGGTGAGCGTCGAGCAGGTCGTCGATCGGCCGGCCACGCTGGCCCTTCGATGGCGTCGGGAAGACGAGGCCCCGCTGCGGCTGACGGTCATCGACAAGGTGGCAGAAAGCGACCAGATCACCTCTTTCTACCTGGCCGAGCCCGAGGGTGGCGCGCTGCCGCCATTCCAGGCCGGCCAGCATCTGGCGGTCGAACTGGATATTCCCCAGCATTCGGGTCGGGTCGGTCGCAGCTACTCGCTCTCGGGATCGCCAACCGACGGGACCTACCGCATCAGCGTCAAGCGCGAGGAGCGGGGCACAGCGTCGCGTTTCCTTCACGACGGAATCGCGATCGGCGACCGAATCGCGGCACGCCCGCCGTCGGGGGAGTTCGTCTTGCCGTCCCGGCGAGGGCCGCTGTTGCTGGTCAGCGCCGGGGTAGGGGTCACGCCAATGCTGGCCATGCTGCACGCGGTGGTAGCGGAAGCGGAGAACGAAGGGCCACCGGTCTGGTTCGTGCACGCCACGCGTAACGGCGCGACGCACGCCTTCCAGGCCGAGGTCGGGGCATTGTTGGCCCAATCCGACAGCGTGACACGACGTATCTTCTATAGTGCACCGCGCCCGAATGACACGGCAGGTGTCGATTACGACATCGAAGGGCGAATCATCGCAGACTCTCTGCTCGAACTCGGCGCGGGGCCAGAGGCGAGCTATCTGCTCTGCGGCCCGGCCCGGTTTCTCGCCGAGATCAGCGCCGGGCTGGAGGATCTTGGTGTCAATGCGAATCGGATCGATTTCGAGACGTTCGGGCCGGCGGGATGAGAAGTGCGGAGATCAATAAAAACACCCCGAGAGAGGGATCCCGTCGGGGTGTCGTGCTAACGCATTACTGCATCAAGTCATCGTGAAATGACGACTGGTTCAGTTGGAGTCGGACTCCTGGTTGGAGCCGGACCCCTGGTTGACGCCGGAGTATCCTTCCTTCGGCATCTCGGATTCTCCCCCGGTCGCATCCTTATTGGGCTGTACAGACGCTTCGTCAGCCGCGTCATCGTTCTCCCCTGTGGATTCACTATCAGAGGGCGCTGCGTTATCCGTCGCCGTGGCGGAGGTCCCGGCGGTTGTGCCTTGGCCCTGCGACGAGCCGGCACCGTCCCGCGTGACACGCCACACCGCGTTGGTTAGATCGTCGGCGATGATCACCGAGCCATCCGGCGCCACGGTCACGCCGACCGGGCGGCCACGGGTGCGGCCATCATCGGTGAGGAAGCCGGAGACGAAGTCGATGGGATCACCAGCCGGTTCGCCGTTCTGGAACGGTACGAACACCACCTTGTAGCCCCTCGGATCCGCTCGGTTCCAGCTGCCGTGCTCGCCGACGAACGCGCCGTCAGTAAATTCACCGCCGACGGCTTCGGTCGAGAAGGCGAGGCCGAGCGGGGCAACGTGCGAGCTCAAGCTGTAGTCGGGTGCGATGGCCGATTTCACTTTGTCCGGATCTTGCGGCTTCACCCGCGGGTCGACGTGCTGCCCCCAGTAGCTGTAGGGCCAGCCGTAGAAACCGCCTTCCTGGATCGACGTGAGATAGTCGGGAACCAGCTCGGGGCCTAGCTCGTCGCGCTCGTTGGCGACGGCCCAAAGTCGATCCGTGTTCGGCTGCATCGCCAGCGCCGTGGGGTTACGTACGCCGGTGGCGTAGGCGCGATGTGCGCCGGTCTCGGCGTCGATCGCCCAGATTTCGGCCCGGTCGACTTCGGCTTCCATGCCGCGCTCGGTGATGTTGCTGTTGGAGCCGATACCCACGTAGAGCGTCTGGCCATCCGGACTTGCCGCCAGCGACTTGGTCCAGTGGTGGTTGATCTTCTCGGGAAGCGGGGTCACGACTTCGGGGTCGCCGCTGGCCTCGGTCTGACCTTCCTGGTAATCGAACCGGACGAGCGAGCCTTGGTTGGCGACGTAGAGTTCGTCATCGACCAAGGCGAGGCCGTAGGGCGCGTCGAGGCCGTCGGCGAAGACCGTCTGTTCCTCGTAGGTGCCGTCCCCATCGCTGTCGCGCAGCAGCGTCAATCGATCGCCGCCCTTGACCGAACTCTTGCCCTTGGCCTTGATCACGCCGGCGATGAAATCTTTCGGCTTCGTCTTGGGGGCGTGACCGCCACTGCCCTCGGCGACCAGAATATCGCCGTTCGGCAGCACCAGCGTCTGGCGTGGGATCTTGAGGTCGGTGGCGATGGCCTTGATGCTGTAGCCATCCGGCACCGTCGGCAGCTTGTCATCCCAGGGCGCCTTTTCGGGCACGCCCATGTTGGGCAGAAGCCCCCGCTGCGGGTCGGGCAGCTCTGGGTTGGCGCCGTATTGCGGCTCCCCTTCAGCGGCGTTAGCGCCGCCGGCCAGCAACAGGATCGAAAGCGGTGCGGCGTAACGCATGCGGGCAGATCGGTTGATGTGTCTCATGAATGACCTCCGGTCTTGCGGCTGGTGAATCCGATCCAGATGGCGATAAGGGAAAGCACGGCGACGACGACTGACAGGATCAACCCGGTCGGCATCATCGCCCAGGCGTCCCTGGCGTGGACCAGTGCATTGATGAAGCCGAGAACCCAGGTCACCAGCAACAACACGAAGTAGAGTACGGAAAGGCCGCGACTACCGGCGGGTCTAAAGATCCCGATCAGTGCGCAGATCATCGCAAAGCCACAGAAAACCAGCCCGCCGGCAATCAGCCAGGAAGAGAAGGTGCTCCACAGTATTTCAAAGCTCGTCGAGTACATGTAGTCGCTCAGGGCGGCCCCCAGGAATAGGGGAAAGGCGCCGGCAAGCAACATTCCATGGAGTGGATTCGGCCCGGTTCGGACGGGTCGTTCGGCAGTGGCTATCATGGCAAATTCCTTTTGCGGTCGGTCGCAGACGTCGCTCGAGCAGGGGATCCGCAGCGCGAATATCAGAGTGCCCGACTGCAGTGTAGTCGACTGGCGGGCAAGCGGGCGTCAGTGCAAACTCCTGCGGTCATGATAGTGCGACACAGGATCGCTACCGATTAACCGACATGCGAAGCGTTATGTCCCATCAAAAGCCCAATCTGCCGACCAAGGTTTGTCCCGTTTGCCAGCGATCTTTCACTTGGCGCAAGAAGTGGGCGCGCGACTGGGAGAACGTTGTCTACTGTTCCGAGCGCTGCCGGCGCCAAGGGCGCGGTTGATTGTCGAGGCGATCCCGCACGCGGGATTGACCCACGTGATGGACGCGCCCCGGCGAAGGCGGGATGATCCGACTGAGATACATGGACGATTCACGGGATCGGTGACGCGCGGATGAAAAGAATGGGCTCATGGCGGCAATGGTTGGTGGCCGTATCGATATTGCTGGTTTCCGGCCTGTGTATGGCGCAGTCGCAGGACGAGGGCGGCCAACAGTGGTACCGGGTCGATTCGCTCAACGCCGGGCTGAGCCAGGCGTCGGGATCCGTTTCTCTCAGAACGCCCCGGGAAGCGATGCGCAGCTTTCGCGACCTGACCGACAAGGGCGACTTCGAGGCGGCGGCACATCTCCTCAATCTGGCCGATCTGACACCGGCGGAGCAGCGCGGAAGGGGCGCCGAACTGGCGCAGCAGCTCTCCGAGATATTTCAGCGGGGCAAGTCGATCCGGATTTCCCGTCTGTCGGGGCGTCAGGATGCTGCCATCGAGGATCCTACCGGAGAGAGCCCTCATGCCGGCGAGCCGCGCCGGGATATCGAGCTGGCGTCTCTCGAGGCAGATGGCGACACCTACGACATCCGGCTGGGTCGCTATCAGGTCGGGAACGAGGAGCCGGTCTGGCTGATCAAGCCCGAAAGCGTGGCAGCGATCCCGCCGCTCTATGAAGAGTATGGCCCGCGGGCATTCGAGCGCCATATCCCCGAAAGCCTCAAGCACTCCTTCGGCTTGCTCCGTATCTGGGAGTGGATCGCCATCCCGCTGGTGCTGCTGGGCATCGCGCTGATCGGCAAGGGCGTCTACCGGCTGATCGAAGTCGTGACGCGCTGGTTGCCTTCCGGCTCGCCGAGCATCTTCGCCAAGCAGATTCGCGGGCCTGTGGCGCTCATCGTGATGTCGCTGCTGACGCAGGCGCTGCTCGATTACGTCGTCTCCTTTTCGGCGGCGGCCACCATTACGCTGCGAGTCGTGCTGATCGCGATTCTGGCCTGGGGCACCGGGGCCGTCGGGTTGCGTCTGGTCGATACCATGATGCTGAAGATGACGCGGCGTCTTGCCGGCCAGATCGACGATTCCAAGCCCCAGGACGATCGCAAACTGCTGACCACGCTCTACGCGGTGCGCCGGATCATCATTCTGATTCTGGTGACGGCGGTCACGCTCTACGTGCTGGGGCAGATTCAGCTCTTCGAGACGATGGGGCTGTCGATTCTGGCTTCGGCCAGCGTGCTCGCGGTGCTGGTGGGTGTGGCGGGTCAGGCCGTGCTCGGCAATATTCTGTCGTCGTTCCAGCTGTCCTTGGCGAAACCGATCCGGGTCGGCGATCTGGTGATGTTCGAAGGCCAGTGGTGTTACGTCGAGGGAATCTTCTACACCCATATTCGGCTGCGACTCTGGAACGAGCGACGGCTGATCGTGCCGGTCACCTATTTCGCGTCGAAAGCGTTCGAGAATCTCTCCTCCAAGAGCACCAAGGAGTACCGGAGTCTGGCGCTGACGCTACATCTGAGCGCTGATATCTCGATTCTGCGGGACAAGTTCCTCGAGTACGCCAAGGCGGAAGACAACGTCATCGAGCATCACAAGCTGCTCTGCTGCGTGACCGACCAGACCGGTCCGGCGCAGACCGTGACCTGCTATCTGATGACGGTCGATCCGCTTTCGGGTTGGGCCGCCGAAGTCAGTGTCAGAGAGAAGTTGCTCGCCTTCATCCGCGACGAGCATCCGGAATGGTGGCCCAGAGATGTGGTCGTGATCAGCCATCGGGATATCGCCCGCGGGCACGCCACCGGCGATGAAGGAGAGACTGCGGCGTGAACGTCTGACGGTCCGTCCAGAGCTGAGATCAACGGCAGGCTTCCTCGCCGTCGGCCCACAGCCAGTAACCGGCCCCGAGCAGCAGTCCCGCGATCAGACCGGGCCCCGTCGCGGCGCCCGCCAGCACGGCCAGGTTCCAGCCGCCCGCCCCCATGGCGGCCGTTTCCACGCCGTAATGGGCGCATGCCTCATCGACGCCAGCATATTCATGCAGCGAATACTTGATGCCTTGCTTCACCCCAATGACCGCCAGCGCTGACAGGTACGGATCGCCGATGGGCGAGAGTATCGGGTTGGCCTCTGTATATCCGTGATCCAGGGCGTAGGCGGTGGTGGAGGCGTCCAGCGCCGTTCCCAGCCCGGGGCCGCGGGTCGTCGCGCAGCCGCTGAGTGTCACGGCCGTCAGTGCGGCCCCCGTGAAGAGTAGCGAGCGAGTCAGTGTCGAGCGTTTGATGGGGTAGTCCTCGGGTATCGGCCAAAGATTGGCGTCACGGTAATGGCAGAGCCGTCTTCCTGGTCGATGTCAGATGGACTCTTTCAGCCCGCTGATACCCAGACGATTCCGCACCCAGCGACCGCTGGATTCGCGGCTAGTCATCGGCCCGGCGGGTGGCAAGCTTTAATTAGGATTTGAGTTTTTTATCTAGATGTTTATATGTCGCTGCCATGGCTGATATTTTTCTGCTCAGCGGCCCTTGGCAACTCGGCAACGTCATGGGAGGGGCAGGGTTCCGGGAAGAGCGGGGCCTGAAAAGCTCATGCCTGGGCGAGCAGCCGGCTCGAACAAAAGCGGTTAAGCTCCAGATTCGATCGACGAGGGAGGCGGCGATATGCAGCACGATTTCTGGCAGGCGCGGTGGGAAAGCGATCAGCTCGGCTTTCATCTCGCCTTCGTTCATCCGATTCTCAAGCGCAACCTGGCGAGTTTCGGACTGCAGGCCGGTGCGCGGATCTTTCTTCCGCTCTGCGGCAAGACGCTGGATATCGGCTGGTTGCTGGATCAAGGCTATCGCGTGGTCGGCGCCGAACTGAGCGAGATCGCGGTCGCCCAGCTGTTCGAGGATTTGAAGGTCGAACCCGTGATTGATGAGTGGGCCGGTGGCCGACGCTGGCAGCATGCCGGTCTGACCGTGTTTCAGGGCGATATCTTCCAATTGACGGCGCAGGATCTGAGACCGGTGGAAATAGGCCCGATCGATCTAGTTTATGATCGCGCCGCACTGGTGGCGTTGCCGCCCGCCATGCGGTCCGGCTACGCCGAGCAGATACTGGCGCTGAGCGATGCCGCGCCGCAGTTGTTGATCACCTTCGAATACGACCCCGCCGAGAAGGATGGCCCGCCGTTCCCGGTGCTACCCGCCGAAATCGAACGGCATTATGCCTCTCGCTACACGCTCGAGGAGCTGTCGAGAAAAGACGTGCTTCAATCGTCGCTCAACTTTCGCGAGGCCGGCGTGACGCGATTCGTCGAAGTCGCGTGGCGGCTGTCGCCGAAACAGTCAGCGTAGAGCGTCGTCACCCACTCCAGAAAGACGCGAACTCTGGGCGAGAGCTGGCGCCGCTGCGGGTAGACCGCGTAAAGCGGCAGGGTCGGCTTTTGCCACTCGGGCAGAATTTCCACCAGCGCGCCGCTGGCAAGATGAGACGCCAGGCTGAAGCGGGGTAACTGGATCAGCCCGAAGCCTTCCACGGCGCTCACCACGTAGCTCTCGGCATCGTTGACGGTCAGCCAGCCGCCGGTGGTGAAGGCACGTGTCTCGCCGTCGACGATCACGTCGAGGGTTCTGTCCGGGGCCTTGAACCCGGAGACGAAATGAATGCCGTGATGGTTGCGGAGCGTTTCGGGCGTGCCCGGCGTTCCCATCCGTGCCAGGTAGGCCGGGCTCGCGCAGATGACCTGCTCCAGTGTCGCCAGGTGCCGGGCGATCAGGCTGGAATCCTCGGGTTCGCCGCTGCGCAGCGCGCAGTCGATCCCTTCCCCGACCAGATCGACACGTCGATCGCCCGTGGTGATGACTAGCTCGAGTGCGGGGTAGCGCGCGTGGAAGGCGTCTAGCCGCGGCAGCACGATTCGGCTGGCGTGCGTGCCATGCAGCTCCACACGCAATACGCCCGCGGGCTGTCCGCGACCGGCTGCAGAATGGCCTCGGCATCCTCGAGTTCCGCCAGAAGATGCACGCAGCGTTCGTGGAAGGCCTCGCCTTCGGGTGTCGGGCGGACCTGACGCGTGGTGCGTTCCAGCAATCTCACGCCGAGCCGGGCTTCCAGTTGCTGAATCGCCAGCGTCGCCGTGGCACGGGGAATATCCAGCGCGTTGGCCGCTCGAGTGAAACTGCCGCTTTCCACGATGCGCACGAAGAGCGTCATCGCCTCGAATCTGTCCATCGAGATTATTGGCCTGTGCTGAATAGTGTTGGCAGATTAGCCGATTTATTCATTTCAAAGAAACACCAATACTGGATCTGGTTCGCTTGGCCTGTTCGCCCGCAAAGCGCGGTTGCCAGGCATGTTTTTGAAATCTCTGTCTATCGGAAAGCAATAGGAGTCGATTGATGACGAATACCGTACAAAAAGTCGCCCTGGTCACCGGCGCCTCTCGGGGCATCGGCCGTGCTATCGCGCTGCAGCTGGCCGCCGATGGCTTCGCCGTGGTGGTCAATTATGCCGGCAACAAGACGCTCGCCGAGCAGGTCGTTGCCGATATCGAAATCGAGGGTGGCCGCGCTTTGGCGGTCCAGGCCGATATCGCCGAGACGAGCGCCGTCACGCAGTTGTTCGAGCAGACGCTGGCGACATTCGGGCGGCTCGACGTGGTGGTCAACAATGCCGGCATGATGCAGATGGCCAAGATGACCGCCGACAACGTCGAGATTCTCGACAGGACGCTGGCGACCAACCTGCGCGGCAGCTGGCTGGTGATGGCGAAGGCCGCCGAGGTGCTGCAAGAGGGCGGTCGTATCATCGCGTTCTCCTCCTCGGTGCTGGGCAAGTCGTTCCCCGGCTACGGGGCCTATATCGCCAGCAAGGCAGGCGTCGAAGGCCTGGTAAAAGTTCTGGCCAACGAGCTGCGGGGTCGCGAGATCGCCGTCAACGCCGTGGCGCCCGGGCCGGTGGGCACCGAGCTGTTCTTCGAAGGCAAGAGCGAAGAACAGGTCCAGTCGATCGCCAACCTGTCACCGTTCGAACGTTTGGGCCAGCCGGAGGAAATCGCCGACGTTGTCTCGTTTTTGGCCGGGCCGCAGGGCCGCTGGATCAATGGTCAGATCCTGCGCGTCAACGGCGGCATGGTTTGACGCCATTCAATGGAGAATCCTGATGCCATTTGCTAACTATAAACTTCCGGTGGGTCTTCTCGATCACGCGCGTAAGGAAGAGATCATTCATCGCACGACAGAAATGTTCGTCGAGTATTTCGGTGAAGCGGTTCGCCCCTACACCATGGTGTTAGTGGAGGAGGTCGCCGATGGTGGCTGGGGGCGCGCCGATGAAACCTTGACGCTGGAGAAGATGGGCCTGGTGCCCGGCAAGGGATCTCCTGCCCCTGAGTGAGACCGCGCCGCCGGTCACGACCGGCGGCGTTTCGCACGACCTCATTGCACTCCAGACGTTCGAGATCGCCGAACCCTCATGCTCGACAGATACCGGTATGATCGTCAACGACGGGGCATCGCAGAGAATATCGGAAAAATTCGCTTCTTCCTGCTGGCGCGCAGAGGCCGCGCGCGCCAGGCTCTCAAGTATCACGATCCTCGCTTTTTCGACTACGGAATAACGACATGACCGAAGAAGAACTTTCCACTCTCTACCGACGCTATATCGCGTGTCTCAATGGACAGGATTGGCCGAATCTAGGCGTATTCGTCGATGATGGCGTACATCACAATGGCCGCCCAATCGGGCTCTCGGGTTACCGTGAAATGCTGGAAAGGGACTTCTCGGAAATCCCCGACCTTCACTTCGAGATTCAGCTGCTGGTTGCTGACGCGCAAAGCGTCGCCAGCCGGCTTCGCTTTCACTGTACGCCCAGAGGAAACTTCCTCGGTCTGCAAGTGAACGGCAAGAAGGTGCTTTTTACCGAGAATGTCTTCTACGCCTTCAACAACGGAAAAATTGCAGAGGTTTGGTCGATAATCGACAAGCTGGCGATCGAGGCCCAACTTTGAGGGTTGTCGTATTTGGGTATAGAGAGCTGATGTTTGGCAGAACGACGCGCCTAGGCCCGTCACTTTGATGCAAATGATGGAACGCCGCCGACAATCGGCGGCGTTCGATCATCTGTGCTTAGCGCTTAGCTAGAAGCGGGCGTCGGCGTTCTAGCGAACAGACGAATCATCAGGGCGCCCAGTGCCGATACCGTGGCCAGCGCGATCACGCCCGGCCAGCCCCACGCACCGAGCAGGTAGCTGCCTAGCGCGGACCCTGCCGCCATGCCGATGAAGACGAGCGTGAACATGACCGCGTTGAGCCGGCTGCGGGCGGCGGGGTCGAGGCCGTAGATCAACGTCTGGTGGGAGACGAGCGTGGCCTGGATGCCGAAATCGAAGCCCAGCGCGCCGATCACGATCAGTCCCAAAGCCCATGGTGCCGACAGCCAGGGTTCGGCGGCCATTGCCAGAAACGAGACCACCACGATCGCGCTGCCGATCCGCGTGACCTGATGCGGGCCGCGGCGGTCGGCCATGCGCCCGGCGAGCGGGGCAGCCAGCGCTCCGGCGGCGCCGGCCAGCCCGAACGCACCGGAGACCGCGCTACCCAGTTGATAGGCGTCGAGCAGATGGATCGAGAGTGTCGACCAGAAGGCACTGAAAGCGACCGAGAGCAGCGCCTGCGCGGTGGCAGCGCGACGTAGCTCCGGCTGATCACGCCAGAGGTGATAGAGCGTCGCCAGCAGCGCGCGATAGCTGAGACTCGAGGTCGACTCGAACCGCGGCAGGCCACGCCACAGCGCCACGCCGATCAGCACGATCAACCCCGTGGCGATGAAGAACATGGCGCGCCAGCCCAACGCCTCGGCCACCACGCCGCTGACGACTCGCGACAATAGAATGCCTAGCAGCAGGCCGGTCATGACAGTGCCGACGACCTTGCCGCGTTCGCGGTCGGCAGCCAGCATGGCGGCGGCGGGCACGATGTCCTGAGCGATGGTGGCGGTCAGGCCCACTGCCAGGCTCGCCACCAGCAGCGTCGCGATCGACGGTGCCAGCGCGGTTGCCAGCAGCGCCAAGGCCAGCAGCGCGGCCTTGATCACGATCAGCCGGCGGCGATCGACGCGATCACCCAACGGAATCAGCAACAGAATGCCCAGCGCGTAGCCAAGCTGGGTCAACGTCGGAATCAGGCCGGCCGTGCGCGCGTCGATATCGATATCCGCGGCCAGAATGCCGAGCAGCGGCTGCACGTAGTAGAGCGACGCTACGCTGAGCCCGGCGCTGATTGCCAGCAGGATGATCAGACGGCGCGGTACCGATGGAGGCTGAGCGTGCTCGCTCGAGGGTGAAGCCGAAAGCGTATTCGTCGCGCTCGGGGATGAAGGCGCCATGAGGGAGTCCTGAGTGACGGGTTGGGATTTGGAGAAGATTCGTCGCGGGGCTCGCGGTCAATCCACTGAAGACTGGCGACGCCGTTGCTGCAGGATCAACCGTGCGGCGACCGCCGCTGCGATCAAGCCGGAAGCGGCAGCCACCATCATCGCCCAGCGCGGTCCGGCGTGGTCGGCCAGCCAGCCGACGATCGGGGCGCCGAGCGGCGTGCCGCCCATGATTACTGCCATCCGCAAAGCCATGACCCGTCCGCGCATGGCAGGGTCGGTCGTCAGCTGCATCAAGGCGTTGGACGCTGTATTGAAGGTCAGCGCGGTGAAGCCGGTCAGCGTCAGCATGGCGGCGAAAACGACCACGTTGGGCGCCGCCCCCGCGAAGGCGCAAAAGATACCGAAAGCGAGAGTCGAGACGGCCAGTAGCCGCATTTTCGGCTGTTCGCGACGGGCGGCCATCAGCGAGCCGCCCACCGAGCCGATCGCCAGGGCCGAGGTAAGCACGCCGTACTGATCGGCGCCGCCGTGGAAGATGGAGACCGACATCGTCGAGATGTAGATCGGAAAATTGAAGCCGAAGGTGCCGATCAGAAACAGCATGACCATCATTGCCTTCAGATCGGGGCGGCGCCACACGTAGCGAAAACCTTCCAGCAGACCGCCGGCGCGGCGACCGGGCTTCAGTGAGGTGTAGAGCTCGCCGGTGCGCAGCAGGAACAGCGAGCCAAGCACCGCGGCGAACGAGCCGGCGTTGATCAGAAACACCCAGCCGGTGCCGATGGCGGCGATCAGAATGCCGGCCACTGCCGGGCCGATCATGCGGGCGCTGTTGAACGAGGTCGAGTTGAGCGCGACGGCGTTGGCGAGATAGCGCTCGCCAACCAGATCATTGACGAATACCTGGCGAGCCGGGCCGTCGAAGGCGGTGACGCAGCCAAGGCCGAGGGCGAATGCATAGACCTGCCACAGCGTCACCACGCCGGTGATGGTGACCAGACCGAGACCCAGCGCCAGCAGGCCTAGCAGTGCCTGGGTCAACATGATCAGCCGGCGGCGGTCGAAGCGGTCCGCCGCGTAGCCGGTGAACGGCAACAGCAACAGCTGCGGGCCGAACTGCAGTGCCATGGTGATGCCCACGGCGCTGGCGTTGTGATCGGTGAGCACCGTGAGCACCAGCCAATCCTGGGCGACGCGCTGCATCCAGGTGCCGATATTGGAAACCAGCGCGCCGGCCGTCCAGACCCGGTAGTTGTAGATTCGCAGCGAGCGGAAGAGACGAGTATCGCTCATGGTGGAGACGGCAACCGAGACGCGGCGCTAGAACGCTCTAAACGGTTCAGGCGTTCACGCATTCGGTAGGTGTAGGCGATCGCGCCGATTGCGCCGACGAGATAGATACCGGTGGAGTAGGAAACATAGCTCTCGAAGGCGTTGACCACTGCCCAGAACAGGAAGAACAGCGCGAGGAAAATGGCGATATCGGTCGGCATCAGACGACGTTTCCAGCTCGTCCAGGCGGCGGTTCCGACCGCCGCGATGGTCGTCACGTAGAGAAGTGCGCCCACCGCGCCGTTAGCGATGAGCAGCGTGACGTAGCTGCTGTGGAAGTGGCGCAGGCCGCTTCGCTCGACCACCGCGCCCAGCGTCGTATCCTCGACGGGATTGGTGCTTTCCAGCAGCAGAGGAATGTGGCTCTTGGGCCCCCAGCCGAACCAGGGCTTTTCCTGGAATAGCTGAAACGCGTAGTGCCAGGCATGAATGCGGAAACCGATACTGCTGCTCGGAACGGCACTGAGATCGCCGCGCAGGACCGCACCGATCACTTCGTGCTCGGCGCTCAGCCGCTGAACGATACGGTCGCCGAAAGCCATGGCCACGGCGAGCGTGATCAGGATGCCGCATAGGATCGCGACGATCAGGTAGCGGTTCAGATTGCCCTGGTCGGTCAGCCCGCGGCGCCAGGCCAAAAGCGCGCCCAGCAGCGCCACGCCGACGACCACCAGGATCGCCAGCCAGGCCGCCCGCGTCATGCTGAAAGTCCAGGCGGCGACAGCCCAGATCGCGATCAACAAAAAAGCAGACCGCGCCAGGCCTTGGCGCCATCCGTGCGAGTTCGCGGTGGCGCGAAAGAAGCGCCGCGCGAAGCAGGCCTGGGCGATCATGATGACGCCGGCACAGACGCCGGCGTGCTGCCAATTCTTGAATCCCAGCGTGGGGCGCTCGCCTGCCGCCATGAGCTGCATCAGTTCGTGGGGTGGCTCCCCGCGGACCAGCGATCCGACCACCATACCCACGATGAGCACGGCCAGTGCCGCAAGCGTCAGCGAGGTTCGCCCGGCCAGAATCCAGGCGATGGGGAGAATCATGAAGACTTTCGTCAACCCCCGCATATCGTCTATCTGGCCGCCGGCATAGTCGGGAAACAGCGCCATGGCTGGAGGCAACGTGACCAGCTGGACGAGTAGCCATAAGCCCAGCAACACCCATAACGGGTCGAGAAAAGCGCTGCCGCGCCTTGGCTGGCTCGCCAGGGCGACGACGTAGGTCAACATCAGCAGCGGTTCGAAACTGCGCGAGAAATCGAAGGCCAGGACCCAGGTCGATAGATAGCAGAAGAGCGAAATCAGGCCGATGGCATGGCACCAGCGCGTCGTTTTGTTGGCGTGCCAGGCAATGGGCAGTGACGGTACGAGCATGGGGTGTTCCGGGAAACGGATAGGGCGGCTGCGGTGTGCGACGAGCTTGGGATGTGGCACCATGTTAGCTGCTTGTTACGCGCGCCGATACTCGCTGTGACATTATTCAGAGGACTCGCGCGGCATGGTCTGCGCGTCCCGTGACTTCCTGCGAAGACGAATATTGGCTCCAGGAACCGCATGGCAATAGTGATGCGGCCGACGAGGGTAACGAAGGAAAGACGGTATCGTCTGGCTGCCTTGGCAAGGTTTCGAGAGAGCCCAATGCAACGTTTCGCAAGCAGGTGGTTTACAAGAAGATGCTGACGATAGTGGTCCCTGTCTATCGTCAATGGCAGATGGTGGAAAAGCTACTCGAATGTCTGCTTGGTCAGACGCTGCCCGTTGATCGCTTCCGGATCGTGCTGGTCAACAACGAACAGGACTTCGATGCCAGTGGCTTCGTGAAGGGTAATGTCGAGGTGCTCGAATGCCGCATCCCCGGTTCCTACGCTGCCCGCAATCTGGCCGTGGATCGCTGGATCGACGAAACGCATTGGTTCGTCTTCACCGATGCGGATTGCCAGCCGGAAAACGACTGGCTGGAGCAGCTGTTGGCGGCTATCGATGATTGCGGAGAAGATCCAGGATTGATCAGCGGGGACGTCGTCATGGTCCCCAGCGAGCCGCATCCAGGCTGGGCGGAAATCTATGATCTGGTCAAGGGCATTCCTCAACGGGAGTATTCGGAGCGAGGGTTCGGCGCAACCGCCAATCTCGCGGTTGCGGCCGACGTCTTTCGCCATGTCGGCGCTTTTGATGCTGCTGCCTTTTCCGGCGGGGATCGGCTTTTCTGTCTCAAGGCGCGACGTCATGGTTACGCGCTGAAATATCAGCCGCTCGCCCGCGTTCATCACCCCGCACGATCCGGGTTCGATGAAGTTCTGCGTAAAACGTGCCGGGTGAGAGGGGGGCAGATCACCCGCAGCCGAGGCTGGAAACGTTGGGCCAGAATCGCCTATGCGCTCGCGCCGCCGTTGTTACCACTGAAGCGGCTATGGTGCCGGCGCGATCAGCCCAGGCGCTACCGCCTGATCGCCGGGGTGATACAGTGCCGGCTCTGGATGGCAGAGATGCCGGAGATTTACAGAATTCTTAAAGGAGGGCCGGCTGAGAGACGCTGAATCGACCAGTGATCTCTCATCGAAGCCCATCCAGGACTTGCCAAGGAAGGAACAGAGCCATGCTGGCGATCGAAAAGGCCCTTTTTCTCAGCCTCTGTAGCGGCCTTTCGGCCGGCTACCAATGGCGCAGGCGGCTTTCCGCTCCCGTGTCCGACGATCGCATCCCGCCGACCGTCCTGCTCGACGGACGTCAGCTTGCGGAGCTGGCGGCGCTTTATCGTCAAGGCGACGCCGAGGCGCTGGAGATCGTCCGGAGTCTCCAGGCGCGCGCCGATGCCATTCTCGAGAAGCCAGTCGTGCGTGTGACAGACAAGGGTCCGGTGGCGGGCGGCGAGTCTCCCAACGGCGAATCTCCCAACGGCGAGTTCCCTAACGACTATCGCAGTCTGGCCAAGTACTGGTGGCCCGATCCGGCCGCGGATGACGGGGCGCCTTATATACGCCGCGATGGCGAGGTCAACCCCGCCTGTTACGCCGATCATTTCGATGCCAGCCGAATGGTATTTCTGGCGGAATCGCTCCAGGTGCTCTCTCTTGCGACCTGGTTCACGGGAGACGCCGCGTATCGCGAGCGCGCCGTGGCACAACTCGAAGCCTGGTTCGTCACCCCCGAGTCGCGTCAGTCTGCGCATTTCCAGTTCGCTCAGATCATCCCAGGTCGATCTAGCTTACAGCCGAGCGGCCTGATCGAAGCGCGGCACCTGATCTACGTCACCGAATCGATCCTGCTGCTGGAAGGCGCCGACGCCTTGCCGGCATCGCTCTCGGCAGCGCTGAGAGAGTGGTTCCGTGAACTGCTCGCGTGGTTTCGGACCAGCGACAAGGGGCTGGCCGCCGGCAAGGCGAGTAACAATGTCGCGCTTTGGTACGATCTGCAGTGTCTCGCTTACGCCTGGTTCGTGGATGACGATACGCTCGTGCAATACATCGTCACTGAGGTGGCTGTCACGCGGCGGGAAGATCAGGTCGACCTCGACGGTTCGTTGCCGGCCGAGCTCGACCGCGCCAACCCGATGGATTACGTCGCTTTCACGCTGGCGGCGATGTCTCAATTGTCCCGGTACGGCGACGCAACGGGCGTGCCGATCTGGAGTCAGACCGACGGCGACGGACGCAGCTTCCAGCGCGCGCATGAGTGGTTCATCCAGCAGGCCGAGGTCAAAGAGAGTCGTGAGGCCAGTCAAGGCTTGCTGGACGAGGCAAGATCCTCGGATCAGCAGGGTCAGGTCGTGTCACGACTCGGCGAAACCGGAGACCTGGTTCTGCAATTGGCCATGGTCAATCGGCTGGCGGATGCGCGTCGGCGGATGCTCGAGGTTCGAGATCGACAGACGAAACGGAAAACGGTGCGCATTGCAGAGCTCGAGCGAGAGCTGGCAAGCAGCGAGAAAAAATTGAAGACGCTGACGCAAAAGCAGGGAAAGGAAGCGGAACAAATCATGGAAGAGAACAAGCAAGCCAGCGCTCGTCTGGAGCGATTGGAGAAAGAGCTCGTCAAGGCGAGAGAAGCGCGTATCAAGGAGCTTCAGGACGTCATTCATCGCCAGGAGGAACAGGCCCGCGATGGTGAGAGGCAGCGCGAGCTTCAGCAGCAGGTCAAGGATCAGAAAGAGAAACTGGCCCAGCTCGAAACGAGATTTCGAGACGCCAAACGTCAGTTCGATACGCGGTTTGCAGAGTCGGAAACGGCAAAAGACGCGCTTGCCGGCGAGAATGATCGGCTCGAACGCGAACTCAAGCAGCGTGACACCGATAATCAGAAACTGAAGGAAAAGGAGAAGCGGTTTGGCGAGCTGCTTAAGAGCAACGAAAAAGAGCTCGAGAAGCTGCTCAAGGCGTTCCGGGAGCGCCCGAAAGCGAGTGCAGTCGATGACGCGAAGCAGCGCGAAGAGATCAAGAAGCTCAAGCAGGAGTTGCGAGGCCAGCAGCGCAAGGTGGCACGTCTGCAGGAGACCGCGGATCGACAGAAACTGCGTGCCGATAATTTCAAGGAACGCAGCGACAAAATTCTGAAAAGCCGTTCCTGGCGCATGACCGCCGTCCTGCGCAAGCTGACCGGAGGCGATTCGGGAAAAAAGCGCTGACCCGGACAGGAGAGTCAGCGGGTGACACTTCAGTTCGGGAGTCCGTTTCTCGTTCGGAGAGCCCGGCCATTGGCGCCCAGTCAGTACCGGGTGTCGAGCGCATGTTTCGCGGGGAGCAAGAGGAGCCCGCTGCATCCCAGTCGGTGGCCGTTCTCTATCGCGTCCTGGACCAGAGCACGCTCGGCGGGCTAACTGGTGCGGGGGCCCTCGAGCGCCTGCATCATCTGCTCGACAACGAGCCCGGCGAGCCCCGAATCGCTCGGGATTGGGTCATGGGCCGGTTCGAGGACCGCACGTTGCGCCCGGCGTTCATCGCCTGTCTGGAGCAATATGGCGTGCGCTGGATCGATGCCGGTGACAGCGCCGCGCGTTGTGGCACCCATCACTTCGCGGATGACGCGGCGCATCGCGACAACAGCACCGCGGGGCGGTTCGTTCCCGATGCCAAGCTGCTGGGTTTTCTCGATGCTCATGCCGATCGGGCGTTTGAATGGCTGATGATCTGGCCATGGGATTGCGCGCTGCCGGCGGTGGCGGAACGAGATCTGCTGCTGGATCTCGCCCGGTCCAGCCATGACGGCTTGCACCTGTCACTGCTTCGCCGAAGTGTCGCTGGCGCCGCGGGAAGTCAGGAGCCGGATTTCGCCTGGAGCGGCATGATGCTGCCGGTATTGCCGCGACGCCTGGGGGACGAAACTCTTGTGAGCGTGATGACCGATACGAGCGTTGCGGGCCATCGTGCCGGCTGGGCGCTGGAATCGACCAGCGTGGCTCATCTCCACTCGCCATCTGATGTTCGCTCGGCGGAGATCGGGCGGGCCGAAACGTCATCGTTTCATTTCGGTATCTGCCTGCGGGCCAAGGCCTGCTCCCAGAATTGGGCGCTGACCTGTCAGAATCTCGAACGCACGCTCGAAAACCTCGCGCGTCAGCGCTCACGTGATTTTCGCGTCTGGATTGCCGCTCACGAACGGCCCGAGATTCGAACCTTCGGTCTGGATGTCGAGTATGTCGTCGTCGATTTCGAGCCCCCGGTTCGCGCCGATGGGACGTTCGGCAACGACAAGCGCCGTAAGCGCAACGCGCTGGGTGAGGCATTGAAGGCATCGGTGACGGTTGGCTTCTATTACATGCAGCTCGATGCCGACGATCTGCTCGATCCTTCGCTGGTGTTGGCCGTGACGAGCGACGACAACCGCCGCGGCTACCTAATCGAGAACGGCTATATCTTCGACTATGAGAAGCGCGCCGTCGCCCGCTGTAGTGAAGAAACCGTGCCGTTCTGGCATCAGTGCGGTTCGAGCGCGGTGCTCTTTTTCGAATCCGATGACTTCAATCGAGACGGCGAAGACGAGAGCTATTTCGAGCGCCAGCGGATGCATGAGCAGTTTGCCGCTCTCGCCCAGATCAAGGGCAGGCCGCTGGCCTCCTGGGTCGACGACATGGCGCTGTATCTCGTCAATCATGGCGAGAACCAGTGGTCGAACTATCGCCATGAGAATGACGGTCGCGCCAACAGCAAAAGCAAATTCGTCCATCGATATAAGCTCGAATCGCCCGCGGCGCTCGATATTTTCGCGCTGCGCTACCCGGAGCTGGATCGACGCGAAGTCGCCGTCGATGGAACCGACAGGGAAGTGAGAACATCATGAGTCAGAGTCCAAAGACGCCGTCCGCTCAAGACGTGCTATGGGATTCGATCGAGGCCGAAAATTCCGGCCGGATCGCTCAGCTGGAAAGCCAGATCCAGGCCTTGAAGGCATCGAAAGCGTCCGGCTTAGCGCAAAGGTCGAATAAAGCCCTGGCCGAGGAACTCGCCGAACAGCACCAGTCGTTGACGAAACTGGAAGACGAACTGGCTGACGCCGCCCGGCGATTCGAGCGGCGATTCGATGCCATCGCGATGATGGACATCAAACCGCGCTTCCCTGAGACGTTGAAGAAACAGTATGGAGCGAGCGCGCTGGCGACAGAACCGGACGATTTCGTTCTCTACCGTATTATCGGCAACGATCTTTATCCCCGCCATCGCAAGGGGCAGTCACGCGACAACCTCAGATTCATTCTGGAAAACGAGCAGCCTCTCGAGGGCTGCAAGAAGCGCTGGGTTGTCAATCGTATTGCCGATCCGGCGGAAGAATCCGCCATTCTGACGCTGCTGGAAGCGCATCATCAGGAGTGGATTCACATTCCGTTTTCGGCCGAAGAGTACCGCCGGATTCCGCTCGATTTCAATTGTCTGCCTTCGCCGGGCTATCTGGCCAGTGCCGAATTCGCCAAGCTCGGGCCTGAGCAGCGCCAGCGACTGCTGACCGCGCTGTACCGGTTCAAGAACAACTACGTCATGAACAATAACGGCGCGCGCAACCGGGCGCTGGAAGCGGGACTCGGCGAGGCCAAGTGGGTGCTGCCATGGGACGGCAACTGCTTTCTGACGCCGCGTGCGTGGAACCGTATCGTCGAGGACGTGCGCGAAAGGCCCTGGCTCGCCTATTACGCCGTACCCATGACGCGTGTGTTGGACAATCAGCGGCTCATCGATGACCACTTCGAACCCGAAGCCGTCGAAGAACCCCAGCTCATCTTCCGCAATGACGCCGATGAGCGTTTCAACGAAGCGTTCTGCTACGGGCGTCGGCCCAAGGTCGAGCTGTTCTGGCGTCTGGGCATCCCGGGAAAATGGGACCGCTGGAAGGACGACGCCTGGGAGCAGCCGCGCCGGGAACTGGGGCCGGAGGCCGGTCAGTTCGGTGTCGCCGGCTGGGTCGCCAGGCTCTATTCCGGTATGGGAAGTCTGGAGAAGGACAACCAGGCGAGCTTCAAGCAGCGTGGCCTGGCCCGCCAGGAGGCGATCGTCTCGACCCTGCAGTGGCTCGATCGTTCACATCGACCGGAGACGGCCGACAGCGAGCGTTACGGCGTCCTCGATCCGCTGATGCTCGATGAAGAAGCGCGTCAATATCAGGCGGGCGACAACGAATCATTGCAACAACGGATCGAGGACCTGCTGCTTGGCGCCGACGAGGCGCTGGAGCGTGGGCCTTTCACGGTCACCGACAAGACGACATTGCCACCCAGCGAGGACCCGCAGGATTACTGGCATCCCGCACCGTATTGGTGGCCCAACCCCGAAACGCCCGACGGTTTGCCCTACATCCGGCGTGACGGCGAGCGAGTGCCTGGCACGCGCATGTACGAGGCCGACAGCGAGAAGTACGATCGCACGCGCGTCCAGCGCCTGTTCGACGACGGACTGACGCTGGCGCTGGCATGGCGCTTTACCGGCGACGATCGTTACGCGGATCATGCGATACGCAGCCTGCGCACCTTCTTCATCAACCCCGAGACGCGGATGAACCCGCATCTGCAGTTTGCGCAGGTACGTCTGGGTCACAAGAAGAACCAGGGAATGAGTACCGGCATCATCGAGTTCAAGGATTTCTACTTTTACCTCGATGCCGTTCGCATCCTTTCGAATTCACCGGCCCTCACGCATGGCGATCTCGAAGCTTTCCGCGCCTGGCTGAATGATTACCTTGAGTGGCTACTGACCTCGGCGCAAGGCATGAAGGAGCGTCAGGCTGGCAACAATCACGGCACATACTATGACCTGCAGGTCGCGTCGATTGCGGCCTTTCTGCAACGCCAGGAAGTGCTCTACGAGACGCTGTTGCGCGCGCAGTCTCGCATCCCTTGTCAGTTCGCGCCCGATGGCTCTCAACCCGAAGAACTGACACGAACGACCACGGCTCATTACTGTTGTTATAACCTGCAGGGTTGGCTCAACATCGCCGAACTGGCAGATCATTGGGGCGTCGACTTATGGCGTCATGTCGCCCATAACGGAAGTTCTCTCTCGGGTGGCGTCGCTTGGCTTCTGTCGCTGAGCCAATCGACTTGGCCCTTTCCGCAAGTAGATGCGTTCGATTACCAGCGCTTCTATCCGATTTACCTTATGGCCAAGCGTCTCGGCCTCGAAAGAGATGCCAATCTCGAGCATGATTCTCTGTCGTTGAAATCTATCTTCCATCCTCATGATGGCATCATGCCGTACTGGAATCTGCAGCTGGTTGACTGGGACCAAAAGCGGAACGAGACAGCAGCCAAGCCGGTCGGTGGCGATGAGCGTCAGAAGATCGGTCAGCACTATGTATTCATGCGCTTCGGGATCGGGATTTTCGACGAGCATTGGCTCGAGCATCGCCTCGGACTTTTGAAGTCTGTGGCTCTGCCATCGCTAAGAGCGCAGAAAGACGTATCATTCAAACTGATCCTTCAGGTGGATCGCCGACTGCCGGCCCACTACCTGGCCGTCATCGAGAAAGAGCTGGTCAGTTTCCCTGAGGCTGAAGTTCGCTATCTCGCTTTACATACCGACAAGACTAGGGACGCCAAACAGGCCGTCACTGAAGGACAGGGATCGCCTAATGATCTAGTTATTGCTACCAGGCTGGATGATGATGATGCCCTGACCGAAAAGACTTTTCATCATATTCAGCGAGCTGCATTCCAACTGATACGACAAGGACTCGAGCGAGGCGTGATTGCCGTTCGCTCGGGCTATCGCTGGATACCCAGCAATATGAAGGTAGTGCCCGAGGATCATCACTCGCTGGGCATCGGGTTGTCTTTCCTATTCAGGCGGCGTGATTGGATCGATCTCTTTCAGAATCACATGGAACTGCCGCAGCGTTTTAGAGAAGAGAAAGGTGAGCTGACCTATCTAGAATCTGATGAGGCTCAATGGCTCTATACCATTCATTCGTTGGCAGATACCTCTGTCTATCATCGCATCGATGAACTGTCTCGATCCGCGAAATCCTACGTCGTCGACGCTGACTTTCTCTCTCGTTTCAATATCGATCATGAATTGCTGAAGCAGTGGTTGAAGCTGGAGGGGACGCGTGAATTGTCGGGCGACGCAAAGGTCTCGGTTCGACTCAAGGAGCTGGAGAACGTGATCGTGGCGGCGAGGCGAGAACAGATTCGCCATGGTACTGAACCGGAAGAGTCACTGGCACAGCTCTATCAGCAACGAGAGGCCTTGACGCGTAACCTGACCCGGAGCGTAGTCAGTGAGCGTGACCTGGGGCTAGACAGCACGGATGCGAAGCAACGCGAAGATAACGATGACCTTCCGGAGTCGTGATCCGGCATCCATGATGTGAACCAAAGGTCTTTGAATCGAGTTGAAATCGCGAGAAAGGTTGTCACACCAACGGATAACGATCGAATCCCCGGTGGCGGAGACGTCCATGCTGCTTGGGCTACGAGGACTTGGCTCTTTTTACGGTTAGATAATGTATAGAAAACTGGCAAGGATGCTGAGTGAGCGGCTCAAGAAGCGCTATCGGGTGGCGCGTCGGCTCTACGAAAAGCGCAATCGTCCGACGCCCGCTGATCGAGGCGCGCCCCCGGTTGCGGCTGAGGGAAGCGTGTTGGCGAGCGACGGTGCCAAGCCGTTTCGCTTCGTGCTGTATCGGATCATCGGCAACGATCTGGAGCCGCGACACGCGCGCGGGCAGTCACGCGACAATCTGCGTTTCATTCTGGAGAACGAGCCGGTGCTCGAGGGATGCGAGAAGCGTTTCATCGTCAATCGCATCGTCAATCCCGATGAGCACGCGGCGATCGTGGAATTGCTCGAGTCGAACGGTCAGTCCTACATCGACATTCCCTTCGACGAGCAGACGTACGCGTCTACGCCGTGGGACTTCGAGGGGTTGTCGTTTCCCGGCTTCACCCGATCCGAGGATTTCCACGCGCTGAGCGAGGCGGAAAAGGGCCGAGTGATGATGCGGCTTTATCGCCATCGCAACCTTTACATCATGAATAACAACGGTGCCCGCAACGTGGCCCTCGACGAGGGCTGCCAGCTCGCCGACTGGGTCCTGCCGTGGGATGGCAACTGTTTCGTGACGGCCGCGGCATGGACGGCGATCCGGACGGGCATCGAGGCATCGGCGCAGCAGCGCTATCACGTCGTGCCGATGGCCCGGATCACCGATAATCAGCAGCTGCTGGCACCCGACTTTCGCCCCTCTGCCGAGGAAGAACCACAGCTCGTCTTTCGCCGCGACGCGGTCGAACGTTTCGATGAGCGCCATCCTTACGGGCGGCGTCCGAAGGTGGAACTGTTGTGGCGGCTTGGCGTGCCCGGACGCTGGGATCGCTGGAAGATCGAACCGTGGGATCTGCCTTGCCCGGCCTATGCGCCGGAGGCCGGGCAGTTCGCTCAGGCGGGATGGGTGGCCAGGCTGGAATCGGGTAAGGCGCATCTGGAAGGCGACCCTTCGCGGGGGTTGGTGGATCGGGGCGTCGCCCGAGTCGAGGCGGTAACGGGGTTGCTGGATCGTCTCGATGCACGATTCATGGCAAGTCACCGCAGCACCGGGTCGCTACTGTTCTACGACGGCAATGCGCTGCTCGCGCCGGGAGACCGGGCTGGGGACGCGGAATTGTTCGAGGAGGCCGCGGCCGCGCTCGCTCGCGGGCCGTTCTCGGTCGTCGATAAGAGCACGTTGGCGCCTAGCGGGGATCCGCACGACTATTGGCATCCCGCGCCCTATTACTGGCCCAGCCCGATCCTCCCCAAGTGGCTGCCCTATATGCCGCGCGACGGGGTCAGGGTGCCTGGCACCGTGCTTTACGCGCCCGAAAGCGATCAGTACGACCGCACTCGTCTCCAGCGCCTGTTCGACGATGTCACGACCTGCGCCATTGCCTGGGCCCGAAGCGGCGAGGCTCGCTATGCACAACACGCTGCGACCCTGATTCGGGTGTGGTTTATCGATCCCACTACGCGCATGAATCCGCACTTGAAGTACGCGCAGGTGCGTCAAGGCCACGACCGCAATCGGGGCAGCAAGTCCGGTATCATCGAAATGAAAGATATCTACTTCCTGCTCGATGCCGTCCGGCTGATCGAAAGAGGCGGGGCGCTGGCAGACGCCGATCGCGAGGCGTTCAGACTGTGGTTGCGAAGCTATCTCGAGTGGCTGCGGACGAGTTCGCAGGGTCGTGCCGAGCGGCGTTCGGCCAACAATCACGGTACCTACTATGATTTACAGGTCGCTGCGATCGCGTCGTACCTGGAGGACTACGCGCTAGTCTCCACCACGTTACGCGACAGTCGGGAGCGTATTCTCGAGCAGTTCGACGAGGCCGGTGCACAGCCCGAGGAGCTGAAACGCACGACGACCGCGCACTATTGCTGCTTCAACCTGCAGGGCTGGGTCTACCTGGCACTGCTGGCCGAGCGCCACGGTCAGGATCTGTGGCACTTTCGTGACGACCGGGGGCGCGGTCTCGAGAAGGCGTTCGAATGGCTTTTGAGTTTCGAGGGACGCGACTGGCCATGGCGCCAGATCGATACTTTCGACACTGATCGCTTTCAGCCGCTGCGTGCCGCTTATGCTTACGCTTATCATCCGGCTTCGGTCAGCGGCGATATCCCCGCGTCCCGCCAGTCCATCCGCCTGTATCATCCTCATGACGGCGTTCGACCCTGGTGGTTTCTGGGGCGAGAGGGAAGAGGTAACGACGATTTCGATGCACAACGGCGAGGCTCATGAATCTCTATCGCGCTAGCTGGCGGCACTTGCGTTGGTTCGCCAGCGTCTGGCGGCAGCTCATTCGGCATACGCCGTTTGCGGCGCCGATGACGGCGGGTACGCTGCTGATCTCGCAGCTCGCTCAGGTGGTCGCCTTTCTGCTGCCTTTGAAGGTGATCCTGTTGCTGGGTGGCAACGGGATTCCCCGCTATTTCCAGGGTTTCGTCACCATGGAGACGCGTTCGCTCTGGATCGTGCTGCTCTGCGCCGGTGCCGTGCTGCTCTTTGCGGTGTCGCAGTTCATGGATTGGCTGGCCGACCGGCAAAGCCAGCGGGGCGCGCTGGTCGTATTGGATAACGCCCGCAAGATCACGCTGTTCAATGATCAGGATGCCGGTGTGCGCGAACAGTACCGCCGGCTTTGCGAGGCGATGGCGGAGGGGGCCATGGCCCTGGTGGGGTTCGGCGTGGGGCTGTATCTGTTTCCTACTCTGTTCGCCTTTCTCCTGCTGGTGGTCGTGGTCATGGCCGGTGCGACGTTGGGGTTGGCATCGGTAGGCAGCGCCGACTACCGGCATCGGGTCGAGCGCTGGCTCAACGCCAACAGCAAGGGGCTATTGCGGATTCTGGGCTCTTCGGGTTTCCTGCTGGGCTTCCTGTTTCTGGTCTTCGAGTTCTACCGCTTGAGCGAGCTCAATCTGCTCATCGCCATCATCAGTCTGATTCTGAGCCGACGCATCTTTCAGTCGCTGACCAATTTCGTGAACGGACAGATTCGTCTGGCCGAGCAGCGTCAGCGGGTCGATGCGCTGTTTTTCCATGAACGCCAGTTGCAGAGTGACACCTCGCGCGGCGGTCAGCGCTTCTGGGAGCTTTTCGCACCCGCGGCCCGGCTCGCGCGCAGCCGTGAATGGATCCGCGCACGAGGAGGCCGCGATGCCGTGGCATCGTCTCGCTGGTGGGATGGCGGCCAGAGCAATGTGGCCTGGTTCGCATTGGCTGAGGAGTCATCGGTTCGTGAGGCTTCGACTCGCGAGCCGTCGGATCGCGAGTCGATCCTCGAGAAGATCTATCTTCCCAGACAGCGCTCTCAGGGCAATCACGAGACTTACCTGCTGGAGCGGATCGATCTGGGGGCCGTTCACGCGCCGCGTCTTCTCGACAAAGGACAGATCGAGGAGTTTCTCTGGCTGCACCTGCTCTGTCCGCCAGGCGCAGCGGTTCCGCGCGAGCGGCGGGGTGAAATGCAGCGCAGAATCTTGTTCGATCTCTGGTGTTACGTACCGCCGGAGGAGATCGTCGATAGTTATCTGCGCTCCCATCCGCCGCTGTGGGCCCGCGTCGATCGTGCCCTGGTGGACAAGGTGCTGCTGGCCGCCGAGGAGTCAGCGGAACGTGAGCTGGTGGAAGCCTTCCAGCGCCGACTCGAGGAGATGCAGCGTCGGTTGAAGGCGGTACCGCTGCATATCTACAACCCCGATGTCAGCGACCGCAACATCCTGCTCGACGAGCAGGATTCGCCCTGTGTGCTGTGCTGGGGGCGATGGAGCCTGGAACCGATTGGTGCCGGCGCGACGCCACGTTATCTCGTCCAGGCCCGGGAGGGTGAGATGATGGGTGCGCTGAGACAGCGCCGGAAAATTTCGCAGAAGGTCACCGACCGAGATTTTCTGCTTGCTGCCGGGCTGCATGAGCTGGAGCGACTGATCGAACGCCAGCAGTATCGCCGGGCACTAAGGCACATAGAGCACGTGCTGCAGGATGTCTATCCGCCACCGGAAGCCACGCCGGCGAGCGCCTCATGAGAGCGCTTCTGGTTGCCTCCTTCGGCGGACATCTGGTGCAGCTCGAACGGATTGCGGCGCATCTCTCGCTGGGCTCGACCGTCTGGGCCACGACCCGGCCGGCATCGATGGATCAGCCCCATCACGTGATCACGGATTTCAACAAGACCACGCTCTGGCGAGCAGGGCGTTGCGCCGTCGATATCCAGCGGATACTGCGCCACGAACGCTGCGATGCGGCAATCAGCACGGGTGCCGCACCGGGGCTACTGTGTCTGGCGTTGGCCCGGCTCGGGGGCAGCTACACAGTCTGGATCGATAGCGTGGCCAATGTCAGGCGGCTATCGCTCTCCGGACGGCTAGCGACATGGATGTGCCACGAGACACTGACGCAATGGCCGGAAGTCGCCGCCAGTCATCGGCGCGTCTCCTATCTGGGAAGCGTACTGTGATTTTCTTGACCGCGGGTGGCCAGCTGCCTTTCGATCGTCTGGCCGAAGTCGCTCTGGAAGGCGCGCGTTCGTTACCGGAAGAGCCGGTCATCTATCAGGCCGGGCCAGGCGGCACCGCCTGGTTCGAGCACAGGGACGTGCCGGCCAACCTGGCTGTCGAGGAATTCATGGAGGTGGGTCGCCACCGGAAGCTGATGGTCGAGGCGCGCTGGGTAGTCAGCCACGCCGGCATGGGAAGCCTTCTGCCCCTGTTGGAGCAAGCACGGCCGGTATTGGTTTTCCCGCGCCTGAAGCGCTACCGAGAGCATCGCAACGACCATCAGTTGGACACGGCGATAGCGATGCGTGAACGCTTCGGCCTGGCGTTCTATACCGAGTCGCAGGCGCTGATTTCACAGCTCGCGCAGACGCCGTCTGCCACTGACGACAGTAAATTGGAACTTATCGAGCGGCGACGCGAGGAGTTTGGACATCGATTGCAGGGAATGCTGGAGAGTCGGGTGCGCTGACGTGAGAGTATCTCGCCAATCACCCGGGTTAGGGTTTTCAGTCAAGGGTAAGGAGTGCCCGCGGACGTGAGCCAAAGAAACGTATTACTGCTGTTCATCTCGTTGATGGATATCGCCGCTTTGGCGGTATCCGGGGTGTTGATGTATGGCCACCGCTTCGGCACGTTCGATCTTCACGAGCGTTATCAGTGGGCGATTCAGGTCATCGCGATCATCATCATTCTGGTCGGCGTGCTGATCGATGCGTATGGCAACTGGCGGGTCAAGCGACTGGGGCGAATTCTCGCCGACCAGGTGATCATCTGGTTGATAGCGGCCGCCGTATCGACGACGGTCATCTATTTCATCCATGCGGCAGAGCGCTACTCGCGACTGTGGCTGGTGCTCACGTTCCTGATGTCGTTCGCGATCAGCGCGTTGGGCAGAATTGTGCTGCGCACGGCCATGGGCCGGTTTCGACTCAAGGGCCGCAACCGTTGCCGTGTGTTCATGATCGGGCCGGGGAAGACGTTGCTCAACGTGACGCGCCATATGCGACGCGAACAGAGCGCCGGTTTCTCGGTCTGCGGCGTGCTACGCCTGGCAAGAACGCCCAGCACCCGAGAACTGGACGCGCTCGCGCGGCGGGTGGAAGCGTCGAAAGCGCAGGAGGTCTGGATCTGCATGCCGCTCAACATGGGCAACGCGATCAAGGCGATCATGCACTCGCTGCGCCATCAGACCGTGGAGATTCGATTTTTCCCCGAGCTTTCGGATCTGCCGATACTCAATCACAAGGTCAGTGAGGTGGTCGGTCTCTATGCCATCGACCTGAGCGTCAGCCCGATGACCGGGCCGGCGCGGTTCACCAAACGGCTCGAGGATCTGGTGCTGGGCAGTTTGATCACGATCTGCATCCTGCCATTCTGCGTGGTCATCGCGATTG
This sequence comes from Salinicola sp. V024, assembly GCF_052645315.1. Classification (NCBI taxonomy): domain Bacteria; kingdom Pseudomonadati; phylum Pseudomonadota; class Gammaproteobacteria; order Oceanospirillales; family Halomonadaceae; genus Salinicola; species Salinicola sp. V024. The sequence goes on from NZ_JBQXYB010000001.1 coordinate 45,469, forward strand.
CGATCAAATGCTCCTCCCGGGGGCCGATTCTGTTCAAGCAGTACCGGACCGGGATCAACGGCAAGCGTTTCAAGGTCTACAAGTTCCGTTCGATGCGCTTGCACGGCGATACGCGGGGCTTTCTTCAAGCACGACGTGACGACCCTCGATTCACGCGGATTGGCGCCTTCCTGCGAAGAACGTCGCTGGATGAACTGCCGCAGTTCTATAACGTGTTGCAGGGGCGGATGTCGATCGTCGGCCCCCGACCTCATGCGCTTTCCCACAACGAGCACTACAAAGAGCTCGTTGAATCCTATATGCAGCGTCACAAGGTCAAGCCGGGGATCACGGGATGGGCGCAGGTGAGCGGATATCGGGGGGAAACCGACACGATCGAAAAGATGCAAAAGCGCGTGCAGTACGATCTGTGGTATCTGGAAAACTGGTCGCTGAAGCTCGACCTGAAGATCATTTTTCTGACGGCCATCAAAGGCTTCTTCGGCAAGAACGTTTATTGAAGGTGAGGCGCCGCCGGCAGGCGCCCTCCTGCCCGACGACACAGTGGTCGCACGGCGAACGATGAATTGGGAAAGGATGCACGATGAACAACGAGACGGACGATCAGATCGCTGCGCTGGAAAGGCTTATTGCCGAGACGCGACGGGCTCGGGGCGAGCTGGGGGGCAAGTCTTCCCCCGCGCACGGCAAACCTGCCGGCGAAGCGGATTCGGGTCGAGCTAGCTCGGACCCGACGCTCCAGCGCTTGCACCGCCAGCAGAAGCTACTGCAGCAACTGGCACGCGAGCTCGAACGCCAACCGGGAAGCCGCGAAGAGTCTGCCAAGCCGAACGCCGTGCGCCGCCTCGAGCCGGAAAAAGCGGCTGGCACCGTCCCGCAAGGCAGGCGTTCGGCTACCGAGCGTGAAATCGAGGGACTTCAGCGACGATTGGCTCGGAGTCAGAAAGAGATCGAGGAGCTGCGGCGCAAGCAAAGCAGCATTCTTGCCAGCCGCTCGTGGCGCGTCACCGCGCCCTTGCGCGGTGCCGCCGTGATGTTCGGCGGCAAGCGGCGGCTGCAGAGCCAGCGTCAGGCACTCCATCGTCTCGACGAGAATACCGAGCCGACGGGCGAAGTCTCGGTCCGCGCCGAGCGCAAGCAGGATCTGAAGGAAAAGAAAAAGCACGCCCGCAAGCGCGTGACTCATGCGCGCGTGCATCTCTATACGCTCGGTTTCGTGGAGCGCGGCGTGCAGGAGCTCCAGTTGCTGACCGAGGATCGCGTCAACGCGTTCATGGCGCCGTGGGCCGAATGGGAGCTGGCGCTTTGGCATGCCTCCCATACCGAGGTCAGCGCCAAGCGTCAGGCCCTCGAGCATATCCGCCGCTATCGCGCTCATGATTTCGAGCTGTTCAACGAGTCCGCCATCGCCGTGGTCGAGGCCGAATGTCTGGAAGCCATCGGTGAACGCGACAAGGCCGTGGCATTACTGGAAAGCCTGCGTTCGACGAGGCTCGACGGTGACGTGCTGCTGGGGCTGGCGAATCTGAAAGACGGTGACGACAAGCTCGCCTCCATCAATCAGTGTCTCGCACAGTCGGCGATCGAGACGATCCGCTTCCTGCCCGACGATGGCCATGCGCTCTACGATCGCATCGCGGTCGACGGCTGCGAGGTCATGGCCGATCCGCTCGGCGAGCTCCCGCGGGTCACGGTGATCGTCCCCGTCTTCAATGCGGTAGCGACCGTAGAGCAGGCGATGGAGTCGCTGCTCAAGCAGACGTGGCCCAATCTGGAGGTGATCGTTTCCGACGACTGCAGTACCGATGGCACCTTCGAGCGGGTCAAGGAGTACGAAAGCCGGTTCGAAAGATTGATCGTCATTCGCAACGAGCAGAACTCCGGACCTTATGTCGCCCGTAACAACGCCCTGAAGATCGCCACCGGAGACTTCGTGACCTGTCATGATGCCGACGACTGGTCGCACCCGCGCAAGATCGAGCATCAGGCCCGCCATCTGGTGGATTCGCCGGCGGTGTTCGCCAACACCTCGCAGCAGGCGCGGGCGTTCGAGGATCTGCGATTCCATCGTCGTGGCAACAAGGGCTACTACATCCAGTTCAATCTGTCGTCACTGATGTTCCGGCGCGAGTCGGCGCTCGAGACGATCGGCTACTGGGATGCCGTCCGTTTTGCCGGCGACTCCGAGTATCTGGCCCGGATCAAGAAGGCGTTCGATCCGGAGGCACTGGTCCATCTCGATACCGGGCCGCTCTCGTTCCAGCGACAGTCGGCCGATTCCCTGACCAGTTCGAAAGGCTCCGGCTATAACGGCTACAAGTATGGAGCCAGGGCGGCCTACGAAGAATCCCATCGAGCCTGGTACGACAAGCCGGTCGATCTTTACGACGATCCCGACAAGCAGCAGCGTCACTTCTTCGTGCCGGGGTCGATGCGGCCGCGGAAACCCGAAGCACGTCATTACGATGTCGTGCTGGCGTCGGATTTTCGGCTCTCGGGCGGAACGACCTCTTCCAATGCCGAAGAGATCAAGGCCAATCACGCCATGGGGCTGAAGACGGCGATCGTGCAGATGTCCTGTTACGGCTTGCGCATCGACCGTCGCATGGAACCCAAGATTCGCGAGCTGATCGAAGCCGGTCAGGCGGAGCTCATCGTGTTCGGTGAGAGCGCAAGCTGTGACGTCCTCGTCATCCGGCAGCCCTGGGTGCTGGAGGATTATCAATCCTGGCTGCCCGAGATTCGTCCCGGCGCCGTTCGGGTCATCGTCAACCAGCCGCCCAACCGGGACTACGGCAGCGAGAGCGCCACGCTCTACCATATCCCGCGCTGTCGCGAAAACGCCGAGCGCTACTTCGGGACCAGCGGCGTATGGCACCCGATCGGGCCGCTGGTGCGCAAGGCGCTGGTCGAACATCATGCAGACGATTTGAAAGACATCGTGCTGAGCGACGAAGACTGGCCAAACATCATCGATGTCGACGAATGGCGACGTGGCTCACGGCCTGCGCCGCACTCGCGCATCAGGGTCTGCCGGCTGTCGCGTGATCACGTGTTGAAATGGCCGGCGGACCTCGAGACGCTGACTCAGGTCTACCCGACGGACGACGCGTTCGAGGTGCACGTGCTAGGCGGCGCCGACACGGTCGCCTTGATGATGGGTGGCCAGTTACCGGAGAACTGGTCCGTTTCCGCTTTCGGCGCAGAGCACCCCCGAGAGTTTCTGGCCCGCTACGACGTGTTCGTCTACTACACCCACCCCGACTGGGTGGAGGCGTTCGGTCGCGTCATTTTCGAAGCGATGGCGGTGGGGCTTCCGGTCTTTCTGCCCTGGGATTACCAGCCGCTCTTCGGCGAAGCCGCGATCTACGCCGAACCGGCGCAGCTGCAGCAGCGGGTGAAGGCACTGATGGCCGACCCGGAGGCCTACGCCAGGCAGGTCGAAATCGCCCACGCCTACGTGCGCGAGCGGTTCGGCTACACCGCTCACGCCGACAGGCTCGAAGCGGTCAGAGCCGAACAGCAGGCCGCCTCGTTGCTGCCGCCCGCCGGCAATGATGTCAATTCCGAGCCGCCGCAGTGATACATCGTCGGCATGGCGACTCGCCGTCCGGCGACAGTAAACAGGAGTAGTCATGTATCCCGAGGGATTGTTTGTACTGACCTCGACCCAGCATTCGGAGATTCCGGATATTCTGCTGGGCAGCGTTTTTCATCGACGCGACGTGCTCCTGGGTAGTCAGGGCCTCGCCGATTACTTGCGTCGGCATCCGGCAGCGGATGTCCGCGAGTTTTCCGAGGGCCGTTTCATTCTGGTGAGAAACGAAGGCGGACGGGTCGTCATCAAGACCGACGATCTCGCCCAGGACACCGTCTATTACTTCTCCGATGCCTCCCGAGGTCGGGCCTACTGGGCAGTCTCCAACTCGCTGCTGGCGCTGACGCGACAGCTCCGCTACGACGGCTTTTCACCCGGATTCCACGAAGCCGCGACACTCGGGTTCTTTGCCGGCAATCAGTCGCTGTGGGGCGGGCAGCCTCTGTCACTGAATACCCTCGTGGACGGCGTGCGTTTCATTCCCGCCGGTCGACATCTGGAAATTGCACCGGGCGGCTTGCCGCAAGTGACGCTGTCGCCGACGCGAGCCGATCGCCAAGGGCTGGATTATGCCGAAGGGCTGATGGAGTACGTGCGGGACGTTCAGGGCCGGGTTCAGGCGCTGGTCAGCCACGGTTATCGCTTCAATCTCGGTCTCTCCGGCGGGATCGATAGCCGCATGAACTTCGCGCTGATGCGACCGTTCCTGAACCCCGACAGCGTTCGAGTCCACAGCAACCAGCAGCGCAGCGAAGACTTCGAGGTCGTCCGCAAGATACAGGGTCACTACGATTTCCCGATCGACGGTTTCGCCTCCCGCAATGGTAGAAACTCGGGACGCGACAACGTGATGACCTGGATGTCGGGTGTGCTCGGCGCCTATCTGCCGGTGCGCATGCCGATGCGGAACCGGAATATTTCCAGCACCTTCAACGTCCACGGCGGTAACTTCCGGGCGGGCATCTATCACATCCAGCCGCTCAAAAAACGGGCGAAGAATCTCGCACGTCACTTCGAGTCCAGGGAGCAGGCGGAGAAAGTCGAACGCGAATTCTACGGCTTCTTCGACAGCGTCGGTGTCGATGTCGACGATCCGATTGCCCTGGATCATCACTACATCAATACACGCGCCCGATTTCACTACGGTCTCAACTGGTATCGGCAGCTGGATCAACCCCTGTTCACGCCGCATCTTTCGCGCCAGCTGTTCGATCTTTATCACCGGCTGAAGCCCGAGCAGCAGGAGGGGGAAAAGTTGATCTACGACCTGTTGTCGTTGACCGATCCCGACCTGATCGATTTTCCGTTCGATTCGCCGCAGAAAGGGTTTTCCGACGCTGTGCGCCGGCAACGCTCGTCGCTGTCGCCGCAGGATCTCGCCGCGCGTGGCGTGCCGGAATTCGAGGTGCACGGCGCCCTGTCGCCAGCCGAAGCTGGCGAGGACCATCCCGAGGCCGAGGCTGAATTCATGGCGTTGGTCGACGAAAAAGTTCGTCACCACGCCGCTGGTCTCAAAGGTAGCAGCGCGGAAATCGATGGCGTGATCGCGGAACTCGATGAGCACGCCAAGCTTAGTGGGGACCGCGCGACTCACCGATATACAGGCCTGGTCGTGACGCTGGGAGAGTTCAGCGAGATCCTCGGCAAGCCTCCACTGACGAGATGAAGCCGGAAGGGCTTAAGAGAAGGGCGGATTAGAACGGCGGGTCGCGGTGAGCGCGCTGACGTTTGCCTGCCTCAGTCCACCACGCGAGATCATCGGCAAACCGGCCGAAAGCGCGTTCGAACGAGGCGCCGGTATCGCCGAGCGGTGTGCCATGTTCATCCAGCGTGTTGCCGATCTGGCCGACCGCGACGGTGCTGGAGATAACCACCATGCCCATCTCGGCCAGCGTGCCGTGCCAGACCAGATTGGCGTGGGCGCCGCCGAGACGCCCGGCCGAATAGCTGATGATACCGGCCGGGCGCCAGAACCACTCTTCCAGAAAGTGGTCGGTCAGGTTCTTGAGCCCTGGCTGGACGCCCCAGTTGTATTCACCGGCAACGAACACGAAACCGTCCGCTTCGCGGATCTTGCCGGCTAGCGTTTCCATCGCCGCCGGCGCCTCGCCCTTGGGGTATTCCTTGTACATCCGGTCCAGCATCGGCAGGTCGATCTGCATCGCATCGATCAGTTCGGCGTCGAAGCCCTGTTCGTTAAGCGTGCGAACCGCATAGTCGGCGAGCCGAATGCCGGCGCGGTCGGCTCGGTAGGATCCATAAAAGACAAGGATTCGGTCAGGCATGGAATGCTCCTTTCTTCGGGAGGCGTGCACCTATTCTGAGCAGATCATCGTGACCTGAACAAGATAGCTCATCGAGACCGCTTTACCTCTCGCCCGTGTTATCCCCGCTGCGAACGCCTCGTTACACGCTATTCGCTTTGCGGGTCGGCGATATATTGCCGCCAGGTATAGGCTTCACGGAAACCGAGCACGTCGCGGATCTTGCGGTTCGAGTACAGCGCCTCGTGTTCGCCCAGTTCGCGGCTCACAGGTACCTCGGGATAGAAGCGCTCGATGATCTCCCGGGTCGTCAGGTTGACGGAGTTATCGTCGTTGCCGGCGTTGAAGATCTGATAGCCCAGGCCGTCGGTCGCAAGGCAACGGTCGACGATCTGGCCGAGATCACGCGCATCGATGTAGCAGAACACATTGCGTCGCCGCAGCGACGGATCGGCGAAGTAGGCCGGGAAGTTCTCCGCGTATTCGTGGGGCTCGATGACATTGCCGATCCGCAGGCCGTAGATGTCGAAGCCTGAGCGCTTCTGGAACGCCTGTGCGGTGCGCTCGTTGACGACCTTGGACGTGCCATAGCTATCCATCGGCTCGGTCGGATGTTCCTCGTCCACCGGCAGCACCTGGGGCTGGACGACACCGTCGGCAAAACAGATGCCGTAGGTGGTCTCGGAGGAGGCAAAGACGATCTTGGGAATACCGAGCTTTACCGCGGCTTCAATGACGTTATAGGTGCCAAGCGTGTTGACGCGGAATGTCTCGTTGTCCGGCTTGATGAGAATGCGCGGGATCGCGGCGAAATGCACCACGGCATCGAAGTGCGGGACACCGTTGCCCGGCTCCAGTTCGTCCAAGTCGGCATAGCTGCTCAATGCATTGAACATCTGACCGCTGTCGGTCACGTCGGCGATGAGGTTGTCGACGCCGGGATGGTCCAGCGGCGTCAGGTCGACGTTGACGACCCGATGGCCGCGCTCCAGCAGATAGGGCACGACATGTCGGCCCGCCTTGCCGCTGCCGCCGGTAAACAGAATACGCAGGACCATATCGCTCTCCTTAGGATCGGATCAATTTGTACTGCTCTGTAGGGTAGACGGAAAGAGGGTAGGCGGACATGCGCGCGTCGGGGCATGGATCCCAGACCGGGATACCTTATCTTTGGGCGGGTCGTCATCTTCGTGGCGGTTCGTTGCCAAGGAACCGGTTATGCCGAAGCATCCTCATTCTGCCCGCCCCGGTTGTTTGCTGTCGTGTGCGTGTCCCGAGCCGGCACAGCGTGGGTACATAGATGCCGACTGATGGCTTCACCTATCTTCATCAGGTCGCGCGCCTCCTCTCGCGTGAAATCGTAAGGAACAGGCTTGGCGATGCCGAGCGTGCCGAATAGATTTCCCTCGAAGATCATTGGCGCCGCCATCGAGCCTTCCACTTTGGTTTCCTTTGCCGCGGGGCGTGCCACCCCGGATTGATCCGTTTGCAAGTTACACATTTCCACAGGTCGCCTGCGTTCAGCGGCAATACCCGCCATGCCTTTGCCGATGGGGATGGTCTGCATCTTGGACAGTAAAAATGGCGGAATGCCTTGTTGTGCCTGCAAGGCGAGCAAGTTCGTGCGCCTGTCCAGGACATGCAGCGTACCGGTAGCACAATCGAAGGCAGCGATAACGTCTTCCAGCAAGCGTTGCCAGTCGATGTCACCTCGCGGTTCTGGAGCCGATCAAGGAGAAGAGCAATGTTCTGAGGCATGATCTTTTCTATGTAAGGGGCTGATGAATAAGACAAGTGTTATTAAAATCGGTAACTCAAATTTACAAATGACCGAGTTCTTTTAAAGATGGTTTTTCTGGCCCTGCCGGTTCATCGTCTCGCCGGCGATGAATTTCTGAACGTGCGTAGTAGACGGAATGCTCGCGTTTGGCCATGTGTCCGAGGATGGCAAATCTTATCTTCACGGCGGCCTTCTCTTCATGGTGGCCTTGTCGCTTTCTCAATGGATTGAAGATAACCCCCCATCCATCCTCTCGACATTCAGTACAGCAACCATGGCATTGCATAAACGCAGGCTCGGCAATTAAGGACTTGAGGTATCGACGCTTGGCCTAGGTTGCATGGGCATGGGTCAGTCTTTTTTCACCGATTGCGGGGGTTTTCTGACTGGCGAGGTCAAGCGCGCGGAGGAGTGTCCGCAAGACGATTTTCGGCATAACGATCCGCGCTACCAGGATCAGAATTACTATGACAACGTGCAGGCCGCCCAGACGGTACGCGACATCGCCACGGCGAAGGGAGTTCAGCCCGGTCAGAACGACGGCTTTTCGTACTCCCGCTGGCGTCGCCGTTGGAAATGCTCCGTGACACGGGCAGGCTGGAATTGGCAGATACTTTCAGGTTAGCGCCGGGATGGAAGCCCACCATGATCATGTCGAGCCAAGTCGAAATCGCCGGAAACTGTAAGCCGTCATGAATTTGTGCCAGATTAGGTTGACCCCGCCATTCGGTGCCGGGGCGCGACCGGAGATCGAACCGATGAGCCGTCTCACCGCGAAGGACTTTCCCCCGGAACTGCTCGAACTCTACGACTATTACGCGCATGGCCGTATCACGCGGCGAGATTTTCTCGACCGGGCTGGCTTGATCGTTGGCGGCGTGGCGGCGGTCTCCATGCTCGCCGCCTTGAGCCCGAACTATGCGCTGGCCGAGCAGGTAGCGTTCACCGATCCCGACATCCTGCCTGAATACATCACCTATCCATTCACCCAATGGACACGACGAAGTTCGAGGGTATCTGGTGCGCCCGACCAACGTGAACGGCCCCGTGCCCGGCGTGGTGGTCGCGCACGAGAACCGCGGTCTCAACCCTTATATCGAGGATGTCGCACGGCGCGTCGCCAAGGCGGGGTTCGTCGCGCTGGCGCCCGACGGCTTGAGTTCCGTCGGTGGTTATCCGGGCAATGACGACGAAGGGCGCGAACTACAGCAACAGGTCGATCCCGAAAAGCTGATGAACGATTTTTTCGCGGCGATCGAATTTCTGATGGCACACGACGCCACCACCGGCAAGGTCGGCATCACCGGTTTCTGCTATGGCGGTGGCGTTGCCAATGCGGCTGCCGTGGCATACCCGGAACTGGGCGCGGCCGTGCCGTTCTACGGTCGTCAGCCGGATCCCGAGGATGTGGCGCGTATCCAGGCACCGCTGCTGATCCATTACGGCGAACTGGACACCCGTATCAACGAAGGCTGGCCCGCCTACGAGACGGCATTGAAAGCGAACGACAAGGTTTACGAAGCCTACATCTATGCGGGCGCCAATCACGGCTTTCATAACGATTCGACGCCGCGTTACGACGAACAGGCCGCCGAACTCGCCTGGTCACGGACGATCGACTGGTTTCGCCGTTATCTCGCGTGATGGTTCCGGCGGTTATCGATGCAACCGGCGTGGTCGTGGCTGTCCCTGTAGGCGCTGGCAGTGGCGCTCATGTGTCACCGCGCGGTCCCGAGAACGTGGAATGTCTATGACGCCAGCGGCAGCGTGAACCAGATGCAGGAGCCGCGGCCCGGCTTGCTTTCGAGTGTCAGTTTCGAGTCGTGACGTTTCAGAACGTCGCAGACGATCGCCAGACCCAGGCCGGTCCCGTCACCGCGCTCGCGGCTATGGGCGGTGCGATAGAAGCGCTGGCATACCAGCGCAACCTCCTCGGGTTTCATGCCGATACCGGTATCGCGAACGCCGATCTTGAGGGTGTCGGCATCCAGGTTGAGGATACGGATCGTGACGTGTCCACCGGCATTGGTGGCGAACAGGGCATTGTCGACCAGATTGGTCAGGGCGTGATCGATCAACTCGACATCCGCGGCCACTTGGGCCATGGCTGCCTCGTTCTCGACCGTGAGGACGATGTCGTTCTCTTCGGCTCTGGGCCGAAATTTGCTGACGATGTCGTTGGCCAATTCGGCAAAGGAGAACGACTCGAGGCTCAGCGCGCGATCAGAGATATTGGCGTGGGACATCTGCGAAAGCTGCGCGGCCAGGCGTGTCAGTCGATCGACATTCAGGCGGATGGCGTCGAGATTTTCGCGGCTGTCGGCCGAGGTCGCGGTGCGCAGCAGTTGTCGGGTGTAGCCGGACAGCGACGTCAGCGGGGTGCGGAATTCGTGGGAGAGATTGGCGACCAGTTCCCGGCGCTGACGGTCGTTGTCACGCAGCGCCTCCACCTGCGCCTCGATGGTGGCGGCCATCTCGTTGAAAGCCCGGCCCACGCGCCCGATCTCGTCGTCGATCCGGTCGGGCACGCGCTGACGGTAATCGCCGCGGGCGAAGTGGCGCACGGCGCGCGTCACCCGAGTGAACCGGCGGGTCAGCAACGCAAACAGCGCAAGCCCCACCACCAGAGTCAGCAGCAGGGCAACGCTGGTGGCGATTAGCAGCGTGCGAGAGATGCCGCTGGTCTCCCAGATATTGGCCATCGAAACCTGGGTATTGGCTTCCAAGCGAACGAACAGGTAGCCCGGTGTGGCTTCGGGGCCGTAGGCCACCGGGGCTACGGAAAACACGCCCTCGCCATCCTGGCAGGGCATGTCCGCGTAGACCGGCAGCATCGGCATCTCCGAGAGCAGTTCGGCGATGGCGCCCCGGTCGACCTGTTCGCCCAGACCGCACGAACCCTCGCTGTAAGCACCGACCACCCGGCCGTTTTCATCGAGAACGTATAGCGATAGCGACGGGTTGATGGTCATGATCTGCTGGATGGCGGTATGTACCCGATCGTCGTCGAGACCCTGGCTGAGTGGTGCTCGAAGGGTCTGGGCCAACTGTCTCGCCATGTTGATCTGGGAGCGTTGCAGCCATTCGCGGCCCAGCTGGTCGAATTGATCGACAGCGATCAGCGCGGTCGCCGCGGATAGCGCGATCATGCTGGCCAGATAGATGAAGACGATGCGTGCGTAGAGACTGCGATAGGCTCTTCTGAGAAGTGGCCACATGATCACTCGGCCGCCGATGCCGGAAGGTCGGTAAAGCGGTAGCCGATGCCCCACACGGTTAGGATGTAACGCGGGTGGGCGGGGTCGTCCTCGATCTTGTTGCGCAGCCGGTTGATATGCGTGTTGACGGTGTGATCATAGCCGTCGAACTCCGCGCCCCACACGGCGTCGAGCAGCTCTCCCCGGGAAAAGCCTCGGCCGGGGTGGCGGGAAAAGAACGCGAGCAGGGCGAACTCTCTGGCGGTCAGGGAGAGCGGGCGCCCATGCAGCGTCGCGCGGTGATGGGTGGCGTCGACCTCCAGATCCATGACGACGACGGGATGAGAGTCGGACCGCCTGTGCGCATCGACCGCTTCCCGGCGACGCATCAACGCGTGGATCCTCGCCACCAGAATGTCGGTATCGAACGGCTTGGTGATGTAGTCGTCGGCGCCGATTTCCAGGCCTTCGACCACTTCCCGGGTCCCGGCGAGCGCCGTCAACATGATCAGCGGTATGGCGGCGTCCTCCCGGCGGATCTCACGGCAGACCTGAAGGCCGTCGATGCCCGGCAACATCAGATCGAGAATCACCATCGATGACTCCGTCCAGCGCGATAGTGCCTCCTCGCCAGTACTGACCCAATCGGCCTTGTAGCCGGCCTCGGCCAGTATGGTCTTCAGCAGACGTCCGATATCGGGATCGTCCTCCACACAGAGTACCGAGCGCGGCATGAGCGGCTCCGAGCGATCAAAGGACCGAACATAGCCGAGATGCCCGACCGAGTCATCACGCGAATGTCACGCCTGGAACGGGAGAATCGCACGTTATGGTTTCGTGATGATTGGCCCGAGATCCCCGATTACCTTGCTATCACCGCCTCGCTACCGAGGTGGCTACCGACAAGGGATAGGGAGAAGGTCATGATCGCGAATAAATCGAAGTTCCTGCTGGCATTGAGTGCCACGTTGTTGAGCGGTGGCGTGTTCTTCACGAGCCTCGCCAGTGCTCAGGAAACACAGACCGATAGCATGTCCCAGGACGGCATGGGGCACGACGACGCCATGAGCCAGGACGGCATGAGCCACGATGACGCCATGGGCCAGGACGGCATGAGCCACGACGATGCCATAGGCCAGGACGGCATGAGCCACGACGACGCCATGAGCCAGGACGGCATGAGCCACGACGACGCCATGGGCCAGGACGGCATGAGCCACGACGACGCCATGGGCCAGGACGGCATGAGCCACGACGACGCCATGGGTCAGGACAGCATGGATCACGATAATTGAGCCATGGCCTTCCGGCGGCCGCGGCCGCCGGATGCCGTCTGCGTGACAGCGAGGTGAATCATGCCATCCGGTATCGGCCCCGTCGCCAATCCCAATCCCAAGCCCAACGCCGATTCCAGTTCCAGGCCGGCCTCCGAGCCGGAAGTATTGGAGTCGTCCCGGTTGATCAAACGCCATAGCCTGGGCACTCGGCTGTGGCACTGGACCAATTTCCTCTGTCTCATCGTGCTGCTGATGAGCGGCCTGCAGATATTCAACGCGCACCCGGCGCTGTACTGGGGAGAGCAGTCCGGTTTCTCCGATCCCTTCATCGCGATTCATGCCCAAGCCGGAAACGACGGTGAACAACGGGGCGTGGTACGAGTCGCCGGCTACACGCTCGATACCACGGGCGTGCTGGGGCTCTCCGATGACAATGGACAGCTGCGCCAACGAGCCTTTCCGCGTTGGGCGACGCTGCCGGGGGACAAGTGGCTGACGATGGGAAGAAACTGGCATTTCCTCGCCGGCTGGATCTTTGCCCCTTCGGTGGTGGCGTACCTGCTTTACACCGTGATCAGCCGTCATCGGCGAGGCTCGATCTTTCCCACGCGGCGACAACTGAGAGCCATACCCAGGACGATCGTCGATCACGCGCGGTTCCGCTTTCATCACGAAGCCGACTACAACGGCATCCAGAAGCTCACCTATGTTCTGGTGCTGTTCGTGCTGTTACCGATGATGATCCTCACCGGGTTGACGATGTCCCCCTCGATCAATGCGGCCTGGCCGTTGCTGACGGAGCTGTTCGGCGGCCGGCAGAGCGCCAGAACCCTGCATTTCATCTGCGCGTTGTCGCTGGTGGGTTTTTTCTTCGTGCATATCGCCCTGGTGCTGGTCTCGGGTGTCTTCAACAACCTGCGCTCGATGGTGACAGGGCGCTATCGCATCACTGAAAGGCCGGCTGGGCCGGTGAATCGGGAGGATTCGCATGAGTAAGCCACAATCGTCCGGGCCGAACCGGAATAGACGCCGGCTTCTCTCCGGCATGGCGGCGCTGGGGGCGGGAAGCCTGCTGGCGGGTTGCGACCGGATAGCCGGCAACACTTCGGTGAAGCGCGCGCTGGGTAGCGTCGAGCAACTGACCTACAAGGCGCAGCGGCTGATCGCCTCCCGGCAGGCGCTGGCGCAGGAGTTCGACAAGAGCCAGATCGCGCCGGTCTTCCGTCCCAACGGCACCACCAATCCTCAGGAAGACTATTATCGCGCCTGGGTGGAGAACGATTTCGCCGACTGGCGATTGACGATCGACGGCCTGGTCGAGCAGCCCACGACGTTGTCGCTGGCCGAGCTGAGCGCGATGCCGTCGCGAACTCAGATTACCCGCCATGACTGCGTCGAGGGCTGGAGCTGCATCGGCCAGTGGACGGGCGTGCCGCTGGCGGACCTGCTCGATCGCGTGCGTCCGCGGGATCAGGCCAGATTCGTGGTCTTCCACTGTGCCGAGCACACCTACGGCGGTAGCGATCTCTATTACGAGAGTCTCGACATGGTCGAGGCCTATCATCCGCAGACGATACTCGCCTATGGGCTGAACGATGCCGCGCTGCCGGTAGCCAACGGCGCGCCCCTGCGCCTGCGAGCGGAGCGCCAGCTGGGTTACAAGCAGGCCAAGTACGTGATGCAGGTGGAGCTCGTCGACAGCTTCAAGAACATTCATGGTGGCAAGGGCGGCTATTGGGAAGACAGGGGATACAACTGGTGGGCGGGAATCTAGGTCAATGATGCCGACTTCGCGGGGGCTGTCCTGGCGCTGCCTTCGGCCCGGCTCAAGCGCGAGTCTGATGATTTGGCATTGCCATCTGCTCGCTGAGATGGTCGATCAGCGCACGGGTCTTCGGTGTGGGGTGCTTGCTCGATGGCCACAGAGCATAAAAAGCCCCGTCGCGACTGACGGTATCGGTCAGTACGCTTTCCAGGCGGCCATCGTCGAGCGCGTTGCAAATCGCGAAGTCTGGCAGACAGGCGATGCCGTGGCCGTCGAGGGTAAAGCGAAGATGAGCGTCGAGATTGTTACAGACCATTGAGGTCGGCAGCGCAACGCTGTCTGCCTCGAATAATGGCCACGTCTCGAGCCTGCCAGAGCTCGAGTAGCGATAATGAAGACAGTGATGGTCGGCCAGGGCGGCGGCCGAGGCCGGTTTGCCGTGGCGTCGAAAGTACTCGGGAGCGCCGACCAGCATCAGACGAAAGCTGCCCAGTCTTCTCGCGGTCAGTCGGGAATCCACGGGTTTGGCCGCCCGGATGACGGCGTCGAATCCTTCCTCGATGACATCCACTACCCGGTCGGTGAAATCCAGATCCAGCTCGATCTCCGGATAGCGGTGCATGAAGTCACTCAACACCGGCAGCATCAGCGCACCGGCGATCGGTAAGCTCAGACGCAGACGCCCTCGCGGCGCCCGTTGCAACTCATCGAACTCGGCCTGGGCGGCATCGATCTCGGCCAGGATCCGCCGACTGCGCTCTAGGAACCTCACGCCCTCGGCGGTGAGCGTCATGCTGCGAGTGCTGCGATGAAGCAGACGTCCGCCGAGCCTGTCTTCAAGGCGAGCGATGCTCTTGCCAACCGCCGACGCCGAAAGTCCGAGCTGCCGCCCGGCCTTGGCGAAGCTTCGAGCCTCGGCGACCTGCACGAAAACCGTGATGCCGTGGATGCTGTCCATCGATATGCCAACGCCATGAAAATGAATTGCGGACAGAATAGTCCGGGGTGTGCGGAAATCCATCCGTCTTTTTCTGAAGTCGGCTAACGGTTAGGGTCTGCGGCTTTCACTTCGACAGGAATGCCGACATGTTAATAACCCCGACGACAGTCAGGTTTTTCCAGTGGTTCGCCCCGGTATCGAGCCTGTGCCCGGAAGGTGGCTAATGCACCCGGGACGCTCGCTGTTTTTCATCGCGCTGGGGTTGTTCGGGCTTTACGCCGTCGAGTTCGGTGTCGTCGGTGTGCTGCCGCCGATTATCCAACGCTATGACGTCTCGGTCGCTCTGGCCGGGTGGCTGGTGGGTTTCTTCGCCTTGGTCGTGGCGGTGTGCGGCCCGGCGATGGTGTTGTGGCTTTCACGTTACGATCGCCGCAAGATCCTGACCGGCTCGCTGCTGGGGTTCGCCGTGTGCAGCCTGATCTCGGCCTGGGCACCGAGTTTCGGCGTGTTGATGGCGCTACGGGTGCCATCGGCGCTGCTGCACCCGGTATTCTTTTCCGCCGCCTTTGCCGCAGCCGTTTCCCTCTATCCGCCGGAGCGGGCCACCCACGCCACCTCGATGGCGCTGGTGGGCACCAGCATGGGCCTGGTGATCGGTGTGCCGTTGACGACCTGGATTGAGGCAACGATCTCCTACGAGGCATCTTTTTACTTCTGCGCCATCGTCAACCTGGCCGCAGCGATCGGGCTGTGGTTCATGCTGCCGCCGCAACCACACCGGGAATCCACCAGTGGCGCCGGTGCGCTGGCCGTTTTACGCAAACGCCGGGTCTGGCTCTCCATCGCGGCCACGGTCGCAGTCTTCGGCGCGATGTTCTCGGTCTACAGCTATGCCGCGGAATATCTCGGCAGAATTACCGAGTTCTCGAGTCAGACCATCAGTTTTCTGCTGGTCGTTTTCGGTGTCGGTGGGGTGGGCGGCAATCTGTTGGCGGGGCGTCTGTTGGGGAGTCGACGTGCGCTGACCGTGCTGCTCTACCCGGTTGCGCTATCGGTCGCTTATCTGTTGCTGATGACGTTGGGATCGTCATCGGTCGTGGAGATGCTGCCGATTTGCGTGCTTTGGGGGGCCGCGCACACCAGCGGGCTGGTCGTCTGTCAGGTCTGGCTGACCTCGGCAGCGGAAGAGGCGCCGGAATTTGCCACCAGCCTGTTTGTCTCTTCCGCCAATCTGGGCACGGTTTGTTCGTCCTCCTTCAGTGGCTGGTTCATTGGCACCTGGGGGCTGAAGGGGACACTGGTGAGCGGGTGGCTATTCGCGGCGCTGGCGGTCGGTTTCATCGTCATCCGGATCTTGCTCGATCGGCAGCGTCATGGTGTGGCGCGGCGCGTGGCTACATGATCGGGTCGACTCTCTGTCACTCAGCACGTCGCCAATTTTATGGAACTCATCGGATGGTCGCCAGTAGTGGTCAAATCGATCGCGGCTCGCCAGACAACCTTTAACACGCTACCTTCCATCTCACATCCGATGTTATCGATTCAGGAGAGATGATGAGCGATTACACCCCACCCAAGGTCTGGGAACCGAAAGAGAGCGGCGGTAAGTTCGCCAAGACCAACCGCCCGGTTGCCGGCCCCACCCACGATAAGGAACTGCCGATCGGCGAACATCCGTTCCAGCTCTATTCGCTGGCAACGCCCAACGGCGTCAAGGTCACCGTGATGCTCGAGGAGCTGCTGTCGCTGGGCAAGGATGCCGAATACGACGCCTGGCTGATCAAGATCGGCGATGGCGATCAGTTCGGCAGTGGCTTCGTCGAGGTCAACCCGAACTCCAAGATTCCGGCGTTGATGGACCACAGTGGCGACAAGCCGATTCGGGTATTCGAGTCCGGCTCGATCCTAGTCCATCTGGCCGAAAAGTTCGGTGCATTTATGCCGGGGGATCCGGCCAAGCGTGTCGAGACGATGAACTGGCTGTTCTGGCAGATGGGTAGTGCACCCTATCTGGGTGGCGGTTTTGGCCACTTCTATGCCTACGCGCCGGAGAAGATCGAGTACGCGATCGATCGTTTCACCATGGAAACCAAGCGCCAGCTCGACGTGCTCGATCGCCGTCTGGGCGAGACTCGCTATCTGGCGGGCGACGAGTACACCATCGCCGATATCGCGACCTGGTCCTGGTATGGCCAACTGGCGCTGGGCCGCCTCTACGAAGCGGCCGAGTTCCTGGACGTCGAGAGTTACGAGAACGTCCAGCGCTGGGCCAAGGAGATCGATGCCCGCCCGGCCGTGCAGCGCGGCCGCATGGTCAATCGCACCTTCGGCGAGCCGGAGACCCAGCTCCATGAACGCCACGATGCCAGCGATTTCGAGACCCAGACCCAGGACAAGATCGGCGGCTGACTCTATTGTAAAGCCATGCGAAGCCCGGCTATCTTGCCGGGCTTTTTACGTTAGGCTTTGTGTGGGTTCTTCAAGAGAAGACAAACCGGTTCCATTGCGCCGACGGCTTTTGATAAGGCATCTCCATGAAAACGTTATTTCGGGGCTATCTCGAATCCTCGTTGATCCTCCGTGTCACCATCGCGCTGGTTCTCGGCGTGGCGGTGGGGCTGATCGGGGGAGAAACGGTCGCCGCGTGGCTGGCGCCATTCGGCGATCTGCTGCTGCGACTGCTGCAGTTTCTGATCGTACCGATCGTGCTGTTTACGCTGATCGTGGGCATCAATCAGGCCGATCTGGGGCGCATGGGCCGGATCGGCGGCAAGGTATTCGTCTATTACGTGGCGACGTCGGCCATGGCGATCGTGGTCGGGCTGGCGGTGGCGTCGCTGTTCTCACCGGGCAGTGGCATGAACCTGGGCGACGGCGCCAGTGTCGAGGTGCCGGACAATCCGGGCCTCGTCAGCGTGCTGTTGAGTATCGTGCCGGATAACATCGTCGCGGCGCTCGCCGAGCCCAACCTGCTGGGAATCATCTTTACCGCCTTCGTGTTCGGCATTGCGCTGCTGAAGATGCGTCACGGCGAGGGGCAGCGCGCACTTGATAACGGGCTGGGCGAAAAGCTCTACGGGGTCATCGAGGCGCTCAATGCGGTCACCATGAAGGTGATGGCGGGCGTGCTCCAGTACGTACCCATCGGCGTGTTCGCAATCGTCGCGGGCACCGTCGCCAGGCAGGGCCTGGATACGATCCTGTCGCTGGGCAGCATGGTGGTGGTGCTCTATCTCGCGCTGGCGGTGCATCTGCTTCTCTACTGCGTGCTGATGACGGCTTTCGGGGTGCGTTTGAAGGCGTTCTTCCGCGAGGCTCGCACGCCGATGGCCACGGCCTTCGCCACCCAGAGCAGCACTGGAACGCTACCGCTGACGTTGAATGCCGCGCAGCGGTTGGGTATCTCCCAGAGCCTGTACGGGTTCAGTTTGCCGCTCGGCGCGACGATCAACATGGACGGTGCGGCGATCCGGATCGCGATCTCGGCGGTATTCGCCGCCAACGTGGTCGGCATGACGCTGGATTTCATGACCATGGTCGAGATCGTGCTGATCGGGACGTTGACCTCCATCGGCACGGCGGGGGTGCCCGGCGCGGGTATCGTGATGATCGCGACGGTCTTCGCCCAGGTCGGGCTGCCGATCGAGACCGTGGCGCTGTTGACCTCGATCGATGCGCTGGTCGGCATGGGTTGCACCGCGCTCAACGTCACCGGCGATCTGACCGGCACCGCGATTATTGCGCGTAGCGAGGGCGAAGGCGCTGCGTCGCAGCCGCATGAAGAAGCGGCGGCCTGATATCGACCCCAGGAATTTTCGAATGCATTCTGAGACACACACGGATCTTCTGATCATCGGCGGCGGCAGCATGGGGCTGGCGGCGGCCGACTATCTGGCCTCCCGCCCCGACGCCAGCCGCCAACCTTCGGTGCAGGTGCTCGACGCTCACAGCCCGCCCCACGATCAGGGCGCACATCATGGCGAAACCCGCCTGATCCGGTTGGCTTACGGCGAGGGTAGCGGCTACGTCTCGCTGGCACTGCGTGCCCTGGATCGCTGGCAGGAGCTGGAGCGGGAGACTGGGGAGTCATTGTTTCTACCCACCGGGGTGCTCAACCTGGGTCCGGCAGCGGCGCCGTTCATCCAGCAGGTCGAGGCAAGTGCGCGGCAGTACGATCTGGCGTTGGAGGTGCTCGGCGGTGGCGCGGTCTCGGCGCGCTGGCCGGCGTGGCGGCTCGATGAACGAACGACCGGCGCATTCGAAGCCAATGCCGGTGTGCTCAGGGTCGAGCGTATTCTCGCGGCCTGGCGCCGACGCGTGGAGCGAAGCGCGAACGTGACGCTGACCACCGGTGCCAGAGTTATTCGGCTGGAACGCGGGGCGCGGGGCGGCTATGCGGTCAGCTGTGACGACGGCAGGCGATTCAGCGCCGATCGGCTGCTGGTCTCCGCGGGGCAGCACGTGTCGCCGCTGCTGGCCGAGCTCGGGGTCGACTTGCCACTGACTCGGGTGCGCAAGACGTTTGCCTGGTTCGAGGCCGATGAACGTTACAGCCCCGAGCGATTCCCGGGTTTCAGCCTTACCGATGATGAGCTGGGCATCTACTACGGCTTCCCGGATATCGATGGCGCTGGATTCAAGATCGGTCGCCACGACAGCGGCCAGATCCTGGCGCCGGGCGAGGCAATGGCACCGTTTGGTGAGCATCCCGAGGATCTTGCCGAATTGCAGCGGGTCATCGATCGTTATCTGCCCGGCGTCGGCGCACTGCGCCACGGTGCCGTCTGCCAATATATTCGCACTCCGGACGAGCACTTTCTGATCGACGAACCGCTCCCCGGGTTGATCGTTGCCGGTGGCTTCTCCGGCCACGGCTTCAAGTTCGCCAGTGCCATCGGCGAATCGCTGGGCCAATGGCTGGTCAGCGGTCACGCGGCTTCGGAACTCGTAGGATTTCGGATGGGGCGATTCACGCTTGCGCGCAATTGAAAGCCGAAGTCGGTGGCTCGACGTGGCGCTGGCGGCCGAGTGCTGCTGGATTTCGCGTACACTGACGGCCTTTACGAGCAAGCGGTAGCACTATGTCCTCCACCCCTATTTCTTCCAACCCTATGTCCTCCACCCCTATGTCCTTCCCTCCTTTGTCTCCCACTTCTTTTTCCGCCCTGGCCTGCCCGCTGGACGGCGATCCGATGCACCGCGAAGGTCAGACATGGCGCTGCGCGGCCGGCCATAGCTATGACATTGCCAGGCAGGGCTATACCCATCTGCTGCCGGTGCAGCACAAGCGCTCTCGCGATCCGGGGGACAGCAAGGCGATGGTCGCTGCACGTCAGCGCTTTCTGAACGCGGGCCACTATCAGCCTATTGCCGACGCGGTCGCGCGTATCGTGCTTGCACGACGGCCTGCCGCCGGCCCGCTTCACTGCCTGGACGCCGGTTGCGGCGAAGGCTACTACCTGCGCCAGCTGATGGAGGCGCAATCGGATGCGGGAGCAGGGGATGCGTCACTGTCCCTGCTGGGGTTGGATATTTCCAAGTGGGCGGTGCTGTCTGCTGCGAAGCAGGATAAGAGCGCCGCCAAACAAGAGCGGGCGGAGCTGTCTGCCGCGAAGCAGGCGCGCGTGCTGCAGCGCGACGCGCACAAGGACGCTGGCGCTACCTGGGTGGTGGCGAGTAATGCCCACTTGCCGGTGCAGTCGAATTCGCTGGATTGCGTGCTGTGCCTGTTCGGCTTTCCGGTCTACCCGGAATTCATGCGCGTGCTGAGGCCGGGCGGCGTGCTGGTGCAGGCCGATGTCGGGCCGGATCATCTGCGTGAATTGCGTGAGGTCATCTATCCCAGCCTCAAGCCGGAGCGCGAGCTTTCGGAAGCGGCTCCCGAGGGCTTGATCCGACACGAGAGTGAATCGATCCGCTATTCGCTGACACTGGATAACGCCGAGGCCATCGCCGATCTGCTGGCGATGACCCCGCATCTCTACCGCGCCAGTGCCGACGGTC
Source organism: Salinicola sp. V024 (assembly GCF_052645315.1). NCBI lineage: Bacteria > Pseudomonadati > Pseudomonadota > Gammaproteobacteria > Oceanospirillales > Halomonadaceae > Salinicola > Salinicola sp. V024. The sequence continues at coordinate 66,293 of NZ_JBQXYB010000001.1, forward strand.
GAGCCAGAGCGCAAGCGCTCGATTTCCTCACGGTGACCGTCGACGTGCGCCTGACGCGATTCGAGCGGCCGGCCGGCGACGGATGAAAAGCCCCTGCGGTGGCCGGCCGCAACTGATGGTGTCTTCAGCTCGGGTAGACGACAGCCCACTGGAGAGCTTCCTCGAAGGGCAGCGCGGGACTGTAGTAGAACCCTTGTCCCAGGTCACAGCCGAGACTCTTGAGGCGTGCCTCGATGGCGCTGTTTTCGACTCCTTCCCCGATGACGAGACGGTTGAAGGTCTTCGACAGATCGATGATCGCCGTGACGATCGCCTCGTCCTCGGGATTGTCGAGCATGCCGATCACGAACGAGCGATCGATCTTGATCTTCTGGGTGGGGAAGGTGCGCAGATAACTCAGCGACGATTGGCCGGTACCGAATCGTCCAGCGACAGCTGCAGGCCGAGCTGCAGGCAAGCCTGGATGTTGACGACGATGGCTTCCATGTCTTCCTGCGGCGAGATGCTTTCCAGAATCTCCAGGGTGAGCCTTCCCACCAGTTCCCGGTCACGGTTCGCGAGCGCCCGGTGTAAATGGTCGATGAATCCGCTGTCGCGGAAGCTGGAAGGGCTGACATTGATGCTGATCGAGTAGGGCAGGCCGCGCCGCTTGATCTCTTCGAGAGCCCTCAACGCCTCGTCGATGACGTACTTGCCGACCTCTATGTCGAGCCAGGTGTTCGCGATCGAGGGGAGGAAGTAGCCGGGTGGCAGGATCTCACCTGAAGGCAGGCGCCAGCGCAGCAACCCCTCGAAGCCAGCGACAGTGTCATGGTGATAGTCGATCTTGGGCTGATAGAAGAGTTCCAACTGCTGTAGTGAGAGCGCCTGCCACACTTCACGGGCGATGGACAGCCGCTCGCGACGGGAGTGGTGGAGCCCGAGATCGAAACGGCAGTAACCGTTCTTGCCGGCTTCCTTGGCAGAGTACATGGCCTGATAGGCATGATGTAGCAGCGCATCCGTATCCTCTTCGTCCTCGGGATAGCCGGTGACGCCCATGCTGGCCGTGAGGCTGTGGACATGCTCCGATATCTGGATCGGGATGCGGATCTGATCCAGGATACGATGGCAGGCCTCCGGCTGGAGTCTGTCACGCAGGATAACGACGAATTCGTCGCCCCCCAGGTGAGCCACCAGGTCCTTCCGGCGCACGGCATCGCGCAGGCGTTCGGCGACGACCCGCAACACCGTGTCGCCGGCACTGTTGCCGTGGGAGTCGTTGATGCTCTTGAATCCATCCAGATTGATCAGGCAGATGGAAAGATGGCCCCGGCACTGCCTGGCCAATGCCAGTTCGGCCTTCATCAGCACCTGAAGAAGGCGCCGGTTCGGCAGTCCGGTCAGGGGATCGATATCGTCGGAGGTCAGACCTGGGGGGCGTCGGGTCAAAAGATGAAGGCCGATTTCGTCCTCGACTTGATTGGCAAGAACGCCAAGCATCTCGAAATTCAGCGCTGGTGCCGAAATTGGTGCTGTATCGATGAGACACAGCGTGCCGATGCCGAATCCCTCGATGTCTCTCACAGGCACACCGGCGTAGAAGCGCAGATGGGGCGATCCGACGACCAGCGGATGTTCGACGTAATCGGGATGCATCAGCGCATCCTCGATGACGATGAGTGCATCGTAGCGAATGGTGTGATGACAAAGCGATAGCGCATCCGGAATAGCGACCGATGCCGAGCCGGTGTCGGTCCTGCACCACTGCAGATCCTCTCCTTCCAGCATCAACCAGGCGTCCGTTACCCGATAGTGCTGCTTGGCGATCCAGCGTATGCGGTCAATTCGCTCTTCAGTTAGCGTGTCGATTCTTCTTGTTTGATGCATGGCCTCTCGACGCCATGTTTCGTAGCAATCCAGATTCACGGTGTGGCACCTCATCGAAAGCCTTCCCAGCCCCATCCGTGTGGCATTTCAGCAACTTTTACTATAGTAAACTTAGCGTTCCGCGATCATCATTGGGTCCTACCACCGGCAGGAAGTTGAATTAATAATTCAATACAAATTTGAACCTTGGTTCAACTTAAATTGAACAAATAGTTCAAATTAAATCAATGGATGAGAAGAGCTTGTTCGCGTTGCGTCTTCAAGCGGCGCTCACCGCCGCCGGATACCAACCTCGCCCTTCGGTATTGGAGCGCGAGTTCAACCTGCGCTACTGGGGATCGCCGGTCAGTTTCCAGGGAGTGCGCCGGTGGTTGCGGGGTGACTCGATACCGTCTCAGGACAAGCTACTGGTATTGGCTGGCTGGTTGGGCATCGAACCTCAGATCCTGCGTTACGGCGAGTCGTCATCGCACATTCGCGGCGCGATGCAGGCGACCTGGGTGATACCCGTGGGAGGAGAGGAAGACGAAATGCTGCGGATCTATCGCGGGCTGCCTGCGGAGCAGCGCAAGCTTCTGCGTCAGGTGGCTCTGACGTTCGCGAAAGCCAATGGATTGCAGCCACAGGATCCGGAGGAGTCGCCCTGACATTCGTTATCGGGACCGCTTGTATAGCGCCGCTATTTCAGCGCCAGCCCAGAACGGTCGAGATGGCAGCTCCGCGTCTTCCGTAATCAAGGGAAGACGCGGCGTCGGTTCATTGTTATCGAGACATCGTTATCGAGACATTGTTATCGGTTCATCGTTATCGGGTCAGCGTTTCTCGGATAGAGCCTGTGACTGCGCCAACTGCTCGCGACGATAGTCGCCCTGGCGCTCCAGCATCCAGCCGGGATATTCCGCCGGCAGGGCGCTGACCTGGTCGAGCCGGGCAAGCTCTTCCTGATTGAGACGCACCCCGGTTGCAGCGATGTTGTCGTCGAGCTGTTCGAGTCGCTTGGCGCCGACGATGACGCTGGTCACGGCTTTCTGATGCAGTAGCCAGGCCAGCGCGATCTGAGCCACGGAAACGCCCTTGCCATCGGCGATATCGCGCATCACATCGATGCAGTCGAAGCCGCGATCCCGGTTCACCGGCGGGAAGTCGAAGGTGGCGCGACGATCGCCGGCCTGGGCCTCGCCGTCCCGAGTGTACTTGCCGCTGAGCAAACCGCCCGCCAACGGGCTCCAGACCATCAGTCCCAAACCCTCGCTATCCAGCATCGGCACGATCTCGCGCTCGAGGTCGCGGCCGGCGACGGTATAGTACGCCTGCAGCGATTCGAAACGATGCCAGCCATTGTGCTTGGCGATACCCAGCGCCTTCATGATCTGCCACGCCGCCCAGTTGGAGACACCGACGTAGCGAACGTGGCCATGTTCGATCAGCGTATGCAGCGCACGCACGGTCTCCTCGATGGGCGTCGCCGGATCGAAGCCGTGGATCTGGTAGAGATCGATGTGGTCGAGCTGCAGACGCTTCAGGCTCGCCTTGACGCCTTCCATGATGTGATAGCGCGAGGCGCCACGGCTGTTGACGCCGCTGGACGGGTGAGCGCCATCACCGCCCGTTGGTCCGAATACCTTGGTAGCCACCACGACATCGTCGCGGGGGATCTCGAGGTTTTTCAGTGCCTGGCCGGTGATGATTTCGGATTGACCCTGAGAGTAGACGTCGGCGGTGTCGATGAAGTTGATCCCGGCGTCGAAGGCGCGGCCGACCAGCTTGTCGGCGTCCGCCTGCTGCAGGTCACCGATCTGACTCCACATCTCGCCGTTGCCGCCGAACGTCATGGTGCCGAGGCAGAGCTCGGAGACGAACAGACCGGTGTTGCCCAGCGGGTTATAGCGCATGATTCATTCCTCGTTACTCGTGAAGGATGAGACTGCAGGAAAATGAGTATGGTCGAGCCGGCCAGGTGACGCCGGTTCGATTCCGTCCGATGTTTGCCTAAAGCTGTCGAGGTCAGGCGAGCCGTTTCGTCGAATCAGGGCAGCATGGCGGGCATCATCCGGTAGTAGAGATTGAACAGGATCCACAGCGTGCCACCGACCATGATGGTCAGGATCAACACGGTGAACAGGATCAGCTGCAGATCCTCGCGCTTGTTCCGGGCCAGCGTGATGTGCAGGAAGAAGCGAAAGTGGACCACGACCTGAATCACGGCGCAGACGGCGATGACGATATAGAGCGTGCGCGCCGCCGTCTGCGTGTAGGCGGCCAGTCCAAACGGAATCAGCGTCAGTACCAGCGCCAGCCCGAAACCCCACAGATAGGTGCGTAACTCGCTGGATTTCTCCTGGGCTTCCTGCTCGGAAAGTTGGCGATGGCTCATACGATGCCTCCCAGATAGACCAGCGAGAAGATTCCGATCCAGACCACGTCCAGGAAGTGCCAGAGGATCGCCAGCCGCATCAGCCCGGTCTTGGTGGGCGTATCGAGACCGTGCACGGCAATCTGGCCGAGCAGGGCGATCAACCAGATGCAGGCACCGGTCACGTGAAGCCCGTGGAGCGGCACCAGGGCAAAGAAGGCGGACAGAAAGCCGCTCCGGCTAGGCACGCCGCCTTCGGTGAACATCTTGTGAAAGTCGTAGAGCTCATGGGCGAGAAAGCCAAGGCCCAACAGCAGCGTCACCAGCAACCAGGCCACCAGCACCTTGCGGTCGGTGCGATATTTCAGCGCTAGCGACGCCATGCCGAACGTGAAGCTGCTGACCAGCAGCAGCATCGTCTCGATGAAGGCACTCTTGAGCTCGAACAGCTCGCCGGGGCCGGGTCCGCCAGCGGTACCGCCGAGCATGGTGACGTAGGTCGCGAAGAGCAGACCGAACAGAATCAGATCACTCATCATGAATACCCAGAAGCCGAAGACGAACTCCTCGCTGGCTTCGTGGGCCTCGGCGTGGGCGTGGCCCAGATTGAGACCGGGGTGGCGGCTCGGTGTCGCAGTCATTGGATGGCTCCCTCGAGCGGTGACATGGCTAGACCCTGATTGGCCGGCGTCTGTTCCTCACGCCGGGAAACGGGCCGAATATGGCTGACGCGCTCGAGCCAGGCCTCGTGCTCCCGGCGCACCGTCTGTGCGGGGATCGTCCGGGTACGCTGGCGAACGTAGCCTCGTGCCACCAGCGCGATCAGGCTGACGATGCCCGCCGCCACCACTAGCCACCATTCGTACCAGGTCAGGCCGAAGGCGATCAGGAAGCCCGTGGCGGCCATGATCGGCCCCATGGCGCTGTTGGCCGGCATCACGATATCCGCGTACTCGTCCGGCCGCGGGTGCGCGCCTCGGCCGTTCTCCTTCTGGCGCATGTAGGCATCGCGGCTGAGGACTTCGGGAATGACCGGGAAGTTGTACTCCGGCGGTGGCGCCGACACCGACCACTCCAGGCTGCGGCCATCCCAGGGATCGCCCGCCGGCACGCGGTTGGCGTCCCGATCCCGGATGCTGACCCAGAGCTGGACCAGCAACAGCAGCATGGCCAGCAGAATGATCAGCGCGCCGACAGCGGCGGCCAATGTCCACGGTAGATAAGCCGGTTCGAAAAAGGCCGCCGATCGCCGAGGCATGCCCAGCACGCCGAGGGCATAGAGGGGGAAGAACGCCAGCATGAACCCGACGATCCAGCACAGCGCCGCGCGCCGACCCCAGCGCTCCTCCAGGCGGAAGCCGAAGGCCTTGGGAAACCAGAAGTTGGTGCCGCCCAGCATCCCGAACAGCAGCCCGGGAATCAGCATATTGTGGAAGTGTGCGACCAAAAAAAGCGAGTTGTGGATCTGATAGTCCACGCTCGGCACCGCCAGGATGATCCCGGTCAGCCCGCCGATCGCAAACAGCATGATGAAGCCGACCGCGTAGATCATCGGTACCGCAAAGCGGATACGGCCGCGGAACATCGTCAGCATCCAGTCGTACACTTTGACCCCGGTGGGAATGCCGATCAGCATCGTGGCGATACCGAAGATCGCGTTGATATGCGCGCTCTGACCCATGGTGAAAAAGTGGTGGAGCCAGACCGTGAACGAAAGAACGGCGATGGCCATCGTGGCGATCACCAAGGCGCCGTAGCCGTAGAGTTTCTTGCCGGAAAAGGTCGAGAAGATTTCCGAGAAGATGCCGAATGCCGGCAGGATCAGGATATAGACTTCCGGATGGCCGAACGCCCAGAACAGATTGACGTAATTCATCATGTTGCCGCCGAGATCGGCGGTGAAGAAGTGAAAGTCGAGATAGCGGTCCAGCGCCAGCAGCGCCGTCGCCACGGTCAGCGGCGGCATGCCGAAGATCATCAGGATAGCCGTGCACAGCGCCGTCCAGGTAAACAGCGGCAGGCGGAACCAGCTCATGCCCGGGGCGCGTTTCTTGTAGATGGTCACGGCGAAATTGATGCCGGTGAGCGTCGACGACAGCGTCGACAGGGTCACCGCCCAGATCCAGTAGTCGACGCCGGCGCCGGGGTTGGCCGCGCTTTCGGTAAACGAGGGATAGCCGCTCCAGCCGCCGGTGGAAAACGGCGCCAGAATCAATGACACCATGACGAGTGCCGCGCCGGCCGCGGTCAGGCCCAGGCTGACCGAATTCATCACCGGAAACGACAGATCCCGGGTGCCGATCTGCAGCGGCATCACGTAGTTGATGATGCCGGTCAGAAACGGCATTGCCATGAAGAACACCATGATGGTGCCGTGGGTCGTGAAGAGCTGCCCGAAGTGCTCGGCGGTGAGAAATCCGCCTCCCAGCCCCACGGCCTGCTGCAGGCGCATGAACACCGCCTCGATCACCGCGCGCGCCAGCATCACCAGCGCGATGACGATGAACATGATGCCGATCTTCTTGTGATCGGGGCTGGTCAACCACTCGGACCACAGCCAGCGCCAGCGGCGGGTCCAGGTCAGCACGCCGATGGCGATCAGGCCGCCGAGGATCACCATGGCGCCGGCGCCGCTGGCGATGATCGCGTTGACGATGTTCTTGGTCGTCGGGTCGACGACGGCGTCCCAGAAAGGCAACGCGCTCCAGTCCAGTCGACCCAATAGCCACTCGGCCCAATGATTCATGGTCGGGCCTCCTGCGAAGACGAGGCATCGTTCGCCTTCCCGGTCGACGCGACCGGAATCGATGCCCAGTCGGGCGATACATGGCCGACAATATCGTTGAACAGGTCGTCGGGCAGGTGGCCGAAACGAAGTCGTCCGGCGTCGTCGTCCCAGCCTTTACCGTCACCATCGTTGTTGCTGCCGACATCGGCGCGGGCGAGAGACTGCGCCAGCGTCCTGCCAGTGTTCTGCGCCATCAGTCGATCGAACATCCGGGCGTCCAGCGTCATGCCGTCGTTACCCGTATGGGTGACGAAGTTGTGGAATGTCTGCTCATCGACGACGCGAGTGACGAAGCGTTGATGCGAGAACCCCTTGCCGTTGTATTGCATGTTCTTGCCCGGGAACTCGCCGGTATGGTCCGCTTCCAGATGCAGCTGGGTCACCATGCGGTTCATGACATCGATCTGACTGCCGAGCGCCGGAATGAAGAATCCTTGCATGACGCTGGCGGAGGTCAGCTCCAGTGCCAGAGGGCGGTGAGCGGGAACGACCAGCTCGTTGACGGTCGCGATGCCCTGATCGGGGTAGATGAATAGCCATTTCCAGTCGAAGCCGACCACCTGCACCCGCAAGGGTTCGGTCTTCTCGTCACTTTGAATGGGGCGGTACGGATCCAGTGCCAGCGTGCTACGCCAGGCGACCGTGGCGAGGACCACGACGACGAGGAAGGGGATACCCCAGATGGCGATATCGGCGAGCTTGGAAAAGCCCCAGCGAGGGCGATAAGCCGACTGGGCGCCGTAGCGATAGCGGATCACGATCCAAGGGGTCAGGATCAGCACCGGTAGCACCACGATCGATGTCAGCGCGATGATCAAGCCGAACTGGTGGCGTTGGGCGGTGGCAACCGGCCCTTGAGGATCGAGAAACGAGATGGGGGTTTGACTGCATCCGGTAAGCAGGATCGATAGCAGTCCGGCCGAGAATGCGCGATAGCGACAGGCCGTTTGAGCGGTGACAGGGGGATGGAACACGATAACCTCGGTGAAACGTCCTTGTTACGAAACTTACCGGCCTATGACCGATACCGTTAGCTCATTAACTATAGAAATGTTTGGCGATGACGCCACTGGCAGCGGTGCCATGGAGCGGTGCGGATCAGTGTGATGGCCATGAAATTTGCCCATGGGCGGTATTGGTCGCGACTATCAGTCCCGTGTCGTTGCCAAGGCAGTGCCTATCACGCAGCCCTTGCGGCATCTGGCGCTGCCCGTTTTGGCTGTCGTGATGAAGCGTGAGCGTGTCCCACATTCGGCGTGACGTTGCCCTAAAGTCGGTTTTCCACGGTTGGACAGTGTCCAGGGTTCACTCTATAAGTTGTGGGGCGCCCGTATGGGGTAGCCGTCCTGCTCGGCTGGGTCTATGCACCTGAGCCGAAGACGGCTTAGACGGGCAGAATTCAGGCGATCGTGTCGCAGACCTGACATCCGAGTCTCCATGGCCATGTGGCAGTAGACTCGTTGCGACCACTCCTATTAGTAGGACATCTAGTAGGGCATCGCCAAGAGGTTTCAGTGCAAGGCGATCATCGTCTTGCGGCGTTGAATTAGGGAGAGATCATCGTGACTAGCGACAACCGCAAACCGACGACGACGGATGCCGGCATTCCGGTAGCGAGCGAAGAAAATTCGCTTTCCGTAGGCCCTGATGGCCCGATCGTGCTTCACGATCACTACCTGATGGAGCAGATGGCGGCGTTCAACCGTGAGATGATTCCGGATCGTCAGCCGCACGCCAAGGGCGGCGGTGCCTTCGGCCACTTCGAGGTGACCCACGACGTCAGCCGATATACCAAGGCGAAATTTCTCCAGCCGGGCAAGACGACCGAAATGGTTGCGCGCTTCTCGACCGTCGCCGGCGAAGGCGGCAGCCCGGACACCTGGCGCGACCCGCGCGGTTTCGCGCTCAAGTTCTATACCGAGGAAGGCAACTTCGACATGGTGGGTAACAATACCCCCGTGTTCTTCGTCCGCGATCCGATGAAGTTCCAGCACTTCATCCACTCCCAGAAGCGCCGTGCCGACAACGGTCTGCGCGATCACGACATGCAGTGGGACTTCTGGACCATGGCGCCGGAATCGGCCCACCAGGTGACCTGGCTGATGGGCGACCGCGGCGTGCCGGCAAGCTGGCGGCACATGAATGGATACTCCAGCCACACTTACATGTGGGTGAACGAGCAGAGTGAGCGTTTCTGGGTCAAGTATCACTTCAAGACCGACCAGGGCATCAAGTGCATGACCCAGGAGCAGGCCGACGAGATGGCCGGTAGCGATGCCGACTATCACCGCCGCGACCTGTTCAATGCGATCAAGCGCGGTGACTACCCGACCTGGACACTGCAGGTTCAGATCATGCCGTTCGAGGATGCCAAGACCTACCGCATCAATCCGTTCGATCTGACCAAGGTCTGGCCGCACGACGACTATCCGTTGATGGAAGTCGGCAAGATGAAGCTGGATCGCAATCCGGAAGACTTCCATACCCAGATCGAACAGGCTGCCTTCGAACCCAACAACATGGTTCCCGGTACTGGACTGTCGCCGGACAAGATGCTGCTGGCACGTTCCATCTCCTATGCCGATGCGCACCGCGCGCGGCTCGGGGTGAACTACAAGCACATCCCGGTCAACACGCCCAAGGCGCCGGTCAACAGCTACAGCAAAGGCGGCGCGATGCGCATGCATAACGCCAGCGATCCGGTCTACGCACCGAACAGCAAGGGGGGCTCCAAGGCCGATCCCGAGCGTTATCCGGAAGATGCGGTGTGGCAGGCCGACGGCGAGTTCGTCCGCGCTGCCTACACGCTGCGTCCGGCGGACGACGACTACAGCCAGGCCAATGACCTCGTCAACAAGGTGATGGATGACGCGGCCCGCGACCGGCTGGTCAACAACGTGGTCGGTCACGTCTCCGGTGGCGTCGAGGAGCCGGTGCTTTCTCGCGTGTTCGAGTACTGGCGCAACATTGATGCGACCATCGGCCGGCGCATCGAGGAAGGCGTCAAGGCGAATCGCGGCCAGTAAGTCGTTCAGCGCCTGAATGGCGGTAAAAAGACGGCCCACTCCTCGCAAGAGGAGTGGGCCGTTGCCGTTGTGAACGCCGTTATGAACGCCGTTATGAGCCCGTTATGAGCATCGTTTTGAGCTTCGCGATGAGCGCAGTCGCGCGTGTCGCTACCGGCATCGATTCCGAGACCGCATCAGCGTCTCAGCCCTTGCGCTCCTTGATCTGATCCTTCAACTGCCCGGGCACCTGCTTGATGATCAGGCGGTCGCGCTCGTCGTCGTATTCGATGCTGTTGCCGAGCAGGTGGGAGTCGAAGCTGATCGACACGCCGCTGGCGCGCCCGGCAAAGCGCTTGAACTGCTGCAGGGTACGCTTGTCCGGCGGAATCTCGGCGGCGAGGCCATAGTCCTGATTGCGGATATAGTCGTAGAACGCCTTGGGATGCTGCTCATCGACCAGCTCCGAGAGCTCGTCCAGCGTGATCGGTTCGCCGCGCTTGGCCTGCGCGTTGGCATAGTCGATCAATGTCCCGGTCTTCTCGCGGCTGGCTTCCTCGGGGAGGTCCTCGCTCTCGACATAATCGCTGAACGCCTTGAGTAGCGTGCGGGTTTCCGCGCCCGCGTTGATGCCCTCCTGACAGCCCAGCCACAGCCTGAAATCTTCCACCAGTTTTTTGTTGCCGCGGTCCTGAACGTAGGCGATGTACTGGCGAGAGCCGCCGTTCTGCCACTGGGTCAGGTCGATACGCGCGGCCAGCATCAACTGGCCCAGGTTGAGCTGCTGCACGGGCACGAGATTGAGCTCGGCATCGAAGCCATAGCCGTCACGCTGATGCAGCAGGGCCAACGTCAGGTACTCCGCTTCGCCCTGGCGATAGTGGGTAAACCACCAGTGGCCGCCGACCGATAGATGCTGGTCGATCAGCGGCAACAGACTCTGGGTGGCTTCGCGGGTGAAATCGGTGAAGTTCGACTCTCCACTCCGATAGCGTTCCAGCTCGAAGGCGAATCGCGACGACAACGCGGGGCCGGCGTCATTATTCACCGCGTTATCGGTGTCCTCCTCCCCGCCACTTCCACCGAAGTGGCCCCAGGCCTTGGGTTTGCCGTGAAAGCTCGAGTTGAAACTCGCCAGCAGCGACTCCGCCGTCGCGGTATCGACCATGGATTCGCCGCTGGCCATGGTGGCCGGCTGGTCATCGGCGTGCTTGTCGACGCGGTGCGCGCAGGTTTGCAGTATCGGCATGACGTGACTCGTGAAGCGTGAAAGGGCGGGTGGCTATTCGGCGACCCGCGAAGAACGGGGAGGGCGGCTTTGGCTTCCGCCTTCCGGTCCGGACCTGGCTATACGTCAGGGGCGCAGCCGATAGCCGGTGCGGAAGATCCAACTGATGACGCCCAGGCTTACCGCCAGGAAGACGCCGATCATGACCAGACTGGCAACGACGCTGACATCGCTGATGCCGTAAAAGCTCCAGCGGAAACCGCTGACCAGATAGACCACCGGGTTGGCCAGCGTCACCCCCTGCCAGAACGACGGCAGCATATCGATGGAATAGAAGCTGCCGCCGAGAAAGGTCAGGGGCGTGATGATCAGCAACGGCACCAGCTGCAGCTTCTCGAAGCTGTCCGCCCAGATTCCGATGATGAATCCGAGCAGGCTGAAGGTGAGCGCGGTCAGCAACAGAAACAGCATCATCATGAACGGATGCTGGATATGCAGATCGACGAAGAAGTTGGCCGTGCCCAGAATCACCAGCCCCAGAATGGCGGACTTCGATGCCGCCGCGCCGACATAGCCGAGCACGATCTCGAAGTACGAGATCGGTGCCGACAGCAGTTCGTAGATGGTGCCGGTGAACTTGGGGAAGAAGATCCCGAACGAGGCATTCGAGACGCTCTGCGTCAGCAGCATCAGCATGATCAGGCCGGGCACGATGAACGCCCCGTAGCTGACGCCTTCGACTTCCTGAATGCGCGAGCCGATGGCGGCACCGAAAACGACGAAGTAGAGCGACGTCGAGATCACCGGCGAAATCAGGCTCTGCAGCAGCGTGCGTCCGGCGCGAGCCATTTCGAAGACATAGATGGAGCGAACGGCTTGCAGATTCATGGGCGCTCTCTGACCAGGTTGACGAAGATATCTTCCAGCGAACTCTGCTTGGTGTGCAGATCCTTGAAGCGAATGCCGGCGGCCTCGATCTCGTTGATCAGCGCGCTGATGCTGACGTGCTCGCTGTCCCCGGCCTCGCTGGCGTCGTAGGTGTAGACCAGCACGCTGCCTTCCTCGGCCAGCGTCAGCGGGTGGTGGGCCAGCGCGGGGGGCACGCTTGCCAACGGCGTCAGCAGATGCAGCGTCAACTGCTTGCTGCCGAGCTGTCGCATCAGTGCCGCCTTCTCCCGTACCAGCACGATCTCGCCGCCGTTGATGACCCCGATGCGATCGGCCATCTCCTCGGCTTCCTCGATGTAGTGCGTGGTCAGAATGATGGTCACGCCACTGTTACGAAGCTCTCTCACGACTTCCCACATGTCGCGACGCAGTTCGACGTCTACCCCGGCGGTGGGCTCGTCGAGAAACAGGATCTCGGGTTCATGGCCCAGCGCCTTGGCGATCAGCACGCGTCGTTTCATGCCGCCGGAGAGCGTAATCAGCTTGTTGTTGCGCTTGTCCCACAGCGACAGCGACTTCAGCACGCGCTCGAGATGGGCATCGTTGGGGGCCTTGCCGAACAGCCCGCGGCTGAAGCGCACCGTGTTCCAGACGGTCTCGAAGGCGTCACTGGTCAGCTCCTGAGGGACCAGGCCGATCTTGGCGCGCGCGGCGCGGTAGTCGGTGACGCTGTCGTGACCGTCGACCACCACACTCCCGGAGCTGGCGTTGACCAGTCCGCAGATGATGCTGATCAAGGTGGTCTTGCCGGCCCCGTTGGGGCCGAGCAGGGCGAATATTTCGCCGCGCTGGATCTCCAGGTCGATCTGCTTCAGCGCTTCGAAACCGGAGTCGTAACGTTTGGAGAGACCGGTAATGGCGATCACCGGCGCAGGTTGAGCGCCGGGATTTTCGGACTGCACGTCGACCGGCGTGTCGACGGTGGCATCGCTGGATGCCGCGCGCTCGGGCGCTAGGGGCGTCTCGTGACTCATGAAGGCGATACATCGTGACGTGAAGGGCCACTATTGTAGGCGAAAAACACTGGCAGGCGAAAAACATAAGCAGGTTAAGAACATCGGCAGGCAAAAATTGAGCTGGCTGTAGTCGGGAGTAGTCGTCATCGCATTGAGCGTTACAACCGGACCGAGAACAGAGGCTGACAATTGCCGTGAAACGGGCGCAATGGCGCAGAGTTGTCTATAACGAATAGGCAACATCAAAAATCAGACAGGCAGGATCGGTGTTGAAACGACGCCGATTTTTTCAAGCAAGGAGACCATTCATGGCACGCTTTTCATCGATCAACCGTACCGCCGTCATGCTGCTCGTCGCGGTTCTGGGCAGTACAGCATTGACCGCCTGTACCACCACCTCCTCTTCAGATCGCGAAAGCCGTCTCTCGCAGCGTGCGCAGCTGGATCAGGACGTCCAGCAGACGCTGGACCGGCTCTATCGCTCGGTGCCCGACGCCCGATCGCTGGCACAGCAGGCCGAAGGCGTACTGGTGTTTCCCGGCGTACTGGGCGCCAGCTTCATCGTCGGCGCCAGTCATGGCGACGGGTCGCTGCTGATGGACGGCGCCAAGGCCGGCTACTACACCACCACCAGCGGTTCGATCGGTTTCCAGGCGGGGGCGCAGTCGCAGGCCATCGTCTACCTGCTGATGACCGAGAAGGCGCTCAATCGCGTGCGTAGCGACAATGGATGGTCGGTGGGGGCCAGCGCCGGAGTGGCGGTCGCCGATATCGGTGCCAACGGCCAGATCACCAACGCTACGGCCGACAAGGAGGTCATCGCGTTCGTGATGAACAATCAGGGCATCCAGGGCGGTGTCTCGTTGAACGGCGCCAAGATATCCAAGGTCAGCCCTTGATCCTGTCTTTTCCGGATTGATCCCCCCAGACGCAGGAAACCCACCGCAAGGTGGGTTTCCTATTGATGCCAGCAATCCGTGACAGATCAATCGTGTCAGGCGCTCCCGGGCAGCTCGGCATTGTGATAGACGTTCTGTACGTCGTCGAGATCGTTCAACATGTCGATGAACTTCTCGAACATCGCCACGTCGTCGCCTTCCAGCGGCGTATGGGTCTGCGGCAGGAACTGAATCTCGTCGGCTTCGAACTCGAGCTCGCCGAAGGTGTCGAGCAACGCCTGCTTGGCCTTGGCATAGTCGGTATGCGGCGCGAACACGGTGATGCGACCGTCTTCGCTTTCGATGTCGGTGACGTCGACATCGGCTTCCATCAGCGCTTCCAGCACGGCTTCCTCATCCTCGCCGGCAAAGGCGAAGATCGCGCAGTGGTCGAACATATGGCTGACCGAGCCCTGGGTGCCGATCTTGCTCTTGGTCTTGGTGAAGCAGCCGCGCACGTCACCGAAGGTGCGGTTCGGGTTGTCGGTCAGACACTCGACGATCACCATGCAGTTGCCCGGGCCGAAACCTTCGTAGCGTGCCGCCGAGAAATCCTCGCCGCCGCTGCCCTTGGCCTTGTCGAGCGCCTTGTCGATCACGTGCGATGGCACCTGATCCTTCTTCGCCTTGTCGATCAGCCCGCGGAGCGTCAGGTTACCGGAAGGATCGGTACCACCGGACTTGGCGCAGACGTAGATTTCACGGCCGTACTTGCTGTAGACCTTGGTCTTGGCATCGGCCGTCTTGGCCATGGATTCCTTGCGGTTCTGGAAGGCCCTTCCCATTGTCACACCCTATCGGTTGTCAACGACGAGCGGGATTTTACGCAACATTGCGCGGATGTTGCAGGTTTATTTGGCCTTTCTCGCACCAATTGCCTAGCTCGCACGACGAGACGGCGTCAATCTTCGCGCGCTCTGGTATTCTGCCGCGCCTGAGCATGACATGGTGAGACCGAGTCGTCCGCCGGTTGACTGCATCGACCTTTTCATCTCGACCAGGAGCGCGTGCCGTGCCCGACACTCATCACTCGAAGATCCCGCATTCGGAGCTCCCGAACTCGGAGGCCGATCCCTCCGCGACGGGTCAGCCCGAGGCGTTCTCCTCGTTACCGTTACCCGCGGCGCTTGTGGATAATCTCGAATCGCTGGGTTATCTGGCGATGACGCCGATTCAGGCCGCCAGCCTGCCGCCGATCCTGAGCGGTCAGGACGTGATCGGGCAGGGCAAGACGGGGTCCGGCAAGACGGCGGCGTTCGGTCTGGGCCTGCTGTCGGCGCTCGATGTTTCGCGCTTTCAGGTCCAGGCCCTGGTGCTGTGTCCCACCCGTGAGCTGGCGGACCAGGTCGCCGAAGAGCTGCGTCGGCTGGCGCGAATGCTGGCCAACGTCAAGATCCTCGCGCTGTGCGGGGGAACGCCGCTGGGTCCGCAGCTGAATTCGCTGTCCCACGGCGCGCATGTGATCGTCGGCACGCCGGGCCGCATCGAGGAGCATCTACGCAAGGGCTCGCTGGATCTTTCGTCGCTTTCGGTGCTGGTGCTGGACGAGGCCGATCGCATGCTTGACATGGGCTTCCAGGCGGCGCTGGACACGATCGTCGCGGCGACCCCGAAAGCACGCCAGACGCTACTGTTCAGCGCCACCTACGGCGACAGCGTGCGTCCGGTCGCCGAGCGCATGCTGCGTCAGCCGGTAATGGTGGAGGTGGATTCGTCCCACGATGACGAGAGCATCCGTCAGCATTTTCACCGGGTTGCCGACGAGCCGGCCCGCCTGGCCGCGCTCAGCCAGCTGCTGCTGCACTACCGGCCGGAATCCAGCGTGGTGTTCTGCAACACGCGCCGTGAAACCCAGGAGGTCGCGGACCAACTGCTGGCGGCCGGATTCAGCGCCGAGGCGTTGCATGGCGATCTGGAACAGCGCGATCGCGATCAGACCCTGATCCGTTTCGCCAACAAGAGTCTGTCGGTTCTCGTCGCGACCGATGTCGCGGCGCGTGGGCTGGATATCGACGCGCTGGATGCGGTATTCAACTACCAGATCGCCCGCGAGCTCGAAGTGCATGTCCATCGCATCGGCCGGACGGGGCGCGCAGGCGCAAGTGGCGTCGCCTGTACCATATTGACCGAGAAGGAAGCCTATCGCCTCGAGCGACTCGAGGCGTTTCTGGGCGAGACGCTGACCATCGAGCCGCTGCCCGGCCGCGGCTCGGCATCCCAGGCGCCGTTTCAGCCGCGCATGGCGACGCTACAGATCGATGCCGGCAAGAAGCAGAAAATTCGCCCGGGCGACGTGCTGGGCGCGCTCACCAACGGTGACGACGCGATCGGCGGCGATCAGGTCGGCAAGATCAAGGTGCTCGATCGCAGCGCCTACGTCGCGGTCGAACGCTCGATCGCCAAACAGGCGCTGGCGACGTTGAGCGCCGGCAAATTGAAAGGGCGCAGCTGTCGGGTGCGCCGAATCGGACGCTGAAGATAGCGGGGACATGTGAGGATACATGTGAGGATAGCGAAAGCATGAAGGTACCCAAGCGATTGCAGCCGTTGGTCGAAGATGGGCTGGTGGACGAAGTCGTCAGCCAGCTGATGAGTGGCAAGGAGGCGCAGGTTTTCGTGGTTCGTTGCGGTGACGAACTGCGCTGCGCCAAGGTGTTCAAGGAGGCCAAGCAGCGCAGCTTCAAGCAGGCGGTCGCCTACCAGGAAGGGCGCAAGGTGCGTAACACGCGTCGCGCCCGGGCGATGTCGAAGAAGACTCGCTACGGCCAGCGTGAGCAGGAGTCGGCGTGGCTGAATGCCGAAGTCGATGCGCTCTATCGGCTGGCCGAGGCGGGCGTGCGCGTGCCCACGCCGCATGGCTTCGTCGATGGCGTGCTGCTGATGGAGATGATCGTCGATGCCGACGGCGACGTGGCCCCGCGCCTCGATGACGTCGAGTTGACGCCGGAACTGGCGCTCGAGTATCACCAGCGCCTGATTGGTGAAGTGGTGCAGATGCTGTGCGCCGGTCTGATTCACGGAGATCTGTCCGAGTTCAATATTCTGGTGGGCGCCGAGGGGCCGGTGATCATCGATCTGCCTCAGGCGGTCGACGCGGCCGGTAATAACAATGCGCCGTGGATGCTGGTGCGCGACGTCGACAACCTGCGCGGCTATTTCGGCCGCTTCGCCCCGGCCCTGTTGAAGACGGACTATGGCAAGGAGATCTGGGCGCTCTACGAGGCCGGGGAACTCCACCCCGAGACGCCATTGACCGGACGTTTCGAACCGGACGCGTCGCTCGTCGACGTCAGCGATGTCATGCAGGTCATCGACGCCGCTCGCGAGGAAGCCGCGGAGCGACAGGCGCGGGAACAGGATGACGACGAGGACGACTGACAGGAGCGCAGGGAAAGCGACCGACGAATGGCACCGGCAGGAGGCCGCTGCCTGTCAGCCGGGCAAAAAATAAGGGTTCGACCGGCTGGCTTGGTCACCACCGGAGGAGACCGTCTACACTTCGGGCACCCGTTAAACGATCCCTTGGGATCGTTTCGTTCAAGGAGTGCACCATGCAAGTCATCAATCTGAAGTCTCCCGGCGGTCTGGACCAGCTCAATCTTCACGAGGTCGAAAGCCCCGGCGAACCCGGCCCCGGAGAAATCCGGGTTCGTGTTCATGCCAACTCGCTCAACTTTCATGACTATGTCGTCGCCAGCGGCAAGTCGCCGACGGAGGAAGGGCGCATTCCCATGGCCGACGGCGCCGGCGTCGTCGAGGCGGTGGGCAAAGGCGTTACCGAATTCGCGGTCGGCGATTCCGTGGTTTCCACGTTTTTCCCGCACTGGCTCGACGGGCCGGCACGCGTCTCCGACTTCAAGACGGTGCCGGGTGACGGTGTCGACGGTTACGCCCGCGAACAAGTCGTTCGTCCTGCGCAATGGTTCACCCATGCCCCCGAGGGCTATACCCATGCGGAAGCCGCGACGCTGACCACTGCCGGTCTTACGGCGTGGCGCGCGCTGGTCGTCGACGGCGGCCTCAAGCCGGGTGACACTGTGCTGACTCTGGGGACCGGCGGGGTGTCGATCTTCGCGCTGCAGCTGGCCAAGGCCATGGGCGCCACCGTCATCTCGACCTCGTCGTCCGCGGACAAGATCACGCGGCTCAAGGCGCTGGGTGCCGATCACACGATCAACTACCGCGAAGAGTCGGAGTGGGGCAAGAGAGTGCAGGAGTTGACCCACGGGCATGGCGCCGATCACGTCATCGAAGTCGGCGGCCCGGGCACCTTGCCGCAGTCTATCGATGCCGTTGCCATTGGCGGGCATATTTCGCTGATCGGCGTGCTGACCGGACGCGGCGGCGATATCCCGACCTCCAAGCTGATGGCGAAGCAGGCCCGGCTGCAGGGTTTGATCGTGGGTAGCCGTCGGCACCAGATCGAGATGATTCGCGCGCTCGAAACGACCGGGATCAAGCCGGTCATCGACTGCTCGTTCGCCCTGGACCAGATCGGCGACGCCTTCCGCCATCAGGAATCCGGCAAGCACTTCGGCAAGATCTGCCTGGAGTTTTAAGCCTCCCGTATCGCGCCTCGTGAAACGCCCAGACGAGTAGCGCCAAACCCGAAGCGCCGCTGGAAGACTCCAGCGGCGCTTTTCATTGAGCGGCTAATGGAACGACGGCATTTCCCGTAATGTCGCTACTTGCGGGAGGCGGGACGCAGATCGTAGTCGAAATACTGGTGCATCAGGGTTTCGAAGGTGCCGTCCGCATAGACGCTATCCAGCGCCTGATTGAAGGTCTCGGCCAGATCCTTGTCGCGCGGGCGCACCGCGATCGCGTTGCCCTTGCCGAAGATCGACTCCGGGCTATCGATACGCGGCCCGACCTGGACGAAATCGCTGTCGGCGCTGCCGATTTCCAGCGCGTCCAGTGCCACCGGATAGTTGAGGAACGCCATGTCCAGGCGCTGCGATTCCAGATCCAGCGCGACATCCGCCGCCGTGGCGTAACGCTGAACGTCGAGCTTGTCGCCATACTGCTGGGTGATGTAGCTATCCTGCGTCGTCCCTCGCTGCACGCCCACCGACAGTCCCTTCAGCGATGCCGGATCATCGAGAGAGATATCGCTGCCGCGTCGTGCCACCCAGACCTTGGGCGACATGGCGTAAGGTCTGGTGAACAGCACCTGGCGTTCGCGAGCCGGGGTGATCCGCATCGACGACATGATGGCGTCGTACTTGCGTGAGAGCAGGCCGGGAATGATGCCATCCCAGCCCTGTACCACCCATTCACAGTCGAGCTTGGCGCGCTCGCAAAGCGTGTTGCCCAGGTCGATCTCGAAACCCTCCAGCTCGCCATCGGCATTGCGATATTCGAACGGCGGATAGGGCACATCGACGGCGATGCGAACGTGCTGCGGCGCGGCAGCCTGAGCGGTGGAAGCCAGGCCGAGTCCCATCGCCAGGGCGGCAAGGGGAAGGGTAAATCGATGGTTGAAGCGTAGTGTCACGCGGAAGATCCTTTTTTGAATGGCCCTTTGTCTGAAGACCTTTTGTTGGGAGGGCTTTATCGATAGCCCTTGAGACGACCCTTTGTGCTCATCGACGGTGATGTCACACATGAAGATCGTTTCCCCATGTTGGCGCAGCCGTCGGCGAATGACCAGTGCGGCGAGAGCCAGCGGGCAGGCGTCACCAGCCGTTGGCACCGGCCACTCCGCGTTGCTCCGGGAGCGCACTCGGCGCTGGGCATTCACCTTCTCATGGTGCCGGGGATTCACCTTCCCAAGGTGCCGGGGATTCACCTCCCTATGGTGCCGGGGATTCACCTTCCCATGGCGCCGGCCAACCTGTAACTTGGCGTCATCGCCGTCTTGCCATCCTCGAACCCTCGTGACGCGTTCGAGCTATCGAGACGACACGCCATGATTTCTCATCAGGAACCCTTCATGCAGACACCCGTGACCGCTCTCTCCATCGCCACCCGTCAACCGTGGCGGTGGATGTTGCTGCTGGTACTGATGCTGTCGCTGTCAGGCTGCGGCATCAACAACATCCCGACGCTGGACGAGAAGGTGAAGTCGTCCTGGTCTCAGGTCGAGAACCAGTATCAGCGCCGCGCGGATCTCGTTCCCAATCTGGTGCAGACGGTAAAAGGGTTCGCCAGCCAGGAGCGGGAAACGCTGACGGCCGTTACCGAGGCGCGGTCCAAGGCGACCTCGATCCAGGTCGATGCCGATAGTCTGAACGATCCGCAGAAGCTTAAGCAGTTCCAGCAGGCCCAGAGCCAGCTGACCGGCGCGCTGAGCCGGCTGATGGCGGTTTCCGAGCGCTATCCCGATTTGAAGTCGAACCAGAACTTCCTGGCGCTGCAGTCGCAGCTGGAAGGCACCGAGAATCGCATCGCGGTGGCGCGTCGCGATTTCATCCAGGCGGTCGAGGCGTACAACACCGAGATCCGGACGTTCCCCGGCAAGATCTGGCATAGCGTGTTCTACAGCGACATGCCGGTTCGCGAGAACTTCGAAGCCACGGCGGAGGATGCGGATCAGGCACCCAAGGTGGAGTTCTGATGCCGGTCATGATGCGACAACTGTTTCGACGAACGGCTCCGCGGGCCATCTCGCTGACACTGGGCCTGTGGTTGCTGGCGTTTACCGCGATCGCCCCGGCGGCGCCGGATTTCCCCGAACTGACCGGCCGTGTCGTCGATAACGCCGATCTGCTCGACGATTCGACCCAGTCCCAGTTGACCGACATGCTGGCGGCTCACGAAGACGCTACCGACGAGCAGGTGGTCGTCGTAACGGTGCCGAATCTGCAGGGCGAGGCCATCGAGGATTACGGCTATCAGCTCGGCCGCGAGTGGGGCATCGGCCAGAAGGGCGAGGATAACGGTGCCCTGCTGATCGTGGCGGTGGACGAACGCGCGGTGCGGATCGAGGTCGGTTATGGCCTCGAGGGCCGACTGACCGACGCCCAGTCCTCGAGAATCATCAATCAGATCATCACCCCGGCGTTTCGCGACGGCGACTTCGCCGGCGGGATTACTCGCGGGGCCGAGGCGATGGTCAAGGTGCTGGGGGGCGATCCCCTGGCGGAAGCGCCGCCACAGCAACAGCCCGATCGGCAAGAATCGCGGCATATCGGCGGCGCGGGATTCTGGTTCTTCGCGCTGTTCATGATCGTGATGCTGATCGTCCGCAGCGGCGGGGGTGGCGGCGGCGGTCGTGGTGGTAAACGACGTCGGCGCGGTGGCTTCATGGGTGGCGTGCTGATGGGCGGCGCTCTCGGCGGGTCCGGTGGCTTCGGCGGCGGAGGTTTCGGCGGTGGCGGCTTCGGCGGCGGTGGCGGCGGTTTTGGCGGCGGCGGTGCCTCCGGTGGCTGGTAGGGAAACGCTGAATAAATCGACGAGCAGGATGAAGCGCAACGCGGCGATTCGCCTGCGTAGCCATTCGGGCAGTGTTCCCGTAGACGACAGGATAATGACAGCATGGCCTTATTGAGTGAAAGCGAACAACGGCAGGTCGGCGATGCGATCACCCGGATCGAGCGCGACACCGACGCCGAAGTCGTCACCGTCCTGGCGCGTCAAGCCGACGATTACACCTACATCCCGCTGTTGTGGGCGGGGCTGACGGCGCTCATCGTTCCCGGCGCCCTGGCAGTGATCGCCAGCTGGCTGAGCGGGCTGGACAGCATCAGCGCCTGGTATCTGCTGCTGGTGCAGTGGCTGGTCTTCATCGTCCTGGCGGTGGTTTTCCGGCTGCCCACGGTCCTCACGCGCCTGATCCCGCGTCATGTGCGGTTCTGGCGCGCTTCCAATCTGGCCCGGCGCCAGTTCCTGGACCAGAACCTGCACCACACCGATGCTGGTACCGGCATGCTGATCTTCGTCTCCGAAGCCGAGCGTTACGTGGAGATTCTCGTCGACTGGGGAATTTCGGATCGACTGGACGATGACACCTGGCAGTCGATCGTGGTCAGCTTCACGGCCAAGGTGAAAGCCGGAGAAACCTTGCAGGGTTTCCTCGACTGCATCGATAGTTGCGGCGAGCTGTTGAAGACCCATGTTCCGGCGACCCACGAGCGCAACGAGTTGCCGAACCGGCTCGTCGTGCTCGATTAGGCTTCCCGTGCCGGCACCTGGCCGGCATCCGGATACGACAACGCCACCGTCATTGACGGTGGCGTTGTCGTTGTCGTTGATACGAGCTGAAGCCGTTGATACGAGCGGCAACGTCTAACTTTCAGACGTTGCCGTTGGGCGTGCCGCCGCCGCTGCGACGCTGGCCACCACCCGAGCGCTGGCGACGTTGCGCCGGGGCCTCGCTGTTGCGATTGGCGCCGTCCCGGTTGCCGTTGGCATCGCCGCGCTGGCCTGAGGAGGAACCGCGCCCGCCACCATTGCCGCGTCCGCCCGTATTGCCGCGTCCGCCCGTATTGCCGCGTCCGCCCGTATTACCGCGGCCACCGGCGTTGCTGGTGCGTCCGCCACCGTTGCTGCGTCGCTGACCGTTGCCGCCATCGCCGCGACGTTGGCCACCGCGAGGCTGACGATCATCGTTCTCGTCGACTTTGGGGCCGCCGCCGGGGGTCGGTTCGAAACCTTCCACCGTCTGGCTGTTCAAACGCTGACTGATCAGCCGCTCGATGCCGGCCAGCTCCTTCTTCTCATCCAGGCTGACCAGCGATACGGCCTGACCGCTGGCGCCGGCGCGGCCGGTACGACCGATACGGTGAACGTAGTCTTCCGCCACGTTGGGCAGCTCGAAGTTGACGACCTGCGGCAGCTGGTCGATATCCAGCCCGCGGGCGGCAATATCGGTAGCGATCAGCGCACGAATACCGCCGCTCTTGAAGGAGGCCAGCGCCTGGGTCCGCGCGTTCTGGCTCTTGTTGCCGTGAATCGCCGCAGCCTCGATACCCTGACCCTCGAGATACTTGGTCAGGCGATTGGCGCCGTGCTTGGTGCGGGTGAAGACCAGCACCTGCTGCCACTGATGGGTCTGGATCAGGTGCGACAGCAAGGCCGGCTTGCGGCTCTTGTCCACCGGATGAACCCACTGGGTCACCGTGGCGGCAGCGGCGTTGCGCGGCGTGACCGAAAGCTCGACCGGATCGTTGACCATGCCCTTGGCAAGGTTGCGGATCTCGTTGGAGAACGTCGCCGAGAACAGCAGGTTCTGTCGCTGCTTGGGCAGCACCGCCAGAATCTTGCGGATATCGTGGATGAAGCCCATGTCGAGCATGCGATCCGCTTCATCGAGCACCAGCACTTCGAGCTTGTCGAAGCGAACCATTTTCTGCTGATAGAGATCGAGCAGGCGGCCAGGCGTGGCAACGAGAATGTCGACGCCCTGGCGCAGGGTAGCGATCTGCGGGTTGATCTTGACCCCGCCAAAGACCACGGCGCTTTTCAGTGACAGGTGTTTGCCGTAGGTCGCCACGCTCTCGCCGACCTGAGCAGCGAGCTCTCGGGTCGGGGTCAGAATCAGGGCACGGACCGGAATCTGCGAACCGCCCTGGGGGCGTTCACCTTGAGACAGACGGTGCAGGATCGGCAGGGTGAAACCTGCCGTCTTGCCGGTACCCGTCTGTGCGGCCGCCATGACATCTCTTCCCTCGAGGACGGCGGGAATCGCCTGTGACTGAATCGGGGAAGGGGTGTCGTAGCCTTGTTCGGCAACGACTTTCAGCAACGGGGCACTAAGGCCCAGTGAGGCAAAACTCATTCGGTATTCTCTAGGTCGCGGCGATTGGCGAAGCGAAGCGGCTACGCTCTACCGGGGAATGCCAGTGCTGGCTGATGCGCCTGGAGGCGACAAAAAGGAGGGTCGTCGACTTTTTCAGCTTCGCGTGACGACGGTCAGACAGATAACGGCAATGGGCACGCAGCTTAACGCATGTGCGGGCCCGCCGCCATCCGATACTGCGACTATCGTAGAATGGCGTTCGCCATCGGTTTCATGGCGACGCAGATTATTGCAGCGCCTGCCCGCTAGCCTCCAGCCGAAGTAAGGACTGACTGGGGCGGTGGGATGTCGCCCCGTTCAGCGCGGGCTATGCTGGATAGCGCGCCATCTGGATTTTCAGCACAAACAGGAGAGCGACCATGCACAAGAGTCGTCTGGCGGCACTCGTCATCGATAGCCAGCGCGACGAGAAATCGTCGGCCATCGATTTCTGGGCCGGGGCACTGGGTTGGCCCGGCCACGAGACCGACGAGAAATACGGCAAGCTGGCCACCCCGCCGAATCAACCTGACGTGTTGATCCAGCAGGTCGATCATCCCAGCCGCGTTCACCTGGATATCGAAACCGACGATATCGATGCCGAAGTGGCCAGACTGGAGAAGCTGGGGGCGACGGTCGTAGAGCGTCTGGAACGCTGGACCGTCATGGAAGCCCCCACCGGCCATCGGTTCTGCGTCGTGCATCCGCAGCGAGCGGATTTCGACGTGGCCGACAGCGTCAACGTCTGGCCCTGACTTGGTCGCCAGCGGGTTATGGGGTAGCGTCGACGTTGGATTCGGTCGAGAAACCCGATAATGAACAAGGAGATAATGATGACCACCTCGACGCGTCGCTGGCTTCTGGCCTGCGGTGTCAGCCTGTTGCTGCCGGTCAGCGTGACTCAGGCCGCCGATTCAGCGCCGGCCAGTAGCGGCGAACCCCAGGGCTCGACGCTGTGCACCAAGATTCCGATTCCCTGTGACGCGGTCATCGCCCATCGGGGTGCCTCCTATCAGGCGCCGGAATCGACCCGGCCCGCTTATCTTCTGGCGCGGGACCTGGGGGTCGATTATCTCGAGCTGGATCTGCAGCGAACGAAAGATGGCGTGCTGGTGGCCGTCCATGACAATACGTTGGGGCGCAATACCAACGTCGCCGAGGTGTTCCCTGACCGGGCCGATGCGCCGGTGTCGAGTTTCACGCTCGACGAACTCAAGCAGCTCGATGCCGGCAGCTGGTTCAACGCGAGCTATCCGGACCGTGCCCGCGACAGTTATTCGGGTCTCGAAATATTGACGCTGGATGAGGTGATCGACATCGCCGAAGGCGGCGACAACCATCCCGGACTCTATATCGAGACCAAGGTGCCCGAGCAGTTTCCGGGCATCGAGGAGGACCTGCGCAAGAAGCTTCAGTCGCGGGGCTGGTTGGGCGATGAAGCGAAATCCCGTCCGGCGGCGAAGAAGGGAGCCGTCAACGTGGGGGACACGCCGGGTCGTGTGGTAATGCAGACCTTTTCCAAGGCCAGCCTGAAAGCGTTGGAAACGTCCATGCCGTATGTGCCTCGCGTGTTGCTGCTGTGGCTTGGCAAGGG
The DNA here is from genome assembly GCF_052645315.1 of Salinicola sp. V024. Classification (NCBI taxonomy): domain Bacteria; kingdom Pseudomonadati; phylum Pseudomonadota; class Gammaproteobacteria; order Oceanospirillales; family Halomonadaceae; genus Salinicola; species Salinicola sp. V024. The sequence goes on from NZ_JBQXYB010000001.1 coordinate 91,693, forward strand.
CGGTATCGAGGCCGCACCAGGCAAGCCGCAGGGTGACGACGAGAGCACGGCCGATTACTACGCCCGTCAGCAGGTCGCTTCACCGGAGGCGTATCGATCCTGGCTCGACTTCGCCAAGGATCATGGCGCGATCGGAATCGGTCCGTCGGCCGTGCAGTCGGAGCACGACGGCAATTTCAGCAGCCAGTTCAGCTATATGGACCTGGCCGAACCGTGGATGATCGGCATGGCCCACGATGATGGCATGCTGGTACACCTCTACACGGTCGACGCACCGGCGGACTTCGAACGCTATCAGCAGCGCGGCGTCGATGGTTTCTTCACCAACCGGGCCGAACGGCTGCTGGAATTTTACGGTCACCCGACTCAGGACCAAGACGCCATTCTGAAGCGTCACGGCTACTGAGCCAGTTTTGGCAGCGTGTGCCGGCGTAGCGTCGGCGCCGGACATCTCTATTTATCGATTGAAGGATTGGAATCATGAGCTCCTCGCGGCCACAGGCCCAGCCCAGCGTCCAAGTGGAAAATGACCGGGTCCGGGTCACCGAATGGCGATTTTCTTCCGGCGCCGAAACCGGCTGGCACGCGCATGACTGCGACTATGTGGTGGTGCCGCAGACCACCGGCAAGCTCGAACTCGAGACGCTGGACGGCCATACGTTCTCGACCTTGGAAGCCGGCGTTTCCTACTATCGAGACAAGGGCGCCGAGCACAACGTGGTCAACACCAACGATTTCGAATTCGTCTTCGTCGAGATCGAGATCAAGTAGCGCGCTCATGTCGCCAGACAATGGCGCTGACTCGATCCGTGGAGGATAATCGCCCGTCGATTATCCTCCATTCATTACGGTATCGCGCTATGACTCAGCCCCACGTCCACGGCCCGGACTGCCAGCACGATCACGACCACAGCCACGACCATAGCCACGACCACAGCCACGTTCATGATCAGGGTGCCTCTGGTCACGTTCATGGCCCGCACTGCCAGCATCATCACCACGAAGCGCAAGCGCCGGTGCGCAATGCGATGAAGGACATCGGCCGCAACGACCCTTGTCCCTGCGGCAGCGGCAAGAAGTTCAAGAAGTGCCATGCCGGCTAGCAAGAATTACCCCATAGGTTCTCCATCGATATAAATCCAAAACGATCCGGGAGATAGCATGAGTACAGTGACGTGCTCGAACGAGCGATATGACATCACCTGCGACTGGCTGGCCGGGCAGCAGTTGCAGATGGTCGAGTCCCTGAAGACGCTGGTGAACATCGATTCCAACAGCTACGACAAGGCCGGCACCGATGCGGTGGCGGATGTCATCGTCGAGTGGCTTGAGGCTGACGGGATTGCCGTGACGCGGACGCCGCGACCGGACGCCGGCGATATTCTCGAGGCGTGGCTGGAGGGTGATGGCAGCGATGCGAGCGCCGGCCACGTGCTGATGATGGGGCATCGCGATACGGTGTTTCCGACCGGTACGGTCGCCGAGCGTGGCTACACACAGCAAGGCGAGATTGGTTATGGCCCCGGCGTCGCCGACATGAAAGCGGGGCTGGTGCTCAATATCTTCGTGCTGCGGGCACTCAAGCGGCTGGCGCCGTTGCCGTTCCCGTTCCCGGTGCGGGCACTGTTCACGGCGGACGAGGAGATCGGCTCCCGCGACGGTACGGCTTTCATTCGCGAGGCGGCCAGTGGTGCGCGAGCGGTGCTCAACGCGGAGCCGGGGCGAATCAGCGGCAACGTGGTCACCGGCCGCAAGGGGGGCGCAGCTTTTCTGATCGAAGTGACCGGCAAGGCGGCGCACTCCGGTGTCAGTCATGCGGATGGCGCCAGCGCCATCGAAGCGCTGGCGCGCAAGATCGTCAAGCTGCATGCGCTGACCGATTACGAGAGCGGTGTGACCACTAACGTCGGCCTGATCGAAGGCGGTGTATCGCGCAATACCGTCGCGCCTGCGGCAACGGCACAGCTGGATACGCGCTTCGTCACCAACGAGCAACGCGCCAATCTGCTGGCGGCGATCGAGACGATCATCGCCGAGGAGGAGGTGCCGGGGACTCAGGCGACGATTCGCCAGACCTCCGGCTTCCTGCCGATGGAGCCCGCCATGAGCGAGGCCCTGTTTGCGCGTTATCGGGTCCAGGCCGAGAAGCTGGGCTTCAGCGTCGGCGGCGAATTCACCGGCGGCTGTTCGGATGCCGGTACCACGGCGAGCCTGGGCATCCCCACGCTCTGCGGCACCGGTCCGGTCGGCGCCAAGATGCACACCGACGACGAATATTGTCGGCTCGAAACGTTCGTGCCGCGGGCCCAGGCGGTGGCGGCGACGATTCTGGATCTAGCGGCAGACGCCTCTCCGAAATGATCAGGGCCATGAAGTCTTCAGCCAGTCGGCAGGCGAGCTGTGCCTGCGGTCAGTTGACGCTCGAGGTCAGCGGCGAACCGATTCGGATCTCGGTTTGCCACTGTCAGGCGTGTCAACGTCGCAGCGGGGCGCCGTTCGCGGCTCAGGCGCGCTATCCCCGGGCCAGGGTGCGGCTCGACAGAGAGTACAAGACGTTCGTCCGCGTCGCCGATAGCGGCAATGAGGTGACGGCGCATTTCTGCCCGCACTGTGGTTCGACGCTCTGCTATTGGCTAGCCGTCGATCCAGACGTCCTGGCCGTCGCCATCGGGGCGTTCGGAGACTCCAGCTTTCCGCCGCCGAACTTTTCGATGCACGACGATCAGCGTTACGGCTGGATCGGCCTGCCAGCCTCTATCGAGTACCACCCCTAGCCGGGCGGTCGGCCCGCGAGGGTTTTCTGGCCAGGCCACATGGTGGTTGCCCTGCCGGAGCGCGCGAGGACCCTGCCCTGGTTCAATGGCGGTCGGCGAATCGATCGGTCGCTCGCACCAGCGCCGCCAGAGTCTCGGGTTCGCTGAAGGCGTGGCCGGCGGCCTCGATGATCTCAAGCGTCGCGTCGGGCCACGCGTTTGCCAGATCCCAGGCGTTTTGAAGCGGGCAGACCATGTCGTAGCGGCCGTGGATGATGACGCCGGGGATGCCCGCGAGACGATCGGCCTGTGCCAATAGCTGATCGTCGAATTCGAAGAAGCCCTGGTTGATGAAGTAGTGGTTCTCGATCCGCGCGAAGGCCAGCGCAAAGTGATCGGCCGCGTGGGATTCGGTAGCGTCGACGGGAATCAGTTTCGAGGTCTCGCCTTCCCATACGCTCCAGCGCCGGGCCGCCTCGAGCTGGCGTTCGATATCATCGCCCATGAGCCGTTCGTGGAAGGCGGGAATGATATCGCCACGCTGGTCTTCGGGCAGGATTTCCACCAGCCGCGCCCACTTCTCGGGAAATATATTGCGCGCGCCGTGCTTGTAGAACCAGTCGAGCTCCTGCTGGCGCATGGTGAAGATCCCGCGCAGCACCAGTTCGCTGACCCGTGACGGATACTGTTCGGCATAGGCCAGCGCCAGCGTCGAGCCCCACGACCCGCCGAAGACCTGCCACTGTTCGGCGCCAATCATCTGGCGCAGGCGTTCGATGTCCTCGGTCAGGTGCCAGGTGGTGTTGTTGTCGAGGCCGGCGTGAGGCGTCGAGCGCCCGCAGCCGCGCTGGTCGAACAGCACGATGTCGTAGCGTTCGGGATCGAAAAGCTGGCGGTGGATCGGCTTGCAACCGCCGCCGGGGCCGCCATGCAGGAAGACCACCGGCTTGCCGTTCGGGTTGCCACAGCGCTCCCAGTAGACCTGATGACCGTCGCCGGTCTCCAGATGACCGGTGGCATGAGGTTCGAGGGGCGGATAAAGAGGATTGGATTCAGACATGATCGACCTTGTTGGAAACGTGAGGCTGTCACTGCGTTGAAGACGACCCAGCATAAAGGCCGCGTGAAACAGGGGCCAGAAACGACGTCCGGTGGCCTGGGTCTGAAATCTGCAGAAGCTATCGCGACTTCGATGATGTCATCATGTGCCTCTGCTACCATCGTCGCCATTCAATTGGCTTCTGCGCGCCGAGATCGGTGCCGAGCTATCGTTTCGTTGCCGAGGGGGCGATCGCCAGCGCGGTCGAATCAGAGAGTCCATGAAATCACGTTCCGGCGATACCGGTTTTCGCCACCTGTTTCACTCCACGGGCTACTCGTTGAAGGGGCTGGTTGCCGCCTTCCGCAACGAGGCTGCCTTTCGCCAGGAGGTGGCGCTCTGTGTCATTCTGGTGCCGTTGGCCTACTGGATCGGCAAGAATCCCGTCGAATGGCTGGTGCTGGTCGGCAGTTGCGTCTTCGTGCTGATCGTCGAACTGCTCAACAGTGCCGTGGAGACGGTCGTCGATCGAATCGGCCCCGAACACCACGAGCTTTCCGGTCGCGCCAAGGATATTGGCTCGGCTGCGGTCATGCTGGCGTTGGGCATGGCGGCGGTGACTTGGGGCCTGCTGGCGTACCAGAAGTTTTTCGGTTGATGTCGCCCAACCCGTTATCCGCTGGCGAGTGAACAACGTCTAGCCTTCGGTGATCTCCGAGCCCGCCAGATCCTGCGGGGTGTCGACATCCCGCCAGATGCCGGGATCATCAACATCGACGAGGTGAACAGCTTCGCGATTCGCCCTCACGATGGCTCTCGCGCCGTCGCCTTCCTTCAGCTCTGCCAGCGCCGGCCAGAAGTCTCGCCCGAACAGCACCGGGTGGCCGCGCTTCTCCTTGTGACAGGGCACGACGATACGCTCGGCACGGGCGTGTCGATTGAGTTGTGCACAGGTGGTGGCTTTCAACCACGGCATGTCTGCCAGTACCACGGCGGCAGCGACTGCCGCCTCGTCTTGCGCGATCAGATGACGGAATGCGTCCCCGAGACTGCCGCCCAGTCCGTCGCCCGCGTGTTCTGCCTCCCACCGTCGAAGCTCGCTCTGCTCGGAGAAAGCGTTCAACGCCAACTCGATATCGTCGTCCCGACGCGTGATCAGTCGACACCGTAAATAGACCTGCAAAACTGTTGCCAGCGTCGTTGCCAGCAGGGTCCGCCCGTCAGGCAGCTCGACCCGACGCTTGTCGCTACCGAAGCGGCGGGAGACGCCGGCCGCCATGACTAGGGCAACGACATCGGGCTCTGGATGATGTGGAGATCTAGAGCTCATCCCGCCCCTTGCCGCGCCGCACGCGAAGTACGTCGGCGACCACGGCCAGCGCGATCTCCGCGGGCGTCTTGCTGTCGAGATGGAGCCCGATCGGCATGTGGATTCTTGAGATAGCCTCGTCGTCCAGGCCGCCGGAGCGCTTCAGCCGCTCGGCGCGCTTCTCGGACGTGCGTTTCGATCCCATCACGCCGATATAGAACGCCGGCGTGCGTACCGCCTCGATCATTGCCAGATCGTCGATGCGCGGATCGTGGGTCAGGGCGACGATAGCGGTAGCGGCGTGGGTGGCGCCGCTACCGATGAACAGTGACGGCAACACCGATTGCACCTCGACGCCCTCGACCTGGAAATCGCGGCGGGCGTCTTCTCTGGGATCGCAGACGATCACCTCGAAGCCCAGCGTGCGCGCGAATTCGGCGCAGAAACGCGATACCGGTGAGATGCCGGCGATGATCAGACGTAGCGCCGGACCGACGCGAAGCTGGATGATCTGGCCGTCGCGCTCGACGCGCGGGCCATTCTCGCCTGCCTCGACGAAGCGCTTGCGGCCGCTCTCCAGATCGATCCGCCGTACCAGCGAGCGCTGGCCCAGCAAGGTGGCGTGAAGCACTTCCAGGTGCGTCAGCGTCTCGGCATCCGGCGTCAGTCGCTCCACCAGCACGTCGAGAATTCCGCCGCAGGGCAGCGACACCTGCGGCGATTCGTCGGCGCCCTCGCCGTAACGCACGACCGATAGCGCAGCGTCGAAATGGCCTTCGGCGATCCTGCCGAGAAAGTCCTCTTCGATGCAGCCGCCGGAAAGCGAGCCGACATGCGTGCCGTCCGCTTTGGCGACCAGCATCGAGCCCGGCTCGCGCGGCGACGAGCCGAACGTCGCCAGTACGCTGCAGAGCCAGATCGGTTCGCCGGCATTGGCCCATTCGAGGGCGGCATCGATGACTTGAAGGTCGAGATGTTGCATGGGCGTCATCTGTTGGGGTCAGTGAAATATCCTGACGCGGTAGTGAATCGATGCTGTGTAGAGTAATCGATACCGACGACAGGAAGAGAGAGGTTCGCGACTACCATGACCGTTTCGTAGGATAGGGCAAGAATCCCGCAGATTCTGGTTCATGCGGCCATGACTTTTTCACAGAAGTCCTCGAAGCGGCCACTATAGTAGTGCTCGCGAGGCCAGCCGGTGCGCGGCAGATAGAAGAACATCTCCTCGAGCCGCGACTTGATGGTCGAATGATTCTTGGTGTCGATGACGAACACGTGCTTGCCCTTGGCATCGTTGGGACTCTCCGCCAGCTGGCGCAGGATGAACCGTACCAGCGAGTCCTCCTGCGGCATGCTGTAGCCGACGATTACCAGCACGTCGGTTTCTCGCAGCAGGCGCACGGCCTTGGGAAAGACCTGGTGGAAATAGGATTCATCGTAGTCCTGAACCTGAGATGGCAGGATCAGCAGCGGCGGCTCCTGCCGGATCTCGGTATCGCTGCGGCGGCGATACTCGAAGTCGAAACCCTGAGCCGTGGGCAGTATCTCGAACCCGCCGTTGATCTTGATCACGTTGCGATCGACGGTGCGCGGCAGGTGCTCCCAGATCGAGCCGCCGCAGATCCGTTGTGGCGTGATGCCGCGATACAGGCGCCCGAACACCGGAGCCTGCTGGCGGTAGACGTGCTCGAGGATGGTTTCGATGGTGAAGTCATAATTGGTGGTCAGGAAATGGTAGAGCGGCCAGTTCTCGTCGAGGCCGGCGCGTTCCGCGCGGTCTTCCAGCGAGGCGAAGAACTGCGTGATCGCGCGCTGGCCGTCGCTGTCGTAGGGCGAGGTGAAGCGTAACGTGGTGTCGTCGACGTTGTGAATGTCGCAGGCGGCGCTGAAGCGACGCATCACCAGCGTCCGCAACTCGTGAATGCTCAGGCGCAGGTTCTGATCGTCGAAGTAGCGATTGCGGATATCGGGATAGCGCACCTGCATGTCGAGCACGTAACGCAGGTTCTTGAATCGCTCGAAGTCCAGGTGGCGATAATGCTCCCAGCCAATCACGTGCATCACATGCTGAAGGTTGGGAAAGTCGCGAATGTCGTCGAGATCGATGGCGAACAGCTCGCCATCGGTGGGCGAGCGCGGATCCCACGCCTTGGAGAAGCCCGCGCCGCACCAGAAGGTGACGACGGGCGGCTTGCGCAGCCCGAAATCCTGCGCCAGCAGGCCCGACATGAGCGTATCGAACGCCTCGACGGTGGCGGCGTTGCTGATCTCGGTGGATGACATCGAATTACGCCTCCCGGGTCGGTGGCACGTCGACGACGTCATCCAGGCCAATATCGACCGCGGCTGCCGATTGGGTGATCCGCCCGACCGAGATGAAGTCGACGCCGGTTTCGGCGATGGCGCGTATCGTCTCCAGACGCACGCCGCCGGACGCTTCCAGCGGCACGCGGCCGCCCACCAGCTCGACGGCGCTGCGCATTGTCTCCACCGACATGTTGTCGAGCATGATCATGTCCGCGCCGGCGGCGAGCGCTTCCTCCACCTGATCCAGCCGGTCGCACTCCACTTCGATACGCGTCAGCACCGGCACCCGTGATCGGGCCCGTGCCACTGCCTTTGCGATACCGCCGCAGACCGCGATGTGGTTGTCTTTCAGCATCACGCCACTGTCGAGACCGAGCCGATGGTTGCGACCGCCGCCGCAGGCCACGGCGTGTTTTTCCAGCGCGCGCAGGCCGGGCGTCGTCTTGCGGGTATCGACCAGCTGGGCGCCGGTGCCGGCGATCCGTTCGACGTATTGCGCCGTGAGGGTCGCGATGCCCGACAGATGCTGGATCAGATTCAACGCGGTGCGCTCTACCGTCAGCAGGCTACGGGCCGGGCCTTGCAGCCGCATCAGCGTGATGCCTTCGGAGACCGTCTGGCCGTCCACGGCCAACCGCTCGATCTCGATACGCGCGTCGTAGAGCGAGAACACGCGGGCGGCGACCGCAAGCCCGGCGATCGTCATTGGCTCTCTTGCGCGCATCTCGAACTGGCCGGTCGACGCTTCGTCGATCATCAGGGTCGCGGTCAGATCCACGTGACCGATATCTTCGGCCAGGAAGTCGCGCAGGCGTGCGTCCAGGGCCATGGGGTCCATCTGCCACACGGTCGAAACGTCAGAGACAAGAGGTGTTGCGGTCATCGAAAATTCCATGGCGGTTTCATCGTCTTCGAGACTATCGCGTTATCATGGGCGCTGCAGTGATGCGCTTACTGTAAATGACAAAATGTCCAAAAAGCACAAGGTGAGGAATTGCCAATGAGCGCTCGGCGTTGGATATGGGGCGTCTGGATACTGGTCCTTTCGTGTTACGTCGTGCCGTATGGTCTGCTTGGTCAGGTCCAGGCCTGGTACGGCAGCTTCCTGTTCTGGTGCGTGGTCGGCGTGCTGGTCATCGTCGCCAACATCATGATCACCCGGACGTTCCAGTCCGAGGACGTGTTTGACGCCTTGTCTCGAAATGATGAACTCCATGACGATAGGGAAAAATAGGCGATGACCATCGGACTGATCTGGAGCGCGGTCATCGTCTATCTGATCGTGGGCCTGGGCGTTGCCTTTCTCTCCCGCGGCAAGACCACCAACGGGGCCGGTGTCGACATGTCCGGGTATTTTCTCGGCAACCGCCAGATGAACGGCTTCGTCTCGGCGCTGAGTTACAGTGCCACGACCTACAGCGCATTCATGATGGTCGGCCTGGCGGGGCTGACCTACGCCGGCGGCGTCGGCGCGTTCGGGTTCGAGATCGTCTATTTCGCCGGCGTGTCGCTGGTGGCGATCTTCGGGCCCAAGTTCTGGGCGGTGGGCAAACGCTTCGGCTATGTCACCCCCAGCGAGATGCTCGGCCATCGATATGGCAACAAGAAGGTTGCGGTGGTGACCGCCATCGCCAGCTGCGTGTTTCTGATCCCCTACGCGGCGGTACAGCTGGCGGGCGTGGGTTATCTGCTGGCGGGGATGAGCGGCGGGGCGATCTCGTTCACGACCGGCGTGGTCGTGTCGACGATACTGGCGATCCTGTTCTCCTATATCGCCGGGATTCGCTCGGTGATGTGGACGGACTCGCTGCAGGCGCTATTCATGATCGTCGCATCGACCTTGGTGGCGTTGCTGGTGGTGCATTCTCTCGGCGGCTTTGCCGAGCTGTTCGACACGCTGGCGGCGGAGCATCCGGCGTCTCTCAGCGTGCCCGGGCCGGGGCTCTTCAGCTTCACCACCTTTCTGGGGCTGACGATCCCGTGGTTCTTCTTCAGTCTTTCCAACCCGCAGGTGAGCCAGCGGCTGTTCATGCCGGCGTCGCTGAAGTCGATGCGCCAGATGCTGATCGGCTTTCTGATCTTCGGCTTCATCTACACCGTGGTTTCGGTGCTTTGGGGCTTCTCGGCGCTGGTGGCATTTCCCGATCTGGCCAAATCGGATCTGGCGACGCCGACGTTGCTGGCGTCCGAGCACGTGCCGCCGGTGCTGGGCGTGATCGTGATGGTGGGGATTCTGGCGGCGGCGGTGTCGACCATCGATTCGATCATGCTGACGCTGTCGTCGATGCTGTCGCGGGACGTCTACGCCAACGTGGCGAGCGGCGCCAGCGAAGGGGCACAGCTCAAGGTGGGCAAATGGGTGCTGCCGGTCATCGCGATTCTCGCCTTCCTGTTCGCGGAGCTGCAGCTCAGTCTGATCGCGGTGCTGTCGGTGGCGGCTTCCACCGGTCTGGTCGTCGTCGTTCCGGCAATCATCGGCGCCTTCTACTGGAAACGCGGCACGGCAGCGGGAGCGCTGGCCAGCATCGTTATCGGCGGTCTGGTCGTCATCGCGCTCTATCTGAGCGGCGCCAAACCGCTGGGGCTGCCGGCAGGTATCTGGGCGCTGCCGGTTGCCGTGGCGCTGTTCGTGATCGTGAGTCTACTGACCCGGCCGAACCCTGAATTGGCTAGGAAATTCATGAAGACCGCCGGAACAGGGCCAGCAACACAAGCCACATCACGGCGACCAGAGGAATCAGCGTCACGTTGAGCGTCTGCCAGCCAAGCCAGGCGTTCAGCGGTCCGGCGAGTAGCGCTGAAAGGGTCGTCAGCGAAAACACCGCGCAGTCATTGAGGGCCTGTACTCGTGGGCCTTCGCCGGGCCGATAAGTCGTGGTCAGCCACGCGCTGGCGGGCAGAAAGGTGAAGTTCCAACCTAGTCCCAGCAGGAAAAGCCCGATAGCGAACGTCCAGAAGGAGGCGGGCAGCAGGGCGTAGAGCAGGCTGGCCAGTAGACTCAACGATCCGACGATAATCATCCGCTGATGGCCGAAGCGCCGGGTCAGGTCGCCGGTGACGAACGAGGGCGCGAACATCGCCAGGATATGCCACTGGATCACGTTGGTGACCTCGCCGAAGCCGTGCCCAGCGTGTGTCATCGCCAGCGGCGTTGCGGTCATCGCCAGGTTCATGATGGCGTAGCTCAAGGTGGCGATCGCGATGGCCGCCAGCAGCCGGGGTTCGCGCAGTAGGATGCCGCGTCGGCGGGCCGGCTCGTGACCGGCGGCGCCCTGGGGCAACGGAAGTTCCAGCCGCGACAGCAACAGCAGTGCCAGAGTGTAAAGTCCGGCAAGACCCACGAAGCAGCCCAGAAACGGTGTCTCGAAAGTGTGCTGCGACGAACGCGCCAGCCAGGGGCCTAGGAAGGCGGCGATCACACCACCCGCCATCACCAGGCTTAGCGCTCGGTCACGTTGGGCGGAGCTGGCCGCGTCGATGGCCGCGAAGCGGTACAGCATGCCGGTGCCGATGCTCATGCCGATGGCGAACGTCCCCAGATTGAATAGCGCGAAGGCGGAAGTCTCCAGCGCCAGCAAGCAGATCGCGATGCCGATGAGCCCGAACCCGTTGCCGATCACGAAAGTGCGTTTTCGTCCCAGCCTGTCCGTCAACCAGCCGGAAGGCAGGGTCGCCGCCGTCAGCCCGAGCAATTGGGCGGCCACGGGCAACGTGCTCCAGTCGGCGCTACCCGAAAGTTGATCCCCGACCAGCGGCGAGACGGCGATGAGCAATATATTGCCACTGACCAGCAGGGCCTGACATAGCGCCAGCCCCCAGACGGTGAGCGGCAGACGTGGATTCGCGGCAGTCGTCATGAGACCTCTCTCGGCTCGAGGTTGAAGAGGGCCTGGCCGCGATGGGCGCGTAGGCGATAGGCACCAGGTGTTCGACCGCAGCGGCATCGAGGTGTGACGTGGGTACTCGAGCAGTTTGCGTTCAGCGCGCCGTGCCGGCAATCGCAAGCGTTCAACGACATTCCTCACGCTGGCGATATTCCGATGTTTTGCTCTTATCCTTTAGTCGAGCATGGCGCTCTGAGCCGGCTCGACCGCTGTTCGCTATCCCTGATAAGGACTACCATTTTCTGCGCATTGGTAACGTGCTAACTATATTTCGGGAGGCCAGGTCATGGCAGAGGTCACATCACGGGTTATCGGAATCGGCCGCATAGCGGCGATTCTATTGGGTGGTTTCGGGGTGATGGGGACGGCGCAGGCTTATTCGGCATTCTCTCCGGATTCCCCCACTATGTTCGGAGACTGGGGCGGCGAGCGTACCGCGCTGGAGGACGCCGGGGTGTCCTTCAATTTCGGCTATGTGGGGGAAGCGGCGACGATTCTCGATGGGGGCTATCGCGACAGCCACGTGAGCAAATACGCGGACCAGTTCGCGGTGGGTGCCAACTTCGATCTCGATCGACTGCTGAGCATTCCCGATGCGGAATTCCAGGTCACCGTCACCAACCGTAATGGCCATAGCGTCAACGACAGGTTGAGCGATCCGGGTGCGACCGTTGGCGGCTCGTCGGTGCAGGAAGTTCAGGGTCGCGGGCCCGTCACCCGCCTGACTCAGTTCTGGTACCGCCAGCGCTTCTTCGACGATGCGCTGGCGATCAAGCTGGGTCGGATTCCGTTCGGCGATGACTTCGCCACCATCGATAGCAACTTCCAGAACCTGGCCTTCGGCGGGGCGCAGCCGGGCAATTGGGGCAACAATATCTACAACTGGCCGATCGCCCAGTGGGCGGCAGTGGTCCGCGCCAATATCACTCCCGATTGGTACGCCCAGGTCGGCGCTTTCAACATCAATGACAGCAACCTGGAGAACGATAACGGCTTCGATCTGCGCACCAGCGGTACCGAGGGCACCCTGTTCCCGATGGAACTGGGTTATACGCCGAAACTGAACGGCCTGGCGGGCGCCTACAAGCTCGGGTTCTACACCCAGAATGTCGATAACCGGGCCTATGGCGATGGCCCCGCGGATCGCACCAGCGATACCAATACCGGGCTTTATTACGTGGTCCAGCAGCAGGTGACGACCCGCGATGGCAACCCTGATCGGGGGCTGACGCTGTTCAGCATGGGTAACACCAATCACGGCGATACCGCGGGTATCGATCGCTACGTCTCGGTCGGGGCGACCTACGACGGGCCGTTCGATGCACGCCCGCAGGATGATGCCGGCATCGGTCTGGCGTATCTCCACGTCAACGATGACGTCAACGACTACGTCGATTATCACAACGCCACACCGGCCGGTTCGCTGTCGCCGCTGCCGCGCCAGGGCCACGAATACGACGCCGAGGTCTACTACAGCTTCAACCTGACCGATTACCTGACGCTGCGGCCCAATCTGCAGTACGTGGTCAACCCGTCGGCGGTGGACTCGGTCGACAACGCCTGGGTGGCCGGTACCACCATTAAGGCGAGCTTCTGAGCAAGTTTCCAAGCAAGGCGAGCTTCTAGCCCCATCCGCGATCTTTAGAAGGAGAAACGGCTGCCCTTGGGCAGCCGTTCGCGTGATGACGCTTCGAAGAAGACGCAGGCTCATCCCTACGCCGGTCGTGTTCCCAGCCCGTTATCCTTGGGCTTGCGGATCACCATGAAATAGAAGAACACCGCGGTGAGGGCGATGAAGAACAGGCTATCCGGGCTGGTGAAGAAGATCATCGGATTGCCGTCGTTGATCGAAAGCGCCCGGCGGCAGTACTCCTCGAGGCTCGGGCCGAGCACGAAGCCGAGCAGCAGGCAGACGGTCGGGTATTTCTGCTTGCGCAGGAAGTAGGCCAGCACGCCGAACACCAGCGCCAGTGCCATCTGGAAGGTCGAGTAGGTAGCCACGTAGCTGCCCACCAGGGCCACGATGGCGATACTGGAATAAAGCACGTCGCGGCGGATCGAGACGATCTTGAGAAAATAGGGGCCGAGCAGATAGAGCGTGAGCGGAATCAGGATCAGGGCGCTGATGAACAGCGAGGCAAACATCGGCGCGATCAGGTCGAGCTGCTGGGTCATGAACTGTGGGCCGGGCTGGAGACCGTTGATGACCAGCACGCCGAGCACGATCGCCGTGGTCGGATCGCCGGGAATGCCGAACGTCAGCATCGGGACGAAAGCGCCGCCGCACATCGAGTTGTTGGCGCACTCAGCGGCCGCGATGCCTTCGGGATTGCCCTTGCCGTAGCGCTCGGGATGTTTGGAAGAGCGCATCGACTCCGCATAGGACACGAAAGCGGCCATCGAGCCGCCGGCGCCGGGCAGAATGCCGACCGCGTAGCCGATGGCGGCGCTCTTCAGATAGCGCAGCGCGCCGATCTCGCGAACTTCCGACAGCGGCGGGATGAAATCGCGACGGCGCACCTTGGCCGCCTTGATCATGCCAGGGTCGACGGTTCGGCTGTTGCGGCTGTCGGCCTGCACCAGCAGCTCGCTGATGGCGAAGGTGCCGATGATCAGCGGCATCATGTCGATGCCCTGGACCAGCGCGCTGGTGCCGAAGGTGAAGCGAGCCAACGGCTGCACCACGTCGATGCCGATGGTGGCGATCATGACGCCGAACAGGGTCGCGATCATGCCCTTGGTGATCGACCCTCGCTGGGAAATGATGATCACGATCAGCGCGAAGGCGATCAGCGAGAACTTGCCCGGCGTGCGGATCAGCAGGGCGACGTCGGCCGCCAGCGGTGCCATGACCATCAGCAGCAGCGCGCCCAGCGAGCCGCCGATCATCGAACCCAGTGCGGCATGACCTAGCGCCTTGGCGCCCTCGCCACGCTGCTGCATCGGGTAGCCTTCCAGCGCGGTCATCATCGACGAGGGCGCGCCGGGAATATTGATGGTGGTGGCGGTGATGCTGCCGCTGCACATGCCCGCCATGAAGATGCTGGCGCAAGCGACCAGCGCCGTGGTCACGTCGAGACTGTAGGTCAGCGGCAACAGCAGGGCGATGGCCAGTACCGAGGTGAGACCCGGCACCGCGCCGAAAAAAGTACCGATCAGAAAACCGCCGATCATGTAGAGCAGGGTTTCGGGATTGGCGAGGGCAGCGAAACCACCCAACAGCCCGGAGATCGCGTCCATGATCATTGACTCCAGAGAGTGGGCAGGCGGACCTGGAAGACGACCTCGAACAGCAGGTAGCCCGCCAGGGTGATGGCGATAGCGGCGATCAGCTTGGTCGGCCATTTATCGCGGAAGCCGCCGCCGAACAGACAGCAAAGCAGCAATACGTAGACGAACGTCGCGACGAAATAGCCGATCAGATCGAATGCCAGCAGATAGCCTGCCGTCAGCACGATGACGCCAATCGCTCCGAGCGACAGCCCGAGGTACTGCCTACCGGCGGATTCGCCATCGGTGCTGTCGGCATCGGTGGTGGACTCTGTCGCCGGCGCTTTGGCCTTGCCGCGCAGGGCGTGAACCATGGCGCAGATCAGCGCGACCAGCATCAGAATGGCGGTCGCGATAGGAAAGAACGAGGCGGTCATGTTGCCCGCTTTCATCGGCGGACCGAGCTGGACCGCCGAGATCAGATAGACCAGGGTGATGAGCGCAAGCACCGCCGGCACGAAGAATTCCCCGCCCAGGGTAGGGCGTCGGGACGACGGGTGAGGCGAGGGTTTGAATGACCGTTCAGAAGACATGGAGACCTCTGGATTGACGACACTGCGCCATGCGTAAAGCATGGCGCAGAGTGAGTGGAATCGAATGAGGGTGGCTTATTTCTCCAGCACGCCCTGGTCGACCAGATCGTCCATGGTGCTGAACAGCTGCTGCTGGGTGTCATTTGCCCACTGGGTCACGTCGTCGGCTCCCAGCCAGGCGGGCGTCACGCCGATCTTTTTCAGCCACTGCTGGAATTCGTCGCTCTCGTAAGCCTTGTGATAGGTCGTTTCCAGCTTTTCGATCACGTCGTCCGGCGTACGCGCCGGAGCCACCATGATGATGAAACTGCCCATCTGCAGATCCAGACCGGTATCGGTTTCGGTGACCGGCGGAACGTTGGGGAAGCCCTCGTTCTGGGTATCCGAGAACTCGACCAGACCGCGGGCCTGACCGGATTCGATCAACGGTGCCAGATCGCCCAGGCTGGTGACGACAGCATCGACTTCGCCGTTGAGCAGGGCTTCCTTCTGGGAGGCGGCGCTATTGTCGTAGGAGACGATCTTGAACTTGGCGCCGGTCTGCTGCTGGAGCTGCAGCAGTGTCAGGTGCGTTCTGGCGCCCATATTCTGAATGCCGACACGAACGCTGTTGGGCTTCTCCTTGGCAGCGGCGATCAGGTCGTCCAGCGTCTTGTAGGGAGAGTTTTCCGGCACCGTGATGGCGTCGGCTTCGCTGGTGATGCGGGCAATCATGCGCATCTTGTCCATGTTGAAGCCGGGCAGCATGTTCTTCCAGGGGATCGTGATGATGCTGTCGTAGGTGATCGCGGCAACGGTCTGACCATCGGGGCGGGCCTTCATCAACTGCAGCAGACCGGTGGCCGTCATCCCGCCCTCGACGTTCTCGACGTACATCGACACGGGGAGCGATTCTTCGGCAATGTTGGAAATCTTGCGGACGATGGCATCGGTACCGCCGCCGGCAGCCGCTGGCACGATGACGCGGACATCCCGGCTGGGGTAGTCGGCGTGGGCGGCGCTGACCGCCAACGATGCGAGGCAGACGAATCCGAGGAGTGTCTTCTTGAGTTTCATGGCGTATCCCTTGCTTGATGAGGCTGGTGCGTCGGTTTGCCAAAAGGCGTCGTTATGTCGGGTGGTTGTTCTGAAATTGCTCTTCAGTGAGAGCGCTGGGCAAGCTATCGAACGCGATAGTTCCGGACCCGTGGACCGATCGATCGCTATCTGGCGATCTGGCCGTGACATCGGTATGGCCCGATCGCGACAGCGCTCCCACTGCGTCATCCCGAACTCTGTTTTAGCCTTTTTATTCGTACGATGTAATACAACATTGGTTTGAGAGCTGAGGGCGGGACGCAGTTTTCGCATTCGGTGGGGAGGAAAGTGGTGTCTTCCCGAGCGCGACTGTGGTGCCTCGGAAATCCGATCGACAACAGGAGTTTGCGAGTGGGGGCGGGATGTAGCTGTTATCGAGGGTAGACGTTGGCTTATGCAGGGGCGTCATGATCGGCTTGAGATGCCGCGAACAACGCGATCATCCCGTTCCTTTTCGCACCGAGAGTCAACGCTTTCTTTAGGCGATTCTGAGACTGCGAACGCCGGGAAGTGACCGATGGCTGTGGATGCAAAGGCAGTCCCGGGTGAGGCAGCGATGGCCAGATCCGGCAGTTAGGCGTGTATCTCGCGGCTCAGTTCTGGGCAGATGGGTTTTTCAGCGAGCATACCCAGTTCATCGATATTGGCAATCTCTACCTGACGGCCATGGATGGTCATGAGTTTCTGCTGCTGGAAGCGTTTCAGGAGGCGACTGACGGTTTCCAGGGCAAGACCCAGATGATGCGCTATGTCGGTGCGCGACATCGGGAGGCGATAGCTATGCTGGGAGTATCCCCCGCGTTCAAAGCGCAACGCCAGGTCGATGAAAAAGCTCGCCAGACGTTCTTCGGCGCTTTTGCAGGTCAACAACCGAATCAGGCGCCGATTATCCATCAGTTCTTTGCTCATGTTGCGATAGAGCTGATTTCTCAGTTGGGGAATCCGTTCGGCGAGGGCATCCAGATGATGGAAGGGAATCTCGCACACCGAGGTCCGTTCCAGTGCGACCGCAAATCCCGAGTAGACGTTGTCGTTGATGCTATCCATGCCAACCAGTTCACCGGGTAGATAGAACTGAGCGATCTGCTCTGTCCCGTCTTGGTCCAGGATGATCAGCTTGAGACTACCCGAACGGATGGCGAATACATGACAAAAAGGCTCTCCCTGACTGAACAGACGCTCTCCGCTAACCATTGGCGCACGGCGTTTGATAATGGCATCGAATTGATCCATAGCCCCCATTTCGAGCGCCAATGGCAGACACAAGGCTTTGAGCCGGCATGAATGACAGTTCAGATGGTACTGGCATTCATGTGCTGGCATGTCAAAAGTGCGGGACATGATTCGACCTCTATCATTATCCGTGGATTAACACCATATGCTTGTCAAGGATGATGTACCAGCGGGGAGTGTGTGACCTTTTAATGTCACTGATCTTGATCAGTAGATCGTTCAGGCGACCCCGGCCATGTCCAGTTTGCGATATCCGGTAGATCATCGAAATGCTCACGGATATAACGGTGGTGCCTGTCGAGCATCTCCTCCAAGTGCCTGACGATGCGTGCCCGGCCCACCAGGGAGCTAGGGGCATAGCGCAGAACGTCGCCGCAGAGATGGATGCGACTCAGCCGGTTGAGAACCACCATATCGAACGGCGTCGTGGTCGTCCCTTCTTCTTGATAGCCCCGAACATGAAAGCGTTCGGTACCGGCACGCCCATGCAGCAACTGATGGATGACGCCCGGATACCCATGAAAGGCAAAGACCACGGGCTTGTTGGAGGTAAACAGGTCGATGAACGTGGTTTCACTGGTGCCGTGAGGATGTCGGTCCGGCGGGGGCAGCATCATCAGATCCACGATGTTGACCACACGTATCCGCAGGTCGGGAACGAACTGGTGCAACAGATCCACTGCGGCGAGGGTTTCCTGAGTGGGAATGTCCCCCGCGCAGGCCATCACGACCTCGGGATTGTCCCCGTCCTGACTGCTGGCCCAGGGCCAGATACTGGCCCCACGGGCACAATGCGCGCGGGCTTCGGTGAGATCCAGATACTGTAACTGGGGTTGTTTGTCGATAACGATGGCATTGAGATAGTTGAGACTGTGTAGACAGTGTTCGGCCACCGATAAGAGGCAGTTGGCATCAGGAGGCAGATAAATGCGCACTACCCTGGGCTGTTTGGTCAACAGGTTGTCGATAAAGCCCGGACCCTGGTGACTGAAGCCATTGTGATCATTGCGCCAGCAGGTCGAAGTCAGCAGGTAATTCAGCGATGGAATGGGGGCTCGCCAAGTCACCTCATCCGCGTGTTCTAGCCATTTGGCGTGCTGTGTCGCCATGGAGTCGACAATGGTGGCGAAGGCCTCATAGCTCGCAAACAGACCATGACGGCCGGTCAATACGTAGCCTTCCAGCCAGCCATGGCAGTTGTGCTCGCTGAGCACTTCCATGACACGGCCCTGTGGGGAGACATGATCATCCCCGGGGAGGCTCGTACCGACCAGACAACGATCGCTGGCTTCAAACACGGCCCCCAGACGATTGGAATTGGTTTCGTCGGGGCAAAACAGGCGGAAGCTGTGCGGATTGTCGCGATAGATATCGCGCAGGAATTCTCCCAGCACGCGAGTGGATTCGTGCCGCTCACGAGCACGGTTGGCGTCGTTGACATCGACAGCATAGGCGGCGCCATCGCGTAGCACGAGCGGTACGCTTAGCCGCCCGCCATTGGCATGGGGATTGTCGCCCATGCGTCGCTTGCCCTCGGGCGCCTGTGCGGCGATCTCGGCAGTGGGGCAGCCATGCTCATCGAAAAGATCCTCGGGCCGATAGCTTTCGAGCCACTGCTGGAGCTGTTCGATATGCCCGGGATGCTCACGAAAGCCGGATAACGGTACCTGATGAGCGCGAAAGGTACCCTCGATGGTTTGGCCATCCACCTTGGCAGGACCGGTCCAGCCCTTGGGCGTGCGCATGACAATCATCGGCCATGGCGGCAGTGTATGCATGCCGAGGGTACGAGCGCGTTGCTGGATCCCGCGAATGTCCTCGACCGCCCGCTCCAGAACAGCTGCCAGCCGCTGATGGACGCTCATGGGGTCGTCCCCCTCGACAAAATAGGGGGTGTAGCCGTGACCCTCGAACAGCTTGCGCAGGGTGGCATCGCTTTGCCGTGCCAGGATGGTAGGGCCAGAAATCTTGTAACCATTGAGATGCAGGATCGGTAGTACCGCTCCGTCCCGTTCGGGATTGAGGAAGCGGATGCCCTTCCAGGAACCTTCCAGCGGGGCGGTTTCGGCTTCACCATCACCCACGATGGCCGTGGCGATCAGATCGGGATTATCGAACACGGCGCCGAAGGCATGCATCAGCACGTAGCCCAGCTCCCCCCCTTCATGAATAGAGCCCGGTGTCGGCACACTCACATGGCTGGGAACGCCTCCCGGTGTCGAGAATTGTCGAAACAGCGCTAGCATGCCCGCTTCATCCCGCGGGATGGCGGGATAATACTCACTGTAGCTGCCCTCCAGCCATAGATTGGCGAGCAGCGCCGGTCCGCCATGGCCGGGGCCGGTGAAATAAAGCATGTCGAGATCATGCCATTTGATCAGGCGGTTGAGATGAACATAAATGAGATTGAGCCCCGGAGAGGTGCCCCAGTGCCCGAGCAAGCGCGGTTTGATGTGCTCAAGGCGCAGGGGTTCACGCAATAGAGGATTGGCCTGCAGATAGATCTGCCCCACGGTCAGGTAGTTGGCGGCGCGCCACCAGGCATCGAGATGCCGGAGCTCTACCTCTTCCAGGACTGGCTGAGTGCTTGTCATGACAACCTCATCGGTTCATCCATCGTGGCCCGCGATTGAGCATCCAACCTCAGAAGGTGGCGATCTCGGCGAAGCACGTGGCTACCTGGTGGCGTAGTGAGGGCGGTTTGGCGCCTCAGGCCTCAATTGGGTGTGATCGCGACCTTAAGCACACCGTCTCGCTGATGGCCGAACAGGTCATAGGCTGCGCCGATATCATCCAGCGAGTAACGGTGTGTCACCAATGCGCCGGTATCGATACGTGTCGAGGCCACCATGTTGAGCAGACGGCGCATGCGTTCCTTACCGCCCGGACACAGTGAGGTGATGATCCGGTGGTCACCAAGGCCTGCACTAATGGCGCCGAGCGGCAGGGTCAGATCACTCGAATACACCCCTAGACTGGAAAGCGTGCCGCCGGGCTTGAGCACACGGAGCGCACTTTCGAAGGTAGTCTGGGTGCCCAGGGCCTCGATCGCAGCATCGACGCCGCGGCCCCCCGTCAGCTTCATGATTTCTTCGACGACATCGACTTCCCGATAGTTGAGCGTGACGTCAGCCCCCATTTCGCGTGAGATTGCCAGCCGATCCTCGATACCATCCACGGCGATGATCAGGCTGGCTCCCTGCAGCCGCGCGCCTGCGGTGGCACATAGGCCAATCGGTCCCTGGGCAAATACCACGACGATATCGCCGATGCGGATGCCGGCATGTTCGGCGCCGGAAAAGCCGGTTGACATGATGTCCGGACACATCAGCACCTGTTCATCCGTCAGTCCATCGGGCACCGGAGCCAGATTCGCCTGGGCGTCTGGCACCAGGGCATATTCCGCTTGTACGCCGTCAATGGTATTGCCGAAACGCCAGCCGCCCATGGGCTTGTAACCATGGCCATGGCAGCCACCATCCTGAGAGGGCCGCCCATCCTGACAGGCATAGGACGTAAAGCTCGGGCAGATGGCACCGGCGATGACGCGCTGGCCTTCGCTGTAGCCCTGCACGTTGGCGCCCAGCTTGACGATGATGCCGACCGGTTCGTGACCGATGGTGAGTCCTTTTTCGACAGGATATTCCCCTTTGAGGATATGAATATCGGTGCCGCAGATGGTGGTGGTAGTGATCTGGATCAGCGCGTCGTTGGCGCCGACGTCGGGAATGGGCTTGTCGGCTAACTCGATACGGCCGGGCTCGACGAAAATGGCGGCTTTCATCATGGTCATGGCAGAACCTCCTCTGTCGCCGCAGCGACATGGATGAGTGGCAATCGCTTCTGAACCAGTATTCAGCCGGAATGCGTGACGGGACTTGATCTGAATCAAGCGCGCGATATTCAACCTGGTGGAAGCTAAGCAGCAGAATCGAGGGGGTATGGCCACCGAACGGTTTTAGTGTCATGGCGCGTCATGGACTCGGACCGGCTGCACCCCTGGACCTCGTCGACCCCTGTGAATAGGCGGGTCGTCGCAGCCAGGAGAGCCGCATGAAACCGACAGATGACGAGTTGCCGAGCGGGGGTCTTGTTGCCTTCGATGCGGGTGTATTCGACCTTGATGGCGTGGTGACGCAGACGGCCAGGGTGCACAGCGCCGCCTGGAAAACCCTGTTTGACGATTATCTGCGCCGCCGAGCGGCACGTCATGATGTGCCCTTCGTGCCCTTCGTGCCCTTCGATGCTGACCGCGATTACCGTCGCTATGTGGATGGCAAGCCGCGTGCCGATGGCGTCAGAAGTTTTCTGGCTTCGAGAGCGATCTCGCTGCCGGAAGGGTCTTCGCAGGATATGCCTCAGGTGGAGACTATTCAGGGGCTGGGGCAGCGCAAGGATCAGTTGTTCCTGATGCAGTTGGAGTGCCATGGGGTTGATGTCTACGACAGTACCGTGCGCTTTATCCATTTGCTGCGTGCGGCCGGGCTGAAAACGGCGCTGGTATCGTCGAGCCGCAACGCGCGAAGGGTGCTCGAGAAGGCGGGGCTGCTCGAGCTTTTTGATGTCTGCATGGACGGGGTCGAGGCACACCGACTCCAATTGAGGGGAAAACCGGATCCGGCGATCTTTCGCCATGCCGCTGCCATGCTGGATGTAAGGCCTGCAAGAGCACTGGCCGTCGAGGACGCTCTCTCCGGGGTCGAGTCGGCCCGGGCTGCCGGTTACGGGCTGGTCATCGGCCTCGATCACGACCAACAGCGGGATGACCTGCTTGCCCACGGGGCCGATCTGGTGGTGAACGCGTTAACCGAGCTCGACCCCGCGGACGCCCCCTGGCGGCCGGACGCCTTGGCCGGCTTTCCGGCCATCGCGCGGCAACTGACCCAACGACGTCCCGCGATCTTTCTCGACTATGACGGCACCTTGACCCCGATCGTGGCCCGCCCCGAACTGGCGTTACTGGATGACGCCATGCGCGGGGTCTTGCGCCGTCTGGCCCGCCACTGGACCGTCGGCATTATCAGTGGCCGCGACCGCGCCGGTGTGGCCCGGCTGGTGGGACTCGAGACGCTGATTTATGCCGGCAGCCACGGGTTGGATATCGCCGGACCGGGGGGGCTGCGCATGGAGTATCCTGCGGCGCTGGAGTACCTGCCTGCGCTCGATCAGGCCGAGCTCCAATTGCGTCATCGGCTGGAGACGGTCGAGGGTGCCCTGGTCGAGCGCAAGCGCTTCGCCATTGCGGTGCATTACCGACTCGTCGCACCGGATCAGCATTCAACCGTTCGGGACCAGGTCGCGGCGGTGGCCGAAGCCGCAGCACCGAGGTTGCGACAGACGGGGGGCAAACGCGTTTTCGAACTGCGGCCGGACGTGAGCTGGGATAAGGGCAGAGCGTTGCTCTGGCTCCTCGAGGCGCTCGATTTGAGTGGCTCGGACGTGTTGCCGTTTTACCTGGGTGACGACGAAACCGACGAGGACGCTTTTACCGCGCTGCAGGGCATCGAGGGGGTCGGGGTCAGGGTGGCTGCAGTTGCCGGCCCAACCGCCGCCCGCTATCGACTGGATGACGTCGCTGCCGTCACGCACTTTCTCGAGCGTCTCGAGCAGGATCGGAGGGCGTCGGCATGATGGCCTGGACGCTGGACTATACCCAATTCGAACCCCAGCGGGAGAGGTTGAGAGAGGCGTTATGTGCGCTAGGCAATGGTTATTTCGTCACCCGCGGCGCTGCCGAGGAAGCCCAGGCCGGCGACCATCACTACCCGGGGACCTATCTGGCCGGCGGCTACAATCGTGTGACGACGAGAATTGCCGGGCAGGAAGTCGAGAACGAGGATCTGGTCAATCTACCGAATTGGTTGTGCCTGACGTTTTGTGTTGACGAGGGTGAGTGGTTCAGTCCGCTCACCGTCGAATGGCTGGACTGGCGCCAGTCACTCGATTTACAGGACGGGGTGCTGCGGCGGGAACTTCGGTTTCGTGACCGTCAGGGGCGCGAGACGACGTTGCTTGCCCGACGGTTGGTTCACATGGGTAAACCGCATCTTGCCGCTATCGAATGGCAATTGCGGGCCGATAACTGGTCGGGTCGGATTCGGGTGTGTTCGGCTCTCGATGGCAGAGTGAGCAATGACGGGGTCGCGCGTTATCGCACGTTGGCCAGCCACCATCTCGTGATGCCGGTCACCGAGGCGCTCGAGGCCGATACGATTCGTCTTGGCGTCGAAACCAGCCAATCGGGTCTGCGAGTGGTCGAAGCGGCACGTACTCGGGTCTTTGTAGGCGCCACACCGCTCGAGGTCGAACGCAAGACGATTCGGGAAGAGCGCTATATCGCTGATGAACTGACGCTTGAGCTGACCTCCGGGCAGACAGTGACGGTGGAAAAGGTCGTAGCCCTTTTCAGCTCGCGTGATCGAGCCATTGCCGATCCAGCCCTCGCGGCTCATGATGCGTTAGAGGGGGCCGGACGGTTCGCCGAGCTGCTGACGACCCATGTTCAGGCTTGGGCGTGGCTATGGCGACGCTGCGATGTCCGGCTCGAGGATGGTCATCGGACACAGATGATCTTGCGGCTGCACATTTTCCATCTGTTGCAGACCGTTTCGCCGCACAGTGTCGAACTGGATGTCGGAGTGCCGGCTCGGGGGCTGCATGGTGAAGCCTATCGAGGGCACGTGTTCTGGGATGAACTGTTCATTTTTCCTTTTCTCAATTTCCGCATTCCCGAGATCACGCGCGCCCTGCTGCGTTACCGGTATCGACGTCTTGACGAGGCTCGTCGAATGGCAGCGGTGGCAGGTTATCGTGGTGCCATGTACCCCTGGCAGAGCGGCAGCAGCGGACGGGAGGAGAGTCAGAAACTGCATCTCAATCCCAACTCCGGACGCTGGATCGCCGACAACAGTGCGTTACAGCGGCATGTCAGCTCCGCCGTGGCCTATAACGTATGGCGTTATTACGAGGTGACCGGAGACCGCGAGTTTCTGGCCTATTACGGCGCCGAGATGCTGCTGGAAATCGCCCGCTTCTGGGCCAGTGCGGCACACTGGAATCCGCAGCGGGAGCGCTACGACATCACCGGTGTGATGGGGCCGGACGAGTTTCATGATCGCTATCCCGACGCCGCTTCACCGGGCTTGGACAACAATACCTACACCAACATGATGGCGGCCTGGGTGTTGAAACGGGCGATCGAGGTTCGCGATGTGATTGGTGCCGAGCGGCGTCAGGAGCTGGGCGAGGCGTTGTCGCTGACCGAGCGGGAAATCGCCCAATGGGAAGAGATCAGCTCTCGCTTGTTCGTGGCATTCCATGCCGATGGTATTCCCAGTCAGTTCGAGGGTTACGAACAGCTCAAGGAATTCGATTGGGAAGGCTATCGCCACCGTTACGGCGATATTCAACGCCTCGATCGTCTGCTCGAGGCCGAAGGCGACAGCGTCAACCGCTACAAGGCCTCGAAGCAAGCCGATGTGCTCATGTTGTTTTATCTCTTTTCCACCGAAGAGCTGGGGGAACTGTTCGCCCAGCTCGGTTACCCGTTTGCCGGCGAGCTCTTGCCGCGCACCATCGCCTACTATCAGCAGCGTACCTCGGATGGCTCGACCTTGAGTCGTGTGGTGTCCTCCTGGGTGCTGGCCCGCCTGGATCGCCCCCGCTCACTGGCACTGCTCAAGGATGCGCTGGAAAGCGATATCACCGATGTGCAGGGCGGCACGACTGCCGAGGGTATCCATCTGGGCGCCATGGCCGGCACCGTCGACCTCGTACAACGCGGCCAGACGGGACTCGAGATTCGGGGCGGCTGTCTGCGCCTCAACCCCAGCCTCCCGCGTCGACTGCGGGGCCTGCATCTGCGCTTGCGCTTCCGGGGGCACTGGCTGGAATTGGCGATCAGCAGTAGCGGCATGACGCTCGAAGCTGCGGAAGGTTGGGAGGGGCCGGGGCAGGTCATGGCCGGCAATCAGGTACACGACTTCATGGCTGGCCAGTGTTTGACCTTCCACTATCGAGGTCCGGACAGGGGGTGGCATCTGGGTACGCCGCCGGTTCCTGACAACAGCGATAACGTGGATCACCCAGATCCAGCCGCGTGATGCGACTGTCCTTGCGGCCAACCGGTACGAGTCGCCCGCCCGCCGAGAGGTGTGCATACCACAACAGGGGATCAGCACATGAGCAGGCATCGATTGGTGGTCGTTTCGAATCGGGTACCGTCCCCCGCCCGCGAAGCATCAGCCGGGGGGCTGGCGGTGGGGTTGAGAGAGGCGTTGGAGAAAAGTGGCGGACTCTGGTTGGGCTGGGATGGTCGGATTGCCCAGGCGGCGGCGCGGATCGCATGGACAACCCCATTCACCCTGGCCACGCTGTCACTGAATCAAGCCGAGTACGAGGGTTATTACGGGGGATTTTCCAACCGTACCTTGTGGCCTCTGATGCATGGGCGGCTGGATATGGTCCACTTTGACGCTGAAGAATTCGCCTGTTATCTAGCGGTGAATCAGCGCTTTGCGGATGCGCTCTTGCCCCTGCTGGAGGCTGACGACTGCATCTGGGTCCACGATTATCACCTGATCCCACTGGGGGCACTGTTGCGCCAGCAGGGTGTCTCGTCTCCTCTGGGATTGTTCTTGCATGGACCGGTTCCCGCGCCTGAAATACTGGAGGCATTGCCCTGCTATCAGCAGCTGATCCGTTCCCTGAACGCCTATGACCTGGTGGGACTGCAGACCGAAAAGGATGTGCGAAACCTGTCTGATTTCATGCTGCGTTACCTGGGAGGTCAACGTCTTGCGGACGATAGTCTGATGGTAGGAGGGCATCGCGTTCGCATCGCGGCATTTCCCATCGGCATCGATCCACAGGCCTTCAGCCAGTTGGCTCTATCCCAGAGTATGGCGGCGGTGTCAGCGCGAGTGCCTTTGCGAATCATCGGTGTAGAGCGGCTGGACTATACCAAGGGGCTGCCGCAGCGACTGCAGGCGTTCGAGCATCTACTCCGCCATGCCCCTCGCTACTGCGGTCGGCTGGAGTTTCTGCAAATCGCGGCTCCTTCGCGGGAAAGCGTGCCCGAATACCGCGCGTTGCGTGATGAGCTTGAGGCCCAGTCGGGGCGCATCAATGCGCGTTACGCCTCGCTGGACTGGATTCCGATGCGCTATCTGAACCAACTGTTTGATCGCGAACATCTGGCGGGTTTGTACCGCCACAGTCGGGTAGGGCTGGTCACGCCATTGCGTGACGGCATGAATCTGGTCGCCAAGGAGTATGTTGCCGCCCAGGATCCGTTGGATCCCGGCGTGCTGATTCTCTCTCGCTTCGCCGGTGCTGCCGAGCGATTGCAGGGAGCGCTGATCGTCAACCCTCATGATGTCGGCGCAGTGGCCGCTGCCATCATGCGGGCGCTCGACATGCCTCTGTCGGAGCGACGTGCGCGTTGGCATCAGCTCATGCTGGAGATTGAAACGCATGACATTCATGACTGGCGGCATCGTTTCCTGAAGATGCTGTCTCAGGCGCATCTTGAACGTCAACAGGTTGAAAGCCAGAAGGATAGCCGTTGCGTGCCATTGGCTTCGCTATCGCAGCATCCGCTACGGCCGCCCATGACGGCCAGCGCGAAGTAGTGGGTCGAGGTCAGGTTTTGGCCGCCACCACTCCCTTCTGTGGGTCCGTGGGCTGCTTCATGCCTGTGGTCTCGCTCAATAGCGTGTCGATCCGTTGCAGGTACTGCTGGTAGGTCTCACTGTCCGTTGCAGCATAGTTGAGATTGCGCAGCAGATCAGTCAATCGAGTAAAGGCGTTGCGTATCGCTTGCTTGTCGGCGCCGGTCATCGGGGCATCCACCAGGCGCGAAAGCAGGGCAATCATCATGTTCTGTCGAGCCAGCGGTGTGGATACATCAACCGGGTCGAAAGCATCCTGTTGTAGATAGACCATATCGACCAGCTGGGCCTTCTGCTGGGTCAGGAAATCGGCATCGCTGATACCCTCTTCGCCGGTAACCTGCATCATGCGCTGGATCTCGTCGCCGTCATGCAATAGCCGCTTGAGCCGTTCGATGCGGCCGCGCCACTCGGTACCCATCTGATCGCGGAACCAGGGAGCGAGCTGATCGATGTAGCGTGACCAAGAAATCAGCGGATCGACTGCCGGATAGAAGCGTTTATAGGCGCGCGCATAGCTGAGTCCTAGAAAGGTCTTGACGGTATTGAGCGTGCCCTGAGTCACCGGTTCTTCGAAGTTGCCGCCGGCCGGCGAGACGGTGCCGATCAACGTTAGAGTGCCGGTATCGCCCTGTGCGTTACACAACGCGCCGGCACGCTCATAGAGCATGCGAATCGAAGATTCGAGGTAGGCGGGGAACGCCTCCTCTCCCGGGATTTCCTCAAGGCGCCCGGAGGTTTCGCGCATGGCCTGAGCCCAGCGCGAGGTCGAATCGGCGATCAGCAGCACGTCATAACCCATCTGCCGATAATATTCGCCCAGCGTGATTCCGGTATAGATAGACGCCTCGCGCGCCGCCACCGGCATCGATGAGGTGTTGCAGATGACGATGGTACGATCCATCAGCGTGCCACCGCTGCGAGGGTCATGAAGCTGGGGAAATTCAGTAATGGTTTCCACCACTTCGCCAGCGCGCTCGCCACAGGCGACGACGATGACGATATCGACATCCGAGTAGCGAGAGATGAGTCCCTGCAATACCGTCTTGCCGGCGCCGAACGGACCGGGAATGCAGGCAGTGCCGCCCTTGGCGATAGGGAAAAAGGTATCGATCAGTCGCAGCGTGGTGGTCAGTGGCGTACTCGGATAGCGGCGCTCGGCTCTGCCGTTATGCATTAGTGCCTTGGCCAACGGTTGGCGTACTGGCCACTGCTGGGTCATCGTCACCGGATACTCCCGCCCCCGGGGGTCACGCAGGCGCGCGATCACGGTATCGAGGGTGAAAGTGCCAGCCTGAATCCAGGTGACGCTGAACTTCCCGGAGAAGCCGAACGGCACGAAGAGGCGATGGGTGAAGCGTCCCTCTTGCACCGTGCCGATCACATCCCCGGCCTCTACCGTGACACCACTGCGGATCGTCGCCTCGAACGACCAGGTGCGCTGATGATCGAGTGCCTTGACATCAATGCCCCGCTGCAGGAAGCGGCCATGAAGTGCTTCGATCCGAGCCAGGGGATTCTGGAGACCGTCAAAAACCTGGCCGAGCAGCCCCGGGCCGAGTTCCACCGCCAGCTGCTCACCGCTCTGAATGACCGGATCATTGATTCCCACACCGGCAGTGTCTTCATACACCTGAGCATCTGCTTCGGCACCGCGTACCCGCAAGATCTCTGCCTTGAGACGCATGGATGTCATGCCTTCATCCGGTGACGGGCAGAGATAGACCACTTCGTTCTTGATCAAGCGGCCCTGGGCGGGGTCATTGAGCGCTATGGTGACAACGTCGGCATTGACGGCAACGACGTGGGCCGTGGCCTTGTCAAGGGAGTGGGGGTCAATCGTCATAGGACTGCCTTCAGTAGACTCTCCGGTCCAGCAAAGGTCTCGAGCAATAAGGTGAAACGCTGACGGGCCTGAGATTCATCGCGTTGGCAGCTACGCTCGACAAGCCACCAGCGAAACAGGTACAGCACCACGTCCTCGAAGCCATAGGGAGCCTCCGCTCGTTGTTGACTGAAATAGTGCCAGCACAGCGTCAGCAGCGCCTGTTCAGTTGCCAGGCTGTCACCTTGTTCGATCAGCGGCACCAGTGTTGTCAGGTAGGGATAGCGTCTTTCGAGGGTGAAGGTGGGATGCGCCCAGTAGCGGTCCAGTTGGCGACCTACGACAGGTAAACGGGCAAGGGGGCCGGGCGTCGTTTCGCCGTGGTGGCGTCGGCGCAGCGCGGCAGTCAGTACATCCAGCTGCAACCGCCAGACGATCCAGCGGCATAGGCACCTCGATTCCAGTTCGTCGAGCAGTCTCTCGGCCTGATGCAACAACGTGGCGTCATCCATGACGGTGGCTGCGGAATACGGTTGAATGAGGGTTTGGATGCGCGCCACTTGTCGGCGGTCGGTCGCCGTCAGCAGGTCTAGGCGAGATTCGAGCTGAATGCGCGAGATCGGCGGTCGCTCCCAGTGAAACGGCTGGCGTAGATGAGGCAGCGAGCTCAACAGCGTGATATAGCGATAGCCATCCGACATGCTGGGTTCCTCGTTTGCCCGACTACGCTACCACCCCTTCGAGCAGCGCGCGGAAGCGTGGCTGTAGATGGCGGAGCAGCAGAGTGGCGATGGATTTGTCGGTCAGGTCGACATGGATCCGGCCTTGATCAAGCAGGAAGCGGACCCCGGCTTCGACCTCACGATCGGCCCGGAGCGTGATGCCTTGTTCGAGCATCTGCCGGGCGACTTGGGCGAGCAGTGTGGACAAGGCGCCCTCATGCAGGGCTTGGGGATTCTGGCGTAACTCCTCGACCCCGATCACCTCCATGGGTAGCAACGCTTCTCCCTGAACCTCCGCTGGCAGCGGGGAGCGGCGGGCTACTTCAAGCATCAGCCGAGCGAGAATATCCGGATCGCCCAGTGTTTCGCCAACCAGTTTCTCCAGCTCGGCCGAGAACTGATGACTGAAAGTATCCTTTGCCGTCAGACATAGATCACGATAGGCCAGCGTCAGGGCCTGATGCCCTGACTGGCGCAACCTGTGGGCTTCATCCTCGGCCTGTTGCTTGATCTGCTCGGCTGCCTCCTGGGCTTGGGCGAGTACCCAGTCGGCATGCAGTTGCGCTTCTTCGACCAGTCGTGTGGCTTCCTGGCGGCCCGCATCGATGCCTTGCTCGCGTAAGCTGTCGAGTAGCGCTTGAATACCGTGGCTGCGGCTATCGGAAGATATATTCACGGGGACTCCTCAATCAGGCAGCGAGCTGCTCATCACCAGCGCGAAGACAAACGCGAACACGGCGAATCCCTCGACAATCGCTGCCGGCGCCAGGGATATGCCGAACACTTCCGGTTTGTTCTTGGCGGTGTCGATGGCGCTGACCAGGGCGCGCCCCTGGTAGATCCCGTTGACCAGCAAGGCCAGCCCCGACAACAGACCGATCGCCGCCAGGCCCGGGCTATTCGCCAGCGTCACGGTACGGTTGAGGGAAAACATGATCACAATGCCCAGAATCGATTGGGTCGATGGCATGGCGGTCATGCCGATGTACTTGCCGTAGCCGCTCTCGGCATCGAGCAATGCACCCGCTGCGGCCTGTCCCGCGAGGGTACAGCCGATCGAACTGCCGATCGCGCCCAGCGCTACTGGAGAATAGATGCCGAGCCAGCCGAGCATCATGATCATTTGATCCACGTTATTTTCTCCTTGTTGGCAAAGGCTTTGAATGGACGCCCCTCGCCCTTGACCCCCCAACGCAAGAATTCGATGAGATTGAGGCGCAGTCCATGAATCACGCCGCCCATCAGGGCCAGGGCGAAATTCAGTATATGGCCCAGTAACAGGATGATGACGAACAGCAGCGTACCGCCACCATTCAGGTTGTCACGGACCTGGATCGCGAGCTGGTTGAAGGTGATCGCTAGCGAGGCGCTCGACAGGCCGAGCGCGAACAGCCGCATATAGCTGAGGGTGTTACCGAAGGCCTGTGCCAGTTCGCCCAGCGAAGACACTCCGCTGACTAGGCGGCGTAGGCCATGCCGCCATCCGTCAAAGGGTTCCGCGCTCGAAAACAGCACCACCAGCAGCGCGCCACCCGCCAGTCCGATCAGCGGCAAGGCGGCGATTACCGGTGGTGGCGAAGAGGACTGGATGACGCGCCATAGCGTGAAACCGCTACCCAGTATCAGGATCCATCCGCCATTGGCCAGTGCCAGCCAGCGTGGCCGTGCGGCCCACGCCGCCAACGCATTGGCCAGCATCAGGTGCAGAACGCCGATGGTGATCGACAGAGCCATCATGGCGTTGAAGTTATCCATGTCCAGCCAATGCAGATGCGCAAGCAGCGAATCCGGCGGCGGTGTCACGCCAAAGTAACTGCCGATCAAGAAGCCATAGATCAGGGCGGTACCACTCATGGCCAGCCCCATGCGGCCCAACCGCCTGCCGGTGCGGGTCAGAGTCCAACGGCGCCGCCAGAGCAGGCAGAGCAACGCGAATATCAGGGCATATCCGGCATCGGCCAGGATAATGGCGAAGAACAGGGCAAACGAGAAAAATATCATCACTGAGGGGTCGCTACTGCGATAACCGGGCAGTTGAAAAAACTTCACCGCTTCCTCGCCCCCCGCTAGCCACTCGGGGTTGTCGAGCAGTATAGGGGGCTCGTCTTGCGCCTCCGGCGGTTGATCGATCAGGGCAACGTCGCCGATCTCGCATAGAGCGGATAGTGCTGCCCAGTGCTCGCTGGGGACCCAGGCCTCGAGTACGAACAGCGATTCGCTATCGTCGCAGTAGCGGGTCACCCGGTTGAGTTCGGCAGCATTGGCGGCATCCGCGATCTGCGTGGCAAGGAAAGTGAGCCAGCGGGTCAGGAAGAAACGTTCGGCATCCAGCTCTTCGAGCTCGATCCGTAAGGCCTCTTCCTGCGCACGCACTTCAGTGAGCGACACCCCCCCCGTGTGCGAGCGCGCGAAAGGCACTTGATCGGCGCTCGGTTCCTGGGTGGCGACGACCGCTAGATATAGCTGGCGATGGTCGCGATTGACCACCGTCCAGGGCAGCTCAATCGCGTCGATAGCGTGGCGTTTGCCCAGCGGCACCAGATAGAACCACAGACGCAATCCGCCGAGCGCGTCGAGGGGGGGGAATTGGAAGTCGCCCCATGGGGCCAATGCCTGGCGTCGATGTTGCAATAGCGACAGGTGATCGAGAATGTCCTCGCGACGTTGTCGATTGATCTGGATGCTGCTGAGCAGCGTCGACCGCTCGGGGGGAATCGGCGGCTGCTGAGGGCGCCGATGCCGAGGACTGGAAAGCAGATACTCGAGCGCAGTGGAGAGTTCACTGTGTTCGCGACGATCCTCGTCGATGCTCACGCCCCGCTCGATCACATTGACCAGCCCGAGGGTCTGAAGCCGGTGCAGGATCGTGCGCTTGCGCTCGTACAGGCCGACCAGGACGAGTCTGCGCATGGGGACGATGCTCATCGGCGTTTCTCCTGGGTCTATGTCTGAGCGAGCTTGCGTTTGGCCAGTTTGGCGCGTACCACGGCAGCCCGCTCCTGATCCGCGAGATACAGATCGATGCGCTGAATGGCGTGAACCGTCTCGGGAATCTTGACCTTGGAAAATAGATTGACCCGCTGGGTCACGATCCGGGCGGCCTTGTCAATCAGCATCAGCCGTTGTTCGAGTATCCGCGCTGCCACCTTGAGGCGCAGCATGTTCTCCAGCCTTGCAACGACCTGATCGATCCAGTGCGGATGGCTCAACAGGCTGTAGGGTCGCCGTTCGATAGTCAGCGTGTTGAGTCGAGGCAGCGTCACGCCGACGACGTTTTCCTCATCGATGCGTAATGTCTCGACACTGATCAATCCTTCCAGCGATACGCGGGTATCGGCCAGCATCGGTAACTCTCTGCCGATCGCCGTCTGCATCTCCTCGATCTGTAGACGCAGTTCTGACAGATGTTGCTCGGTCATCTTGCGCTGCGCCAGCAGCATGCGCTGCTTCATTTCCAGCGCGGGGAGATAGCGCTGGTACATGGTGCGCTGTTGCTTAAGTTGACTGAGCGAGCTTTTGTTGAGTGCGGGCATCTGCATCACCGGGCCAGTAGGTGTCCTTGAGGGATTGCTTGATGACGACTTCATCGTGAGTAAAACATTCGGCCAGTAATGCCCAGCAGGCATCCAGGGCCTCTTCGAGCGGTTGGCGTACGTCAAGGCGCATGAAGCGCTGACGAAAGGCATCGGCAAAGCGCAACAGCTTGTGGTCGAAAGGGGATAGCTCGAAGGCCATGGCCTGTTTCTGCTCGGCTTCTACGCCCTCGGCGTAATAGCGAATCATGGTGTTCATGATCTGGCCATGGTCTTCGCGGGTCTGCTTGCCAATGACATGCTGCTTGAGGCGCGATAGCGAGCCGAACGGATCGAGCATGCCGTCATGCAGATAGAACTGGCCCTCGGTGATATAGCCGGTATTGTCGGGTACCGGGTGGGTCACGTCGTTGCCGGGCATGGTGGTCACCGACAGAATGGTGACCGAGCCTGCGCCGCGAAAGTCACAGGCCTTTTCATAGCGTTTGGCCAGCTGGGAGTATAAATCGCCCATATAACCGCGATTGGAAGGGATATGCTCCATGGAGATGGCGATCTCCTTGAGCGCGTCGGCAAAGGCTGTCATGTCGGACATCAGTACCAGTACGCGACGGCCCTCCTCGACGGCAAGGTGTTCAGCCACTGCCAGGGCCAGATCGGGAACCAAAGTCCGTTCGACTACCGGGTCGGACGCCATATTGACAAACATCACCGTACGCGACAGTACGCCGGCATCCTCGAAAGTCTGGCGAAAAGCATGATAATCGTCATAGATCAGACCCAGCCCTGCAAACACCACGACATCGGCGTCCGCCTGGATTCCGATGCGGGCCAGCAATACGTTATAGGGTTCTCCGGCAACCGAAAAAATAGGAATCTTCTGGCTTTCCACGAGACAATTGAAGACATCGATCATCGGAATATCCGTGCGGATCATCTGCGAAGCCAGTATGCGTGACATCGGATTGACCGTAGGTCCTGCAATCGGTACACGACGATCATCGTCCAGTTCGGGCCCGAAATCGACCGGATGTCCTGAGCCATTGAATACACGGCCATAAATATTGTCGGAATAGATTGCGCGCATCATTTCACCGAGAAAACGTATGCCAGCACGGCTGGAAAGCCCCCGGGTACCGGCGAAAACCTGCAGGGATACGCTGTCGCTGCTCAGTTTGACAACCTGAGCCAGCGAGAAGGGATGATCGTCCTGTTCGATTTGTGCCAGTTCCCGATTGAGAGGGTCCAACCCCATGCGTCGAGCCGCGTGCAAATCGACTTCGACGATATCACCGATGATCGACATGATGCCCTGAAAGGAAATATTGGGTTCTGCCATTATCGGACCTTTGTCATCGGTACCGCGGGGCCAAATACCTGTCGGAGAAAACGAGATCGGTGTCTTTAATGATGGATATGCCCACCAATTCCTGGCTCGTCGATATCTGTCTTACAGGATGTGCCGATGGGCCCGAGCCGAGTTGACCCAAGTCAAATTTATGCAATCGAGCCGGCCACAGCTGTTGTCCGTCTACCTGGCGGCATGACGGTATTTCGGAATACCGGTCACTGCAATGACTTGCGTAGCCGTGCCAGCGCAGCGAGGAAAAACACGGCCCCGATGGCGCCTAATACAAGCAGTTGTGGCCAGACAATCATGATCCCGGCTCCCCGAAATAGAATCGCCTGGGCCAGTTCAACAAAATGCGTTGTGGGGGCCACCTGCATGATGTTCTGGACGATATCGGGCATGCTCTCGCGTGGAGTCACGCCTCCGGAAAGAACCTGCAGAGGCAATAGCGTGAGCACGATCAGTAGCCCCAGCTGAGGCATCGATCTGGCCAGGGTGCCGAAAAAGATGCCCATCGAGGTGGTGGCGAACAGGTGCAGCGCGGCGCCGCAGAGAAACAGCGAAATCGATCCTTCGATCGGCACCTCTAGCCAGCCCTCGACCACAAAGCTCAAGGCGAGGGCCGACGCCAGCAGCACCACCAACCCCATCGACCAGACCTTGGCCGACATGATCTCGAATGGCGTCACCGGCATGACCAACAGGTGCTCGATGGTGCCGTGCTCGCGCTCCCGTATCAGCGCGGCGCCGGTGAGAATGATCGAGAGCATGGTGATCTGATTGATCACTTCGTTAACCGCGCCGAACCAGGCGCGTATCAGGTTCGGGTTGAACTCCATATGGACCACTGCGGCAACCGGTAGTGTCGTGGCACTGCGATAGTGCTGGATAAACTCCGCCACCTCGTCGTTGATGATTTGCTGGATATGCCCAGCGCCGGTGAAGGCTTGACTGACCTGGGTCGCATCGACATTGAGTTGAATCGATGGAGTACGCTCGGCCAGCAGGTTTTTTTGGAAATTCGGCGGGATATCCAGAGTGAAAGTATACAAGCCGGCGTCCATGCCGCTGTCCATCTGAACCTGGTCAATGGCTTTAGGCGGGAGAAAATAGGGCATCTGAAAGGCACTGATGATGCGTGTTGACGCTTGTGACTGGTCCTCGTCGATTACGCCGATAGTGGCGCGATATGGTGCCTCTGGCACACCGGTGGCACTGGAATAGATACCCAGGGTGAAGGCATAAAATATCAGCAGCAGCAGCGCCGGATCGCGGTAAAGGCTGCGCAGTTCCTTGATGCCCAATTGCAGGATATTGGAGAGTTTTCGCATCTATTTCTCCTGCTTCTTGAGACCGAAAACGCTGAGCAGGGTCAAGACGGGAATGGCCAACAGCAGAGGCATGAAATAGAGGTATAGATCGGTCAATCCCAGCGCCTTGGAGAAGGTCCCCCGACTGATGGTCAGGAAGTGCGTCGTTGGGTAGATATTGCCGATGAAGGCGCCTACACCCTCCATCGCGGACACAGGGTGGATCAGCCCGGAGAACTGCACGGCAGGTACGAGGGTGGCGATGGCAGTGCCGAAGATCGCGGCAATCTGGCTGTTGAGGATCGACGAGATCAACAGTCCCAGGCCGGTCGCGCAGATCACGTAGATCAGCGCAGCCAGGGTCAGCGTCAGCAGGCTGCCCTTGACGGGCACGCCGAAGACCAGCACCGCCAACGCCACCATCAGGGAAAAATTGATCATGCCCAGACCGATATAGGGCAACTGCTTGCCGAGCAGAAACTCCAGGCGAGTGACAGGGGTGACATAGAAATTGATGATTGAGCCGAGTTCTTTTTCGCGCACCACGCCAAGAGCGGTGAGCATTGCCGGTATCAGCATGAGCAGCAGCGGGATCGTCGCCGGGACCATGGCCGGCAAGCTTTGCACGTCAGGGTTGTAACGGTAGCGCACGGCGATATCGACCTGACTGACAGCCCTTGACTGGGTGTCTTCTCGCGCCAACTGCTGCAGGTAGCCCTGGTGGATGCCTTGGACATAACCCCTGACGGTGTCCGCACGCGTTGGCATGGCGCCGTCTACCCAGAAGCCCACCTCAGGCGTGCGGTTGCCCTTGAGATCGCTACCGAAATTCGGCGGAATTTCCACTGCCAGGCTAATGGCACCGCTGCGCATGCGTTGCTCGAGATCGGTGTAGTCACGCAGCGGCGCCTGCTCCTTGAAATAGCGGGAGCCGGCGATATCCAGTGTGTAGGCCTGGCTGGTGGTGGTCTGATCGCGGTCGAGCACTGCGTAGTTCAGGTCCTCCACATCAAGACTGATGCCATAACCCATGATGAACATCAACATCACGGTTCCGAGCAACGCCAGGGTGGCTCGAATCGGGTCGCGGCGTAGCTCCATGGATTCGCGCAGGCTATAGCTGAGCAGGCGGCGCAGGCTGAAGCGCGCTCTTAAAGCGTCGGCATCAGGAGCCGACGACGACGGTGCCTGTGGCGTGGCCTCCGTGGCTTCGACCTCATCGCCGGAGACGGCATCCTGCAGGTAGGCGATAAAGGTTTCTTCCAGGGTCGGCAGGCCGCGCTTGGCCATCAGCTCCTGGGGCGTGTCGCTGTCCAGTACGCGGCCGGCGTGCATCATCGACATGCGGTCGCAGCGCAGTGCCTCGTTCATGAAATGGGTGGAGATGAAGATGGTGACCCCATCTTCGCGCGACAGCTGGATCAATAGCGCCCAAAAGCCGTCTCGGGCCACCGGGTCGACCCCGGAGGTAGGCTCGTCGAGGATCAATATTTCCGGCTTATGGATCACCGCCACTGCCAGCGACAGGCGCTGGCGGACCCCCAGGGGGAGGTCGTTGGGCTGGCTATCGGCAACCGTTTCGAGATCGAAACGCTCGAACATCTCCTGGATGCGCGCATCACGCTGATCGTCCGCAAGGTGAAACAGGCGGGCGTGTAACATGAGATTCTGGCGTACGCTCAGCTCGCCGTACAGTGAGAAGGCCTGGGACATGAAGCCTACCCGTCGCCGGGTCTCGATATCATCGGGATCCACGGGCTGACCAAACAGCAATGCCTGGCCTTCGCTGGCGGGCAGCAGGCCGGTGAGCATCTTCATGGTTGTGGTTTTGCCACAGCCGTTGGAACCGAGAAAGCCGAAGATTTCGCCGCGCTCGATACGAAAGCTGACCCGGTCCACAGCGACGAAGTCGCCGAAACGACAGGTCAGGTCATGTGCCTCGATGGCGATCGTCACCTCGCTGCCCGCCTGCTGCCGGGGCGGGATCACCAGAGCATGGTACCCGCGACGCTTTTCTTCGGGCAGCAGGGCGATGAACGCCGACTCCAGGTCGTTGCTGCTGGTGCGCTCGAGGAGTTCGTTCGGGATGCCGGTCGCGAGGATTTTGCCGGCGTCCATGGCCACCAGCCAGTCGAAGCGTTGTGCTTCATCCATATACGC
This sequence comes from Salinicola sp. V024, assembly GCF_052645315.1. NCBI lineage: Bacteria > Pseudomonadati > Pseudomonadota > Gammaproteobacteria > Oceanospirillales > Halomonadaceae > Salinicola > Salinicola sp. V024. The sequence goes on from NZ_JBQXYB010000001.1 coordinate 129,673, forward strand.
GGTAGCCACCAAGACACTCATGGTCGGTCGATCACCGCGAATGCGGGCGATCAGGGCCCAGAACTGGCTACGTGCCAGCGGATCGACGCCGGTGGTGGGTTCGTCGAGTATCAGTAGATCGGGGTCATGGATCAGCGCGCAGCAAAGCCCGAGTTTCTGCTTCATTCCGCCGGACAACTTGCCCGCCGGGCGCTTGGTGAAGGAGGCGAGCCCGGTGCTTTTCACCAGGTCGGCGATACGACGCTTGCGCTCGGCCTCGTCCTGGCCGAACAGGCGGCCGAAGAAGTCCAGGTTCTCGAATACCGTCAGCGTCGGATAGAGATTCTTGCCCAGACCTTGGGGCATATAGGCGATGCGCGGGCAGATCTCTCGGCGATGATGGCGGTCGGCCATATCCCCATTGAGCACCTGGATCTGTCCTTGCTGGAGCTTGCGTGCGCCAGCCAGCAAGGCCATCAGACTGGATTTGCCGACGCCATCCGGGCCGATCAAGCCGACCATGCAGCTGGCCGGTATGTCGAGGCTCAAGTCATCCAGTGCACAGATGTTGCCGTAGTGCAGGCTGACCCCTTTGATTTGCGCGACGGGTGGCGAGGTCTCGTTCATGGCGTGACGTTGACTTGCAGCTGCGCAGGCCATTCGGCGTCAGGATCGAGTTTCAAGTAGGCCATGCCGGGCAGGCCGGTCTTGACCTGTTCGAGATGCTGTTTCAGCAATTCGGGGTCGATTCTCGCTTTGACCCGGAACATGAGTTTTTCGCGCTCGCTTTGCGTTTCCACCGTCTTCGGGGTGAACTGCGCGACACTTGCTACATAGCTGACTTTGGCGGGAATGACATACTGCGCTGCGGCATCTATCACCAGGCGTACATCGGCACCGAGGGCGACGCGGCCCGCCTGACGCTCGGGCAGGAAGAAGGTCATATAGACATCGGACAGGTCCACCAGATTGAGGACCTTGCCGCCGGCCCCGAGTACTTCGCCGGGTTGTGCCACGCGGTACTGGACTCGGGCCAGGCGGTCAGTCTTCAGCTCGCTGTCGGTGATATCGGCCTGCAGTCGGGTGACGGCTGCATTGGCCGCGTCGACGGCGGATTTCGCCTCGATCACCTGGGATTTCGCCGCAGCGATCGCGGCTTGTGCCGAAAGCACCTGTGAACGTGCCGCAGCCAGCCCCGCCTGGGCGCTTTGCAGGGTAGCCAGGTCATCGTCGAGTTGCTGACGGGCCATGACGTTGCGAGTGACCAAGGTTTCGGTACGCTGATAATGCTTCTGCGCAGCGGTGAGTTCGGCGCGTCGCTGATTGACCACGGCCTCGGCAGTGGTTTTTTCGCTTTCCCGCTGGGTGACCAGGGCCTGGGCGGTGAGGATAGCGTTTTGCGCCTGTTGCACCTCTGCCCTGGCCTGCTTGAGTTGCGCTGCCAGCACATCGGTGTCCATGTGCGCGATGACTTGTCCAGGCTGGACGAAGTCGCCCTCATCGACGTTGATGTCCAGAATTCTGCCGGCTGCCTTGGTCGCGACATCGATCTCGGTTGCCTCGATGCGGCCATTGCCACTGGCGAAACCTTCGCCGAGTTCGCTGGGTTGCAGTAGCCACCACGCCAGCCCGCCGGCTGACAACACGATCGCCAGCACGGCCACGAGACGGTATCTGGAGAGAGGCTTTTTGAGTTTCAGCTGCATCTGAGGTCATCCCGTTCGACTGGCAGGAAAGATCGTCATCGTCGATGCGGTGGCGTCGAGCGAATGAGGCTAGTTATCGTGAATAACCTCTGTTACTTCAGAATAACGGTGAAAGCTGACGGCAGATTGACCTGGATCAAACTGTGTCAATGCATTCAAAAGGAAGATTATGTGTCAGTCAGGAGAGGCGTAGAGATCTGAGAGGTCAGATATAGTGAACCGATGTGGGTAGTGCTTCTTTCAACAGTAATGGCAGGTGTCCTGCGTCTTTCTCCGCGGGATTTTTCAATGATGTTGATCAGGATCAAGTTGAAAAATGGCCGTAAAGTTACTGTGCTGTCTTCTTAGGGGTTACATCAACAACTCCCGGATCGGTTCTCGCTGATGGGTTATTGAAAGGTTGAGGTTGACTCATGTTCAGGTCGCTGCTTGTGCCGGTCGATGGCTCGATTCACGCCCGCAAGGCTTTACGTATTGCCTGCCGGCTGATTTCGCCCAATCTGGGAATACTTTATCTATTGAACGTGCAAGACCCGTCATCCTTTTTGCCTGATATGACTGTGAATGATATTCAGGCCTCTCGGCGGAATATTCTTGTCAGGAGGTCTGAGAAGGCTGGCCGCGAGATACTCGAGAAGGCGATGGATACGATGCCCCCTCACCAGGGCGAGGTACACACACTGGTCGGCCTCGGCCCACCCAGTATTGTGATCGTTGAGGAAGCCAAACGCTTGGGTGTCATCGCCATCGTGATGGGGAGCCGGGGGATCAGTGATTGCAGAGGGCTGCTGGTAGGTAGTGTTTCGCATCGGGTCAGTCATACGGCGGAATGCATGGTCATCAATGTCCATGAACCCGTGGTAGGCTCGGCTGTTGCTTGACGGGCCATCTTTACCATGTTTGGAGAGCTATCGTATTCCCCGCATCGGGTGAGCGAGGCGATGCAGATCGGAGTTCTATCAGGGGCGGCCGCATCGCTCTCCGGAGTCATGATGTCGCTGCAAGGCGGAAGCTGTATCGACGAAGCATGCCACCTGCCCCGGTATCCATCACGGGAGAAAGGCATTCATGGTATCACCGAAGGAGTTGCGGACAGCGGATCTCGAAGGTTTCGATAACCTGGCTGAGCTGGCACTGGACCTGAGTTGGTCCTGGAATCATGCCACTGACCAGATATGGCGCACGCTGGACGCCACGCTCTGGGAGCTGACTCAGAACCCTTGGGCAATAATGCAAACCGTGTCACGGGAACGGCTCCAGGAAGCGCTGGCGGATACGGCCTTCTGCGAGCAACTGCACGCCTTGCAGCGCTCCCGCTGTGACATGAATGAGGCGCCGGGCTGGTTTCAGCAGACGGCGCCTCTGGAGCCTCTGAACGGCGTTGCCTACTTCAGTATGGAGTTCATGCTCAGCGAGGCGCTGCCCATCTACTCGGGCGGATTGGGCAATGTCGCCGGCGATCATCTCAAGGCAGCCAGCGATCTCGGTGTTCCGGTCATGGGTGTGGGACTGCTTTATCAGCAGGGTTATTTTCGCCAGATAATCGACCCCCAAGGGCAGCAGCAGGCGCTCTATCCCTACAATGATCCTGGGCAACTGCCTATCACCCCGCTACGTACTCCGGACGGTGAATGGTTACGACTCGAGATTGTACTGCCCGGCTATTCGGTCTGGTTACGCGCCTGGCAGGCCCGGGTGGGTAGTGTGAATCTCTACCTGCTTGACAGTAACGATGCCGCCAACTACCCCGCCCACCGTGGCATCACCAGCGAGCTTTATGGCGGTGGGACTGAGCTGCGGCTGAAACAGGAACTGCTCCTGGGTATTGGTGGTTGGCGTCTGCTCGAGGCACTGGGTCTGGAGCCGGATGTCTGTCATCTCAACGAGGGCCATGCCGCCTTGGCCGTATTGGAGCGGGCTCGCAGTTACATGCAAAAGAGTGGTGACACCTTCGACGTCGCCCTGGCGATAACGCGCGCCGGAAATTTATTCACCACGCATACGGCCGTCGCCGCTGGTTTCGATCTGTTTGCGCCTGCGCTCATCGAACAATATCTGGGTCATTATGTCGTGCAACAACTCGGCATTACCGTGCAAGAATTGCTCGCACTCGGCCGCCAGGACCCGGATGACAGCGCAGAACCATTCAACATGGCTTACCTGGCCTGTCGTGGTAGTGGCGCAGTCAATGGTGTCAGTCGCTTGCACGCCAGGGTGAGCCGACACATTTTTCAGCCCCTGTTTCCGCGCTGGTCCACACCGGAAATTCCGGTTGGTCATGTGACCAACGGTGTGCATATGCCGAGCTGGGACTCGGCGGCAGCGGACAAGTTGTGGACCCAGGCTTGCGGCAAGGCGCGCTGGTTAGGCTCCACCGAGGAGCTGACGTCGACCATTCGCCAGGTCTCCGACGACCACCTCTGGCAGTTTCGCATGGCTGCCAGTCAGGCGCTGGTTAGCGACACGCGGCAGCGATTGAGCCGGCAAATGGCGGCCTCGGGGGCGCCCCCAGAGACCGTCGAGAGCGTTGCACATCTATTCGATCCGCATATATTGACGCTGGGGTTTGCGCGACGCTTTGCCGCCTACAAGCGACCGAACCTGCTGCTGCATGACCCGGATCGACTGCTGCGATTGTTGACGCATCGTGACCGTCCTCTGCAGCTCATCATCGCCGGCAAGGCCCATCCCGCGGATCAGGGTGGCCAGGCACTCATTCAAGACTGGATACGCTTTATACAGAGACCCGAAGCCCGGCCGCATGTGGTCTTTCTCGCTGATTACGACATGCGCCTGACCGAGCGTCTGGTGCAGGGTGTGGACGTCTGGCTCAACACCCCGCGTCGCCCATGGGAGGCCTGCGGTACCAGCGGCATGAAGGTACTGGTCAATGGCGGACTCAATCTTTCCGAACTGGATGGCTGGTGGGCAGAAGCGTATAGCCCGGATGTCGGGTGGGCGCTGGGTGACGGCCGCGAGCATGATGACGATTCTGCTCAGGATGCCAGCGAAGCCGAGGCACTCTACGAGTTACTGGAACACGAGGTCATACCGGCATTCTATGCGCGAGACGAATTCGGCATCCCCGGCGCCTGGGTGGCACGAATGCGGGAGAGCATGGCGCGACTGACGCCGCAATTCTCCACCAATCGCTCGCTGAGGGAGTACACCGAGCAGTACTACTGTCCGGCAGCACGGGCTTACCACCGGCGGACCGCCAATTCCGGTGCGCTGGGCAAGCGGATTGTCGCCTGGCATAGTCATCTGGATCAGCACTGGCCTTCACTGCGGATTGAAGCAGTCTCTTTCGAGACCCGCGGCGAATGGCATCACTTCGAAGCGCGAATCCCTCTCGGTGGATTGGGGCGCGGTGAGATACGCGCAGAACTCTATGCCGACGGTGGCCGGGAAGGCACACTCTTTTGCCAGACGATGAGTTGCATTGAGATGCCTGCCGGCGCCGCGGAGGTTGCGATCTATCGCACCGCCGTACCCGCTACCCGCGCCGCCGAGGATTTTACGGTACGTCTGCGACCCAATCTCGAGGAGGGCGGGGCGGGCGACGTTCTCGAGATAAAGGCGGGCGACGTTCTTGAGATCGAAGAAGTGCGGATATTGTGGCAGAGGTGATCCGATCGTGAGGGTTCTGCTGAGCGTCGAGAAAAAGGGCCGCTGGCGACGGCGATGCTTCCCGCAGCGCCGAATGGACGTGGCTGTCTGCACTCCTGACGTTGTGTGAATATGCGAGCCCGCACAGCGTGACGACTAGGCCGGGCAGGTACGGTTGATTGCTTCCTTGGGCGGGATTTTCGCTATGCTGTGTGCCTCTGACTAGCCGCCTGGAGCCCCAGATGTCGTTACCCGAGTCCTGGTTTGCCGAAATGGACATTCCCGTTGCGCTGGAGACTGCCTGGCGTGAGGCCAGGATGAGACTCGGCGAGGGGCTCGAATCTTGTGCCGGTGATGAGTCGATCACCGAGGCCTGGCTGTCGCTGGATGAGACACGCCGGCAGGAAATGGCGCGCCTGGTACTGCTATCGGACTTTGCGTTGGATGCGCTGAGCATGAGGCCCGCGCTGCTACCTGCCTTGCTTCACACGCAGGAGCTGGAGACCGCCCCCAGCCGGCCCCAGATCGAAGACGCGCTGCGCGAGATGCTGGCCCAGGCGGGGAGCGAGGAAGATCTCCACAGAGCGTTGCGCCGCTTTCGCCAGGCCCGGATGCTCGGCATCGTGTGGCGGGATCTCAACGGTGCCGAAATGTGGCAAACCGCTGCGGACGTTTCCGGGCTCGCCGAGGTTTGCCTCGAAGGCGCGTTGGGCTGGCTCGAGACGCATCTGGCGCCGCGCTGGGGTAAGCCGGCCGCACGCGGAGACGGTACACCTCAGCGTCTGATCGTGCTGGGGATGGGCAAGCTCGGTGCCGGCGAACTCAATCTCTCCTCGGATATCGACCTGATCTTCGCCTTTGCGGAGAAGGGCACCACCCAGGGCGGCGAGCGTGAATACGAGCATCAGCAGTACTTCACCAAGCTGGGCCAGAAACTGATCGCCGCGTTGGACGCGATCACGGCCGACGGTTTCGTGTTCCGGGTCGACATGCGCCTGCGCCCCATGGGTGACGGCGGGCCGCTGGTGGGCAACTTCAACGCCCTGACCGGGTATTACCAGGATCAGGGGCGTGAATGGGAACGCTTCGCCATGCTCAAGGCGCGTCCCGTGGCCGGCGATCTGAACGCCGGGCGGCAACTGCTGGATCTCCTCAGCCCCTTCATCTATCGCAAGTATCTGGATTTCGGCGCGATCGAATCGCTGCGCGAAATGAAGGCGATGATTCACCGCGAGGTCAAACGGCTCGGCCGGGACGACAATATCAAGCTGGGCCGCGGCGGGATTCGCGAGGTCGAGTTCGTGGTCCAGGCCTTTCAATTGATTCGCGGCGGTCGGGATACCGAACTCCAGATTCCCTCGCTGCGCGATGCCATGAAACAGCTGGTGAGTCTCGAACTGCTGCCCCAGCCGGTGGTGGACGAGCTGCGTGGCGATTACGAGTTTCTGCGCAATCTCGAGCATGCGCTGCAGGCGCAGCAGGACCGTCAGACCCAGCAGCTGCCGAGTGATTCCGAGAATCAGGCGAGGTTGGCGATGGCGATGCGGATGCCGGACTGGACGTCTCTGAGAGAAGCGCTGCACCAGTGTCGAGAGCGGATTCGAGGCCATTTCGATGCGGTTGTCGCCGACCCGGATGACGAATCGCAAACAGCCGACGACGAGTCGAACGAGGGCGATGCGGTCTGGCATCAGCTGTGGCACGGGGAGATGGACGACGCTGAAGCCGAGCGGGTGATGGCGGCGGCGGGTTACGATCTGCCCGAGGCGCTGCGTCGGCTCAAGGCCTTTCGCGACTCTCGCGGCGTGCAGGCGATGCAGCGCATCGGCTACGAGCGCCTCGAAGCGGTCATGCCGATGTTGCTGCAGGCCGCCGCCGATAGCGAGACCCCGACGACGGCACTGGAGCGGGTTTTGCCGCTGATCGAAGCGGTCCTGCGCCGCACCGCCTATCTCTCGCTACTACGCGAAAACCCGCAGGTACTGCCTTCGCTGATCCGGCTGTGTGCGGCGAGCCCGTGGATCGCCGAACAGCTGGCGCGTCATCCGATTCTTCTCGATGAGCTGCTGACACCCGCGACGCTCTATTCGCCGGCCGACAAGCAGCGGCTGGCGGACGAGCTGCGCCAGACCCTGGCACGAATCCCTGAAGACGACGAGGAGGGCTGGCTGGAAGCGATGCGGGTGTTCAAGCAGACCCAGGTACTGCGTGTCGCCGCTTCCGATATTGCCGGTGGGCGCGTGCTGATGAAGGTCAGCGATTATCTGACCGCGATCGCCGAGGTGGTGCTGGACAGTGTGCTGCAGATGGCCTGGCGCTCGCTGACGGCAAGGTTCGGTCAACCGAAACCGCGAGACGGTAGCGACGAGGCCGCCTTCCTGGTCGTCGGTTACGGCAAGCTGGGCGGCATCGAGCTGGGCTACGGCTCCGATCTCGATCTGGTATTCCTCTACGATGCGGCGCCCCGCGGCGTCACCGACGGCGCCAAGTCGATCGACAACCTGATGTTCTTCACCCGGCTGGGACAGCGCATCATCCATCTACTCAGCGTTACCACGCCCAGTGGAACGCTGTATGAGGTCGACATGCGACTGCGACCCTCGGGTAACGCCGGGTTGCTGGTCTCCTCGTTACAGGCCTTTGCCGAGTACCAGCGCAAAGACGCCTGGATCTGGGAACATCAGGCGCTGGTTCGCGCCCGGGCCGTGGCGGGAGACAGGGCGCTGGGAGAGCGCTTCGAAGCCGTTCGGCGGGAGGTGCTGGGGCGGGAGCGCGACTGTGACGAACTGCGTCGCGAAGTCGTCAGGATGCGGCTGAAAATGCGCGAACATCTCGGTAGCGGTGGCGATGCGCGCGAGGCAGGGCAGTTCCATCTCAAGCAGGATGCCGGCGGTCTGGTCGATATCGAATTCATGAATCAGTACGCGGTGCTGGCGCTGTCGGCACGGACCCCCGAACTGCTCGAGGTCACCGACAACATGCGGCTGATGGATGCGCTGGCCGAGAGCGGGACGCTTTCCGAGCAGGACGCCCGCGACCTGCAGGCCGCCTATCTGGCATACCGCGATGCCAGCCACCGCGCTTCGCTGGCCAAGCGTGGCAGCCTGGTATCGTCGGAAGGGTTTGCCGATCATCGCGAGCATATCCTGACGCTATGGCAGCACTGGATGGAGCCGGAAGCAGAATCCGAGACAAACGATCAATGAAAACAGCGTTTGCTTACGCTAATATTAACGGGTCATGACGTCTTAATGGCGGTTGGGAGTGGCCCGCAATGTATCGACTCGCCTGTAACGACGAAATCGCCCACGGCAACGACCGGGCGATCTACCGGCATCCGGATCATCCCGAGCGCTGTATCAAGGTGGCGCGCTTTCCCGAGCGTGGCAGCCATCAGAACGAGCGCGAAAAGGGCTACTTCGACATTTTGAAGCAGCGTGGCGTGGACGATTGGCGTTACGTCCCGGAATATTTCGGAACGCTGGAAACGGATATGGGCGAGGGTCTGGTCTTCGACCTGATCACCGACGCCGATGGCGAAATCTCTGCCACGATTCGACAGTATCGTCAGCGCGAGGACATGGCCTGGCTCGAGTCCCAGGCGTTCCGGGACGAGCTTCAGCGGCTCTATCTCTACCTGCGTGACAACTGGATCGTGCCCTCCGATATCAATGACCGCAATATCGTATGTCAGCGCCGGGCAGACGGTACCCGGCGGCTGTGGCTGATCGACGGCGTGTCCAATCCCGACTTCATGCCCCTGGCCAATATGTGGCCGTGGTTTGCGCGCCAGAAGATCGATCGACGCATGAAGCGGTTCTTCGCCAAGCTGGCCCGCGTCGGCCTTCTGCCCGAGTCCGATAGGGAGGAGCTGGCCCGCAGCGCGCAGTGATCTTCGGCGGAGTCAATTCTCAGTGGTCTCGCGCGGATTGCGTCCGAGCGGATGCGGCTGATTGCGTGCCTTGGCCAGTTCGATCTGCTTCTGACGCTCGCGGGCGCCGGCACGGGTCTTTTCCGGTAGCGAGTCCCAGCAGTGAGGGCAACTGATACCCGGCGAATAGCGCTCGGAGGCCTGATCCTCGGTGGAGATCGGCATTCGGCAGGCGTGGCACTGCTCGAATTCACCCTCGCTCAGATCGTGGCGAACGGTAACCCGGTTGTCGAACACGAAACAGTCGCCGCGCCAGCGCGTCTGGGCTTCCGGCACCTTCTCCAGATAGCTGAGGATGCCGCCCTTGAGGTGGAACACTTCCTCGAAACCCTCGTCGAGCATGAAGCTCGAGGCTTTCTCGCAGCGAATGCCGCCGGTGCAGAACATTGCCACTTTCTTGTGACGACTGGGATCGTAGTGCGCTCTGACGTATTCCGGAAACTCGCGGAACGATTTGGTTCTGGGATCGACGGCGCCCTCGAAGCTACCGATTGCCACCTCGTAGTCGTTACGCGTGTCGATCACCAGCACTTCGGGGTCATCGATCAAATCGTTCCACTGTTCCGGCTCGACGTAGGTGCCGACGCGCCGATTGGGGTCGATGCCGTCGACGCCGAGCGTGACGATCTCGCGCTTGAGTTTGACCTTGGTGCGATAGAACGGATGCGCTTCGCAGCAGGACTCCTTGTGCTCGAGCGCCGCGAAGCGCGGGTCACGCTTGAGCCAGTCGAGCAGCGCATCGATATCCGCCCGCGTCCCGGAAACCGTACCGTTGATACCTTCAAAGGCGAGCAGCAGCGTGCCCTTGACGTCGAGACGTTTCATCTCGTTCAGCAGCGGCTCGCGCAGGGCTTCGAAATCGTCCAGCGTGACGAATTGATACAACGCCGCGACGACGATCGGTTGATCGTGTGATGACATGCAGGACTCCTGGTAGTCGCCCTCGCAAAGGGCGGACCGGGTTGATAAAGAGGGCGCGGTCATGGGCGCCCCTGAAAAGTAGGGTGCGGTCACGGGCGCCTTGGACATTTCCTGGCGCGGTCACGGGCGCCCCTGGAAAGTAGGGCGCGGTCACGGGCGCCTTGGACATTTCCTGGCGCGGTTACGGGCGCCTTGGTAATGAACGGCTGCATTTTACGCCCCTGACTGAGGGCGTTCCAGTGGTGCCCGTCTTCAGGAGCATAAGGTAACGCCGCAGCCGTTAGCGCATCGTCTCGGCGATATAACGCGCGATCATCAGGTCGAGATGCGCGCCGCCGCCATTCTTGAATACCGTGATGTCGCTCGCCTCCTGGCGGCCGGCCTGGCCGCCGAGCAGATCGTAGAAATCGCCGAGAACGTCTCGTTCGGAGATGGCGCCACTGGCCAGAGGAATCTTCAGTTCCCCGATATGGCCCATCGTCGTCTCGCGGCTATCTACAAACAGTCGACCCTTTTGCAGCAGGGCATCGTCCGCCTCGCGCATGTCGGCCTTGAACGCCCCGATCAGATCGACATGGGTTCCGGGCCGTATCCACTCGCCCAGAATCAGGGGGGCACGCGCCATGGTCGCGCTGGAGATGATATCCGCCGATCGGGCGGCGGTTTCCAGATCGGTCACCGCGGTGACGTTCAGGTCACGATGAATGCAGGTTTCGGCGAGTGCCACGGCTTTGTCATGAGTGCGATTCCACACGCTGATGCGCTCGAGCTCGGGAAACAGCGCGGTGTAGGCGTCGATCAGGCTCGCCGCGACCCTACCCGCGCCGCAAATCAGCAGATGACGGCTGTCCGGTCGGGCAAGCGAAAGCGCCCCCAGCACGGAATCGCTGGCCGTCTTGATCTCGGTGACCAGCCGGCTTTCGATGATCGCCTTCAGCTGGCCATCATCGGGCGCGAAATAGAGCATGGCGCCTTGCACGGTATCCAGACCGCGGGCGGCATTGCCGTCGAAGACGGTGACTGCCTTGACGCCGTAGCCAAAGCCGGGGATGAAACACGAACGGTTGAGCAGTGTCTTGTCGCCGGGGCCGAGAAAAGCGTCGGCGATCTCTGGCCGGGCGGCGTGATGGCCCTGTTGGAGGGCATCGACGGCCTTGGCCCAACTAAGGTGCTCGCGGGCTTCGGCGTAGGTGATCTGTCGAACCATGGGGCAAAATCCTTGGAGTCTGTCGCGGTCTACAACGCCAACAAAAATCTGCCGGGACCGAGCCGCGAGAATCATTCAAACGCTGAGATTAGACTTCAGTCGATTCCGCTCAAGCAGCGCGAGTCTGCGTCATCGTAGCCGTATTCGTCGCGCAATCCTCTCCGGATCGCTTCGCGCTCCTCCAGCGGTTTGTGCTGGCTCGCCTTGCGCTTGCCTTCCAGCCGTTCGATCGTGAGTTCCACGCCGAGGATAGCTCGGCACATCTTGTCGATAAAATCCGCTGGTGCGTCATCGACCGCCCAGGGCGTTTCACGATTACGCTCGAAACGCGTGGTCAGTTCCGTGACCAGCGCTTTCAGCCACTCGGCATCGTCGACCAGTCGAAGCTGACAGTGGGCATGCACGACCTGGTAGTTCCACGTCGGCACGACCCTGCCGTGCTCGCGTTTGGCCGGATACCAGCTCGGCGTGATGTACGCCTGCGGTCCGTGGAAGATGGCCAAGGCCGAACGCGTGTGCGAGGCGTTCTTCAATTCGTGGGCGAGCGGATTGCCCCGGGCGATATGTCCCAGCAGTTTGGCTGGCGTCGACTCGTCGCTGGCCGGCTCGAACAACAGAGGAAGATGGTCGGCGATTAGTTTGCCGTCATGACTCTGGGTCACCAGCGTCGCGAACGGCGACTCGTCGATGGCCACCTGCAATGCTTCACCATCGTCGAGGCGGAACTGGCTTGGCTGGTGCATGCTCAGAGATCCGCCTGGGTCAGTTCGGCGGTCATGTTCGAAAGCGACCGGCGCTGGCGGCCGTCGATATCGAAATTCTCCGCTGACAGCCACTGTTCGTGACAGCGGCGAATCGCCGGCCACTCTTCGTCGATGATCGAGAACCAGGCCGTATCGCGATTGCGACCGTTGACCACGCGATGCTGGCGAAATAGGCCCTCGAAGCGGAAACCCAGGCGTTCGGCGGCGCGCCGCGAGGGTGCGTTCAAGGCGTCGCATTTCCACTCCACGCGGCGGTAGCCGAGCTCGAAGGCGTAACGGATCATCAGCATCAACGCTTCGCTGGAGATCGGCGTGCGCGCCATACGCGGCGAGAAACTGAGATGGCCGATCTCGAGGCTACCGTCGGTCGGCACGATGCGCAGATAGGTCGCCATGCCGACGGCCCGATCATCCGCCGGATCGATAATGGCGTAGCAGCGTGGGTCATTGCCTGCGGTCATCGTCTCCAGCCAGCGTCGACAGCCGGCTTCGTCGTCGAACCTGCGGCCGCCGAGATAGGTCCAGCGCGCCTTGGCCTCGTGATCGTTGGAGATGGCAGGATCCGGCATTTGCCACGCCGGCCACAGCGCTGACGCATGAAGTGCGGGATCCAGCGGTTCCAGGCGGCAGAAGCGGCCTTGCAGCGCGACGGCATCTGGCAGCGAAGGGGGCCGCCAGTTTTCGATATCCGCGCCGACCGGTTGGCCATAGTCGTTGGTCATGACATCAAACGCTCAATAGATAGGTATGGAACGACTCGTCCCGCTGCCAGCCGAGCGCCTGATATCGAGACTGGGCGGCGACGTTGTCGGTCTGTGTGCGCAGCATCAGCTGGGGCACGTCGTGCTCGGCTGCCAGATTTCTGGCGGCCTGCAGCAGCGCGCTGCCGGTGCCGGCTCGGCGGGCCTCGGGGACGACGAAAAGATCGTTGAGTATCCAGCGTGAACCGAGTGAGGTGGTCGAGGGCACGGGGAACAACTGAACGAATCCGACGGCCGAGCCGCCGTCATCCAGCGCGATCAGTAGCTGCGCGTCTTGCCGTTCGAAGCGCTGGAGCAGAAAGCGCCTTGCGCCTTCCGGGTCGCTGGGTTGTCGGTAGAACTGGCGATAGCCGTCGACCAGCGGCGCGAGGTCGTCGATATCTTCGGGCTTGGCGACACGAATGGTGGGCATATCGGGCTCTTTTGGCAGTGACGTGGCGTAACATCAGTCTGGCACCATACTGGTTCCTCGGTAAGGTCCAGTTGGCGCGGTAATATGGGAACCAGTAGTGAAGTAGCCCGCGGAGGAAACCCGTGACCAATCACCCAGTGATCAGTCAATCAATGAAGATAGAGCCAGCAACACCCTCTCATGCCCGTCGACTCTGGATCATCGACGCGCTGGCGATGCAACTCGCCTCGCCGTCGACGCGGACCTTGAGCCAGCGGCTCTATCAATCGCTGCGAGACTGGATTCAGCAAGGTCAGCTCGGCGCCGGCAGCGCACTGCCTTCGTCGCGCCAGTTGGCCCGTGAACTCGGACTCGGGCGTAACACCGTGCTGGCCGCCGTCGACCGGCTCACGGCCGAGGGCTTCGTGGAAACCCGCCAGGGCGCGGGGGTTTTCGTCGCCGCGTGGCAATCGGGGAGCGGCGCTGAGGCAATACCGGCGTCCACTGCTGTCGCCGTCACTCAAGAACTCTCCGATCGGGGTCAGCGCATTCTCGATTTCAGCGGCGTGTTGAGCAATCGCCATACCGCCTTCGCACCGGGTGTGCCGGCGCTGGACCAGTTTCCGCGTGAGCGCTGGCAGCGCTTGCTGCGTCGGCACTACCAGCGAGCACCGGTCGAATGGCACGACTACCAGCACCAGGGTGGCGTCCCGGCGTTACGCGAAGCGCTGTGTGATTATCTGCGGCTGTCGCGCTCGGTTCGTTGCCGGCCCCAACAGATTCTGATCACCCAGGGCGCCCAGCAGGGCTTCGAACTGATCGCCCGACTGCTTGCCGATGCCGGCGACGCAGTGTGGGTGGAAGAGCCCGGCTACGGCGGTGCGCAGTCCTGCTTCGTGGCGGCCGGTCTGAATCCCATACCGCTGGCGGTGGACGAGGACGGCGCGAACGTGAATCGCGTACCGGACGGGACGCCAGCGCCGCGGTTGATCTACGTCACGCCTTCGCATCAATACCCCAGCGGGGTAACGCTGACCTTGCCGCGGCGGATGGCGTTGCTCGAAGCCGCTTCCCGCCACGGGGCCTGGATCATCGAGGATGACTACGACAGCGAGTTTCGCTACGCCAGTGCGCCGATCGCGTCGCTGCAGGGGCTCGTCGACAACGCGCCGGTGATCTACGTCGGCACGTTCAGCAAGGTGCTGTATCCGGGGTTGCGGCTCGGCTATCTGGTACTGCCCGACGCGCTGGTCGAGCCGTTCACGCGCGCCAATGCGCGACTCCACCGGGAAGGTCAGTACGTGGCGCAGGCGGCACTGGCGGCCTTCATCGCCGAGGGGCACTTCGTGCGTCACGTTTCGCGAATGCGCGAACTCTACCGCTGGCGGCAGGCGAAGTTACGCGAGGCGCTGGCTCCGGCCGTCGCACGCGGGCTCGTGCTGTCGGCAGGGCAGGCGGGGATGCATCTGGTCGCCGAGCTGGAGAGTGTCGAGCTCGAAACCGAGCTGGTCGCACGGGGACGGGAAGCCGGGATTCTGCTCTCGCCGCTCTCGCGTTATTACCTGAAACCACCCGCGAAAGCCGGTCTGGTACTGGGTTATGCCGGCGCCACGGATGCCGAGATCGCTACGGCCGGGCACTGGCTATGCAGCGCCTGGCGCGAACTGGGCGCCCCGGACAGAGATTGATCCGGGGCTTGTCGGCGGGAACCGGCGTCAGGCGTCGCCTTCTCCGTCCCCATCGGTATCGCTGGGGCCAGGGGCGGTTCGGCGGTTGCCTTCCTGAGATTGTCGAGCCGTGCGTGACGACGCGCCCTGGCGAGTGCGCCGCTGTTCGCTCTCGTATTCGGCGTCCTGACACTCGACGTTTTCACTTTCGACGTCGTCACGCCTAGCGCTGTCGTTGCGGGAGTCGTCTTGCTCGGCGCGGTCTTTTTCACTCTCCTCTTTTTCAGCGCTCTCTTTTTCGAAACTCCCTTTTTCAATGCCTTCGGGTAAATAGATGCGGGAGGCCGGGATAGCCAGTTCCGCGCCCCGTTCATCGATGATGTCGCGGATCTTCAAGAGGATTCCCTGCTTGATCTCGTGAAAGCGTTGCCAATCCGTCTCGTGGGTGAAGGCGTAGACAATGATATCCAGCGAGTACTGGCCGAAGGTAGCGAAGTTGACCGTGATCAGCTCGTCCTGATCGATCTCCTCATGCTTCAGCAGCATGTTGCGGATATCCCGGGCGACGTTCTCGACGGCGCCGATGTCCTGGTAGCGGAGGCTAATGGTTTCCCACAGGCGACGGCTGACCATTCGCGTTGGCGTTTCCACCGAAATCTGACTGAACCAGGCGTTGGGCACGTAGAGCGGTGGCCCGGCGAAGGTCCGGACGGTGGTGAGGCGCCAGCCGATATCCTCGACGATGCCCTCGATCTGGCGCTCTGGAGAGCGGATCCAGTCGCCGACCACGAACGGCTTGTCCAGGTGAACCACCATGCCGCCGAAGAAATTGGCGATGACGTCCCGCGCGGCAAAGCCAATCACCAGGCCGCCGAAGCCGCCCATGGCCAGAATGCTCGACATCGATACGCCCAGAATCTGCAGCCCGATCAATAGCAGCGTGACGATCATCACGGCGCCGACGATCTTGGTCAGGGCCGACGCTGAGGTGGGGTCGACCGGTTTGGCGTGACAGTTGCCCGGCGGAAACACTAGTCGCTGTTCGAGACGCCGGAAAAGTCGGATGCCGCCCCAGGCAACCAGCAATAGCGTGATCAGAGCGCCAAGCCTGGAGAGTACGGTGGTGAGGCGCTCGATCCCGAAATGTTCACCGACCACGCCCAGACTGACCATCAGTGCGGTGGCCCAGACCCACCAGCGCAGCGGAAGGCGCAATCCGTGCAAGATGGGGTCATCCCAGCGACGCGGCGAATCGCGCAGGCGGCGCTCCATCCGGTTGAGCACGAAATGTAGTGCGATATCGATGATGACCGCCGCCAGCATTATCAGGGCCGGGAATACGATCCAGCCGGGGATATGGAGCCACTGACCCAGTTCGGTCTGAAGGCTGGAAAGAAGGTTCGTGGCGCTATCGGAAATGTTCATGCACCTGCTTTTGATGTCGGGGGATTGGCGCGCGGCGGCGCGGCTGAATGACTCACCGTATCGAGTGGCTGGCAAGGCTTCGGTTCGGGAAAAGCGTAGCGGGCCATCAGCATGTGTTCCACAGTGATGGTCGTTTCGTCGCGCTGGCGAAACTGGATCAGCGCAGGCAGCAGCGTTTGGCCTTTTTTCCACTACCACAAGGGCAAGGCGCATTGCGTGAAACGGGGGCGCCGTCGGCCGGCGGCTCTATGATACCGTCGAGGTAACGCCAGAGTCCCCGGTGCCGACGGAAACGGGAGCGCTCGTGAAGCACCTGAGGCGCGGAGAGCGCCGCCGCCGTGACCGGACGGAAATGCGCCTTGAATTCGACCACGCCCTTGGC
This sequence comes from Salinicola sp. V024, assembly GCF_052645315.1. Lineage (NCBI taxonomy): Bacteria > Pseudomonadati > Pseudomonadota > Gammaproteobacteria > Oceanospirillales > Halomonadaceae > Salinicola > Salinicola sp. V024. Next base: position 146,416 of record NZ_JBQXYB010000001.1, read on the forward strand.
GCCATGCGCGTGAGCCTCGATGATCTCGAGCCCCAGCCAATGGCTATCCCGTACATCGAGCTGCGCCTCCGTCAAAGCCGAGTCGCGACTATGGGGATCCCAGGTGGCGAGGAGATAGGCGCCCAGGCCGCCGAGCGCAAAAGCGCTGTAGCGCGAACGCATCAGGGCCTCCGGCGTCGGCGCGGCGGCTTCTCCGAGATGGTAGATCGCGCAACAGTGAGCGTAGCTGAGCGCGCTGCCGCAGGGGCATGAGCGGGAACTATCGCTTTCCGGGGCTGTGGTTGGAACCTTCATTTAAGTAAACTACGCTATCGTTTGTCGCTAAATGTTAATGGTACGCTGTGCTTTGCTCGGACATGTGGTAAAAGAGCGGCGCCTAGAATACCAATGAATACCGACGCCAAGCCATTTCATCGCCAAGTCATTCGACATGTGGGTCGACCACCTATGTTTCTCGACGAGTTTCACTCTACCGCCGCCGACGGTTTCTGTATCACGGCAGCGCAGGCCAGTCAGTTCGCGCGCCGGATCGCGGGAGATTACAACCCGATCCATGACCCCTGCGCGCGCCGCTTCTGCGTACCCGGGGATCTACTGTTCGCCCTGGTGCTTTCTCGCTACGGTCTGTCCCAGCACATGACGTTCCATTTCTGCGGGATGGTGGGTGATAGCGTGTCGTTGCAGTTCGTCGAGGACGATGCCGGTACCGTCAGCGTCGTCGATCAGGTCGGCAAGCAGTACCTGAGCGTCAAGCGCAGCGGCTGGACGATTCGCGATCCGGCGACCGTCGAGACGTTCACTCGACGTTACGTGGCGTTTTCCGGGCGCAATTTCCCGCACTACCTGAAGCCACTTCTGGAAGAGAAGGGCGTCATGTTCAATCCCCGGCGGCCGCTGGTGATCTATGACAGCATGGGCTTTTCGTTGAAGGACCATGACCCCTGCGATCTAGACCTGGATTTCGCCGGAGCCAATCTGGATGTCAAGGGCAAGCGTGGCGAGGCCCATCTCGAATTCCGCATGAGCTGCAATGGGCGCGATGTGGGGATCGGCTCCAAGAAGCTGGTCATCAGCGGCCTGCAGGAGTACGACGCGGAGAAGATGGATACGTTCGTGACCAACTTCGCCCAGATGAAGGCCGCTAATCCCTGTTCGGCATAAGCTGCGGCCGAGATATGCTTCCCGCTCGTCATCGAGACTCGCGAAGCGGGATGTGAAGGCTCAGCTCAGCGATCTCGCCTGACGATCCAGTGCCGGAATAACGAGCTCGCGATTCGCGTCCGGGCGTTTCTTCCGCTGATAATGCCATTCTCGTCCGATGGCCATCAGGCCTTGTCGTTTACGTGAATGAGGCAGGCCATGAAGGAACACGTTACCCCTTTTCAGTTCTTCAACCTGGCACTCTCCTTCTACGTGCTGGGTGCGATGCTGGCCGAGATATTTTTCGATCTGCCGGCGGATATGCTTCAGCTGTTCGATTACCTGGACTATGTCGTCTGTTTCTTCTTCTTCATCGACTTCTGCCAGCGGTTCTATCGCGCACCCAGCAAATGGCGCTACATGCGCTGGGGATGGTTGGATCTACTGGCGTGCATCCCCGCCGGGTGGTTTCAGGCGGCGCGTCTGGCGCGCATGGTTCAGATCATTCGTGTGCTGCGCGCCCTGCGTTCCTTGGAACTGATCTGGCAACTGCTGTTTCGCAATCGTGCCGAGGGCGTTCTGGCCTCGGTGGCAACGGCGACCGTTTTGCTGGTGGTGTTGGCGGCGATGACGGTGCTGATGGTGGAAACCCCCAATCCGGCAAGTCCCATCAATACCGCCGAAGAAGCGCTTTGGTGGGCGGTGGTGACGGTCACCACCGTCGGTTATGGAGACTACTATCCGATTACGACGATGGGCCGGATCGTCGCCGTACTGCTGATGGTCTGCGGGGTGGGGCTGTTCGGTAGCTTCGCAGCGTACGTCAGTTCGCTGTTCGTTGAAGATCAGGGCGAATCGGAGTCGCGGCAGCACAAGGCGAACCGGCGCATGATGCGACACATGATCGAGCAGGTGAGCGAGCTACAGGTCGAGATCGAGTCGCTGCGCCGAGAACTGCAGGATCATCGGCGGGAATTGGCCGATCGCCATCCACGTGCCGAGCCCGAAGAGGATGAAGGGACCACGGCTGGAAGCCGGAGCGCCGAGGATGAGAAACCCGATCGGCGAGGAGGGGAACCAGAACAGCGATAGAGTTCCGCGATGCGATGGAGCCAGGCGGTGGATGATAGAGCTAGGCGATGGATGATAGGGCCAGGCGGTGGATGATAGCGCCATGCGATGGAGATGATCGTTAAATTGCATTGCCGGAAAAACATGAGGGTGCTAATCTGTATTCATCGAATGGATAGCTTCTGTAGCAGTCGTTCGAGTCGCGTCTTAGATGTATCTCCTAGTAACACCCCGCCTCGCCCGCGCATCCCCCCTCTTGCGCGGGCTTTTTTTTGCTTTTCTCCCGGAATGAAAATGTCTGCCTGACCCGGTTCATGCTGCCGTAACCCGATCGATTCCGTCAGCATCTGTCGCCGCGGCATCACGGCGAGGTACGAGGGTGGGGTTCCTTAAACGGTGTCACGCTCCGTCTTCAGGAGTTCGAGCTCCTGCAAGGCATCCATCAGCCCCGAGACGTCTTTCTGCACCCCGACAAAATAGGTGAGCGCATCTTCATCGTCGTAAACCGGGGTGATCGACAACTCGTTCCAGAACGCACTGCCATCCTTGCGGTAATTGCGCAGGACCTCACGGCACGATTTACCCTCCCGCAGCGCAGCGCGAACCCGGTCAATGCCCGGTTGATCACGATCGCCGTTCTGGAGGAAGCGGCAATCGCGGTAGAGAATCTCGTCGACGCTGTAACCTGTCAGCCTTTCGAAGCCTTCATTGGCGTAGATCAGAATGTTTTCGTCGCCTTCCTGCTCGGCCACCACGATGCCGTCATCCGAGGCATTGACGATGCGCTCCAATAGCGCCGGGTTGATCAGGGGTGCGTGTTTATGAGTACTGGCCATCCTTGCCTCCAGGCTGGGCATTCGACGGATTATAGAGACGCTACGTCGGATAATGATGCCACGACGACGCGGTATTACAACGCATTAGCCGGCGCTTGTCTCTTCCACCTCCGCCAGGGCGTGAGAGCTCAGTGCGGCGGTGATCGCAAGCGCGGCGAGCAGCAACAATAGCCCGGCGCTGCCCAGCCACTGAGCGAGCGCGCCCAGCATCAGCCCGACCGCCAGCATCAGCACGCCGGTGAACGTATTGGAGAACGCCACGTAGAGCGCCCGCGTATCGCTGTCGGCCAGATCGATGACGTAGGTCTTGCGACCCAGCCGAATTCCCGCGTGGGCGATCATCATCAGCCCGTAAACCAGGGCGTAGGGCCATACGCTGGCTCGCATCGTTTCCGGAAGCCATACACAGGCGGCCCCGGCCAGGCAGCAAGCCGCCGCACCGATGGCGCTGTTACGCATGACTCGCCGGCTGGAGCGGTCGGCCAGGCGGCCCCAGATCGGCCCGGCGATCATGCTGGCGACACCGGAAGTGACGATCAGAATGCCGAGGCTTGCCAGATCGGTGCCGCTGTTCTGTTGGCCCAGCAACGCCAGATACGGTAAGGCGAGCGCACTTGACAGCAACAGGGCGCGGGAGAGATTGAAATGCAGGAAGCGGCGGTCACGCTGCATCAGCGAGAACCCCTGCCTGACGCTCTGCCAGGCGTTGGCGCCGCCTGCGGTAGCCCCGGGTGCCTCATGGATCGCGGCGGCGCACAGCGCGTTCAATATCCAGCCAAGGGCGGCGGCGAACAGCAATACGGCCAATGCCGAGTGTCCGGGCTGATCGCCAAGCAGTATCAGGGTGGCGCCGACCAGCAGCGTCAGGGCGCCGGCAGCGCTGGCGCTCCAGCCCATCAGGGTACCGCGACGCTGTTTGGCGATGGTCTTGCCGAGGACGTCCTTGGTCGCGACCGATGATAGCCCCCGACCCAGCGCCAGTCCGGTCAGCGCGATCAGTACCAGCGCGCCACCCCAGCTACCGTGACCGAACAGCGCCAGCAGCCCGAGAATCGCGGCGCCGAAGGCTTGAGCGACACCGCCTGCGACCCATACCCACTTGCGGATGGGACGGAGTCGGATGTAGCCGGCGATCAGTAGCTGTGGCAGTAGGGCGCCGGCTTCGCGAATCGGCACCAGCAGCCCGACCATCCATACCGGAGCGCCGATGGCGCCCATCAGCCACGGCAGGATCAAACGTGCGTTGGAGAGCTCATCCGCGAGCTTGTTGCCGAGAGCGGCTAGCAGATGCCGAAAGAAATTGCCGGGTTGTTGCTGGCAGGCATCATCGGAGATATCGCGACACAGGCGGCTGTCTTCGTCGCCGGTGACGCGTTCGAAGAGGCGAGTGAGGCTGGTGTCTGTGGCTGGCATGAAAAACGGTCCCTGTTTCCCTGACGATTCCCGCTCGGTTCCGAGCCGTTGGCTGTGGCCCTGATTTTTGGCGCTACCGGGCCGGGTGATATCGAATCCAATCGCTTACGCCGCGCGATCGGCTCGAGTCGGCGGCCTGAGTTGACGCCTCGTGTTAACGGCTTGAGTTAACCCCTGGCGCCGTCGCATCATGCGTTCAGACGTTCGAGGAGAGACCCATGGCCCGCATCCGGATTCACTATTGTACCCAATGCCAGTGGTTGCTGCGTGCGAGCTGGTACGCTCAGGAGCTGCTGCAGACTTTCGGCGAGGACCTCGAACAGGTAGCGCTGGCGCCCAGCCACGGCGGGCATTTCGAAGTGTTCTACGACGACGAGACGCTCTGGGAGCGCAAGCGTGATGGCGGCTTCCCCGATATCAAGGAGCTGAAACGCCGGGTGCGTGATCGTCTCGATCCCGAGCGCGATCTGGGGCACACCGATCGCGCCTCGTCATGATCGAGCGACAGCTTTACCACCAGTGCTTGCGCTTGAGCAACCACATGACCCAGCCGCCGACCAGCGCGGTGATGGTCACGAAGATCACGAAGCCGTAGGGGCTATCGGCACCGGGAATGCCGCCGACGTTGATGCCCAGTAGCCCGGTCAGGAAACTCAGCGGCAGGAACACGGTGGTGACGATCGCCAGCATATACATGCGCTGGTTGAGCCGCTCGTTGTGTTCGCTGAAGAGCTGTTCCTGCAAAATCAGGGCCCGCTCCTGCATGGCATGGAAATCTTCCACGTAACGGGACAGCTGGTTGGCGCTCTCGCGAACCGACACCTTGGTATCTTCGTCCAGCCATTCGGAGCCCTGGGCAATCTGATCCAGACAGTCGCGTTGCGGGCCCATGAAACGTCTCAGCGTGATCAGCGAACGTCGCAGTCGCGAAAGATCGTCGGGGTCGACCTCCCGATCGCTCAGTTGATCCTCTTCGAGCTCGCCCAGACGGTCGTCGAGTTGATGAGCGACGTCACCGACCTTGTCCACCAGGGTTTCGGTCAGCCATGCCAGCAGGTCCGGGATCGAGAGCGCGCCGTCGCCGTTGTCGATTCGTTCACGCACGTCGCTGACCGATTTCAACGGCCGACGGCGCAGGGTGATCATTCGGTGAGGCGCGCACCAGATACGTAGCGAGATGAGGTCTTCCGGTGCGGCACCGGGATTGAGGTTGATACCGCGCAGAGTGGTGACGGCGCCGTTGCGGAACTTGGCCACGCGGGGGCGGGTATCCTCCTCGAGCAGCGCCTCGATCGGTGCTTCGTCGAGGCCGGCGATCTCCTCGAGGTAGGTGTGGACGTCCTCGTGACGAAAATCCAGATGCATCCACAGCGGGCGCGTAGGATCGGCCCACGCCTCCCGCAGCTGGCGCACGCTGAGAAGTCTGCCGCCGCCCTGTCCATCCAGTTCATACGCGGCGACCAGTGCCGTTTCGCTCTCCATCTTCAGCCTCCCTGCCGAACCGCCTTTCGACGCGATATGTCGCGAGTCTTTTCAAGGTGTTGACGATAGCACGTCAGTCGCGAGCCGCCAGCGACCGACACCGGAACCGGCTGCTTCGCAGGTCATGAATCACTTATTCGTCGGCATTGGCGGCTGCGTCGTTGGTGGCGCTGTCGTTAGGGGTGCTGTCGTTAGTGGCGTTAGTGGCGTTATCGTTGGCCGGCGACGTCAGCAGCGGTTCCAGCTTGGGCCAGACGTTGTCGAGAATGATCGGTTGGGCCTCGGCGGTGGGGTGAATGCCATCGCTTTGAAGCATGGTCTCCAGATCGACCCCCTCCAACAGAAAGGGCAGCAATGGCACTTGGTACTCGTCGGCCAGTTGGGTAAAGACACCGCGGAACGCATCGCTATAGGCGGGGCCGTAGTTGGGCGGGACCTCGATGCCCAGCAGCAGGACCTCGGCTCCTCGTTGTTGACTACGTTCGATCATCTTCGCCAGATTGACCTGCATCTGCTGTGGGGACAGGCCACGTAAACCATCGTTGCCGCCGAGCTCCAGCAGAACGATGTCGGGGTGGTATTGTCCGAGCATGTCGAGTAGTCGAGCCGAACCACCGGAAGTCGTCTCTCCGCTGATGCTGGCGTTGACGACGTCATGCTCATCGCCCAATCGCTGTTTCAGCAGGTTGACCCAACCCGCTTTTGGGTCGATGCCGTAAGCTGCGCTCAGGCTATCACCCATGACCAGTATGGTATCGGCACGAGCCGTGCTCGGGGCCAGCGCAAGCACGGAAAGGCCCACCAACAGCGCGCCACCTGCACAGCGCCTTGCCAGCCTGGCGACAGGCCTTTTGATGTCCAGCACAGGGAAACCACGCACCATGTCTTACTCCTCGAACGATCAGCAAACGCGGATTTTATATGCCAACGAACTCGGCAAACGAGTGACAAGCGGCGAACGAGAACTGGTTATTCTCGAATCGCTGGCGTTGGACGTTGATCGCGGTGAGAGTGTTGCCATCGTGGGAAGTTCCGGGGCCGGCAAGTCGACGCTGTTGGGCTTGTTGGCCGGGCTGGATGCCCCCAGTTCGGGTGAACTCGAGATGTTCGGTCAGTCGTTGAGCACTCTCGACGAAGATGGTCGCGCCGCGCTGCGCGCGGGGCGCGTCGGCTTCGTTTTTCAGAACTTCCAGTTATTACCCACTCTCACCGCAATCGAAAACGTTATGTTGCCGTTGGAACTGTCCCCACGGCAAGACGTTGCGGGCAAAAGTCGCCAATGTCTGGAGCGGGTCGGTCTGGGAGCACGCCTGGATCACCTGCCGAAGCAACTTTCCGGCGGCGAACAGCAGCGGGTGGCGGTGGCCCGGGCATTCGTGACCGAGCCCGACCTGGTCTTCGCCGACGAGCCCACCGGCAATCTCGACGAGACCACCGGCAAGCGCATCATCGATTTGCTGTTCGATCTTAATCGCGAGTCCGGTACGACGCTCATTCTGGTGACGCACGACATGGCCCTTGCCAGACGCTGCGATCGTTGTCTGCAGCTCGAAGGTGGCAGGCTGCAGGCGGTCGAGCGTCAGCCGCATGGGGTCGAAGCATGAATCTGATCGCACTGTCGCTGAAGGGGCTCCGGCGCGATCTGCGGGCGTCCGACGTACGCGCGCTGTTCGTGGCGTTGGCGCTGGCGGTGGCGGCGACCACCATGATCGGCTTCTTTCTCGACCGGCTCGACCGGGGGCTGACGCGGCAGGCGGGTCAGCTGCTGGGCGGCGATCTGGTGCTCGAACAGGGCCAGCCCTTTGACGACGGTTTGCGCCAGGAGCTGCGTCAGGCCGGCCTGACGTTGAGCGATCAGGTCGATCTGGTGTCGATGGTCAGTCAGGCAGATGCCTTCCAGCCGGCGGGGCTGAAAGTCGTCGATGACCATTATCCGCTCTACGGTCAGGTCCGCGTGGATCGTGGTGACGGCATCGAGAAACTCGCTCATGGTCCGCCACCGGGCAGTGCCTGGATCGCGCCGCGACTGGCCCAGTTGCTGGATGCCAAGGTCGGGGACAGCGTCCAGGTCGGCTCTCTGGCGCTGACCATCACCGGACTGATCGATCGCGAGCCCGACCAGCAGGCCGGTTTCGCCGGTCTGACGCCGCGCATCATGCTCAATATCCAGGATCTCGATGCCACGGGTCTGATCAGGCCGGGGTCGCGCATCGAGTACGAACTGCTGGCCGCCGGCCCGCCGGCCGCCGTCGACAGTCTCGGCAGTCGTCTCGATACGCTGCGCGAAGCCGGCGTCGAGATTCGCGATGTGCGCGTGGACCGTCCCAGCCTCGGCCGCTCGCTGGATCGGGCCCAGAAATACCTGAGCCTGGCCGGGCTGGCGGCGGTGCTGCTGGCGGGTGTCGCCGTCGCCATGGCGACGCGCCGTTACGTCGATCGCCATCTGGACACGGCCGCGCTGCTGCGCTGTTTCGGCGCTTCGCAACGGCAGCTGGGTCAACTGTTCGCCTGGCAGCTGGCGTGGCTGGGGCTGGCGGCGTCTGTGGTCGGCGCGCTGCTGGGCCTCGCCGGTCAGGCGGTACTGCTATCGCTGCTGACCCGCTTTCTGCCGCTGGAGCTGCCTGCCCCCGGCGGTATGCCTTGGCTAATGGGCGTACTGACGGCACTGGCGGTGCTGGTGGGTTTTGCCGGCCCCACGCTGCTGAGGCTCAAGCGCGTCAGTGCGCTCAAGGTGCTGCGCCGCGAGCTCGATCCGATCCCGCCGTCCGGATGGCTGGTGGTGACGTTCGCCAGCCTCGTCTTCGGCGCGCTGCTGTGGCTCTATTCCGGCGATCCGATATTGGCAGCAGGCATTCTGCTGGGCGGCCTGGCGGCGCTGGTCGTGCTATGGGGTATCGGCCAGATGCTGATGAACCTGCTGCTGGCGGTGCTGGCTCGGCTGCCGCAAAGGAGCCAGAACGGCCGTGCCTGGCAACTGGGCGGCCGCCAACTGGCGCGACGGCGCCAGGCAAGCCTCGGCCAGCTGCTGGCGTTCTCGGTCACCTTTGCCGCCATGGCGATCATCGCTCTGGTCCGGGGCGATCTGCTGACCACCTGGCAGGCACAGCTGCCCACGGATACGCCCAATTACTTCGCGATCAACATCCAGCCGCAGGAGCGTGACGGCGTCGAGTCGTTGATCGACAGCGCCGCCGACAGCGGCAGCGGTCTCTATCCCATGGTTCGGGGCCGACTGACGGCCATCGATGGCAAGCCCCCGAAGCAGCAGGTGCCGGAAGATCACCAGACAGACGGCGCGCTGCGGCGTGACCTCAATCTCACCTGGCGCGCGGCGCTGCCCGAGGGCAACCGAATCACCGCCGGCGAGTGGTTCGGCGCCGATACCGATACTGACACCGGGTCCGAGGCGGCGAGCGACGGATCAGTGCCGATATCGGTCGAGGAAGAGCTGGCAGGGCGCCTCGGGCTTTCGCTGGGCGACGAGCTGACGTTCACCATCGGCAGCGACAGCGTCACCGGCCGGATCACCAGTTTGCGTCATCTCGACTGGGAGAGCTTTCAGCCCAACTTCTTCATCATCTTTCCGCCAGGCGCCTTGGACGACTTCGGCCACAGCTATATCACCTCGTTCCATCTCGCCGAGGGCGACAACGACATGCTGGCCGAGATGGTGCGGCAGTATCCCGGCGTGTCGGTGCTCAACGTCGAGGCGTTGCTGGAGCAGGTGCGCGGGATTCTCGGCCAGGTCACGCGAGCCATCGAATTCGTGCTCGGCTTCGTGCTGCTGGCGGGGGTCAGCGTGCTCTACGCCGCGCTCACCGCCAGCCGGCCGGCGCGGGCTCACGAAGGGGCGTTACTGCGGGTGTTCGGCGCCGGCAATCGCATCCTGGCGCGGATGCAGTGGGCCGAATTCGCGCTGCTCGGTTTCGCCAGCGGGCTGCTGGGCGCGGCACTGGCCGAGGCGGCCGCGCTGGGCATCTACGGCTGGCTGGGGCTTGCGCCTCGCATGCACTGGCTGATGTGGATCGTGATGCCGGTTCTGGGCGCCGCGGTCGTCGGTGGCATCGGTTTCGTGCTGTCGCGGGGCGCCCGACGACAGGCGCCGATGGAGAGTCTGCGATTGTTGGGAGAGACTTGAAGAAGCACTTCTTTGATGATCGCGAACGAGGGCGAGAATCCCGTTCGTGTCGGCGGCGGGATAGCCAATGCCGCCCCGGAGTACGCTTTACCGACGCTAAAGCCGACGTGAGAAATTATGCGCCAGCGCATGACGGACTTTCATAGGAAAGGCCGTCAGCGCTGGGGTATCATTGCCGCCCATCATTTGAGATCGAGCCACCGGATGCCGGACTTTCGCCGGTGGCAGTCGAACCATCCCCGAGCCGAGGATACCCGTCGATGTTCACCCGAGAGATGCAGGTTGCCGGATTCGATGACGCCCTCTGGGACGCGATGCAGCAGGAAGTCGCGCGCCAGGAAGCCCACATCGAGCTGATCGCCTCCGAGAACTATGCCAGCCCGCGCGTGATGCAGGCCCAGGGCACGCAGCTGACCAACAAGTACGCGGAAGGCTACCCCGGCAAGCGCTACTACGGTGGCTGTGAGCACGTCGACGTGGTCGAGCAGCTGGCGATCGATTATGCCAAGGAACTGTTCGGCGCTACCTACGCCAACGTCCAGCCGCACTCCGGCTCCCAGGCCAACGGCGCGGTATTCCAGGCGCTGGTCAAGCCGGGCGACACCGTGCTGGGCATGAGCCTGGATGCCGGCGGGCACCTGACCCACGGCGCCAAGCCGAGCTTCTCGGGCAAGCACTACAACGCGGTTCAGTACGGCATCGATGACAGCGGCCGGATCGATTACGCGGAAGTCGCCAAGCTGGCGCGCGAGCACCAGCCGAAGATGATCATCGCCGGTTTCTCCGCCTACTCCCAGATCATCGACTGGGCCGAATTCCGCAAGATCGCCGACGAAGTGGGCGCCTATCTGCTGGTCGACATGGCGCATGTCGCCGGCCTGGTCGCGGCTGGCGTCTATCCCAGCCCGATGGCGCACGCGCACGTGGTCACCACGACCACCCACAAGACCCTGCGCGGCCCGCGAGGCGGCCTGATCCTGTCCGCCGAGAACGATGCCGACATCGAGAAGAAGCTGCAGTCGGCGGTCTTCCCGGGCGGTCAGGGCGGTCCGCTGATGCACGTCATCGCGGCCAAGGCGATCTGCTTCAAGGAGGCGATGGACCCCGAGTTCAAGACCTACCAGCAGCAGGTGGTCAAGAATGCCCAGGCAATGGCCGGCGTGTTCATCGAACGCGGTTTTGAGGTCGTCTCCGGCGGTACCGAAGATCATCTGTTCCTGCTGTCGCTGGTCAAGCAGGGCCTGACCGGCAAGGACGCCGACGCCGCGCTGGGTCGTGCTCACATCACCGTCAACAAGAACGCCGTGCCCGGCGACCCGCAGAGCCCGTTCGTGACCTCCGGCCTGCGGATCGGTACGCCGGCAGTTACCACGCGCGGTTTCGGTGAGACCGAATGCCGCGATCTGGCCGGCTGGATCTGCGACATTCTCGATGCCATGCAGGCAGGAGACTCCAGTCAGGTGGAAGGCGAGGTCAAGGCCAAGGTCGAGACCGTCTGCTCGCGGCTGCCGGTCTATCGCTGATTTATCGGACTTGTCGTTCGTCCTGAAAGCCGCCATTTTCTGAATAGGGAAAGTGGCGCTACCACGGCGCCCCTCCTGGCACTTGTCAGGAGGGGCGCCGTCGTTTCCGGCGTGTGAAAAGTCGGCTCTTTGACCATGGTCTAAAGGCAGCCAACCGAAACTTGCTAGAAGCTATGTCGGACATAAGCGCCAGTGAGTTGAACATCGCGATGCCCAGAGAACCGTCAGTGACCGATGCCGCCGGCGTCCCCCGCGGGGATATCGCCGAGACGCTTGCCGAAGCCGTGTTCAGCGGCCGCTACGCCATCGGCGATACCATTCCGCGGGAAGTCGACCTGTGCGAACGCTTCGGCGTCAGTCGCAGCACGGTCCGCAGTGCGCTGCAGAAGCTGGTCAACGCCGGTTTGCTGGTCCGGGTCTCAGGGCAGGGCACGCGAGTCTGCGAACTTTCCGCCTGGCATCTGCTCGATCCGCAGGTCAGCGCGTGGATGGCGCACTATGCGCAACCCAACCCGCACCTGCAGCGCGAGGTTTTCGCCTTTCGCGTGGGGGTCGAACCCTTCGTGGCGAGTCTGGCCGCGACTCATGCCACCGCTTCGGACCTGCTCGCCATCGAGAACGCCTTCGAAGGCATGTTGCGCACGCTCGAATGCGAAGATCTTCACTGGCAGGGGCAGAGCTACAACGCCTACGACGTGGCGTTTCACGAGGCCATCTTCGCCGCCTCCCACAATCTGATCTGGGCGCAGATCAGCCACGTGCTCAAACCGGCCATCGCCCTGATCGTCGAGCGCTCCAACCAGAGTGCTACGCTGCATAGCGCCAAGGATCTCGATGACAGCATGGCGCGGCACCGCCGGGTCATGGAGGCGATCCGCCTGCGCCAGCCGCAGGAGGCCGCCGAGGCAGCGCTGTCGGTGCTCAAGCGCACCGGACGGGACCTCGGGATGGAGGACCTGGTCAAAAATCCGCCCGCGATCGTCATGTCGCTACCGATGACCGAACTTAATGAAGAGAACAGGTGAACCATGAAAATTACCCGCTTGAAGACCTGGCAGGTCCCGCCGCGCTGGCTGTTTCTGAAAATCGAGACCGACGAGGGCTGCTATGGCTGGGGCGAACCGGTGGTCGAGGGCCGCGCGGCTACGGTCGAAGCGGCGGTACACGAACTTGCCGACTATCTGATCGGCCAGGACCCGCACCGCATCGAACACCTGTGGAACATCATGTACCGCGCCGGTTTCTATCGCGGCGGTCCGATCCTGATGAGTGCCATTGCCGGCATCGATCAGGCGCTGTGGGATCTCAAGGGGCGTGATCTGGGGGTGCCGGTGCATCAACTGCTGGGCGGTGCCTGTCGCGACAAGATGCGCATGTACGCCTGGACCGGCGGCGACAAGCCCAGCGACGTCGGCGCCGGTGCCAAGGCGCTGGTCGAGCAGGGCTTCACCGCGTTCAAGATGAACGGTACCGCCGAGATGGCGATCGTCGATTCTCACGCCAAGGTCGACGAAGCGGTGGCGCGTGTCGCCGAGGCCCGCGACGCGGTGGGTCCGGATGTCGGCATCGGCATCGATTTCCACGGTCGCGTGCATCGACCGATGGCCAAGGCGTTGCTGCGGGAACTCGAGCCTTATCACCCGATGTTCGTCGAGGAGCCGGTGCTGCCGGAGCATCTGCCGAGCCTCAAGCACATCGCCGGCGGCCTGAGTTATCCCATCGCCACCGGCGAGCGACTGCACACGCGTTATCAGTTCCGCGATCTGCTGGTCGAAGGGATGGTCGATATCGTCCAACCCGATCTGTCCCACTGCGGCGGTATCAGCGAAGGGATGAAGATCGCGACGCTCGCCTCCTGTTTCGATGTCGCGCTGGCGCCGCACTGCCCGTTGGGGCCGTTGACACTGGCCGCGTCGCTGCACGTGGATGCGGTCAATCACAACGCCTTCATCCAGGAGCAGAGCATGGGGATCCACTACAATCGGGACAACGACGTGCTCGATTATCTGGTGGACAAGAACGCGCTGGCGATCGAGAACGGTTTCTGTGCGATTCCTCAGGGCCCGGGGCTGGGCGTGGAGATCGACGAAGCGTTCGTCGAAGAGCGTTCCAAGGTCGGGCACCGCTGGCGGAACCCGGTGTGGACGCATGAGGATGGCTCGATAGCCGAATGGTGATTCCTGGCGCTCTGCTGGCAGCATTCTGTCGAGGCAGGCCGCCATCGAGGAGAGAGAAATGAACGAGACACGCAAGTTCGCACTGGAAACGGCGCTGCGCGAGCGGCCGCTGGTGGCCATTCTGCGCGGTATCACCCCGCAAGAGATCGATGCAGTATTCGACGCGCTGGTGACGGCGGGTTTCAAGCTGATCGAGATTCCGCTCAACTCGCCACGGGCCTGGGACAGCATCGCGGCCATCGCCAAGCGCTGCCCGGATGACGTGGTGATCGGCGCCGGCACGGTGCTGGACCCGGCGCATGCCGAGCGCCTGGCGGGCCTCGATGCGCCGCTGTTGATCACGCCCAATACCGACCCGGAAGTGATTCGCGCCGGCGTCGAGCACGGCCTGGCGCCGATGATCGGCTGTATGACCCCGAGCGAGGCGCTGGCAGCGGCCAGAACCGGCGCGACGGCGCTCAAGCTGTTCCCGGCGGCTCGCCTGGGCACCGGCTATTTCAAGGATATCAGCGCGATTCTGCCCAAGGGCTTGCCGGTGCTGGCGGTCGGCGGTATCGATCAGAGCAACATGAGCGAGTGGCATGCCCACGGTGTCGCCGGCTTCGGGTTCGGCAGCAATCTCTACAAGCCCGGCCGGAAAGCCGAAGAGGTCGGCGAGATCGCCGCCGAGCTGGTCGCCGAGTGGCGGCGGCTGACCGAAGTCGCCCATCAGGCGGAGCAGCTCGAACGCGAGGCCGACGCATGAGCGGGGAGCAGCAAAACAGCGCCGCCGAACGCCTGATCGTCATTGACTGGGGCACCAGCAACTTCCGGGCGTTTCTGGTCGACACGACCAGCGGCGAGGTGCTCGACAGCCGCCGTTCTGCCTCCGGTCTGCGCGCGTTGAGCCAGAGCGAATTCCCCCATTACTGTGCCTCGCAGACCGATGACTGGCGGAATGGCGATGGCGCGGCTTCGGGTGCTGACGGCGCGACTTCGGGTGGTGACGGCACGGCTTCGGGCGCTGACGGCGCGGCTTCGGGCGCTAAAAAAGTCCCGGTTTATCTCGCCGGCATGGTGGGCTCGGCGCGGGGCTGGTACGAGGCGCCGCAGCTGGAGCTGCCGGCAACCGCGGCCGATCTCGCGGACAATGTCGTCGCAGCACCCGGGCTCGACAACGTCTGGATCGTACCGGGGGTCAAGCAGGTGACGCCCGAACACGTCGACGTGATGCGCGGCGAAGAGGTCCAGGCGTTCGGTGCGTTGGCGCTGGCGGGTGTCGACAGCGGCGATTGCTGCCTGCCGGGCACCCACAGCAAGTGGGCGCGTCTCGATGCTGGCCGCATGGTCGAATTCACCACCGTCATGACCGGCGAGCTCTATCACGCCGTGCGCTTTCATACCCTGCCGGGGGAGCCGGCCCGCGACGAGGCGCCTTTCGACGAGGCAGCATTCCGGCTGGGCGTTTCCCGTGCCGGCTGCCCGGGCGGTGTGATGCATGCGCTGTTCGAGGCCCGCAGCCGGCATCTTTACGCGGGGCTCGAAGCGGGGCAGGTGGGCAGCTTCCTCTCCGGTGTACTGATCGGCGAGGAGGTGCATGCCATGCGCCAGGCACGTCCCGGACTCGAGGTCGTACGTCTGATCGGCGCGGAGTCGTTGCGCGAAAGCTACACCATCGCGCTGGAAGCCGCCGGACTCCGCGTCGAGGCCATCGACAGTGATCGGGCGACGCTGGCCGGCGTCGGCGCCATTGCGGCGAAACACGCCCGGCGTTGACCCCCGGCGTCACCGCTCGTGTCGATGATGCATCTAATGCAATGCACCTAAAACAATGCATCCACGACAATGCCCCTATGACGATGCACCTCAATAGTGCACCGAAACGGTTTGCGGCAACCGCGTCGAGGGTTTGATCAGCGAATGTTTGATCGGTGAAGGTTCGATCAGATTAGGTCCGATTAGCGCTGTTGACGGCCCGTGGTCAGGACAAATGGCCCGGGCCGTCGTGTTTGGCATGATCCGTGCTACCTTCATCCATGGAACTTTCCTATAGAACTGCCGACACGCAGCCGCCCGCGTACGACATGACGAGGTGAAGCGATGCAGGTGAACCCATGACGCAGCCGGCCTTGAACAAACCGTCCCTGATGGTATTTACCGATCTCGATGGATCGCTGCTGGATCACGATACTTACGACTGGCAGCCGGCGTCGGCCTGGCTTTCGCGCCTCGAGCGGCAGTCGATTCCGGTCATTCCCACCACCAGCAAGACTCGTAGCGAACTGCTGGCGTTGCGCCAGGAACTGGGGCTCGAGGAAACCCCGTTCATCGCCGAGAACGGCGCCGTCATCGGCCTACCGCCCTCATGGCAGCATGCGCGCCTGGATCGCGATCCCGCCTCGCCGGACGGTCTGGTGGTCAAGACCCCCAGCATGGATGTGGACTTCATCCGGCGGCGCCTGGACGTGGTGCGTGAGCGTCACGGTCTGCGCTTTCGACGCATGGGCGAGATGGACGTTGCCGAGGTTCGCGAGTTGACCGGACTCAGCGAGTCCGGTGCCGCACAGGCCATGGATCGGGAGGGCAGCGAGCCGCTGGTGTGGGAAGACGACGACATCAAACTGCAGACATTACATGAGACGCTCCAGGTTGATGGCTTGCGGCTGACTCGCGGCGGTCGTTTCTGGCATGTGATGGGCGCCGTCGACAAGGGCCAGGCATCGGACTGGCTGGTGGCTCGATTCGAGGCGCTGCGGGGCTATCGTCCGCAGACGATCGGCCTGGGTGACGGGCCCAACGATCTGACGCTGCTGGCGGCCACCGACATGGCCGTTGTCATCGCCGCCAAGCATGGTCAACCAATGCCGCTGGAAAACCCGCGGGTCTACCGAACCGAAGCGCAGGGACCCGCCGGTTGGTCGGAAGGGGTATCGCACTGGCTGGTCAGCGAACTGGGGTGGGACACGAACGAGCCGTCCTGAAGAGGATGACGCGGAAGGGATGAGGTCGAACGGACGGGATTGAGCGGTTGAGGTTGGATGACTGAGGTTGAACGGCTGGGTTTGGATGGCTGGGTTTGGATGGCTGGGTTTGGATGGCCGATGGTGGATAGACAGTCCCGATAACCGGCGTCAGGGAACGACGCCAGGAAGACAATATGACGAGGGCGCTTCATGAGTGATTTTTATCAGAACGGTATCGTTACCAATTTTCACAACCTCACGCGTCGCTCGGTGGAAGCACTGGAAAACGACCTCAAGCAGTTCTCCCGCAGCCGCCCGATGGGGTTGATCCTGCCGTCGCTGTATTCCGAGCTGGAAGGGCCGGCGCTTTCGCATATCGTCGACGAGCTGTGCAAGGTGCCCTATCTCAGCGAGATCGTCATCGGCCTGGATCGCGCCGATCGCGAGCAGTTTTTGAAAGCGCGCGAATTCTTCTCCCGTCTGCCGCAGCATCACCGCATTCTCTGGAACGACGGGCCCCGGCTCCAGGCCCTGCAGCAGGAGCTGGCGAAGGAAAATCTGGCGCCGCTGGAGCCCGGCAAGGGCTGCAACGTCTGGTACTGCTCCGGTTACGTGCGCGCGTCCGGCAAGGCCGAGGCGATAGCGCTGCATGACTGCGATATCGTCACCTACGACCGCGGCCTGCTGGCTCGGCTGATCTACCCGGTCGCCAATCCGCGGTTCCACTACGAGTTCTGCAAGGGCTACTACTCGCGTATCGCCTCCGGCAAGCTCAATGGGCGTGTGGCGCGGTTGATGGTCACGCCGCTGATTCGTGCCTTCAAGATGATCTACGGCCCGCTGCCCTATCTCGACTATCTCGACAGTTTCCGCTATCCGCTCTCCGGCGAGTTCTCGATGCGCGCCGACGTGCTCGACGGCATCCGTATTCCCAGCGACTGGGGGCTCGAGATCGGCGTGCTTTCCGAGGTGCACCGCAATTTTTCGACCAAACGCCTGTGTCAGGTCGATATCGCCGATGCCTACGATCACAAGCACCAGCCGGTCTCGGAGGAAGATCCGTCGGGCGGTCTGAACCGCATGAGCATGGACATCGCCAAGGCGATGTATCGCAAGCTGGCGACGCTCGGCGTCGAGATGAGCGTCGAGAGCTTCCGTACCGTCAAGGCGACTTACTACCGCGTGGCGCTGGATCTGATCGAAGCCTACGACCATGATGCCGCGATGAACGGGCTCAAGCTCGACCGTCACAGCGAGGAAGCGGCGGTGGAACTGTTCGCCGACAACATCATGCAGGCCGGTGCGGCTTTCTTCGAATCGCCGCGCGACAAGCCGTTCATCCCCAGCTGGAACCGGGTTCAGGCAGCGATCCCGGATCTCCAGGATCGGCTCTACGAAGCCGTGGAGCTGGATAACAGCGGCGATGTCTGACGCCGTCGCTCAACATGTCGGAAACCGCGCTTCGGCGCGGTTTTTTTTATGGGGTTTGGAAAGATCGATATGCCTATTGAATCTATGAAAAGCAGATCACGAAACTTTATATAAAAAATCGTTCTAACGTTAGAACTAATTTGGCGCTACTCTAGGGGCATGCCTTCCTAAGGAGCCGTCATGAACACCTTTGCTCTCTCTCGAGGCGACAGAAATAAAGGCCGACCCGATGTCGCCGGTTTCTTCGACCCTCGCACGTTCAGTATCCAGTACATCGTCAGCGATCCCGCCACGCGTCGCTGCGCGATCATCGATCCAGTGCTCGATTACGATGAGAAGTCCGGGGCGACGGCCACCCTGCAGGCCGACGATCTGCTGGCCTACGTCGAGCGTGAAGAGCTCGTGGTCGAGTGGATTCTCGATACCCATCCGCACGCGGATCACTTTTCCGCCGCGCGCTATCTGCATGACAGGACCGGCGCGCCCACCGCCATCGGCCGGCCGGTGACGCAGGTGCAGGCATTGTGGAAGGAGATCTACCACTGGCCGGACCTGAAGGACGACGGCAGCCAGTGGGATCATCTGTTCGGTGATGGGGATACCTTCACGCTGGGCGAGATCGAGTGCCGCGTGATGCACTCGCCGGGCCATACGCTGGCCTCGGTCACCTACGTCATCGGCGATGCCGCCTTCGTTCACGACACCCTGTTTCAGCCCGACTTCGGTACCGCTCGTGCCGACTTTCCCGGCGGCAGTGCGCACCAGCTGTGGCACTCGATCCAGGCGATCCTCGCGCTGCCCGACCAGACGCGCCTGTTCACCGGTCACGATTACATGCCCGACGGCCGCGATCCGCAGTGGGAAAGCACCGTGCGCGAGCAGCGCGAGACCAACAAGCATCGTTTGAGCGACAGCAGCGAGGCTGAGTTTGTTGCGCTGCGTGAGAAGCGCGATAGCGAACTGCCGATGCCAAAGCTGATCCTGCACGCCCTGCAGGTCAACATTCTCGGTGGCCGCCTCCCCGAACCGGAGAGCAACGGCAAGCGCTATCTGAAATTGCCGCTCGACGCCCTGGCAGGCGCCGCGTGGGAGTGAGAAGGCGTCGTCGCCAAGCGCTATCGCGCCGCGCCGAATCGACTAAAGGGAGCCAGTCATGAACGAATCGACAGTCATGAACGAATCGACAGACACGAATCAGTCGACAGCCGCGAACGAAAAGTACCATGACATCGTCATCATCGGCGGTGGGGCGGGGGGCATCGCGGTCGCCGCGAGTCTTCACAAACGTCGTGCGGATCTCGATATCGCCATCGTCGAGCCCGCACAGGATCACTTCTACCAGCCCGGCTGGACGCTGGTCGGCGGTGGCGTATTCACTGCTGAACAGACCCGGCGTTCGATGCACTCGGTGATGCCGAGCTTCGTCACCTGGTATCAGGCCGCGGCGGAACAGCTGCTGCCGGAATCCCGCCAGGTCGTGCTGGACAACGGGACGACGCTTGGCTACCGGGCACTGGTGGTTGCGCCAGGTCTCGAGATCGACTGGCAGGCGATCGATGGTCTCGAGGAGACGCTGGGCAAGAATGGCGTGACGTCGAACTACCGTTTCGATCTGGCGCCCTACACCTGGTCGCTGGTTCAGGCAATGCGAGGCGGCAAGGCGCTGTTTACCCAGCCGCCAATGCCGATCAAGTGCGCCGGGGCGCCACAGAAGGCGATGTATCTCTCCTGTCACGAGTGGGAGAAGCAGGGCGTCCTGAACGGCATCGATGTCCATTTCCACAATGCCGGCGGTGTGATGTTCGGTGTCTCGGACTTCGTGCCGGCACTGGACGAATACGTTCAGCGTTACGGCATCCACAAGCAGTTCCAACAGAACCTCATCGCTGTGGACGGCCCGGCCCAGAAGGCGCGTTTTCGCGTCACGAGCGAAGATAGCAGCGAAGAGATCGAGACCGATTTCGACATGCTTCACGTCGTGCCGCCTCAGCGCGCCCCACGGCTGGTGCGCGAATCGTCACTGGCCAACGAGGGTGGCTGGCTCGATCTCGATGCCGACACTCTCCAGCACAACCACTTCAGTGATGTCTTCGGTCTCGGCGACGCCAGCGGTACCGGCAACGCCAAGACGGCCGCCGCCGTGCGCAAGCAGGCACCGGTAGTGGCGGACAACCTGCTGGCTGTGCTCGATGGCAAGCCGATGCCCTCCGGCTATGCGGGATATGGCGCCTGTCCGTTGACGGTCGAACGAGGCCGCGTGGTGCTGGCGGAGTTCGGTTACGGCGGCAAGTTGCAGCCGACGTTCCCGTCCTGGATCAATCAGGCGACACGGCCGACCCGGCTCGGCTGGAACATCAAGGCGCAGCAGCTCCCCTTCATCTACTGGAATCTGATGCTCAAGGGACACGAATGGCTGGCCAAGCCGCAGGCGCGCACTTGATCGGGGCCGGCAGATCATGAATCAGCCGCAAAAAGCCGGATTGGCACGCTGGCTCCCGATCCTGGATTGGGGGCGGCGTTACAACGGCGGGTTGCTGGGCGAGGATCTGCTGGCGGCCATCATCGTGGCGCTGATGCTGATCCCGCAGGCGCTGGCCTACGCCATGCTGGCGGGACTCCCGCCGGTGGTGGGGTTGTACGCGAGCCTGGTGCCGCTGGTCGTCTACACCCTGCTGGGGAGTAGCGCGACGCTCTCCGTCGGCCCGATGGCGGTGGTGTCTCTGATGACGGCATCGGCGCTTTCACAGGTTGCCGAGTCGGGATCGCCGAACTACATCGCCGCAGCCCTGGTGCTGGCACTGCTCTCCGGGGCCATTCTGCTGATCATGGGGCTATGTCGGCTGGGCTTTCTGGTCAACTTTCTGAGCCACCCGGTGATGACCGGCTTCGTCAGCGCCTCGGGCGTGCTGATCGCGGCAAGCCAGCTCAAACAGCTGCTCGGTATCGATCTCTCCGGTTCCACGTTGCCGGCACTGTTATCCCGGCTACCCTCGGCGCTGGACAGCGTCAGCCTGCCGACTGTCATCATTGGGATGGGGTCGCTGCTGCTACTGGGGATGATACGGGGGTGGGGCAAGTCCGCGCTGGAACGCTGTCACGTACCGGCCCGTGTGGCTGCCGTGCTGGTCAAGCTGGCGCCCATCGCCACCATCGTATTGGCGGCGCTGGTCGCCGGCGCGGCGGGATGGCTGGGCCGCGACGTGGCCGTCATCGGCGAGATCCCCGCCGGGCTGCCACCGCTGACCCTGCCCGACTGGGAGCCGGAGCTGTGGCGATCGCTGATCGGTTCGGCGGTGCTGATCAGCATCGTCGGCTACGTGGAGTCGGTTTCGGTGGCGCAGGCGCTGGCGGTGCGCCGCGGTGAGCGCGTCGATCCGGACCAGGAACTGATCGGGCTCGGCGGGGCCAATCTGGCGGCGGCGTTCACCGGCGGCATGCCGATCACCGGCGGCTTCTCCCGCTCCGTGGTCAATTTCGACGCCGGCGCTCGCACCCCGGCGTCCAGCGCGTTCACCGCCGTGGGTATCGCGCTGGCCATGCTGTTTCTGTCGCCCTGGCTGCGGGAACTACCGATGACGACACTGGCGGCGACCATCGTCATCGCCACCGTCTCGCTGATCGATCTGGCGGCGTTCAGGCGCGTCTGGCGCTATGCCCGCGGCGAAGGCATCGCCATGTCGGCGACCGCACTGGCAACGCTGATGCTGGGCGTCGACGTGGGCATTCTGGTCGGTGTCGCCATGTCGCTGGCGCTGCACCTCTATGGCACCAGCCGGCCTCATAGCGCGGAAGTCGGCCGCATTCCCGGCACCGAGCATTTTCGCAACGTCCGCCGCCACGCCGTGGAAACCGACGCCGGGGTTGCCATTCTGCGCGTCGACGAGAGCCTCTACTTCGCCAACGTCCGCCACCTGGAAGACCTGGTCACGGCAGTGGTTTCTCGCGATCCGTCGCCGCGGGATCTGGTATTGGCCTGTCAGGCGATCAACGTCATCGATGCCACGGCGCTGGAAAGTCTCGAGGCGCTCAATCGGCGTCTTCGAGACCGGCAGATCGGGCTGCATCTCGCCGAAGTGAAAGGCCCGGTGATGGATCGGCTGAGTCGCACTGAACTGCTCGAAACGCTCAATGGCCGCGTTTTCCTGAGCACCTTCGATGCCTGGTGCGAGCTGCACGGCCGTGGCTCTGCGCCGCTGAGCCATCCCTGTATCGAATCACCGACGCCCGGTCATTCGGTGACTGCCGGCTGATGACGATAGTGGTAGAAATAGTGGGGGAGATAGTGGTGGAGATAGTGGTGGAGATAGTGGCAAAAGGAGCGAGATGGAAACGTTGAGTGCGTTGCAGGGGTTGCTGGGCGGGGTTCTGATCGGACTTTCCGCCACTCTGCTCATGGGGTTGCTGGGACGGATCGCCGGTATCAGCGGGATCCTCTCCGGGGTGGTTTTCGAGCGCGGCGTGGATAGGCCCTGGCGCTTCGCGTTTCTGCTAGGCCTCGTCTCCGGACCGGCCTTACTGATCCTGGCTGGTCTGGACTGGGGCAATGTGGCAGGCGACAGCGGGGCGATGATCGGTGCTCCGACGAGGGGGCTGACGACGATGTTGATCGCCGGCCTGCTGGTCGGATTGGGCACTGGCCTGGGTAGCGGCTGCACCAGTGGGCACGGGGTCTGCGGCTTGGCGCGTCTGTCGCACCGGTCGATGGCCGCAACGCTCGTCTTCGTGCTGGTTGCCATGCTGACCGTGTTCGTGTCGCGTCACTGGCTGGGAGGCGCATCATGAAAGCACTGGCAGGCTATCTGGCAGGGCTCACGTTCGGGCTCGGCCTGGCGATCAGCGGCATGACCGATCCGGCGCGGGTCATCGGTTTTCTCGATGTCGCCGGCGCCTGGGATCCGACCCTGATCTTCGTACTGGGCGGAGCGGTCATCACCACGTTCATCGGTTATCGCCTCGTCTGGCGACGCCAGATGCCGCTGTTCGAATCCCGGTTCCAGCTGCCCACCCGCCGTAACCTCGATACCCGACTGCTGGGTGGTGCCGCACTTTTCGGTATCGGGTGGGGGCTTTCAGGGTATTGCCCGGGACCGGCGGTCGCCTCGCTGGCGGGGCTGAGCTGGCCGCTGGCGGCATTCATTATGACCCTGCTGCTGGGTTGGTGGCTGGCCCGTCGGCTCTCTCCCGCTCACTGATCGGCGAGCTCATTCCGACATCATCGCCGTCCGCCAGACTGTGGCATGAATGGATCGGATCGCAAACGGGGAAAACATGCGCGTACTACTCGTCGAGGACGATGCACCGGTGGCGGCAGGCATCGAAGCGGGACTGGCGCTGAGCGACTTCGTCGTCGATATCGTGACCACGCTGGACGGTGCACGCGGGGCGTTGTCCGCGATCGACTACGATGCCGCGGTGCTCGATCGCCGTTTGCCCGACGGCGATGGTCTGACGCTGTTGCAACAGTGGCGTCGTGCGGGTATTGCCATGCCAGTACTGATGCTGACGGCGAGAGACGCCGTTGCCAGTCGTGTCGAAGGGCTTCAGGGCGGAGCCGACGATTATCTGGTCAAACCGTTCGACCTTGATGAGTTGACGGCAAGGCTGCAGGCGCTGTTGCGCCGCAGCGCCGGGCAGATCGACCGCTCCCTTCGCTACGGGCGCCTGGCGCTGGACCCCGTCGCTCGCAGCGTAACGTTGGATGGCGCACCGGTGGTGTTGGTGCGTCGCGAGCTGATGCTGCTGGAGGCGCTGATGCGCGCGCGTGGGCGGATCCTGAGCGCCGACCAGTTGAAGGACCGCCTTTACGGCATCGATGACGAGATCGAGAGCAACGCCCTCAACGTGCATATCTACCAGTTGCGTCGCAAGCTGGGACGCGAAGTGATCGAGACGGTCCGGGGCGTCGGCTACCGTCTCGGCGCGCTTCCCGCCGACGAGCGACTTCATGGCGACATACCCTCATGAGCCTTCGGCTGCGTCTCGTCGCCACGCTCGGGATCACGCTGATGCTGCTGTGGGGGCTGACGGCGGCGTGGTCGATGCGCGATCTCTCGAGCCAGCTCGAACGTTCGCTGGATCAGCGTCTGGCTCAGTCGGCGCGAATGGTGGCCGGCCTGCTCGATCGCGTGCCGGCGGCGGCCTGGGATGGAGAAGTGGGCGAGACGTCGACCATCCCTGCGCTCGAGGGCGTTGCCTGCCGCGTGTCGTCGCTGCGCGGGCAGGTGGTGGCGGGTACGCACCCTGAAATGAACGATGTTCTCGCAGTCGATGACGAAGGCTACAGCTACCGCGATCACAACGGCCAGCGCTGGCGCGTCTATACCCTGGTCGATGACGATAAGCGCATCACCGTGGCGGATCGCCTGCGGGAGCGGGAGTCGTTGCTGGGTCAGGTACGCCGTGCGGCGTTCTATCCCTTTTTACTCGCTTCGATCGGCAGCCTGATCGCCCTGTGGTGGGGCGTGACCCGGGGGCTGTCGCCACTTTCGAGGCTGCAGCGGCGCCTGATGTCACGCGATCACGACGATCTCTCGGCACTGCCGATCCGCGGTTTGCCGGGGGAAATTCGTCCGCTGATCGATGGATTCAACACCCTGCTGGCACGCACCCGGCGCATGCTGGAGTTGGAGCAGCGCTTTACCGATGATGCCGCGCATGAGCTGCGCACACCGCTGACCGCGATTCGGACCCATCTGCAGATCGCGCGACGCGTCGATGGCGATCCCCATCAACAGGCGATGCAGCAGGCGGAGGCGGGGGTGGGGCGGCTGACGAAGACGCTCGACCAATTGCTGTTGCTGGCACGCATGGAAAGCGAGGAGGTTGCGCAGGGTAGTGTCGACCCTACGCGGCTGGGAGAGGCCCTGGAGGCTGCGATGGTGGAGACGGGCAGTCGCGATCGCTGTCACTGGCACGCCTCGGTCGACCGGCTTCACGTCGCGTTGTCCGGGGAGTTGCTGGTGATTGCGCTGCGCAATCTGCTCGAGAACGCCATGCGGCACGGTTTGCCTGACACCCCGATCGAGATTGAAGCGCAGCGGATGAACGGCTTGGCCGTGATCGACATCGTCAACCAGGGCGAGACCATCCCGCCCGAGCAGATCGCCCGCCTGACGGAGCGTTTTCATCGCGGCAATCATCCGCAGGGCAGCGGCCTGGGGTTATCCATCGTCGAGGCGATCGCCACCCGGGCCGGCGGCAGCCTGCGGCTCGTCTCCGGCGACGGTATCGGGCTGCGAGTCACCCTCTCGCTGCCCCTGGCCTGATTCGCCCGGGCGGATGAGTAAGGACGGGTGAGCAGGAGGTGGATAAGCAGGGGGGGGGGGACAGGAAAGCTCAGGGCGAGTCGCTACCCATGATTGTGCGCAGCTTGTTCGGCGAGGGAGCGCCCATGACCTTGTGCACCTCGCCATCGTCGTCCTGATAGAAAATCACCGGTGTGGCATAGAGCTGGGCGTCGCGCATCACTTGCGTATTGTCGGCGACCCACTGCTCGCTCTGATCGGTTCCCTCGCTGTCCGGCATGGCGCCGGTGCGATAGTGTTCGGCGATCGCGGCGCTGGGATCGTCTGCAGCTAGAATCGCGGCGGCTTTCTCGGGGCTGTCCGCTTTCAGAATCCCCACCATCAGGTGACGAATCTGGACATCACCGTTTTCGACCCAAGGCTGAGCGTCCTGCCAGAACTTGCGGCAGTAGGGGCAGTTAGGATCGCTGAAGGTGTAGAGCACGCGCGATGCATCGGTATCGCCCTCGCGAACCCAATGGTGGTCCGCCATTGCCTTCCATAGCTCGGCATTCTTGGGCCCATCGACGAGCTGTTCCAGCGGCTCGGCGGAGACGTCCCGGCCCTGGGCGTCGATCAGCGTGCCGACGACGGCATGCTCGCCATCCGGCGTCAGATAGGCGGCCACACTCTGTCCTCGAATGCTGGCGCCGTAGCCCCTGAGTCCGCCGGGGGCATCGAATTCACCGTGAATGGTGAGGCCCTGCTGCTCAAGTGTCTGAATCGGCGCCGGCCAGTCGTCGGCGGCGGCGGGCAGGCTTGCCGCCAGGGCAATACCGGCGGCCAAGGGCAGCGTGAGCCGTAGTGGCATCATTCGGGGGGCGTGATTTTGCATCGGTGTCGTCTCCGGTTGTTAATGTCTAGCGGGGAGGTCGAGTTAAGCGCTCGGGTTGAAAGCGCGTCTGGACCGTCATGGGGTGAAGCGTTCGAGACTGCGATCGAGCGTGGCACGGGAAAGCTCACCGAAGTGGGTATCGACGAGCTGACCGTCGGCGTCGTAGTAGAGGGTGGTCGGCATGGCCATCGCCCCCACTTCTCGACCGAAGGTCATGTCCGGATCGCGATAGAGTTGATCGAGAGAGAGGGACTCCCGTTGTAGAAACGTCTCGATGGCGTCGACGCTCTCGCCCTGATTGACGAATACGAACGACACGTCGTCCCGCGCCTGCTGGGCCTGTTCCAGTATCGGCATCTCGCGACGACAGGGCGGACACCAGCTTGCCCAGAGATTGACCACCATGGGCCGGTCGGCTTCCTGCAGCACGGTGGGCAGGGCCACCGGCGAGCCACCGAGAGCTGCCAGCGGGATCGAGGGCAGGCTCGCCCCGCGGGGCGCCATCAGCGCCAGGGCGCCAGCAGTCATCGACCACGCCAAAGCACCCGAGAGAACCGCTGCACCCAACGGGCGGCGCATGGCCGGCTGCCGCCAGAAACGCCAGGCCAGATAGGCGAAAGCGATCGCCAGCCCGGCCAGCGGCTCGAACCCGCGATCCCGGATGTCTAGCCAGGACCAGAACGTGTCGTAGCTCTGCCAGTAGCGGGCCACGAACACGATGCGTGCGCCGATGATGCCGATCAGCAACGCATTGAACAGAACATCGCCGACGCTGACCTGTCGACGACGGCCTATCCAGGCACCCACGATCAGGGCGACGACCATGGCCAGGGCCAGCAGAAGCTGACCCAGACTCACGCCCAGCGGTCCCAGGGCGATACTGCGATCGAGCGGATTCATGGTCAGCCCTCCGTGGACTCGTTGGCGCTATGTCTGGCCTGCGCGTAGCGGTCGAGAAAGGCCTCGGCATCCAGTTCACCGATGATGCGGGTGCTGCGCTGCTCCCGACCGTCGGGGCCGAACCACATCAGCGTCGGCGGGCCGACGATGCCGAAGTACTGCATGATCGCCTGATCCTCGGCGTCGTAATCCGTGACGTCGATACTCAGTCGCTGCACGTCCTGGAGCGCCTTCTTGACGGCCGGGTCGCTGAACACTTCCCGTTCGATGACTTCGCAGGAGACACACCAGTCGGCGGTGAATTCGACCAGTGTCATCTGGCCGCTGTTGGCGGTTGCCTGGACGCGGCGTTCGAGCGTGGCCAGATCCTTCACGTCGTCGAACGCGATAGGCCCGGACTCGCTGGCGTCTTTGGAGGCCGTTGCCACACCGCTTGCGACGTAGACCGACAGCGGTCGCCACGGGTCGTTGGCGCCACCGGCGGCACCGATCAGGATCAACGTGCTCCACAGACCGATGATGGCGGCACTGGCGGTGGCGAACTGGGGCAGAATGCTACCCGTGCCGTTGCCCCGCGCCATGGCGACGAGGGCGATCGCGGCGCCCAGGCCCAGCGCGCCCCACAGGCCAAGAACGAGGGCATCCGAGAAAATTCGGGCGACGAACCAGATCGCCATGCCCAGCAGCACGAAGCCGAACAGCGCCTTGACGCGGGTCATCCAGGCGCCGGGCCTAGGCAGCAGCTGGCTGCCGAGCGTGCCGATCAGCACCAGCGGAGCGCCCATGCCGAGGCCCAGCGCGAGCAGCGCCACGCCGCCCAGCCACGGATTACCGGTGTCGGCGATGAAGAGCAGAGCGCCGGCGAGTGGGGCGGTCATGCAGGGGCCGACCAGCAGGGCGGAGAGCACCCCCATGACGGCGACGCCCTTGAATCGGCCGCCGCGTTGTTTCGACAGTCCCGCATCCAGGCGTTGACGCAGCGCTCGCGGCAGTTCTAGCTCGAAGGCACCGAACATGGCGAGCGCCAGTACCATGAACAGCACCGAGAAAATGCCGATGAACCAGACATTCTGGAACAGCATCTGCAAATTGGCGCCGGCCATGGCCGCGGCGACGCCCAGTATCGCGTAGGTTGCAGCCATGGGGAGAACGTAGGCGAGCGAGAGCACGAAGCCGGCGGCGCGCGGATTCTCCCCGCTGCGACGTTGGCCGACGATCAGGCTGGAAAGAATGGGGATCATCGGCAGCACGCAGGGCGTGAAGGTCAACAGCAGCCCCATGCCGAAGAACGCTGCCAGCGTCCAGATCCAGTTGCCACCGGCGAGCTGCGCTGCCAGTTGCTGATCTTCAGCCATCGCCGCGTCTGTCCGGGGCTGAGGCTGAGTGGTGGAGTCTGGTGCGACAGACGCTGATGTCGCGGATGACGCATCAGGCGCATCGGCCGAGGCATCCGGTCCCAGCGCGTTCGCGTCGGTGGTGCTGCCCCGAGGCACCGGCGACGGATTCCAGATCGAACGTCCGCTGCTGAGGGGGGTAGCAAAGGCCGGCATCGGCGCAACCCTGCCAATGAAGGGTGAGGGTATCGGCTTCCCCGGGGTGCGTGGTCATGTGCAACGCATGACGATAGATCTCGGAACGACCGAAGTACTCGTCCTCGATGGTCTCCCCCTCGGGGATATCGAGCGACAGTTCGCGCTCATCGGCTTGAGCAGAGAAGCTGTGGCGATAGAGGTAGTAACCGGGCTCGATCTGCCAGTCGATTTCCACCTCGTCGCCGTCTTGTATCAGCGTCGGTTCGAAGGCCTGATCCGGCGGCAGGAAGTCGCTCTGTTGCCCGAACGGATCCTGCGCCATGGACAGCGTGGCGACACCGAGCAATGCCAGCATCATGATCCACTGGACTCGCCTTGACCGCATTGACTTCCCCTTCGCTCCTGCCCGCATCGGCTGCGCTCCTGATTCGATGGCGACAGATTGGCCCATGGGGATGAGCTGAAAATGAACCCTTGCTATCGCTGCTGGTAGCGTATATTCATTTATTGAATATAGTTATTCTTTTTATGAGATCTAAGCGGAGGTCAAAATGCACAATTACCCCTCATCGCAGTGGCTCGACTCTTTGGGGCTGATTCGAGGCAAACCCGGTAATGCCGAACTGGCGATCCCCGGTTCACCGCGGCCCGTGGGGCAGGCGGTCGATCAGTGGCTTCCCGCGCCCGGCGAGACCTGTCATGGGCTCTTTCAGATTTCCAGTGCGGCCGATGCGCCGGATCGAGTGCATGGCGGTGTCATGCGGCTGGTACGAACGCTCAATCTGATGTCACAGGCCGAGGTGGCATGCCGGGCCGTGGTCGTCGTTGCCGGGCCGGCGACGCCATGCGTGTTGAAATCTGCAGCCTATCGCGAGCGGATTGCCGAGCCGTCACTCGAGGAAAACCCCAACGCGCCCTGGTGGAACGCCCTGCGCCAGCAAGGGGTGCCGGTGCTGGTCTGCCTGCAGGCGCTGGCCGCTCAAGGGCTATCGCTCGAGGAGGTCGAAGCCGGTATCGAGCCGGTGCAGTCAGGCTTGAGCGCAGCGTTGGCGCTGGGACGGCATGGGTTCGTCACGCTGTCTCTCTGATTCCGGCCCGGCGAAGATATCTCACTGGCGCTGGATCCTGCTGCCAGCGAAATGGTCGAGGGCGACCTCTACGCTACTACCGCTACTGCCGGAGCGGACGAGGGTGCCTGAGCCGCTGGTCTGATGCCGTCGATCTGGCGCCGCCGGTCTGATTCCTCAGGTCTGACGCTGCCGGTCCATGTCAGTGCCTCAGCCAGCCGTAGCAGGCGATGCCGAGCATGGTCATCGCGAACGAGCCGATGACGTGTACCAGGGTGCCGGTCAGTGCCCAGGCCCAACGACCGTTCTGGATGGCGCCGACCATTTCGGCCGAAAAGGTGGAGAAGGTCGTCAAAGCGCCCAACAGGCCGGTGATCGCGAATAGCTTCCACTCCACGCTGAGCGAGGAATCCTGAAAGAAGCTGAGCGCGACGCCGATCAGCCAGGCGCCAGCCAGATTGGCGATCAGCGTGCCGGGGGGGATGTGCAGGAAGTAGCCGTTGTACTGGGCACCAAGCCACCAGCGAAGATTGGCACCGATCGCGGCGCCGGCGCTGATGGCCAGAATGGGGATCCACATGCTGTTGAATTCCTCGTCAGAAGCTCGTTGGCAGAGCGGTGTCCCGGGGCGAGGAGTGCTATCGATGTTCACGCCTGCACAGAACACACCTCGGGTGTGTTGGCAGGCATCATCAGCGCGAGGCGGTTTGCCGGGGCTCTGGGCGCGCCGCGGCGGGAGGAATGCCATCTCCCGCTGCTACTTTAGTCAGACCTCGGTCTCCCGGCAAGAGTGATCGTCCCGCGGTGGCTTTCCGGAGGAGCGACCAGTGCTGCTCAGGGTTGCACCAGCCACAGGCTTCGATAGGGCCGCAGGATGTCGCGTTCGTCGGGATGCGGACTCCAGTTCTTGCCGTCCTTGAGTACGTCGTACCACTCGCCGTCGTTCAATTCATCGATCGCCAGCGGCTGGCGCGTATCGCTGATGTTGTAGATCGCCAGCAGGCGACGGCCATTGGCGAGCGGCCCGCGCTCGATGGCGAAGATCCCCGGAGGCGTGTCGAGCACGCGCTGTGCCGCCTCGGGATGAAAACACGGCTCGTTGGCACGGATGTTGAGGCGTCTCTTCAGTGAGGTGAACGCCTCGCGGGTCGGCGTGCTGCGGCTGTCGATGAGTTCGTCCAGCTCTTCCTTGGGCCAGCGACGTCGGTTGATCGAGCGCAACTTTCCGCTGCGCTCGACACCGCCATGGTCGTTGAGCGTCGCGGTCAATGTGTGGAAATAGACCCCCGGGATACCCTGCAGCGCCAGCATCAGGTTCTGACTGCACAGGAAGCGTTCGACTTGCCAGGCGTCCGCGCCCCGGCGCGTGCCCTTGAGGGCGTCGTAGTAGGTGATGTTGATCTCGTAGGGAGAATCGCTGCCATCGGCGTTGGTCTTCATGCTGACGTAGCCGCCGAAGCGGTGCATCAGCTCGAGCATGACCTCGACCTCGTGGGGCGGCAGCAGTCCTTCGAGTGCTCTGACCCCGATTCCGTCATGGCTGGCGGTGAAGTTGAAATAGGTGCAGCCCGGCGGCAGCGCCGGCAGGCTTCGCGCCCACTCGCTCAGGGTGGTGGCATCGCCGCTGGTCAGCGTATGCACCAGCAGCGGCGGCAGCGTGAACTGATAGATCATGTGCGCTTCGTCGGGCATCGACTGGGGCTGCAGAGCCTCGCTGCCAGTCGCGCCCGGAGCCAGCCGTTCCAGACCAAAGTAACTCATGTTCTCGTGATGCGGCACGTTGGTTTCGGTGATCAACAGCGTACCCGGCGCCATGAAATCCAGAATGGCCCGCAGCAGACGCACGATGGCATGGGTCTGGGGCAGGTGAACGCAGGAGGTGCCGACCTCCTTCCACAGATAGGTGATCGCATCGAGTCGAATGAGGCGCGCGCCCTGCTGGACGTAGTAGAGCAGAATGCCGATGAATTCGAGCAGGACGTCCGGGTTGGCGAAATTGAGGTCGATCTGGTCCTCGGAGAAGGTCGCCCACAGATGCCGAGTGCCTCGGCGCGTCGAGACCGGCACCAGCAGCGGCGAGTTGCGCGGCCGCGTGACCATCGAGAGATCCGTGTCCGGATCCATCTCGATGAAATAGTCGCGCCCAGGCTGCGTCCCGGAGAGGTAGTCGATGAACCATAACGAATCGCGGGAAACGTGGTTGATGACCAGATCGACCATCAGATCGACCCGGGAGGCGAGTCGACGCACGTCCTGCCAGTCACCGAGTTTGGGGTTCACCTCGCGGTAATGAATCACCGAGAAGCCGTCGTCGCTGCTCCAGGGAAAGAACGGCAGGATATGCAGGCCGCTGAACGTGCCGTTGAGCCGCGTGGCTAGGAAGTCGTCCAGCACCTCGAGCGGAGGACGCTCGCCATCGATGATGGAGTCGCCGTAAGTGATCAGAATCTGGTCGCGCTCGCTCCACATCGGACGGGGCGCCGTGTCCAATGCACTTCGCTGGTGCATGAGCAAGGTCATCAGTCGTCGCATGACCTCGTCACGACGGGGGCCGTAGACCTCTTCCAGACGCGCGGCGGCGCGCTCGATGAAGGCTTCTTCGGAAAGCGCATGATAGTTCGCGGCACGGCTGGGCATGGGAGCGATTCCTGATCATCGGATGGCGTACGCGGCGCACGGGTCGGAACGCCGATGTGGCGGTTGGTTACGGTATCCTTGCAGAAGACGGGCCAACATGAAAATTGACGGGGACTTTCAGTGTATTTCCGCTAGATTGGTCAAACCGTTACACTCTCTATCATTCATTCGACACCGTTCTCGCGTTTGCTTGACAGGTTATCTCGTTTACTCGGCAAGTATCATCTCGTTCAACAACAGTGGCGGTTCCCGAGTCGCCCAAGCCCACAGGTAGATTCCGACGATGCATTGCCCGTTCTGTGGTACGCACGATACCAAGGTGACCGACTCCCGCCTGGTGGCCGAGGGCGATCAGGTGCGTCGCCGCCGTCAGTGCGCCGCATGCGGGGAGCGCTTCACGACCTACGAGACCGCCGAGCTGGTGATGCCCCGCGTGGTCAAGTCCGACGGCTCCCGCGAAAGCTTCGACGAGCAGAAAATGCGTGCCGGCATGGCGCTCTCCCTCGAAAAGCGCCCGGTCAGCGTGGAGTCCTTCGAAGCCGCCGTCGAGCGTATCCGTCAGCGGCTGCGGGCTCGTGGTGATCGCGAAGTCGAGGCCCGCGAGGTCGGGGAGGAAGTGATGGAGACGCTCAAGCGTCTCGACCACGTCGCCTACATTCGTTTTGCCTCTGTCTACCGCCGCTTCCAGGATCTCGACGAGTTCCGGGCCGAGATCGATCGACTGTCCCAGGAACCGAACCATTCCTCGAGTGACGACGACAACCCACGCTGAATCGGCACTGTTTCCATTCGGCAGCTCGACCCTCCAAGCTGCCGTCTTCTCGAGCGAGCCGCCATGTCTGACCCTTTGTCCATGTCTTCGTCCAGATCTTCCGTTGCAGCCACCGGCACTTCTCATGCCAGCATGAGTCGCGCCATTCAGCTTGCCTGGCGGGGGCAATACACCTGTGACCCCAATCCGCGCGTCGGCTGCGTGCTGGTCAAGGATGGCCAGGTCGTCGGCGAGGGTTTCCATGCGCGTGCCGGCGAAGCGCATGCCGAGATCAACGCGCTGCGAATGGCCGGCGAGGCCGCGCGCGGGGCGACGGCGTTCGTCACCCTCGAGCCCTGCTCGCATACCGGGCGCACCGGCCCCTGCAGCCAGGCATTGATCGAGGCCGGCGTCGCGAGAGTGGTGGCGGCGATGGAGGATCCCAATCCGCAGGTTTCGGGACGTGGTTTCGCGATGCTGCGCGAGGCAGGTATCGACGTCGAAGTGGGGCTGCTGGAGGAGGACGCGCACCAGCTCAATCCCGGATTCATCCGCCGCATGCGCGACGGCATGCCGCGTGTCACCTTGAAGATGGCGATGAGTCTCGATGGCCGTACGGCGATGGCCGACGGAGAATCCCAGTGGATCACCGGGCCCGTCGCGCGGCAGCAGGTTCAGCGACTGCGCGCCGCCTCGAGCGCCATACTGGCGGGCGTGGAATCGATCATTTTCGACGATTCCCGGTTGACGGTGCGCGCCGAGCAGTTGGGGCTGGAAAATGGCGCCGAGATCGCCCAGCGCCAGCCGCTACGAGTGATCCTCGATAGTAGTCTGCGTCTGCCGTTGGCCGCGGCTTGCCTGAGCGAACCCGGGCGTACGCTGGTCTTCACGCTGCAGGATGAAACCGATCCGCGCTGGGGCAAGCTGGCGGCCGCCGGCGCTGAACTGGTCTCGATGCCCGCCAACGCCGAAGGGCGTGTCGAGTTCGACGCCGTGCTGCGCTATCTGGCGACTCGGGAGGCGTGCAACGAGGTCCTCGTCGAGACCGGCGCCACGCTGGCCGGTGCGCTGCTGGAGGCGGGCTGCGTCGACCGGCTGGAGCTGTTCATGGCGGCGACGCTGCTGGGCAGCGAAGCTCGGCCGCTGTTCGCGTTGCCGGGGCTGGCCAAGATGAGCCAGCAGCGGCGATTGAAAATCGAGGATATCCGCGCGCTGGGAGACGACTGGCGCATATCCGCGCGTCCGGTCTGATCTGATGTTCCTGGACCTGATCTAATTTTCCAGGACCGGATATCCGGGTCCTGATATTCGCCGACCTGATATTCGACAGTCTGACATTCGCCGGTCTGATATTCGATGGCCTGATACCCGCGAGGCGTTGGTCATGCCTGCCGGCAATTCCGGGGCAACGGCCGTCGCCATCACCCGACAGTGGCGTCCGTGTCTCGCGACAGGTAGGCTGTGCCGCATCGAGCCTTCGTGCTTTCGAGATCGTGAATTCCGTGGACGAATCAGCAATGACGACAGCGCAACCGAGCCAGCTGGCCCGCATCGAGGTCCTGATCGAAGAGATTCGGCAGGGCAGGATGGTCATCCTGATGGATGACGAGGATCGCGAAAACGAAGGCGATATCATCATGGCGGCCGAGTGCGTCGAGGCCGAGCATATCAATTTCATGGCGCGGCACGCCCGCGGGCTGATCTGCCAGCCAATGTCGAAGGCGCGCTGCCAGCAGTTGAAGCTGCCGCTGATGGTCAGTGACAACGGTTCCGGCTACGGCACCAAGTTCACCGTTTCCATCGAGGCTGCCAACGGCGTCTCCACGGGTATCTCCGCCGCCGACCGCGCACTTACCGTGCGTGCGGCGGCGGCGCGTGGCGCCAGGCCGGAAGATATCGTTCAGCCGGGTCATATCTTCCCGCTGATGGCGGAGCCGGGTGGCGTGCTGCGTCGGGCCGGTCATACTGAAGCGGCCTGCGATCTGGCGACCATGGCCGAATTCGAGGCGACCGGCGTGATCTGCGAGATCATGAACGACGATGGCAGCATGGCGCGGCGTCCGGAACTCGAGCGCTTCGCCGCCGAGCACGACATCAAGATCGGCACCATTGCCGACCTGATCCACTATCGCATGCTCAACGAGCGCACCGTCGACGCGGTGGAGCAGACGTCGGTGACGACCGCCTTCGGCGAGATGATGCTGCACGTGTTCCACGACACCATTCAGGACAAGCATCACCTGGCGCTGGTGAAGGGCAAACCCGAGCGTGACTCGGCGACGACGGTGCGCGTGCATGGCGGGGATACGCTTCGTGACCTGCTGGCGCTATGCCGGGCGGACAGCCACTGGACGGCTCATACCGCGGTGGCAGAGATCGCTCGGGCGGAAGCCGGCGTGTTCGTGCTGCTCGACGATGCCCGCCCTGAGGGCGACTTCAAACAGCAGCTCGACGTGCTGTTGGGGCGGCGCGCTTCACCGCGTTCCAGCGCCTCCGACGGCTCGGGGAATTTCCTGTCGATCGGCACCGGCGCGCAAATCCTGCGTCAGCTCGGCGTCGGCAAGATGCGGCTTTTGAGCTCGCCGTGGCGCTTCTCCGCGCTCTCCGGTTTCGATCTGGAAGTGGTCGAGCTGGTCAGCGGCGACGCCTGAGCGAAGCACGAGTCAATATCTCGCAATCCTGGTGAGGATAGCCAGGCCGCGCGGCCATGGTAAGATGGCCGGCTTCGCGCGCCGAGCGCCAGCGTCTGGCGCCGGCCAATCAGACTGTTTTATCGTGTGTCAGGTTCGAATGCGTGATGAACCTGACCGCAGTGTATCCGGAAACCGACAATGCAACCGATCGCTCAACTGGAAGGTCAGTTCACCGATGTCGATGGCCGCTACGCCATCGTCGTGGGACGCTTCAATCACCACGTCGTCGATAGCCTCGTCGAAGGTGCCGTCGACAGCCTGACGCGCCATGGCGTCAGTGAAGAGAACATCGAGCTGATTCATGTTCCGGGCGCCTGGGAACTGCCGCTGGCGGTCAAGCGCGTGCTGCAGGTTTCTCGACCCGACGCCGTGGTGGCGCTGGGGGCGGTGATTCGTGGCGGCACACCGCACTTCGAATATGTGGCGGGCAACTGCAATGCTTCGCTCAGCAGCTTGCAACTCGAGTTCGGAACCCCGATCGCCAACGGCGTGTTGACGGTCAATTCGATCGATCAGGCGATCGAGCGCGCCGGCACCAAGGCCGGCAACAAGGGCACCGAAGCGGCGATGGCGGCAATGGAAATGGTATCTCTGTTCAAGCGACTGGGAGGCGAGGCATGAGTACACCGTCACGGCAGCCGTCACCGGCTCAGGAATCGCGCCGCGCCGCCCGCGAACTGGCCGTTCAGGGCCTTTATCAGTGGCAGATGACCGGCAAGTCGATCACCGCCGTCGAGGCCGAATTTCGCGCTCAGGTCGGCGATGACGATCTCGAGGATCACGAGAACTGGCACAAGGTGATGCAGATCGCCGACCAGGCGCTGTTCCATGACCTGCTGCACAATACCGCCAACCAGAAAGCCGAGCTGGACGCGGCCATCGCGCCGCTGCTCGACCGCCGGCTGGAAGACCTAGACCGGATCGAACTCGCCATTCTGCGCCTCGGCGCCTACGAGCTGAAGCATCGTCCCGAAGTTCCCTACCGCGCGGTGATCAACGAAGGGGTCGAGCTGGCCAAGATCTTTGGCGCGACCGATGGTCACAAATACGTCAACGGCACTCTCGACAAGCTCGCCTCGCGACTTCGGGGCGCCGAGGTCGCTGCTCGCCGTCGTTGATATGAATCGCGCTTCGTCGAGCGAATTCGAGCTGATCGCACGCTACCTGTCGCGCCCCGCGGCGCCGGAGCGTAGCGACGTCGTCGTCGGGAACGGCGACGACTGCGCCGTGCTGATGCCGTCCCCCGGGCATCAGCTGGCGATCAGCGTCGATACGTCCGTGGTCGATGTCCACTTTCCCCAAGACGCCCCGCCGGCGGCTATCGGTCATCGGGCCCTGGCCGTCGCCTTGAGCGATCTCGCGGCGATGGGCGCGAAGGCGCGCTGGTGCTGCATGGCGCTGACGCTGCCCGCGGCCGATGCCGAATGGCTGGCGGCGTTCGCCGAGGGCTTTCGTGAACTGGCCGACCGCAGCGGTTGCGAACTGATCGGCGGCGACGTCACGCGAGGTCCGCTGACGATCGGCGTGACAGTGCATGGCGAGCTGCCGGCCGGCACGGCATTGCGGCGTAGCGGCGCGCGGGAGGGCGATCTGATCGCGGTGACCGGCTATCCCGGTCGTGCCGCCGCCGGGCTCGAGCGTTGGCAGCGCGGCGAGCAGGATTCTGACCACCCATTGCTCGAGGCCTATCTACGCCCCGAGCCACGCCTGGCGGCCGGTGAAGCGTTGCGGGGGCTGGCCAGCAGCGCGATCGACGTTTCCGATGGCCTGCTGGCGGATCTGGGGCACGTGCTGGCGGCGTCCGGTGTCGGCGCTCGGATCGACGTCGAAGCCTTGCCGCTGGCGACGCCGCTGCGGGCGATTCTTGAGCTGGACGATGTCCGCGAGCGGGTCCTCAATGGCGGCGACGACTACGAACTGCTGGTAACGCTTTCGGCCGCCGATCTGGCCGAGGCCCAGCGCCGGCTCGCTCCGCTACATCTGCCGTTGACGCCCATCGGCCGAGTCGTTGCCGGTGAAGGCATCGAGGGAGTTGCGCCGCGTTATCTGGCGCACCGCGGCTGGGACCACTTCCCGGAGATCGTCTCATGAATCGGGCTCCTTCGAGCGTCTGGCGCCGTCCGACACATTTCCTGGCCTTTGGGCTGGGCAGCGGCGCGGTGCCGTTCGCGCCCGGAACCTTCGGCACCCTGGCCGCGATTCCGTTCTACTGGCTGCTCTCGGGTCTGCCGTTGACGATCTATCTGGGCTTGATGGGCATCGCGACGCTGGTCGGCATCTGGCTTTGCGAGACCACCTCTCGCGACCTCGGCGTTCACGACCATTCCGGCATCGTCTGGGACGAGTTCGTCGGTTACTGGCTGACCATGGCGGCGGTGCCGTTCTCCTGGGAGGCCGCGTTATGGGGTTTCGTGGTGTTCCGCGTGTTCGACATTCTCAAGCCTTGGCCGATCCGCTGGGTCGATCGTCGCGTTGCGGGAGGCATCGGCATCATGTTCGATGACATCCTGGCCGGCGTCTACGCCTGGAGCACGATGCATCTGTGGTTCTGGCTGCACTGAGTCAGGAGCCAGGAGCCACGAGCGAAACAAGACGACGCCCCATGCAGGCCGAGTCAGTGTGGATCTAAGGAAACGCTGAATAAATTGCTGAAGGCGATGAAGGGCAAGGCGCACGGCCCGCAGAGAACGAGACATGACATGGGGTTAGGCGAGTTCCGATCGGACCGGTGCACTGGTACCGCGCAACGCAGCCATTCGCGCGTGTAGGCATTTATACAGTGGTTCCCTAACAGCGTTTCTATCGTCAACGTCCGGAGCAGTGCATGCGTATATGGATGATCGCAGGAGCGGTCGTGATCGTGTTGGCCGGCGGCGGCTACCTGGGGGCGCAGGCCTATTCCAGCCAGCGTTTCGATAGCGAGATCGACAAACTGGTCGCGAGACTCGACGCCCGGCCCGGTTGGCAGGTGTCGCGCGACGATATCGACAGCGGCTGGTTCCACTCCAGCGGTCGGATCGAGGCACGCTATATGGCGTCGACCGATGCCGATCCGGTCCTGGTCGAGGTGCCGTACGAGGCTGGCCATGGCCTGCTGGAAACGACCCTTGATGGCGTAGCGCAGGTGAGGGGCAGCGACGGCGAGACGCTATTCGGTGACGTGCTCGAGAGCGAGGGGCCGTTGACCTGGCACGGACGCTTTCTGACCCGCGACCAGAAACTGGAGGCGCACTTCACGTTACCCGGCTTCTCGCAGACCGTCAGCGTACCGGCAAGTGAAGTGCCTGGTGAAGTGCCTGGAGAGGGCGGCGCCGAGGAGACCACCGCGTCCCGCGACATGCAGCTCGAGTTCGACGGGTTCGAGATGGACATCGAGCAGGCGGGCGACAAGGTTACCCTGAACGGCCAGGCACCGCGTCTGCGACTGGCCGACGATCGGAGCGATATTCTGATCGAGAACACCACGCTGTCCGGCACGTTCGCGGGGGACGAGCAGGCGTTCCAGCAGTCGGTGACGCTTGCCATCGCCGCCGCCACGGTCACGCCCGCCGGCGGTCCGAGCGTGGTCAGCAAGGATCTCGGCTATACGCTGGATGCCAAGCTCGACCCGCAGCAGTTGACGCTGCATGTGCAGGCGGATGTCGGCGATACGCGGATGCGGGACCAGTCGATGTTCAACGGCGGCCTCAAGCTGACCCTGGATCATGTCGACGGCGATGCCTATCGCGCTCTGGCAGCGGCGCTCGACGACAACCTGCCCCGGATTCAGGCGGCCATCGACGCCGATGACGATCAGGCGCTCGAGTCCGCAATGGCGCCGCTGCGACCGTCGATGAAAAAGTTGCTGGCAGGATCGCCCCGTCTTTCGCTGGATCGCCTTACCGCCAACAGCCCGATGCTGGGGATGAAGCTGCGCGGCCAGGGCGAGCTGGGTATCGATGGCGACGGCATCGAAAGCTGGAATTTCGATACGATGGGCGACGAGGCAATGGGACGCGAACTGACCCGGCGGCTCGATGGGCAACTGACGCTCGAGGGCGCACCGGCAATAGTGCTGATGTACCTCGGTCTGCCGATGAGCAGCGATCCGTTGCAGATAAAACTCGCAGATGGCGTGCTCGAAATCAACGGCCAGCGGATGCCGCTGTTGCCGTAGCTCGTTTCGCTGAATCGACGGAAATGGAGTTTCAGACAGGCCGGGCCCTCGAGTCCGGCCTGTCTATTTATGCCCTAATCCCGTGCCTTTACCTTGAACTCCTGCCTCGCTGCCCGCATCCCTTGATCATTCGGCCAGAACTGGCCACGAACTCAGGGTGAATGATGAGCGAACATAACCGGGATTCCGCGGACACTTTCGATACCAGCCAGGAGTCGATCGATGCCGATGGGGAGGCGCAGCACTCGCCCCGCGGCGCTATCGTACCGTCCGGCGACTCCCTGCCGGAGCGGATCTATCTCCTCCCCATTCACAATCGTCCGTTCTTTCCCGCCCAGGTGCAGCCGCTGATCATTCAGCGCCAGCGCTGGGAAGAGACCATGAAGCGAGTCGGCAACACGCCCCATCACATGGTGGGGGTGGCGTTCGTGGGCGACGTGGGCATGGACGAGCTGGGGCCGGGAAGCTTTCCCGAGATCGGCACGGCGGTGAAGGTCCACCGCAACCAGAACGAAGAACACCAGATCCAGTTCATTGCCCAGGGTGTGCGGCGCTTTCGCATTCATCGCTGGCTCTCCAAGACGCCGCCGTATCTGGTCGAGGTTTCTTATCCCCGGGAGCCGGTCGATGCCGAAGCCGAGGAAGCCCGTGCTTACGCGATGTCGCTGATCAACGGCATCAAGGAGCTGTTGCCGATCAATCCGCTCTACGGGGAAGAGCTGAAGAGCTATCTCAACCGCTTCAGCCCCCACGAGCCCGGGCCGTTGACCGATTTTGCCGCCGCCATCACCTCGGCCAAGGGGCGCGAGCTGCAGAGCGTGCTCGAGACGCTGCCGATCATGGATCGGATGCAGAAGGTACTGCCGCTGCTGCGCAAGGAGATCGAGGTCGCCCAGCTGCAGAATCAGATCAGCGAGCAGGTCAACTCGCAGATGCAGGAGCGCCAACGCGAATTCTTCCTGCGCGAGCAGCTCAAGGTGATCCAGAAAGAGCTGGGCATCTCCAAGGACGATCGCGAGAGCGACGTCGACACCTTCCGCGACCGACTCGAGGCGCTGCAGGTGCCCGAGCGGGTGCAGACGCGCATCGATGACGAGCTCAACAAGCTGTCGGTACTGGAGACCGGCTCGCCGGAGTACGGCACCACCCGCAACTATCTCGACTGGCTGACCTCGCTGCCGTGGGGCATCACCTCGCAGGATCAGCTCGATCTCAAGCGCGCGCGTGGCGTGCTCGATCGCGATCATGACGGGCTCAGCGACGTCAAGGAACGGATCATCGAGTTCCTGGCCGAAGGCTCGTTCAAGGGTGACGTCGGCGGCTCGATCGTGCTGCTCGTCGGCCCGCCGGGCGTCGGCAAGACCTCCGTCGGTCGCTCGATCGCCGATGCCTTGGGTCGCAAGTTCTACCGTTTCTCGGTGGGGGGCATGCGCGACGAGGCCGAGATCAAGGGCCACCGGCGCACTTACATCGGCGCGATGCCGGGCAAGCTGGTGCAGGCACTCAAGGAGGTCGAGGTCGAGAACCCGGTGATCATGCTCGACGAGATCGACAAGATGGGGCAGTCGTTCCAGGGCGACCCGGCTTCGGCGCTGCTCGAGGTGCTCGACCCGGAGCAGAACGTCGATTTCCTCGATCACTATCTCGACGTGCGCCTCGATCTCTCCAAGGTGCTGTTCGTGTGCACCGCCAACCAGCTCGATACCATTCCGGCGGCGCTGCTCGATCGAATGGAGCAGATCCGGCTATCCGGCTATATCGCCGAAGAGAAAGTGGCGATCGCCAAGCATCATCTGTGGCCGAAGCTGCTGAAGCGGGACCGGATCCCGAAAAAGCGCATCAACCTGACCGATACCGCGCTCAGGCAGGTGATCGAAGGCTACGCGCGGGAAGCGG
Source organism: Salinicola sp. V024 (assembly GCF_052645315.1). NCBI lineage: Bacteria > Pseudomonadati > Pseudomonadota > Gammaproteobacteria > Oceanospirillales > Halomonadaceae > Salinicola > Salinicola sp. V024. The sequence goes on from NZ_JBQXYB010000001.1 coordinate 188,319, forward strand.
GCGTGCGTCAGCTGGAAAAGCAGCTTCACCGGATCGTGCGCAAGGCGGCGGTCAAGATGCTCGAGCAGGACCAGGAGACGGTCAAGGTCTCAGTCAACAACCTGGAAGAGTTTCTCGGCGCGCCGCTGTTCCGCAAGGAGAAGGTACTCAAGGGCGTGGGCGTGGTGACCGGCCTGGCCTGGACCTCGATGGGCGGGGCAACGCTGCCCATCGAGGCCACCAAGGTGCACGCCCTGACGCGTGGCTTCAAGCTGACCGGCAAGCTGGGCGAGGTGATGCAGGAGTCGGCCAACATCGCCTACAGCTACACGCTGGGACACCTGGGCGAATACGGCGCCGATGCCGACTTCTTCAACGAGGCCTTCATCCACCTGCACGTGCCCGAGGGCGCGACGCCCAAGGATGGTCCATCCGCCGGTGTGACCATGACCACGGCGCTGATGTCGCTGGCCCGCAATCAGAGCATCGACCGGCCGCTGGCGATGACCGGCGAGCTGACGCTGACCGGGCAGGTGCTGCCGGTCGGCGGTATCCGCGAGAAGGTCATCGCTGCGCGTCGTAGCGACATCTTCGAGTTGATTCTGCCGGAGGCCAACAAGCGCGACTACGACGAGTTGCCGGATTATCTCAAGGCGGGAATGACCGTGCATTTCGCCAAGGTCTACCCGGACGTGGCCAAGATCGTGTTCGGCCGCTGAAGCGTCGACAACCGGCGGTATCTAATAGGGGCTTTAAAGGGGCAGCGCACTTGCGCTGCCCCTTTTTCGAAGTAGACAATCAGCGCTCATCGATATCGGATTGCTGAACGCCATGACCATCGAGAGCGCCGCCACCTACCTGCTGGCCATCTTCCTGTTTGCCATCACCCCCGGCCCGGGCGTGTTCGCCTTGATCGCCACGGGTGTGAATGCCGGTTTCCGCCGGTGCCTGCCGATGGCAGTGGGGATGACGATCAGCGACGTGCTCTATCTGCTGCTCGCGACGTTCGGCCTGGCGACAATCGCCGAACACTGGGGCGAGTTCTTTGGCGTGATCCGAATCCTGGGCGCGCTGTATCTGTTCTATCTCGGCTGGAAGCTATGGAGAGCGCCGGTGCAGAACGCCGAGGTGTTATCGCCCGGTAAATCTGGCGGCAATCTGGCCGGCGTGGCGCAGGGAGTCCTGATCTCCGCATCCAACCCCAAGGTGATTCTGTTCTATATCGCCTTTCTTCCCACGTTCGTCGATCTGGGGCGGCTCGGCGGCTCCTCTCTGGCGCTGTTGGTCGTGCTGACGGTTGCGGGTCTGATGGCGGGGCTCTGTCTGGTCGCTGCCGGTGCTGCAAGGGCTAGGAGAGCCCTGCGTTCGTCACGGGCGCAGCGCCGATTGAACCGGGGCGCCGGTTCGCTGATGATCGGCGCTGGCGCGCTATTGATAGCGAAAAGCTAATGGGGGGGGCGAGCGTCACTCGTCGTCGCCGTAGTACTGGACGCCGAGCTGGATCAGGTCGCGGCCCTGCGCCTTGCGGTGGAGGTTGGAGTCGCGTAGCGAATAGACGCAGCCGCAATACTCCTGCTGATAAAAGCGCTCGCGCTTGCTGATCTCGATCATGCGTTTCGATCCGCCTTTCTTGCGCCAGTTGTAATCCCAGTATTCGATTCCTTCGTAAGGCGCCGCGGCGCGGTGACCACAGTCGTTGATCTGGTTCATGTCCTTCCAGCGCGAGATGCCCAGCGAGCTGGAAATCAACGTGTAGCCGTTCTCCTTGGCGTAAAGCGCCGTGCGTTCGAAACGCATGTCGAAGCACATGGTGCAACGAATGCCGCGTTCCGGCTCGTACTCCATCCCCTTGGCGCGGGCGAACCAGTTGTCGGTATCGTAATCGGCGTCGATGAATTCAATGCCGTGCTGCTCGGCGAAGCGAATGTTCTCTTCCTTGCGCAGCAGATACTCCTTCTTGGGATGGATATTCGGGTTGTAGAAGAAAATCGCGTAGTCGATACCCGAGGCGTGCAGCGCTTCCATGACCTCTCCGGAGCAGGGAGCGCAGCAGGAGTGAAGTAGCAGCTTGGCGTGCCCTTCGGGCAGGCGGAGCGCTTGGCGCTCGTCGGCAGTGGACATGATGGGATCGGCCTGATGGTTAAGCAATTTCTCAATCATCGCTCATGTTGGGTCGGGAGCCTTGTGTCGTCAACGTCGAGTGTCTGTTTCAGCGGCGTTGAGGTCGGCTACTGACCAGGGCAACGCCCGCGGCGGCGATGGCCATGCCCAGCCAGGCGATCGGCGGCATCGGTTCGTCGATCAGCCACCACGAGAACAGGGCAGCGCAGGGCGGCACCAGATAGAACAGCGCCGAGACCCGCGAGGCTTCGCCACGCCGGATCATCGCCAGCAGCAGCGAGATGGCGATCAGTGAGTTCCCGATGACCAGATAGGCCAGTGATCCGACGAGTGCGCCATCCCACTCGAGCGTGAAGTGACCGAACAATACGATCAGCGGCAGGGTCGTGATCAGCCCGGTGAAGTATTGGATGAGATTGGCACTGACCGGGTGCAGCGGCTGGCCGTAGCGCTTTTCGTAGAGCGTCGCGCCGCTCATCCCGATCAGGGCCGCGATCGCCAGCAACAGCCCGCCGGTGGTGATGCCTTCCACCGTCGAGCGCCCCAGAATGACCACCACGGCGCCGATCAGGCCCAGTGCGAAACCGATCCAGCGTCGCGTGCCGATGGTTTCCCCGACCATCGCCGGGGCGGCGAGGGCGACCAGTACCGGCTGCAGTGACACGATCAGCGCTACGACGCCGGCGGAGCTGCCCAGTGCGAAAGCGCTGTAGCAGCAGCCGAAGTAGACGGTCTGGATCAGAAATCCGACCACTGCCTGATGGCCCCAGGCGCTGAGTCGGGTCGGCATGGGTGGACGCAGCCACAACCAGACGGGCAGCATGATCAGCAGCACGAGAACGAATCGCAGCCCCAGAAACAGCAGCGGATCGACGTGCTGCGTGCCGATCTTGGCGACCGGAAATCCCAGTGACCACAACAACAGGAACAGCCCGGGGGCCGCGGTGAGCCATAGCGGTTGCCGTTCGCGAGCGGACGATGCCGCTGCAGGGGAAGATTCAGTCATGTCGATCCGTGATTACGATTGCGTTGTCGTTGTTGATATCCGCTTTGCGCGAAGCCGCGCGACGCATGAGGCTCTGCGTGACGGAGCATCATGCGGCGCGTGCCAAAGGATTTCCAGCACTGTCTAGGCGGCTCCATTCGGCCTGCCTGGTATTCGTCCGTCAGTCCCGGTTGACGGCGAGACCGCCCCACGACTGGCACACCGGCATCAGCTCGAGACGGTTGATGTTGAGATGCGGCGGTAAGGTCGCGGCGAGAAAGACCTGCTCGGCCACGTCTTCCGGCTGGATCGGCTCGACGCCGCCGTAGAGCTTGTCATGGGCGCTCTGATCGCCCTTCATCCGCACCAGGGTGAATTCGGTTTCCGACATGCCCGGCGCGATGTCGGTGACGCGAACCCCGGTTCCCTTGAGATCGCAGCGCAGGTTGTAGGAGAACTGATTGACGAACGCCTTGGATGCGCCATAGACGTGGCTACCCGGATAGGGCCACAGCGCGGCCGTGGAACTGATATTGATGATCGCCGCACCGCGGCCGACATCGATCAGTGTCGGCAGCAGCGTACGCGTGACGTTGACCAGTCCGGTGATATTGGTGTCGATGACGGTCTGCCAGTCGTCCAGGTTGGCCTCCTGGGCAGGTCCGGCACCCAGCGCCAGCCCCGCATTGTTGACCAGAACCTTGACCGCCTTGAACGCCGCCGGCAGCTCCTCGACCACCTTGGCAACGCCGTCACGCTCGCGGACATCCAGCGTTGCGATATGCACCGGGACCTGATCCTGCAGCTGCTGCTTGACCGCTTCCAGCCGGTCCTGCCGGCGACCGGTCAGCACCAGGGCCCAGCCGGCCTCGGCAAACCGGTGGGCGCAGGCGCGGCCAAAGCCTGACGTGGCGCCGGTGATGAAAGCGATGGGGGGATGCTGACTCATGGTGACTCCTGGCGATGGATAGCATGCGAGTAAAGGGCATTCGGCCAGCCAGCATATTCGATTGGCTGCCATGACGAACCGCTTGGTCCCAGATTAGCGCATCCCGGCGCGTCCCGGTGCATGGCACGCGACGATGATATTGTGTCGGTCGTCGGCGACAGTCGTCGAGATTTATGTAAATCTCGGTGATTCCCAGTGTCGAAAGAGGCTTTTCGTTGCCGTTCGATTACACTTTGCTTGCAGTGGTGGCATCATTCGCGCGGCTGAAAAAGCGGTCCTGCATCGGTATTTCAACTTTCTTCAGTATGCCTTCGAGCCGGTCTCGGCGTTTCGATGGCAGTCGTCTTGGCTGCGCCATTCACATCGACAGGGCTGATTTTCTCGCCTTGTCTTGCAGATCGGGTTGCTGCCGTTCGCGGTGACGCCGAAAGGAGGTCGCATCATGGCCACGAGCAAGCGGCAGCGTTATTACGGTCTCGAGTGGCTGCGGTTTTTAATGGCCCTGTGGATGGTGGCCTACCATTTCGGCGGCATCTACGACGGCATGCCCGATATGCTGAGAAGTTTCATCGGCATGGGTTTCTTCGCGACCAGCACGTTCTTCATGCTGTCGGGCTTTCTGCTCGCTCATGTGGCGCTGGATGACGCTGGCGAGATGAAGATGCGTGGCCCGGCCTTTGTCGCCAAACGGCTTTGCAATCTTTATCCGATCCATGTCATCACCATGCTGTTGGCGATCGGTCTGCTGCTGCTTCAGTATCCCATCCGCCCCGAAGGGGTCTATGTCTACTTCAATACGCACCCCTACTATCCGCTGAGTGACGAAGCGCAGGCGGCGTTTTCGGAGCGCCTCTCCTGGCCCGGGGCGCTCAAGCACATCGCCTTGCAGTTGACGCTACTGCAGGCCTGGGAGCCGCGCTTTTTGTGGCTCAACGGCGCCTCCTGGTCGATCTCGGCGTTACTCTTCTTCTATGCCTGTTTCCCCTGGCTGGCCCCCCGGCTCATGCGTGTTCAGCGTTGGGGGCTGGTACTGGTCGCCATCTGGGGGCTCTATGCGCTGGGACCGCTGTTGGCGACCCTGGCGGGCGCGTTCGACTACGTCACGGTCGGCGTTCTTCATCGTAATCCCCTGTTCCGGCTGCCCGAATTCCTGGCGGGGATCGTGCTCTATCGTGCCTGGCAGTCTGACCGCGTAAGCGATCTGATCCGCCGTTTCCGCTATCCGGTGCTGGCGCTGGGTCTGTGCGGGGTGCCGATCGGGGTGTGGCTGCTCAAGCTGGATGGATTGCACCTCTACTACCTGACCCACAACGGCTTCCTGTTGCCATTCCAGGCGCTGGTGTTGCTGAGTGCGAGTGCGTTCACGACACCGAACAGCGCAACGGTGAGAGCCTGGGCGCAGCGGCTGGGTGAGTCGGCGCTGTGCATCTTTGCGTTGCACACGCCGCTGATCGGGCCAACGGCCAGAGCCACGCGCTGGCTGCTCCAGCGGTGGCACGAGGGCTGGGTCGTGGATAGCGGCAACGCGGCGCTGAAATTCGCGATCCCGCTCTGGACCATGGTTTTCCACCTGGCGCTGATCGTCGTGCTGGCGCTATTGATGCAGCGCTTCGTGGTGGCGCCCATGCGCCACTGGCTGGAGGCGAGACTGCCGGTCGCGTGGCAGCAGAGGCGGCCGAGACTGGCTGTCGCCAAGGCTTGAGATGGCAACCGGAGCCGGTGGTGAAAGACGGTGCCGGTATGTCGCCGCGGGAGATCGCCGAGCCTGCAGTGGGTATCGGCCCCACCGTTTTGGGGAGATCATTGCCCGGCAAGTTGCGATACCCTAAGCGATTACGTGCTTCGCCGGGTTTGACTCAAAAGCTGGCTGTAGAACCGCCCGCGAAGCGATCGCGAATTCATCTTAAGGGACCTCTGCATGAAGGGAACCATCGGTGTGGGACTGGTTGGCTATGGTATGGCCGGCAAACGCTTCCACGCGCCCTTGATCTCCGCCCAGGACGGGCTTGCTCTGGTCGCCGTGGCGAGCCGAGACGCCGACAAGGTCCACGTCGACTGGCCGAGCGTGCCGGTGGAGCCGACACCCCAGGCGCTGTTCGCTCGCGACGATATCGATCTGGTCGTCATTCCCACGCCGAATGCCACGCACTATCCGCTGGTCAGCGAGGCGCTGGCGGCGGGCAAGCATGTCGTTGTCGACAAGCCGTTTACGGTGACGGCGGACGAGGCGCGCAAGCTGTGCGATCAGGCCGAAAAGGCTGAGCGTCTATTGTCTGTCTTTCACAATCGACGCTGGGATGCCGATTTCCTGACGGTGCGCGATCTGATCGACAGTCATTCGCTGGGTAAGATCGTGCATTTCGAATCGCATTTCGATCGCTTCCGGCCGGATGTCGTCCAGCGCTGGCGCGAGGACCCCGCGCCCGGCGCCGGCGCCTGGTTCGATCTCGGCTCCCATTTGCTCGACCAGAGCCTGGTGCTGTTCGGTACGCCGGAGTCGATCTCGCTCGATCTGGCCTGCCAGCGCGAAGGTGCCAAGGTCGACGACTATTTTCATGCGGTGCTGCGCTACGGCGAATCTCGAGTGGTCCTGCATGGCGGCACGCTGGTGCCGGCCCCCGGGGCCCGCTTTACCGTTCACGGAACTCGGGCGAGCTACATCAAGCACGGCCTCGACCCGCAGGAAGACATGCTCAAGCGTGGCGACCGGCTGCCCTCGCCACAATGGGGTGAGGACTGGCGCCACGGCATGATGACGATCGGCCAGGTGCGCGAGGGCGGTCAGCCAGAGCTGCATGAGATTGCGACCTTGCCGGGTGACTATCTGGCTTACTACGCCGGTGTCCTCGACGCCATCCAGGGCGTCGCTCCGCTCCCGGTGACGGCGCAAGAGGCGCTCGAAGTCATGCGTTTGCTGGAAGCCGGTGTTCAAAGCGCAGAAACCGGGCAGGTCGTCAGGCTGTCCTGACCCGAGCAGCGATCTCCGCGTCGAACGTGAACGCCTCGAGCCAGCATTTGCTGGCTCGAGGCATTTTCGGCTGGTGTTATCAGTCGTTGTTTCTGGCCGCTTTTCGGGGCCCGCTACGTCAGCGAGGTCATTTCATGATCGGGTTAGGGCCTAGGTCGGAGGCGCCGTCGATTTCGACGGCGTTCTCTTGCGCCTCGTCGGGTGAGCGCAATTCGCCGTTGCGTTTGAGCAGCCACGAGGCAATGGCCGGCGCCATTAGCGCTGATACCAGCACGCAGGCCGCGACTTGGGTCGTGGCAACGCCTACATAGGATTGCAGCGAGGGATCGGCCGCCGCGGCGATCGCCGGCGTCGCGATGGAGTTTCCTGCCGTAGTGCCGGCGGCAAAGCCGATACCGCTGCGTCGCCCGCGTTTCAGCAGATATCGATAGCCGAGATAGACTAGCCCGCCGGTAAACGGCGCAACGATCAGTCCCAGTGCCAATCCCGTCAGTCCGCCATGCAAGACGTCGGTCAGGTTGATTCCGGTGCCGAGGCCGAAGGAAAAAAACGGGATTACCATTTCGGGTACCGGGCGCAGGACCTCGGTCCATTTCGGATCGAGATTGCCCACCAGAATGCCCAGCAGCAGCGGAATGATCGCCGCCAAGAATACTTCCAGCGGAATGTCGGCAAGACCCGATGCCCCGATCAGAATCAGGGTGAAGAACGGACCGTCGTTGATCGCGCTAGCGATATAGGCGCCGCGATCGCGTTGATCGCCATAACGGCCGGTGAATGCCAGCCAGATTCCGCCGTTGCTGTTATCCATCGCAGCCAGCATGGCCAGAATCGAGATGCCGAACAGGCCATGCATTCCGGTGGTCAAACCCAGCACCGCGATCAGCACGCCAGGAATCAGGCTCTTGGTCAGCAGTATAACGCTGGCGGTGCCGACGATGGGCCCGGCGTTGCGTGGTGTGATCTGCATACCGGTAGCGAAGATCACCAGACCCATGAAGGCCATGGCGCCGTCCTTGAACAGCGCGGTCGTGAAGCTACCGATTTCCAGCGCCGCCGGCGCCAAAGTGCCGACAATCGAGCCGAGAATCAGTGGCACGATCATCAGGCCGCCGGGGATGCGGTTGAGGGTGTCGTAGATGGGTATGCGTGACGCGGGAATCGACATGTGATCGTCTCCATGCCAGAGCTAGGGGAAGCACCGTCAGCGACGGCGCTGTGCAAGAGTTGAGCTATGTGGATGGATATTGAATGAGCTCAGGAGTGTGGAGCGCTCAGGTGATGACACCGATCTGCCAGGGCACGAACTCCTGCTGGCCGTAGCCGTGACGTTCGCTGCGGCTGCGTTCGCCGGAAGCCAGGGTCAGAAAGCGCTGAAAGATCTGTTCGCCGAGCTGCTCGAATTCGATGTCGCCGTCGAGCAGGGCGCCGCAGTTGATATCCATGTCGTCCGACTGGTGATGCCATAGGGCGCTGTTGGTCGAGAGTTTCATCGAAGGGACCGGGGCACAGCCAAACGCGCTGCCACGGCCGGTCGTGAAGGCGATCAGGTTGCAGCCGCTGGCGACCTGGCCGGTGACGGAGACGGGATCGAATCCGGGGGAGTCCATGAACGCCAGACCTCGTTCGCGCATCGGCTCGGCATATTCGAGAACTTCGACCAGCGGCGTGGTGCCCGCCTTGGCGACGGCGCCCAGCGATTTCTCGAGGATCGTGGTCAACCCGCCGGCCTTGTTGCCGGCCGAGGGGTTGTTGTCGAGCGAGGCCCCGCGAACCCGGCAGAACTCCTCCCACCAGTGAATGCGTGCGATCAGCTTGTGAGCAACCGCAGGGCTGACTGCTCGTCGTGTCAGCAGGTGTTCGGCGCCATAGACTTCCGGTGTTTCGGCGAGCACGGCACTACCGCCGTGGGCGATGAGGCGATCGACGGCGGCGCCCAGAGCCGGGTTGGCGGTGATGCCGGAGTAACCGTCGGATCCGCCGCACTGCAGGGCGACGCGCAGATGCTCCGCCGAACACGGCGTGCGTTCGACCTCGTTCGCTTCTCTCAGCAACTGCTTGATGTGATGAATGCCCTCGGCGATGGCTTTGGTGGTGCCGCCGATCTGCTGGATGGTGAAGGGATGCAGCTTGGGTCCCGGTTTCAGACCCTGGGATTCGATCAGCGCATCGATCTGATTGGTCTCGCAGCCCAGTCCGATCACCAGGACGGCGGCGAAATTGGCGTGGCGCGCGTAGCCGGCAAGCGTACGGCGCAGCATCTCCAGCGCTTCGCCATCCGCGGCCACCGCACAGCCGACGCCATGAGTCAGGGCGACCACACCATCCACGTTAGGGTAGGGCGCCAGCGCCTCGGGATGAACGTCGCGGCGGAAATGGTCGGCGATGGCATGAGCCACCGTGGCGGAGCAGTTGACCGACGTGAGAATGCCGATGTAATTGCGGGTCGCGACGCGCCCGTCCGCTCGCGGAATGCCCATGAAAGTGGCGGCGGGGGTGACTGGCTCGACCGGATTGATTTCGGTGCCGATGGCATAGTCCTTCGAATAGCCCTGCTCGTGGCCGGCGCCTTCCAGATCGCCGATGCCGAGATTGTGAACGTGAACATGATCGCCGGCGGCGATGGGTCGAGTAGCACGACCGATGATCTGGCCGTAGCGGCGAATCATGTCGCCCGTCTGAAGCGAGCGCAGCGCGATCTTGTGGGCGGCCGGCACGGCGCTCGTCAGAACGATGCCCGGCATCACCTCGGTGTCTTTGGGTAACGGCACACGGGCGATGACGACATCGTCGCGCTCATGCAATCGGATGACCGAGGCGGGTGCCTCGGTGGTATGTTCGATCAGTGCCATGGCTTGGCTCCTCGGCTGCGGCTGCCACTTTGGTCTATGCGACTTTTGGTTTAAATTCTTTTTTAATCAGATATTTATCATGATTTTTGCGGCTGGCGACACGGTATCCTTTCGACGTGCTTTCCACTACTGAGAGTTGCTGATCGAGTGATAACTTGCGTGCATTCCTCTAAAGTCTTGATCCATCGAAAGTCTTGATTCATCGAAAGCCTTGACCACTCGGCCCCGCCATAAAGGGATTTCATCGATGCCCCCGACGTTGGAAACGTTGATGTCGCGCCTCCGTCTGCGCCAGCTGCGGCTGTTGATGGCGCTCGACGAATGTGGATCCATCCACAAGGCGGCCGAGCAGGTAGGCATTTCCCAACCTGGTGCGACGCGAGCGCTCAACGAGATCGAATCGACTCTGGGCGGGGCGCTGTTCGCACGGAGTGCACGCGGACTGGAGACCAACGATCTGGGACGCTGCGTGGTGCGCTATGCCAGGCTGATCCAGACCGATGTGGCGCATCTGCGCGAGGAGATGATCGGCATTCAGCAGGGTTACGGAGGGCATCTGGCGGTCGGCGGCACCATGGGCGCCATCGCGACGATCGTCGAAGCCATCGTCAAGGTGCGTGCCGAACAGCCTTCGCTGTCGCTGCAGGTTATCGAGGACACCAGCACAGGGCTGCTGCGTCTGCTCGATCAGGGCCGTATCGATGTCGCGCTATGCCGTTCCAACTTCGGTCGCCGCCCCGGTGACTACCATAGTCATGGCAATTTCCCCGAACCGCTGTGGGTCGTGGCCAATCCGCATCATGCGCTAGCCGCGATCGAAGAGCCGGATTTCACCACGCTGGCCCGGCAGGCCTGGATCGTCTACCCCGTGAGCATGCCGCGGATGCTGGAGCAGGAGTTCGTCGCTGCCGGCCTGTCGCAGTCGGTGCATTCGATCGAAATTTCATCGACCTACGCCATCCTGGCAATGCTGGAACGTGACTCCGGCGTACTGGCACTGCTGCCTGAGGGAATCGCTCGCGAACAGGTGGGGCGAGGGCGGGTGGCACGAGTGAATTACCGGTTTCGCACGCCCAATCCTGCCTTCGAGTTGCTGTGGCGGCGGGACAGGGAGTTGTCGCCGGCGGCGCGTCGCTTCATCGAATGCTATGACGCCGAGAAGCGATAAAACGAAATTTGCCAAGTCGCGGTTTTATGACTAAGTTTTGTATAACTTGTTTCGGCAAGGCAGTACCAGTAGCACTAGCAGTCGTCAGTAGTGCAAGCGTCTGGATCAGCGGATTACCACCCACCTCCAGTCGCTGGACGGGCACTACTTCAGGATGAATTACGGAGGATTCCCATGAAAAAGCTCAACGCCGCCATTTTTGCCGCACTGATCGCACTGCCGACCGCGGGTGCTTTTGCCCAGGATCAGGCGCCCGACGTCAGCCCCGAGACCGGGTCTGCCAACACACAGTCCGGTGGCTCTGCGCCGACCAAGGCTCAAGGTGCCACGGCAGCTGGAGAAAGCACTGGCTCATTGCCGTCCGAGAACAGCCTGCCGGATACTGACAATGCGCAGACCGGTTCTGCCAATACCCAGCCGGGCAGCCTCAAGGCCGACGGCCCGACGGCTCAGGACAAGTCCGCCGCCAAGGGCAAGATGCAGGACGATATGGAAAACAACCACGGCGTCGATTCCGCGCAGGACGTCGATCCCAACTGATCGTCTAGCGCTGATGATCAAGCGTTGTTGACTAGGTAATGCTCGCAGCAGTTCCCTAGTTTACTGTTCACGAACGCCCCGCTAAGCGGGGCGTTCGTCGTTACGGGGGCTGTAACAAGAAGGGCGGTGACAAGATGAGTGGAGACGAGCGCCTTACCACCAGCTCTCGGATTCTCGCTCCCCACGCAGTTTTTCGCGAGCAATGAACAGGGCGGCAATGGCGCGGCCCTCATGAAAGTCGTCGCGAGCCAGCAGCCCGGTGATATCGTCGATGGCGTGGGTTTCGACGATCAACGGCTCGGGTTCGTCCCCTTCGAGACGCTTTTCGTAGAGATCGCTTGCCAACATCACCTGGATGCGGTGATTCATGTAGTTGGGAGCCAGCGATAGCTCGACCAGCGGCTCGATGCGATGGGCGCCGAAGCCGCACTCCTCCATCAGTTCGCGATTGGCTGCCGTGACGATGTCTTCGCCCGGATCGACCAGCCCCTTGGGAAGCGTCAACGTATATTCATCGAAACCGGCAGCATACTCGCGGATCAGCAGGACATGATCCGGATCCGGCATCGCCACCAGCATTACCGCTCCCCGCCCTTTGCCTTTCAATCGTTCGAAAGTGCGCTCCGCGCCATTGGCAAAGCGCAAATCGAGCGACTCGATGGCGAAGAGTTCGCTCTGGGCGACGTTGCGCCGCTCGAGAATCGACGGCTTGATCGAGGGGGGCGAGGAAGAGTCTGTCGGCGCCATGCGGCCTCCGTGCATCGGGCGGGTTGCTTTAGGTACAATAATCGACGCTTGCTCGTGTGGGAAATACCCATTCAACGCCCGGAAGGCGAGGGTGGCGTCCCTGCGGGACGTTTTATCCCGCCCGATTGCCGAGATGTCGCCTGATGATCGACTGGAACACTATCGACACCGTTTTCCTGGATATGGACGGTACGCTGCTCGATCTCCACTTCGACAGCCACTTCTGGCTTGAGCACCTGCCGCGTCGCTACGTGGAACTGCACCGCCTCGACGACTCGCATCGTACCGCGCTGGAGGCACGCATCCTCGATGCCCGCGGGACGCTGGACTGGTACAGTCTGGCGCACTGGAGCCGAGAGCTTTCGGTGGATATCGTGGCGCTCAAGCGCGAAGTCGCGCACCTGATCGGGTGGCGCGCCGACGCGCTGGCATTCATGGAATGGCTAGCGGCGGCGCCGGTCGAAGTCGTGCTCGCGACCAACGCCGACCGCGAGAGTCTCGGGCTCAAGCTCCCGCTGACCGGCCTGGACCGCTATGTCGATCGCATCGTGTCGTCGGCGGACGTCGGGGCGCCCAAGGAGCAGCCCGCCTTCTGGGAGGCGATGCAGACGCTGCACCCGTTCGACCCGGCCCGCAGTCTGTTCATCGATGACAATACCGATGTGCTGGAGTGCGCTCGGCACTACGGCATGGGCCATTTGCTGGGCATTCTCAAGCCGGATAGCCAGAAGGCCGACAGACCGCACCCGACGTTTACCGTTGTCGATCGTTTCGCCTCACTGTTGCCCGGCGCATCGAGTTGAAGCGCGGGTTGAAGCAGCGGCCAGCGGCCCCCATCTAGAGCGGTCGAGGTGACAGAACCATGATGATAAGCCCATGAGTGAAACGGTACGTATCGATAAATGGCTATGGGCGGCGCGATTCTTCAAGACGCGTCAACTGGCCAAGAAAGCCATCGAAGGCGGCAAGGTTCGTTACAACGGCAGCCGCGTCAAGACCAGCCGCAATGTCGAGATCGGCGCCCTGATCGAAGTGCCCCAGGGTTGGGATAATGCGACCGTCGAGGTCGTCGCGCTGTCGGGACAACGACGCGGTGCGCCGGAAGCTCAGCAGCTCTATGCCGAGACGCCGGAGAGCATCGACCGCCGCGAACGTGAAGCCCACCAGCGCAAGCTGGCCAATCAGATGATGCAGCCACCGATCAAACGCCCGGACAAGCGCCAGCGTCGCGACATTCATCGCTTTCAGCGCCAGCCTACCGACGACTGACCGTCGGGTTCGCGAATTGCGTCAGCGCCGCCGGCCTACCTGCCATCGCTGGTTCCGTATCGATGAGACGCGTCGTTGACGCAATATCGTCCGGACCCAGCGTCTGAAGAGATATGAGTCATGAACGACGAAATCCAACGCTTTCTATTCGACGACACCAATGTGCGCGGCGAGATCGTGCAACTGGAGACGGCCTACCGCGAAGTTCTCGAGCGTCAGGCGTACCCCGAGCCCATTCGCCAGCAGCTGGGTGAGCTGTTGAGCGCGGTCGCGCTGCTGACCGAAACCGTCAAGCTCGACGGCACCGTGAGCGTGGAGGTCCGGGGCAAGCAGGGCGTCGATGTATTGATGGCCGAGTCCAGCCCGGGCGGGCAGCTGCGGGCCATTGCGCGTTACGATGATGAGCAGGTCTTCGCCGACAATGCCACGCTGCGCCAGCTGGTCGGTGACGGTCAGATCGTGATCACGCTCGACCCCGCCGAGGGCAATCGCTATCAGGGGATCGTGGCGCTGGAACACGACCAGCTCGCGGCGTGTCTGGAAGCGTACTTTGCCCAGTCGGAGCAGTTAGCCACGCGGCTTTGGCTGAGCGCCGACGGCCAGCGCAGTGCTGGGCTGCTGTTGCAGCAGCTGCCGGACGATCACTCGAACAAGGACCCGGATGCCTGGGATCGGGTGGTGCACCTGGCGGCGACGATCACCGACGAGGAAATGCTGACGCTGCCGGCGCAGGACGTGCTGCATCGGCTGTTTCACGAAGAGACCACGCGTGTCTTCACGCCCAAGGCGCTGGCATTCGGTTGCACCTGCTCGCGCGAGCGGATCGCCAACGCCCTGCACACCTTCGGCGCCGATGAGCTGCGCGAGATACTCGATGAACAGAAGGCCATCGATACCCAGTGCCATTTTTGTCATACCCAGTACCATTTTAGTGCGGCGGAAATCGAAGCGATCATCGACTCGCCTCAGGCGCCATCGCCGACCGTACACTAGGGCGTGCGCCGCGCTCGGCATGCTTGCCGGGCGGCGCTTTGATCAAAGCCGAATTGACATCGGGCGGCCAGCGTTTGCGCGCTGGTCGCTTTTTGCCATAATGGCGATCCTTTTTCGCCCGCCAGGTGTCGAAGTCACCGGTTCCACCAGAGCGGTGGCATCGGGGTGGCGGGTCTATAACGCTGTGAAACGACACGGAACAGAGGCCCTCGAGCCCAGGACTGGACAATGACCACCTCTCAAGCCACCGCCCCGGCTGCTGGCGATTCCCGCCCCGCGAAAGCGCACACCAATTTGACCACGGCCGAGCTGGTCGAATATGCCCTCGCGCGAGGTGAAGGCGTGCTGTCTGCCAACGGTGCACTGGTGGTCGAGACGGGGGAGCGTACCGGGCGCTCTACGCTGGATCGCTTCATCGTCGAGGAGCCCTCGACGTCGGATCTGATCGACTGGGGGCAGGTCAACCGACCGATCGAACCCAACGTGTTCGATGCGCTTTGGGAGCGAGTGGAAGATTATCTGGTCGGTGGTGACACTTTCGTCTCCGAGCTGCATGTCGGCGCCGATCCGGAGTACTACCTGCCAATTCGCGTGGTCACGGAACAGGCCTGGCATAGCCTCTACGGGCGTAATCTTTTCGTGCGTCCCGATAACTGGAATCCGAAGGACAAGAGCGAATGGACGGTGCTGAGCGCACCCAAGTTCGTCTGCGCTCCCCAGCGTGACGGCACCCGCTCGGAGAGCACCGTGATGATCAATTTCGCCCGTCGCCGGGTGCTGCTGGCCGGCATGCGCTACGCGGGCGAGATGAAGAAGGCGATGTTCTCGGTACAGAACTTCCTGTTGCCGGAGAAGGACGTGCTGCCGATGCACTGCAGCGCCAACGTCGGCGAAGACGGCGAGACCACACTGTTCTTCGGGCTTTCCGGTACCGGCAAGACGACCCTGTCGGCAGATCCGGACCGTTACCTCATCGGCGACGACGAGCACGGTTGGGGCGAGGGTACGGTCTTCAACTTCGAAGGCGGGTGCTACGCCAAGACTATTGATCTGTCGCGCAAGAACGAACCGATCATTTGGGACGCGATTCGCTTCGGAACCGTGCTGGAAAACGTGGTGCTGGATAAAGCTCGGGTTCCCGATTTCACCGACGATAGCCTGACCCAGAACGGTCGCGCGGGCTACCCGCTGGAGTTCGTCGAGAAGCGTATCGAGGATAACCGTAGCGGCGAGCCGAGCGCGATCATCTTTCTCACCTGTGACATGAGCGGCGTACTGCCGCCGGTATCGCTGCTTTCCAAGGAAGCGGCGGCCTACCATTTTCTGTCCGGCTATACGGCCAAGGTCGGCTCCACCGAAATGGGGTCTACCAGCGGCCTGGAAGCGACGTTCTCGACCTGCTTCGGCGCGCCGTTCTTCCCTCGCCCGGCGCACGAGTATGCCGAGCTGTTGATCAAGCGTATCGAGGCGTTCGAATCCCGGGTCTATCTGGTCAACACCGGCTGGAGCGGTGGTGCCTACGGCAAGGGCGGCAGCCGTTTCAGCATCCCCACGACCCGTGCCATCGTCCGCGCCATCCAGGAAGGCGATCTGAAGAACGTCGAAACGCGTCATATCGAGGGGCTCAACCTCGACGTCCCGGTCGCGGTGGACGGGGTCGACGCCAAGCTGCTCGACCCGCGCGAGGCGTGGGGCGATCGGGACGCCTACCGTGAGCAGATGAATGCGTTGATTGCCAAGTTCACCGGCAACTTCGCCAAGTTCGACGACATCGACGCGGAGATCCTGGCGGCCGGCCCGCAGGTGCTCTAGCGCCTGAAGAAGCGCGCTGGCCATTACTGCCTCACCCCGGCTCTCACGAAAAAGATCCGTGCGGTGCTTTATCGACAATCCCGGCGCTGAACGTCGCCCACGCATGACGGGGATGGCCATGGGCCATCCCCGTTTGCTTTCCGACACTTCACCGTCTTCGAGGTGTGAGCCGCTCTCGGCTGTGTGCTAACGTGGCGCGATCCTACCCATCGCGATGGTTTTCATGTCCAACACCCAAACCGCAATCATTGCGCTGATCGCCGACGAGCTCGGTGTCCGCGCCAATCAGATCGCTGCCGCTGTCGAGCTGCTGGATGGCGGCGCCACCGTTCCCTTCGTCGCCCGCTACCGCAAGGAAGTCACCGGCGGCCTGGACGATACCCAGTTGCGCACGCTGGAAGAGCGCCTCGGCTATCTGCGCGAGATGGAAGAGCGCCGCGAGGCGATCGTGCAAGCGATCGAAGAGCAGGGCCAGATGACGCCTGCGCTGCGCGCCGATCTCGACAAGGCAACGACCAAGCAGCGGCTGGAAGATCTCTACCTGCCTTATCGCAAGAAGCGTCGCACCAAGGCGCAGATCGCCCGGGAAGCCGGGCTCGAGCCGTTGGCGGATCACCTGCTGGCCGACCCGAGTCTAGACCCCGAACGCGAGGCGGCTGCATTCATCGACAGTGCCACCGGCGAAAGCCGTGGTGTCGAGGATGCCAAGGCTGCGCTGGACGGTGCCAAGCAGATCCTGATGGAACGCTTCAGCGAAGAAGCCGAGCTGGTCGGCCGTCTGCGTGAACGACTGTGGGAAGACGGCCAGCTTCGCGCCCGTGTGGTCAAGGGCAAGGAGGCGGAAGGTGCCAAGTTCTCCGACTACTTCGAGCATGACGAGGGCCTGGCCAAGACCCCGTCTCACCGGGCGCTGGCGATGTTTCGTGGACGCAAGGAGGGCGTGCTGTCGCTGGCGCTGGCCATGGCCGGCGAAGACGACGCCCCGATTCATCCGGCCGAGGTGGCGATCGCGCGCCACGTGGGCATCGGTCTCGGCGCCGAACAGCCGGCCTCTCGCTGGCTGAAAGAGGTGGTTCGCTGGAGCTGGCGGGTGAAGCTCTACACCCATCTGGAGACCGAGCTGATGGGGCGGCTCCGTGAGCGTGCCGAGCAGGAGGCGATCGACGTCTTTGCTGCCAATCTCAAGGACCTGTTGCTGGCGGCGCCGGCCGGGCCGCAAGCGACACTGGGGCTCGATCCCGGCTTGCGCACCGGCTGCAAGGTCGCCGTGGTCGATGCGACCGGGCGTTTTCTCGAGCACGCGACGATCTACCCGCACGCGCCGCAGAAGCGCTGGGACGAGGCGCTGGCCACGCTGGTCAAGCTGGTCGAGCGGCACGAGGTGACGCTGGTGGCGATCGGCAACGGCACGGCCAGCCGTGAAACCGACAGGCTCGCCGCCGAGTTGGTCAAGCGGGTGGCGCCACGTCAGCTCGCCAAGGTGATGGTCAGCGAGGCCGGCGCCTCGGTCTACTCCGCATCCGCGCTGGCAGCCAGGGAATTTCCCAATCTCGACGTCTCGATTCGCGGGGCAGTATCGATCGCCCGGCGCCTTCAGGACCCGCAGGCCGAACTGGTCAAGATCGACCCCAAGTCGATCGGCGTGGGTCAGTACCAGCACGATGTCTCCCAGGTGAATCTATCCCGCAGTCTCGAAGCCGTGGTCGAGGATTGCGTCAACGCCGTGGGCGTGGATCTCAACACGGCCTCCAGCGCGCTGCTGGCTCGGGTCTCCGGCCTGAGCACGATGCTGGCCGACAATATCGTCGCGCGGCGGGATCGCGAAGGACCCTTTCGGACTCGCAAGGAGCTGCTCGATGTCGACCGGCTGGGGCCCAAGACCTTCGAGCAGTGCGCCGGCTTCCTGCGCATCATGAACGGCGCGAATCCGCTCGATGCCAGCGCCGTTCACCCGGAGGCCTATCCGCTGGTGGCGCGCATCGCCGAGCGCAACGGCCGCGAACTGCGCGGGCTGATCGGGGACAGCCGCTATCTCAAGTCGCTCAAGCCGTCGGACTATGTCGATGACGCGCCAGAGGGTGACAAGGCGTTCGGGTTGCCGACGGTGATCGATATTCTGGCCGAGCTGGACAAGCCCGGACGTGACCCGCGGCCCGAGTTCAAGGCGGCGACGTTCCGCGAGGGCGTCGAGAAAATCGGCGACCTGGAACCCGGCATGCTGCTGGAGGGCGCAGTCACCAACGTGACCCATTTCGGCGCCTTCGTCGATATCGGCGTGCATCAGGATGGACTCGTGCATATTTCCGCACTGGCTGACAAGTTCGTCGATGATCCGCGTCAGGTGGTCAAGGCGGGCGACATCGTCAAGGTCAAGGTGATGGAGATCGATGTGCCGCGTCAGCGCATCGGCTTGACGATGCGACTCGGCGACACGCCCGGCGAGAAGAAGGGCGCTGATGACAGAAAGGGCGCTGGCGAGCGTCGCACCGACGGGGGAAAATCCCGTCACGGCAACGCGAATCGCGGGCATCAGCCCTCGCGCCAGGGCAGTGATCGTCAGGCCGCGCCGCCCTCGGGAGCGATGGCCGAGGCGTTACGCAAGGCGCAGCGGCGAACCTGAAAACGAGCGGGAGTTGAGGCTCGTCGAAATCGTTAGCCTTGAAAGCGTCGGCGTCGACTCCATAATGGAGGTTGGCCCGAGGCGGGGCCGGCGGAAAATGACTTCTGCTGGCGCCGTCGACGCACGGACAAAACGGGAGAGCGTAACTCTCCCCATGAGATAAGGTGTTGAGCGTGTCTGATCAACTCGCCAAGAATGTCGGCCATCTGATGGCGCCGGCCCAGAAGGGATTGCTTGGCCGTCTGCGGCGAGGCATCGAGAAGGAGGGGCTGCGTGTCGACCCGAAGGGCGCCATCGTGCAGACCGCCCATCCGCACGCCCTGGGCTCCAAGCTGACCCACCCGCATATCACGACCGATTACTCCGAAGCGTTGCTCGAGTACATCACGCCGGTCTACTGTCGTCCCGGCGATGCGCTGTCGTTTCTCGGAGACCTGGTTCGTTTCACCTATCGCCAGCTCGACGGAAAGGACGAGTGGCTGTGGCCGGCCAGCATGCCGGCGCGCCTCGACGGCAACGACAGCATCCCCCTTGCCGACTACGGCACCTCCAACGTCGGCACCATGAAGCACGTCTACCGCAAGGGACTCGATGCGCGTTACGGCCGGATCATGCAGTCGATTGCGGGGATTCACTACAACGTGTCGCTGCCGGATGATATCTGGCCGCTGCTGCAGGAGCTGGAGGGACGCCAGGACGAATCGCTGCAGGGTTATCGCTCGACACGCTACTTCGACCTGATCCGCAATTTCCGCCGCAACAGCTGGTTGCTGCTTTATCTGTTCGGAGCATCTCCGGCGCTGGATCGCAGTTTTCTGGGCAAGGATGGTGGCGACAATCGCTGCGACAAGCTCCAGTCGCTGGGCAAGGAAACGCTTTACGCGCCCTACGCGACCAGTCTGCGCATGTCCGATCTGGGCTATCAGAACAAGGTGCAGGAGCAGTTGAAGATATGCTTCAACTCGCTCTCCAACTACGTGGGTACCCTGCGCCATGCGATTTCCGCCGAGTGGCCCGATTATCGTCGCATCGGCGTCGAGGTCGACGGCGACTGGCGTCAGCTGAGTGCCAATATTCTGCAGATCGAGAACGAATACTACAGCGACATCCGGCCCAAGCGTGTGGCGCGTTCCGGCGAGACGCCGACGCAGGCCCTCGAGGCGCGCGGCGTCGAATATATCGAGGTGCGCTGTCTCGATCTGAACCCGTTTCTGCCGCTGGGCATCGATGAGCCGCAGATGCGTTTCATGGATACCTTCCTGCTGTGGTGCCTGCTCTCCGAGAGCCCGTGGATTCCGGATGAAGAATGCGATCGCCTCGACGACAATCGTCGGCTGGTGGTCGAGCGGGGGCGCGATCCGGAGCTCGAGCTCCAGATCGGTGAACGTCGTGTGCCACTGCGCACCCGCGGGCACGAGATCATCGAAGGGCTGCGCCAGGTCGCCGAGCTGCTTGATGCGATCGAAGGCGATGACCTCCATGTCGCCGCCATCACCGCGATCGCCCCGCGTCTGGATGATCCCGAGCTGACACCATCTGCCCGGATGCTGCGGGCGCTGGAAGCGCATGGCGGTGAATGGGCCGATCTGGTGACCGATCTGGCCAAGTCGCAGGGCGAGGAGTGGCGCTCGACGCCGATGGACGAGGCGCGCGCCTCGCTGTTTGCGCAGCTGGTCGAGACGTCGCATCAACAGCAGCATGACATCGAGGCCGAGGATCACCTCTCGTTCGCGCAGTTCATCGCCGACTATTTCCAACGGGCGAGGGAACCTCGTTCCGCAGCGTGAGTCTGTGAACCCGTAAGTCAGTGAACTCATCGCGCTCGACGGCAGTCGTCAAGCCCGGCGTCGAGTTCGGTATTCGAGGCCGGCTGCTGCGGAGTGAGCCGTCAACGTCGAGCCATTCGGCATGGATTGGGGTAGGACATGAAAATCGAGCATTGGGTGGCGCAGGCTAGCACTCGCCGATGGTGTGTGCTGGGCCTGTTGATGTGCTGTTTCATGATGGCCGTCGCGCTCTTCCTGCAATACGGCATCGGCCTCGAGCCATGCCCGCTATGCATCTTTCAGCGCGTCGCCGTGATATCGGCGGGCATCGTCTTCCTGATCGGCGCGATCCACAATCCCGGGCGCGGTGGCGGTCTGGTCTACGCCGTGCTCTCGTTGATCGCGGTACTCGGCGGCATCGTCGTCGCTGGCCGACATGTGTGGTTGCAGACCCTACCTCCGGATAGTGTGCCTAGCTGTGGGCCTGGCTTAGACTACATGATGGACATGCTGCCGCTGTGGGACGTGATGGCCCGCGTACTGCACGGTTCCGGCGAGTGCGCGGTCGTGGAGGGCGTGTTCTGGGGTGTCACGCTGCCGCAGTGGACGCTGCTGGGCTTCGTCGTCATGGCCATCATTCCGGTGATGATGATCGTGTCCCGAGTGCGCTACAGTGGCAAAACGGTTCGCGAACCGATGGGGCAGGCGTCCTGAAACAGGGTCGGCGTTGTGCCGGACGGCCGGCGACGAGTTTCACGCGGGACCAGGGAGAGGCTGATCATGCTGGAAGATTGCAAGACCGCGCAGGAGCGCTGGGGAGGCGTCCACGCGCTGATCGATCGCTGGCTGGAACAGCGCTACGACATGCTGGTGACGCTGGTCGACCTTCGCGAGTTCTGCGATGCCGATGTCACGGCGGTGTCCAAACCTCGGATCGACGCGTTCAGTGAAGCGCTGATGGACTACATCAGCGCCGGACACTTCGAGATCTATCCCCAGCTTCGCGAAGAAGCCAAGGCGTTCGAGGATCGCGAGGCGCTGACGGTGGCCGACAAGCTGCTGGCGCGAGTCGACGCCTCGACGCAGCTGGTGCTGGATTTCGATGCCGAATATGCCACGCCATCACGCTGCCAGCGCTACACCGATCGTCTTCCCGGCTGGCTCGAGAAGCTGGGTGCGACGATGACGGAACGATTCCTTCTCGAGGATCAGCTGATCAGTCGTCTGCATGCGGTACACGCGCCGACCGTGGCGGCACGCCAGGCGGCGGACGACCAGTCCGTCCGGACCGACTGAGCGGAACATCTGAGCGGATCTTTCTGCTCGCCGTTATCGACCCGCTTTCGTTCTGCTGCTTTCTTTTCCTGCTGTCGAATCGTTATGAAGCCCCGGCCATTGCCGGGGCTTCATGCGTTCTGGCCTGCCGCTGGAGCGCCCGGCGCGGATGATGCCGATGTCTAGCGCAGGGACAGCACCTGCCAGCTCCGCTCCTGGGCCAGCGCTCTGAGTTGGTCATCGGGGTCGACCGCCACCGGCGTGGCGACTTCCTCGAGCAGATAACGGTCATTGATCGAGTCACTGTAGAACCAGGCGTCGTCCAGGGTCAGCGTGGGTCGGGACTCGAGCCACTCCCGAACGCGGGTGACCTTGCCTTCACGGTAGCTGGGAATGCCCTCGACTCGACCGGTATAGCGGCCGCCTTCACGTTCCACCTCGATCGCGATGAGATCGTCGACCCCCAGGCGCCGGGCGATCGGGCCGGTGACGAAGCGGTTGGTGGCGGTGACGATCAACAGGAAATCGCCACGTTGGCGATGCCATTCCAGCAGCGCTTCGCCTTTTGCCAGGATGTGGGGTTCGATCTTGCTGGCCATGAACTGTCGGTGCCAGGCGTCGAGCTGTTCTTCGCTGTGCTCGCTCAGCGGTTTCAGCGCCATCGACAGGTACGCCATGATGTCCAGCTGGCCCGCCTGATAGTCGCGAAGATACTGATCGTTGGCGCGCCGATAGGCGTCCTCGTCCACGGCGCCCTGTTCTATCAGGAATTCGCCCCAGGCATGATCGCTGTCGCAGCTCAGCAGGGTGTTGTCGAGATCGAAGATCGCCAGGCTCAAGAGGGACTCCCGTTGTCGTGTGTCAGGGGTGGTAGCGGCGGCCGGGCCGTGCGAAAGAGTATCGCCAGTATTGCAAATTCCTCTCATGTTGCCCATGTCGCTGCTCGCTAACGATGTTATTTCAAGGTTTTACGGCTGGTGGGCTTAAGGTGTATTGATGCCCTTTCTCGCTTTGTGGAAGAATGATCCCAACGACGATTGAGCTAAGGTGAACGCTGTGATAGACGCCGATGGCTTTCGGCCGAACGTTGGCATCATCATTGCCAACTGTGACGGCCAGCTGCTTTGGGCGCGTCGGGCGGGTCAGGAAGCGTGGCAATTTCCACAGGGAGGCATCAATGCCTGCGAAACACCCCATCAGGCTCTCTTCCGTGAACTCGAGGAAGAAATTGGGCTGACATCCCAGGATGTCGATGTGGTGGCCTGTACGCGAGGATGGCTACGTTACCGTCTCCCCCGGCGCATGGTCCGGATGCATTCGAAACCGCTGTGTATCGGCCAGAAGCAGAAGTGGTTTTTACTGAAAATTCGCTGCCACGACAGTCGGGTTTGTGTCGATAGTACGCCCAAGCCGGAATTCGATGGCTGGCGGTGGGTGAGTTACTGGTATCCTCTGGGGCAGGTCGTCTCGTTCAAGCGCGAGGTCTATCGGCGCGCGCTGCGAGAGTTGGCACCCGATTTTCATCGTCTTTCGCTGGAGGAAATGGCGCGGTTGTGAATCGCCGAAGGAGCCACCCGGTCTCGAACCCGTTCTGGAGAGTCGGTCTTCAAAGAGTCGGTCTTCAATAAAAAAGGCCGGGCTGTAGGGTCGCCAACTGAAAGGGTCACCAGTTGAAGGAGCGCAAACTGAAGGAGCGCAAACTGAAGGGTCGCCAATAAACGCGGGCTTTGCCGCCTGATCCGAAACCGGTCCATGGGCCGGTTTCGGGTCGGCCCGGCCACCCACTCGATGCCATCACGAGGATCTCCTCGCCCACAAGAAAAGGCTCATGCTCGATACCCTTCGCCGCATCGTCCAGGAAGTCAACGGCGCTCGCAGTCTGGACGCCGCTCTGGCCACCATGGTTCGCCGCATCCGCAAAGCGATGCGCACCGATGTTTGCTCCATCTACCTGTTCGATCGCGAGCGCGACCGACTGGTACTGATGGACACCATCGGCCTGCGCACGCAGGCGGTGGGTGTGGTGACCCTGCGTCTCGGCGAGGGGTTGGTCGGGCTCGTCGGGCAGCGCGAGGAAGCGCTGAACCTCGAGGATGCTCCCTCTCATCCGCAGTTCCGCTATTTCGTCGAGACCGGGGAGGAGAGGTTCTCCAGTTTCCTGGGCGTGCCGATCATCCATCAGCGGCGCATGCTGGGGGTGCTGGTGGTTCAACAGCAGGAGAAGCGCCGCTTCGACGAAGGCGACGAGGCGTTTCTGGTCACCATGGCGGCGCAACTGGCCGGCGTGCTGGCCCATGCACTGGTCTCCGGCACGCTCAACCGCCGCGCTCAGCCCGACGGCCAGGCGATGTTTTCCGGAGTGGCGGCTTCGCCCGGAATGGCCATCGGTGAGATCGTGGTGATCGCGCCCCCGGCGGATCTGGATAGTGTTCCCGACCTCATTCCGACCGACCCGGACGCCGAGGTCACACGCCTGCATGCCGCGCTGGCCCACGTCCGTGAAGACATTCGCAAGGCGGGGGCGCGTCTCGCCAGCCGGATTTCCACTCAGGAGCTGGCGCTCTTCGATGTCTACCAGCAGATGCTGGGGGACGCGGCGTTGGGTAACGAGGTCGAGAAACGCATTCGCGAAGGGCAGTGGGCGCCGGGGGCGCTTGCCGACGTGGTACGCCGGCACACGCAGTATCTGGAGCGGGTCGACGACGGCTATCTTCGCGAGCGTGCCACCGACATTCGCGATCTGGGACGTCGAGTGCTGGCGCACTTGCAGGAAGGCAACGAGATGACGCCCTCGACCTATCCCGATAACGCCATTCTGGTGGGGGACGAGATCAGCGCGGCAACCCTGGGTGAGCTGCCCAAGGGACGGCTCGCCGCCCTGGTGTCGATCCGCGGCTCCAGCAATTCGCATGTCGCCATTCTGGCGCGGGCGATGGGGATCCCGACCGTGCTGGGCATGGTCGACCTGCCGCTGCCGCGGATCAACGGTGCCAAGGCGATTCTCGACGGTCACCGCGGACGCCTGTTCGTGCGTCCCGATGCCCAGCTGGCCAAGCGCTATGAACGCTTGATCAAGGAGGAGCTGGCGCTGGCAGAGGTGCTGGAACATGAGCAGCACTTGCCGAGCGAGACCTCCGACGGCTACAACATGCCGTTGATGGTCAATACGGGGTTGGCGGTGGATGCCGTGGCGCAGCTCAAGCCGCGTGTCAGCGGCGTGGGACTGTATCGGACGGAAGTCCCGTTCATGATGAACGAGCGCTTCCCCAGCGAACAGGAACAGACCCGGCTCTATCACGAGCAGCTCGCCAGTTTTGCGCCCCTGCCGGTGGTCATGCGCACACTCGATATTGGCGGTGACAAGGATCTACCCTATTTCCCGATCAACGAAGCCAATCCGTTTCTCGGCTGGCGCGGAATCCGGGTCACACTCGATCATCCTGAAGTGCTGATGGTCCAGATGCGGGCCATGCTGATGGCGTCTCGCGAGCTGGACAATCTGCGCATCCTGTTGCCGATGATCACCAGTGTCGACGAAGTGGACACGGCGCTTCGTCTGCTGGCGCGGGCGCGCCAGGAACTCGCCGAGAGTGGTATCGAAGTCGCCTCGCCCAAGGTCGGGGTGATGATCGAAGTGCCGGCAACGCTCTACCAGCTCGCGGCGTTGGCGGATCGTGTCGACTTCTTCTCGGTAGGCAGCAACGATCTGACCCAGTATCTGCTGGCGGTCGATCGCAACAACGCGCGGGTATCCGGCCTCTACGATGCCTGCCATCCCGCGGTACTCAACGCCCTGGCGCGCCTGGCCGAAGAGAGTCGGCAGCTGGGCGTGCCGGCCTCCGTCTGCGGCGAGCTGGCCGGTGATCCCTCCGGCGCGCTGCTGTTGATGGGCATGGGCTTCGATGCACTGTCGATGAACGCGCCCAGCCTGCCGCGGGTACGAGCGGCGATTCGGCGCGTGAGCATCGGGGATGCGCGTTCGCTGGTATCGGAAACGCTCTCGCTACCCACCACGGCGGTGGTCAGAGCCCACCTGCGCCAGCGACTGAACGATTGGCAGATCGGGCACCTGCTGCCGCCTCAGGATTGATCCGCGGCGTTCGTCGTCAGCCGGACGATATCCCCGGTGGGCACGCCGCCGGGGCCGAATGGCTGCTCTTCCATGGTGGTGTTCCCGGCTGAGACCGTTACCAGCGTGGTTGCCCGGGTACCGTACTCCTCTCCCTCGATGAACATGGGCGAAAGAAACCGCTCTCGATCGCGACCGATACCGGTAGCGGGCAGTTCGCTGTCCGGCGCGGGCCGGGTATCGCGCAGCGATCTCCACATCTCGGCTCGCCAATCCTGCGTGTTCAGCGCCTGCTGCAACGCATCGCGTGCCCGCACGAGCTTGGGCCAAGGCGTATCCAGGCTGGCGTTGGAGAGCCCGTGGAGGCCGGGATCCAGGCGTCGGCAGACCGTCTCATGGCGGCTGTGATGCAGCGCCCAGAGCCGCCCGCCCGCCATCACCAGCAGGTTGAAGCCGGCGTATTGCCGGGCGCCTTGCGCGGCCAGGTTTTCCAGCCAACGGGCCGGATCGTCGACCGTCAGCGCCTGGCGCACCAGCTCACCGCGGCTGGGCGCGCCTGGCGGCGTCTTGGTCAGACCCTCTCGAACGTTGGCCTGGTTTTCTCGAACGTTAGCCTGATTTTCTCGAACGTTAGTCAGTGCCGCCACGCGTGACGCTGTTGCCGCGAGCCAGGTTCCGCCGGCCTGCAAGTCACGCCCGCCGATCAGTTCGGCGTCCGACCAGCGGTGCAGTGCCCGTGTCGGTCGCTGGTGAAACTCGTCGCGATTGGCGGCGAGGCGTAGGCTAACTTCGGCGTCCGGCTGCCAGTCGAATACGATCAGGCACATGTGACGATCTCCAGTGGAAGAAGCTGGGGAGGGACAGGAGATGTCAGGCGAAACGGTCGCCGTCATGACACGACTCCGGCGGCAGCGTAACATGAGCACGCTAGCGACTGGCACGCGCCTCGCGCGCCGACTCGTGCCATAGGCTCGCACGCTAGTTCGTACCCTGGTTCGTACCCTATGTCTTGCTCTCTACAGGACCGCTTCATGCTCGTTTCCCGCCCCCCGGCCGTTGCAGTGTCGACGGTAACTCTCCCAGTTTGCTCGATCGATTGCTTCCTCGCGAGGAAGGAGAGCGTTCGATGCTGACCGCGGTCGTGATCTATCTGCTGGTGGGTGCCATCGCCGGCCTGCTGGCGGGAGTGTTCGGTATCGGTGGCGGCATCGTCATCGTGCCCGCCCTGGTTTTCACCTTCGTGGCGCAGGGTTTCGACCCCGCGGTTGTCGCGCACCTGGCGGTCGGCACTTCGCTGGCGACGATCGTGGTCACCGGCGCGTCTTCGGCCTGGGGCCACTGGCGGCGCGGTAGCGTGCGTCAGGACTGGCTGCGGCTGATGATTCCGGGGCTGTTGGTGGGCGGCATTCTCGGCGTGCTGTTAGCTTCGGCGCTGCCCGGGCATGCGCTGACCCGATTGTTTGGGGTCTTTGCGGTGCTGATGGCACTGAGAATGTTGCTGTCGCGACCGCCTGCTGCGCAGGGCCAGGTGCCACAGCGCTGGCCGATGACCCTGGCCGGAGCGGTCATCGGGGGCGTCTCGACGCTGTTCGGCGTCGGCGGTGGCGTGATGTCGGTGCCCTGGCTGTCGCGCTTCACCAGTCGCATGACGGAAGCGGTAGGTACGTCGTCGGCGATTGGCTTGCCGATCGCGCTGATCGGCACCGTGACCAACGTCATCGTGGGCTGGGGCGAGATGACATTGCCCGCCGGTGCTACCGGCTACGTGATGTGGCCAGCCTTTCTCGGTCTGATGGTGACCAGCGTGCCGATGGCCCGGGTAGGCGTCAAATTGGCTCATGCATTGCCTGCCAGGACGCTGCGACGTATCTTTGCCCTCCTGCTGATCGTGGTGGGAATCAAGCTGATCATTGGCTGACCCGGCGATCTGGACTACCCCGTAGCCAAGGAGAAAGCATGCTGGCTTACCCCGAGATCGATCCGGTGGCCGTGTCGTTGGGCCCGCTCAAGGTGCACTGGTACGGATTGATGTATGTCATCGGCTTCGTGGGCGCCTGGTGGTTGGGACGACGACGTGCCGATCGCCTGGGACTCAAGCCCGATGATATCGGCGATATGCTGTTCTACGGCGCGCTGGGTGTCGTGCTCGGCGGGCGAATCGGTTACGCGCTGTTCTACGGTTTCGATCGCTTTCTGGACAATCCGCTGTGGATCTTCCAGGTGTGGGATGGCGGCATGAGTTTCCATGGTGGTCTGCTGGGCGTGCTGCTGGCGGCGCTGCTGTTCGCGCGCAAGCATCGTCTGGCGTTTTTCCAGCTGACGGATTTCATCGCGCCGCTGGTCCCGATCGGGCTGGGTGCCGGGCGCATCGGCAATTTCATCAATCACGAGTTGCCGGGGCGGGTCACGGATGTGCCCTGGGCATTGGTCTTTCCGGGAATGGGCGGGCAGGGGCGCCATCCGTCCTCGCTCTACCAGTTCTTTCTGGAAGGCGTCGTGCTGTTCGGGGTGCTGTGGACGGCATCACTGAAGCCGCGCCAGCGTGGCTTCATCTCGGGTCTCTTTCTGGTCTGCTACGGCGCTTTTCGTTTCCTCTCGGAATTTTTCCGCCGCCCGGACCCGCAGCTGGGCTTCATCGCCTTCGACTGGCTGACCATGGGTCAGCTGCTGTCGCTGCCAATGATCCTTGCCGGTATCGCACTGATCGTCTGGTCGCGGCACAATGGCGTCGACGACGCTCGCGCCTCACAGGCCGCGCCCTAATCTCCCTTCCGCTCACGGCGGATGTCCGGCGCAGCTGGTGTTTCCGTCGCGCGGGGTAGAATAGACTTCGACTGGCTCGTTTTTCTGGACGAGCGACATAATTGAAAGGAACGTGCCCATGCGGCCCTATCTCGACTTGATGCAACGCGTGCTCGACAGCGGCGTTGAAAAAGCCGATCGCACCGGCGTCGGTACGCTCAGCGTGTTCGGTCATCAGATGCGCTTCGATCTGCGCGAAGGGTTCCCTCTGGTCACCACTAAGAAACTGCATCTGCGCTCGATCATTCATGAACTGCTGTGGTTTCTGCGGGGCGACACCAATATCGCCTATCTGCACGAGCACAACGTCTCGATCTGGGACGAGTGGGCGGACGCCAACGGCGATCTGGGGCCGGTCTACGGCTATCAGTGGCGCAGCTGGCCGACCCCCGAGGGCGAGCATATCGACCAGATCGCCAAACTCGTCGAGCAGATCCGGCGCAATCCGGACTCTCGCCGACATATCGTTTCGGCCTGGAATCCCGCGTTGGTCGACGAGATGGCGCTGCCCCCGTGCCATGCGCTGTTCCAGTTTTACGTTGCCAACGGCCGTTTGTCCTGCCAGCTCTATCAGCGCAGCGCCGATATCTTTCTCGGTGTGCCGTTCAACATCGCAAGCTATGCGCTGTTGACCCATATGATCGCGCAGGTCTGCGGTCTCGAGCCCGGCGAATTCGTCCACACGTTCGGCGACGCGCATCTCTATCTCAATCATCTCGAGCAGGCGCGGTTGCAGCTGTCGCGCGAGCCGTTGCCGTTGCCGACGCTGAAGCTGAATCCGGCGATCGATGATCTGTTCGGTTTCCGCTTCGACGACATCGCCATCGAGGGGTATGAGTCCCATCCTGCCATCAAGGCGCCGATCGCCGTATGACCAACATGACGCCTTCTTCGCCGCTGGAAACGCCGGTTGCCATGATTGCGGCAATGTCACGTAATCGCGTGATCGGCGTGGGCAATCGCCTGCCGTGGTATCTGCCGGAAGATCTCAAGCGTTTCAAAGCCATCACGCTGGGCAAGCCGCTGGTGATGGGGCGCAAGACGTTCGAATCGATCGGCCGGCCGCTACCGGGACGGCTCAATATCGTGATCACACGCGATGTGCATTATTTTCACAAGCGCCATTATGAGGGTATTCGGGTCTGCCATTCGTTGGACGAGGCGCTGCAACTCGCCGATCATCAGGCGTTGATCGACGCCGCCGATGAGATCATGGTAATGGGCGGGGGAGAGATTTATCGGCAGGCACTGGCCGGGGCCGCGAGGCTTCATCTCACCGAGGTCGATGTCCAGATCGAAGGCGACGCTTACTTTCCGGCGTTCGAACGCTCGCAGTGGGACGAAGTGGAACGCGTCACGATGGCGTCGCAGCCGGACCAGCCGAGCTACGCTTTCGTCGAGTATCGTCGATCGCGCGAGTCTGGCTGAGTTGGCGAAGAATGGTGCGTCTGAGCGGGATCGAGCGGCTGACGCCAGGATAAGCGCCAGCATGTCCCGGTGTTGATTGAGAGGACTTGAGAGGAGTTGTGCCGTGTTGACGGATCGAACACAGGCGCTCCTGGCTGCCATCGAGCACCAGGTCGAAGCGGGTCAAGCCGCTTTGGAAGCCGAGAAAGAGCGGTACAAGGCATTGGAGGCGGAGAATCGAGCCCTCAAGGAGCGACTGCTTGCACTGGCGGAGCTGGATCCTTTGATGGTCAAGGGCCAGGACCATAACGAGGACCCCGATGGAGGCACACGTGCTCGGGGGCTGGGCAATCTGGCGTTCAGGCGGCCCCGACCGAAGCCGGATGGCGCCCCCGATGCGCAGCCGAGTCGTCAGGCACATGCCGTCTCCCCGTTACAGCGACTGACCTCCGCCTCATCCCACGAGAAAGCCCCTGCAGTCAGCGTATCGTCTCAGTCTGAAAAGGACTGGCTGAAAGAATCGCCATCAACGCATACCGGCGATGTGAATCAGGCTCCGGCGATTCGTGACGGAGGAGTCAGTCCGGACGCCGTCAGTTCGGACGCCATAGGTAGGGACAACGCCGATTCAAACCCGGCGATATCGAAGGAAGCGCTTCCAGACAAGACCATTGCGGATGGGGTGGGCGGCGAACCTCCCCAAAGTTCACTGGCGTTCGGCGCCGAGCATGATGCGCCGTCTCCGCATACGCTGCTCGCACAATGGTACAAGCGCTACCCCAAGGCGTTTTTCAAAGGACACACGCGACCGCTCAAGACCGGCATTCATCTCGATCTTTGTGAGGTCGAGCCCTGGCCGGAAAAATTGGTCCGGCGGGCGCTGGCCTGCTATGTACATCTGCCGCGCTACATGAAATCGGTTCGAGAAGGCGCGCGGCGGGTCGATCTGGCGGGAGAGGACTGCGAGACCGTCACTGACGAAGAAGCCAAGCACGCCAAGCGGCAACTGGAGGCGCTGCAGAAGAAACAGAAGATGCGTGAGACCCAGCAGCGATCGGAAAAACTGGACCGCAAGATCGGGGCACTACTGGCCAAGCATGGTCAGCATTCGCAGGAGTGAAGTCAGAATATCAGCGGGTCCGGAGATCCGTTGGCACGCGTCAACGCGTTGAACTTTGGTCTTGGGTCTGACGAGCGGGGCGGTTGCCGACAGTCCGTTCTGGCGCATTCTCTTGCCAATTCCCACCGAAATATTTTACTCGAACTACCCGCGAAACGGCTGCTGGCACCGGTTTTTCGCGCTTGGGGCGGTAACTCGCGATGGCAGAAGGAAGGAAACGGGCGGCTCATCCGGGCAACGAAAACAGTGTTTTTTCTTGTTGCGTTCCACTAGAGCCCGGTATAAGGTTTGCCTTGCGAGCATTGGACAATAACAAGGCTTCCGAGTTCCGCAGCCGTCATTCGTTCGCATGACGATGCTGGTTGAAGGTGCCGAAGCCGACTGCATCTGCAGACACGATCGAACAGTAAGCTAGTTAAGGAACCTATCGCGATGAAAAAGACGCTCTTAGCGACTGCTATTGCTGGTGCCCTGGGCGCCTCCGCCGCTGCCCAGGCAGCGACTGTCTACAACCAGGACGGCACGCAGCTCGACATCTACGGCAACATCCAGATTGCTTACAAGAATATCAAGAACGAACGTGGGAACTGGGAAGACGAAGTCTTCGATAACGGTTCGACCATCGGCTTTTCTGGCCAGCACATTATTAACCCAGGCCTGACCGGCTACTTCAAAGCCGAGTTCGAGCATCAGGCTGACGAAGAGAAGAGCAATGGCGGCCTCGACGACGGCGACCAAGCTTATCTGGGTCTGAAAGGCAACTTCGGTGATGCACGCCTGGGTTCCTGGGATCCGCTGATCGACGACTGGATTCAGGATCCGATCTCCAACAACGAATATTTTGATCTGACCGACTCTTCAACAGACCTTGGTGGCCTGTACGGCGGTTCTCTGGCAGATGGTGTTGATGTCGATCGCGAAGGCGACAAGTTCCAGTATATGTCTCCGGTCTGGGGCGGTCTGCAGTTCGCCATCGGTACCCAGTACAAGGGTGATGCCGAGGAAGAGTTCGGTGCTGACCATGGCGTGACGGGTGTATCCAGCCAAGGCTCCAACGCTTCATTCTTCGGTGGTGCGAAGTACAGTATTGGTAACTTCTCTCTCGCAGCTGTCTACGACGATCTCGACAACTACGGCCTGCACGCTAAAGATAGCGAAACTGGCGAATCGCTGGAATATGAAGCCAAGGCTTATGGCCTAGGCGCTCAGTATGTCATCGGTACTCTGCGTTTAGCCGCGAAGGTCGAAGATACCGACGCGACTTACGCTGGTGATGATGGCGACATCATGCGTTATGCACTGGGTGCTCGTTACGGTTACGCACTGTCTGACAACTTTGCTGGTGACGTGTACGGTGCCTATCAGTACGTCGATGCAGACAGCGAAGTGGCTCCGATCGTCGATAACGGTGGCGATGAAGACTCTTTCAACGAGTGGACTGTGGGCGCGACATACAATATCTCGCCGGCTATGTATACCTACGTTGAATATGCTCAGTATGATCGTACTGAAGACGAAGGTGACGGCGTTTCCTTCGGTGCCGTCTACAGCTTCTAAGCTGATACCGATGTGAGCGGCTTGCCGCTCACTCGAGCGAAGCCGGCCCCTCTAGGGCCGGCTTTTTAATGCGTGAAATATATCGTATGAAGACGCGCATCCCTGGCCGTCTCTCGCTAAGCGGTGCTGATCCCTCCTCACTTCCTCTCATCTCTTGCGACTTTCCAATCCCGACATGCGGCCTTGGGCTCGCCTTGGTCTAGGTGTCATTAGCGTGACAGGCTGGTAATCTTCTGTTGAGCGGGCGTTCAATAATCCGGGGTGGTGAAACAGATCACCAGCACCGATCATCAATGAATGGCGTCACGCTGTCGTAACAGGTCTGTCGTATAACAACACTTTCCGCCGATCGGGATATGTCAATCCAGACGGGGAATCGACAAACAACAGGAGACCTTCGATGACATTTTCCCGTCGTCGTTTCTTGCAGGGCGCTGCGGCCATCGGTGCCGCCGCTTCGGTACCGTTTTATATCAATCGTGCCTGGGCTCAGGATCAGACATTGCGTATTTATGCCTGGGCGGGTTATTTCAGCGATGAAATGCTGGCGGACTTCACTGCCAAGACCGGGATCAAGGCGACCTTCACCCCTTATGGCACCAACGACGAGTTGATGAATTCGCTGCGGGCCACCGATGGTTCAGGCTTCGATGTCATCATGCCCACCGTGGATCGGGTGCCCGGCTACCTCGATTATCAACTGATTCAGCCGCTGGATACGTCGCGGATTCACTGGGATGGCTGCCTGGAAACAGCGATGAAGGGCTCGGAAACCGGTGGTGTCATCGATGACAAACGTTATTTTGCGCCCTCCGACTGGGGGACCGAGGCGATCGCCTACAACACCCGCTATACCGATATCGACCGTTCCCAGCTGAGCTACGCCGATTTGTGGAACCCCGATATTGGCGCCGGCGTCACGGTACGTGCCCACTCCGCGCTGGTTGGTATCGGACTGTGGCTGGAGTCGCAGGGCAAGCTGCCGCGACCCTTGCTGGAATCGTTCAAGACGGAGGAGGCCATGCGCGCCAACTTCGATGTCATTCTGGACGAGGCGCTCAAGCATAAGGACATGGTCATCCAGTTCTGGTCGACCGAAAACGAGGCCCAGGGAGCCTTCCGCACCAATGGTGCGCTGATCGGCCAGACCTGGGACAGCACCGCCTTTCGGCTGCAGAGTGAGGGCGAACCGATCGCTTTCGGTGCCCCCAAGGAAGGTGCTCTGGCCTGGATGGAAGGCTTTGTGATCCCTCAGAACGCGCGCAACGTCGATGCGGTCTACGAGCTGATCAACTGGTACTACACCCCGGAAGCCGGGGCGATGTTCGTCAAGTCCACCGGCTACAACTCCACTGCGGTCGGCGCGGAAGACCTGCTGCCGGAAGCGAGTCGGCAGTTCTTCAAGGATTCCTACACTCAGCAGGATCTGGACAATCTGTGGTGGTGGCCGGTACAGGATCCGTGGTACGTCGCGCTGCGCAACGAGTACCAGGATCGTTACCTGTCGGCATGATCGTGGCTCTCGCCGAACGATACCCCGTGTTCGATGACGCGGGGTTTTTCCGTGGGTCAGTCGATATCCGTTATCGACAACATTCGAAGAGGGCGTCATGGACGGTCGCGTATCCCTGAGTCAGGTCGCCATGCGATTTGGCGACTTCACGGCGATTCAGCCGACCTCGCTGGACATCGAATCCGGCGAGTTCTTCAGCTTTCTGGGTCCTTCCGGTTGCGGCAAGACCACGCTGCTGAACATGATCAGCGGCTTTCTGACTCCCAGCGAGGGCAGCGTGACCATCGGCGGGAGCGACATGACCCGGGTGCCGGTCAATCGCCGGCCCACCGCGATGATCTTCCAGAATCTGGCGCTTTTTCCGTTGATGAGCGTTTACCAGAACATCGAGTTCGGGCTCGAGGTGCGGGGTATCGATCGGCAAAAGCGTCGGCAAAGAGCCGATGAACTGCTCGAACTGGTGGCGTTGACGGGCAGTGGCGACAAGCCGGTTGCCGAGCTATCCGGCGGCCAGAAGCAGCGAATCGCGATTGCGCGCGCGCTGGCCGTGGAGCCGCGAGTGCTGCTGCTGGACGAGCCGTTATCGGCGCTGGATCTCAAGCTGCGCCAACATATGCGGATCGAACTCAAGGCGATTCAGCGCAAGACCGGCATTACCTTCATCTATATCACGCACGACCAGGGCGAGGCGCTGACCATGTCCGACCGGGTCGCCGTGATGTCGGAAGGTCGAATCCAGCAGGTTGCCGATCCTATGACGCTGTATCGTCAGCCGCAGACCGATTTTGTGGCCAGTTTCGTGGGTGAGAACAATCGTTTTCCGGGCCGAGTCATGGCGGTGGAGGGCGAGCTGGTCACGCTGGACGCCGGGCTGCCGGCACCGTTGGTCGGGCGATCCGCGACGCCGCTCGAGCCCGGCGATCCGGCGACGCTCTATATCCGCCCGGAACAGTGGCGCGTGGGGCCCGCCGACGATCGGCGTCTGCCGCTGGGTGGCGTGATTCAGAGCGAACATTTCGAAGGTGCGTGGTTGACGCTGGAGGTCGCGCTGGACCAGGGGCCGACCATTCGGGCGCAGGTTCCCCATATGACGCCCGGCGCGGATACCGGGGCGCCGCTCGTCGTGGGTGGTGCCTGCCGCCTGGACTATTCGCCACGTCAGGCGGTCGTTCTGGCGGGGACGCTGCACGAGCCGGCGAGCGAGGAGGCCGTCAATGTGGCAGCAACTGCGTAGACGTTTCGGCGGTCCGCTGGCCGTGGCCATCGTTTCACTGATGGGAATCTGGCTGATCGCCATGGTGCTGCTGCCGCAATGGCAGATGATCGACTATTCGTTTCATCCTTCGCTGCTGCCGGCCGAGCGCGGGGGCGTGAAGGATGTCTGGTCGCTGACCAACTACGCCACCTTTTTCCACAACGACATTCATCTCGCGATCTTCTTCAAGACGATCTGGTCGAGCGTGCTGGTCACCGGGCTGACGCTGATCGTCAGCTATCCGCTGGCCTACTATCTAGCCAAGGTCGCTACGCCGGGCCAGGCGGCGCTGTGTCTATTGCTGCTGATCATCCCGTTCTGGATCAACGAGATTCTGCGCACCTTCGCCTGGTACATCATCTTCGCGTTCAAGGGGCCGCTCAATGAGCTGCTGCTCGCCCTGGGCTGGATCGATCGACCCATTCGCTTTCTCAACGGCGACACCGGCGTGCTGGTCGGCATGGTCTACGCCTATATCCTGTTCATGGTGTTTCCGCTCTACAACGCCATCGAGAGTCTCGATACCAATCAGATCCGGGCCGCGCGGGATCTCGGTGCGGGCTGGGGCCGCACCCACCGGCGTATCGTCATTCCTCACGCCAAGCCGGGTATCGCGACGGGCTGCATCATGACCTTCATGCTGGCGGCGGGCAGTTACGCGGTGCCGGCGCTGCTGGGCTCGCCGGGCAGTCGCTGGTTCACGCAGATCATCTACAACTGGTTCTTCGAGGGCGGGGACTGGAATCAGGGGGCGGCCTATGCATTCCTGCTGCTGGTCCTCTGCATCGTCTTCGTCACTGTCATCATGCGGGTTTTCAAGGTCGGCCTCGGCGACATAGCCAAGTAGACCATGCCAAATAGGAAAAGCGCTTCATGAGTTCTTCGCGATTCTTCTCCTGGGCGCTCAAGGCCTACCTGCTGGTGTTCTTCGTCTATCTGTTCCTGCCATTGGTGATCATGGCGGCGGCCACCTTCAACGAAGGCCGCTTTCCGACCGTCACGCCCTGGACCGGCACGACGCTGCAGTGGTTTTCGGCGCTGTGGGCCGATAGCGGGATGTGGAGTTCCCTGGTCAATAGCCTGATGGTAGCGGTCGGCGTGCTGTGTCTGGCATTGCCGATCGGTATCGCCAGCGCGCTTTTCCTGACCACGGTCGACGGCCGGGGTAAATCCTTCATCTATGCCCTGATCCTGTCGCCGCTACTGACGCCGGGGGTGATCATTGGCATCTCGACGCTGATCTTCTGGCGCGGCTGGGGCTTGAATGGGGGAATCGCGCTGACCGTCATCGCACAGAGCGCCTTTATCGCTGCCTACGTCATGCTGATGGTAGCGGCACGGCTGCAGCGCTTCGATCGCACGCTGGAGCAGGCGGCGCTCGACCTCGGCGCCAGTCAATGGCAGGTTTTTCGAAGAGTTTTGCTGCCTTACCTCAAGCCCGCGATTCTGTCCGCAGCGGTGCTGGCGTTCCTGCAGTCGCTGGAGAACTACAACACAACGCTGTTCGTGGCCGGCTATGACACCACGCTGACGATCTATATCGCCTCCAAGGTCCGCACCGGCCTGACGCCGGCGGTCAATGCGCTGGCGTTGCTGATGATTCTGTTCACGGTCGGGCTGGCGATGATCTACGAATTCAAGCGACGGCGTGAAGCCGCCAGACGTCTCGGCTGACACCAGTCGCGCTCGGTCAAGCGCTTGCTGAAAAGCGATCTACTGGCGAGTCAGCCTGACCAGACGGTGGCGCAACTCAGGGTCGAACAGGGCACGGCTGCGCCTCTGCAGGCGGATCAGGGATTCATCGTAGAAGAGGTGTTCATCCTCGACGCGTAACCATGACTGCTGCTCCAGCGTATCCAGCAGCCCACTGAATAGCCGTTTGTCGAAGAATTCCGGCGCGTTGAGTCCGGATAACAGCGTCAATCGTTCGGCGAGCTGACGGCTGTGTTCTTCCAGGCCTTCCCGAGTCAGTTCGCCACTGGGGTAGCGCAGTAACGAGGCCAGCAGCAGGTAGGCGCGCTCCAGCGTGGGCTGTACCGGCTGGCCCAGCAGTCTCAGATGTTCGCTCGATTCCAGATGCCCCGGCTGTCGACGCCAGCCGTTGTCGGTAGCCTGCAGCAGACCTTCCTCGGTCAGCACGGCCAGAGTGTCTACCAGCCTTTGACGCGGATCGTCGGGCGGGGCGAAGTAGAGTTCGTGGGCCAGCAACGGCCAGGCCGGCGACAGCAGCTTATCGAGCTCGTCGAGGGAAAAGGCGGCATTGTTGCGAAAGGCGAACGCCACCAGTCCGAGATGCATGAAGAGGTGCAGCACGTTGTTGCGATACCAGGTCAGTAGCGTTGCCTGCTCCGGACGGGCGCTGATCAATTCGCCCAGGGCTTGAGGCTGGCGGTTGACGAAGCCGAGAGCCACCGCGTGATCGATCCAGTCGGCGGGCTCTCCGCTCGGCAGCTGGCAGCGCTGGCTGCCCGGCAGGTTGCGCTGGAGTCTGACCAGTAGTCCGACATGATTTACCAGTAGATCGGATTCGATGGTGTGGTGGGGCGTCGCCAGCAGCGTTATCGCCACTAGCGAAACGGCATTGAGACTGGCGGCGTCGTTGATCCGGCGGGCCAGGGTTTGCCCCAGCTGTGGCACGGCCCGATGGAGCCACTCCGGTCGCGCCGAAACGGGTTCGTCTCGCCACTCCGGTACCGTTGCATTCAGAAAGCTCGCCAGCGACAAGGGTTCCCCCACGCTGACCGTGACGCGACCATGGGGCTCGCGCAGGTGCTTCAGAATGCGCAGCAGGTCGAGAGGCGATTCTTTCTTCTTCTCGCCACCGCGGAGCTCCCGCAGATAGCTGTTGCTCTCGAGTACCCGTTCGTAGCCGACGTAGACGGGCACGAAGGCGACGTCACGAATCGCGTCCCGCGCGAACGATCGCAGCGTCATCGCCAGCATGCCGGGGCGGGGCGCCAGCATCCTTCCGGTTCGCGAGCGGCCACCCTCGATGAAATATTCCACCGGATGGCCGCGGGCGATCAGGCGGTGCAGATACTCGTTGAAGACGGTGGCATAAAGGCGGTTGTCCTTGAAACTGCGGCGCAGGAAAAACGCCCCGCCGCGACGCATCAGCGCGCCGATCACCGGCATGTCGAGGTTGCGGCCGGCGGCGATGTGCGGCGGCATCAATCCCTCGCGATAAAGCACGTAGGAGAGCAGCAGATAGTCGATATGGCTGCGATGGCAGGGGACGTAGATCAGCGTGCGCTCGCCGGCGATCGCCTTGACCGCGTCGAGGCCGTGGACGTCGACGCCATCATAGAGGCGGTTCCACAGCCGCTTGAGCAGTTCGTAGAAAAAACGCAGCGCCGGGTAGGACATGTTGGAGGCGATTTCACGGGCGTAGCGTTCTGCGCGCCGACGTTCGCGCGCCGGCGTGCTGCGATTGGCCTCGGCCGCCTCGAGCACGGCCTCACGGACCGGCCGGCTGTCGACCACGCCGCGCATCAGCGTGCGATGGTGGGAGATGTCGGGTCCCAGCACCCGGGCGCGAATGCGACGGAAGTGAACGCGCAGGACCCGAGCGACCTTGCGCTGATTCAGCGTGACGGCAGGGTCATCGAGCAGCGGGCGCAGGCGAACCGGCGCGCCGAAGTGTGCTTCCAGGTGGCGACCGTTGACGGCCACCGAAAGCAGCCGGCGGAGTCGCCCGCTCCAGGCCCAGTCGTCCGCCGCCAGCATCTTCCAGAAACCGAAGTCCTTGCCCGGCGCGCGGCTCCAGAACACGCTGACCGGCACCAGCTGCGCGTCGAGCGTGGTGTCGTGCTCGAGGGTCTCCAGCAGTCGCTCCAGGTGGATCGAGTGCTGACCTCGAATCTCGCCACGGTGGCGGCGCAGGCGCGGCAGGGCAAAGCAGGCGGGCAGATCGAGCTGCCCAATCGAGTGTCGGCCATCAGCGCCGGGCAGATCGAGATCGCGACTCAAGCGTTCGACGGCAATCTCGTCGGTCAACGATGGATGCGCGATGACATAGAACGTCGGCAGCGCGGCGTCGAGCGCGAAGGGCTCCGGCTCGATCAGACGAAACGCCAGCCAGCGATCGAGTACGCGGCTGACGAGGCGATGCCACAGTTTTTGAGGTTCGATCATCGGCGTTGAGGCTCGATCTTGGTTGTTGACGTTCGGTCATCGGCGTTGACGTTCGGTCATCGGCGTTGACGTTCGGTCATCGGCGTTGAGATCCGGTCATGGCGATGAAGATCACTCAGCATCGGGGATCTTCTGAGCGTGCCAGCATCGTGGCATTTCCCGCAAACGCCCGAGTATAGCCACATCAACGGCCGACAGCGATCGATGCCCGCTTGGACAGGCTTTCCTTGGGACCGCAAACGTGCGTCAATCGGGAGCGATCTAGGAGGCAGATGGTTCATGCAAGCGACATGGAAGGATGGCAATCGGTTCGAACTGCTGCCGGAAGGCAAGCGGTTCTGGCCGGCGATGCGCGAAGCCATCGATGGTGCCCAGCGGCATCTGTGGATCGAACTCTATCTGATGGAGTCGGGTGAGTTGGCCGAGCGCTTCATCGGGGTGCTGACAGCGGCGGCGTCCCGCGGGGTCGAGGTCAAGCTGATGCTCGATGGCGTGGGCAGCATGGGGCTCTCGCGCAGCGATCGCCAGCGGCTGCGGGACGGTGGCGTCGAATTGCGGTTCTTCAATCCGCTCTCGGTGACGCGGCTGGGCGGCAATCTGATGCGTGATCACCGTAAGCTCGTGGTCGTCGACGGTGCCATGGCCTTTACCGGCGGCTTCGGCATCGTCGACGAGTTCGTCGATGCCTGGTACGAGGTTGCGGTACGCGTTCAGGGGCCCGTGGTCGAAGACTGGATGCGACTGTTTGCCCAGGTCTGGAATTCCCCCCTGACGCGGGGAGGAAGGGCGAGAACGCGGCTGTCGAGAGCGTTGCCCGATTGGCATTCGCCACCCGAAGCGGTTGTCAGCGGCATGCGCGGCAGGGCCATCTGGGGGCGGGGACATCGCTATCAGGCGATTCGGGTCTCGCTGCAGGGCCGTATCAACACGGCCGATCGCCGGCTCTGGCTATGCACGCCCTATTTCGTGCCGACGTTGAGCCTGCGTCGGGCGCTGGCTCGCGCCGCGCGCCGCGGTATCGATGTGCGCCTGCTGTTGGCGGGCGGTCATCACGACCATCCCGGAGTCCGCTATGCCGGGCAGCGGTTCTACAACCGGCTGCTCAAGGCCGGCGTCAAGATCTACGAGTTTCAGCCCACGTTCATCCATGCCAAGTTCAGTGTCGTCGACGACTGGGTCTCGCTGGGGTCGTGCAACTTCGATCACTGGAGTCTGCAGTGGAACCTGGAAGCCAATCAGGAGATCGACGACGCCGGCTTCGCTGCCGAGGTCGCCCAGCTGTTCGAGCGTAACTTCGCCGCCAGCCAGCGTATCGATGCCGCCAGCTGGGCGCAGCGCGCGTGGTGGCGACGCGCGCGCGAGTGGCTGTTCGGCACGCTCAATGCCTGGGTGACACGGCTCAAATAGCCCGGAATGACAACTGCCCGGAGTGAAAAGTGGCCCGGAATGACAAGTAGCCCGATGTGACAAGTCACGCGATGTGATTTGTCGGCAATTCGTCCGGAACCGCTGACGTTTCAGCGCGAACCGCGCTGCCGACCCGTCATGGCGTTCTTGGACTTGGGCTTGCCACTGCTTTTACCGGTTCCCTTGGTTTTACCTTTGCCCGGGTTCGCCGGGGGTTCGGCCGGGACCCGAAAATGCAGGTAGAGATCCAGAGTCAGTTCCGGGAGCTGGCCTGCCAGCGCGGCAAACTGGCTATCCTCGGCGACCATTTCCTCGATCTCCGGCTCGTCGTCGAACAGCCCCGACAACGCCATGAAGGGGAGCAGCAGGGCGGCGACATGGGTTTCGTCCTGGGAGAACCAGGCCGCTTCGTCGAGGAATACGCCCTGCATGAAGCCGGCGCACCAATCCTCGATGGCCGCGGCCATATCGCCGCTCTCGTCGAGCTCGGTGTCGAAAGGCAGCTCGACCCAGTTTCCGCGTTCCAGAATGCTGCCGGCGTTATTCTTGAGGCTTTCCAGCAGACCCAGAATTTCGTCGCGTTCGGCGTCACTCTCGAACGGCGGCTCGTCTTC
Source organism: Salinicola sp. V024 (assembly GCF_052645315.1). Classification (NCBI taxonomy): domain Bacteria; kingdom Pseudomonadati; phylum Pseudomonadota; class Gammaproteobacteria; order Oceanospirillales; family Halomonadaceae; genus Salinicola; species Salinicola sp. V024. The sequence continues at coordinate 230,241 of NZ_JBQXYB010000001.1, forward strand.
GAACAGCTCGGCGATCCAATGGGGCTGAGCGATCTCCCGCGGGGAAACCGCCAGGGCAACCAGAAAACCGTGGGTACCGATCAGGTCAGGGGCATCTTCACCGAGGCGCTCCGAGGCGAAGTAATCATCGAGACGCGCCAGTGCTTCGTCGGCCAACGGTGGCTGACTCTCGATCGCGTCATCGGGGCGTTCGGACGAGAGTTCAGGCTCGAGTTCAGACATAGGGCTCTCCGGATGGCCAGTGGAAATCGATGGCAGACGCCAGTGGGCTGGACGCCCGATGATGGTGTCGGCATTCTATCATCCCATGACCAATCTGCGTTCTTCCCCTTTATCCCCCACGCTCGGCGAGAGCGATGCTCGGACGCTGGACGCGCTCGACGAGGCGGCCCTCGAAGGCCAGCTCAGGCAGCGAGCCGAGGCGGCCTGGCAGCTCGCGCGGGACGTGCATCCGGATTTGCCTCGCCCCGCGATCTGGTTCGACCTGCGCGGTCGTAGCGCGGGCCAGGCGCACTACCAGCGCGGCGGGCTTCGCTTCAACTGGACCCTGTTACGCGAAAACCGTCAGGCCTTCATGGACGAGATCGTGCCCCATGAAATGGCCCATTGGCTGGTCTTTCACCTCGAGGAGGCGGCTCGAGCCCGGCCCCACGGGCGCGAATGGCAGACGGTAATGCGGCAGCTCTATGGGTTGAAACCGACCGTCACTCACCGCTTCGACATCGCCCGCGCCAGCCCCTCACCGTATCTCTACCGCTGCCGCTGCGACGTGCTGCATCGGTTTACCGGTCGCCGTCACTCCCAGGCCATGAAGGGCTCCCGTTACCTGTGTCGTCACTGTCGGGCGACCTTGACGTTCGCCTATCGCGAAGTGGCCGAATAGCGGCGCGCGTCGTCAGGAGTACAGTCGCCACCGGTGCTATCAGATACCCATGAGCCTGCCTCCGGGTTACCCGGCATCAAGGTGAGACGAAGGTCTAATAGGGTGTGGCGGGGGCCACCGTTATATGCTGACCGACTGAACGGTCGGTGGTCTATCGCCTTGAGTCGGCTAGGCTTTCACGAACCGACGAATCATCGCCGAGTGGATGGCGACGATTGGAACACGACCCCTAGGGAGCCTGGAGCATGAGCGAACAGCAGCGCGTATACCCCGTCGATGAGCGCTTGGCAGCCAATGCCTGGATCAATCGCGATCGGTACGAATCGCTCTATCGCCAGTCCGTCGAAGATCCCGACAGTTTCTGGCGCGAACAGGCCGAGAGTCTGAGCTGGAGCAAGAAACCCGCGACCATCAAGAACACGTCGTTCGCTTCCGACAATGTCGATATTCGCTGGTTCGAAGACGGCGAGCTCAATGTCGCCCACAACTGTCTCGATCGTCACCTGGACTCGCGCGGCGACCAGGCCGCCATCATCTGGGAAGGTGACGACCCCGACGACCACAAGATCATCACTTATCGCGAGCTGCATCAACGAGTATCGCAGCTCGCCAACGGCCTCAAGTCTCTGGGCATCGGCAAAGGCGACACGGTGACGCTGTACATGCCGATGGTGCCGGAGGCGGCGATGGCGATGCTTGCCTGCGCGCGTATCGGCGCGGTCCATTCGGTCGTCTTCGGCGGGTTTTCGCCGGACGCGCTGGCGGGGCGCATCGTCGACTCGCAGTCGCGCATCGTGATCACTGCCGACGAGTCGGTTCGTGGCGGCAAGCAGGTGCCGCTCAAGGACAATGTCGACGCCGCGTTGACTCGCCAGGGGACCGATGTGGTCGAGTCGGTGCTGGTGGTCAAGCGCACCGGTGGCGATATCGAATGGCATGAAGGGCGGGATCGCTGGTTCGACGAGGTCGTCGATTCGCAGTCTACCGACTGCCCCGCCGAGACCATGAACGCCGAGGATCCGCTGTTCATTCTCTACACGTCAGGTTCGACGGGAACGCCCAAGGGGCTGAAACACACCTCCGGCGGTTATCTGCTCTATGCTGCGCTGACGCATCGCACGGTCTTCGATTATCACGAAGGCGAGGTCTACTGGTGTGCGGCCGATGTCGGCTGGATCACGGGTCACAGCTACATTGTCTATGGCCCCCTGGCCAACGGCGCCACCACGCTGATGTTCGAAGGCGTGCCGACCTACCCGACCCATGGGCGTATGGGCCAGATCATCGACAAGCACGAAGTCGCGATCCTTTATACCTCACCGACGGCCATCCGTTCGCTGATGGCGCACGGCGAGCACATCATGGATGACAGCCAGCGCTCGTCGCTGCGGATTCTCGGCTCTGTCGGCGAGCCCATCAATCCCGAAGCCTGGGACTGGTTCCATCGGGTCGTGGGCAATTCGCGCTGCCCGATCGTCGACACCTGGTGGCAGACCGAGACCGGCGGCCACATGATCACACCGTTACCCGGGGCAACGGCACTGAAACCAGGCTGTGCCACTCAACCTTTCTTCGGGGTGCAGCCGGCGCTACTCGACAACGACGGCAAGCGACTGGAAGGCGCTACCGATGGCAACCTGGTGATTCTGGATTCCTGGCCGGGGCAGGCGCGTTCGATCTGGAACAATCACGAACGTTTCGTTCAGACCTACTTTTCTACCTATGAAGGGGTCTACTTTACCGGTGACGGTTGCCGCCGCGATGCCGACGGTGATTATTGGATCACCGGGCGAATCGATGATGTTCTGAATGTCTCCGGACATCGAATGGGCACCGCCGAGATCGAATCGTCCCTGGTCGCGCACCAATCCGTAGCGGAAGCGGCGGTAGTGGGGTATCCGCACGACATTAAAGGGCAGGGCATTTATGTCTATGTGACCCTCAACGACGATGTCGAATCCAGCGACGAGTTGAAGCAGGAACTCAAGCAATGGGTGCGCAAGGATATCGGCCCAATCGCGACGCCCGACGTGATTCAATGGGCGCCGGGATTGCCGAAGACCCGCTCGGGTAAAATCATGCGACGTATTCTGCGCAAGATCGCCGCCGACGAGTGTGATGGTCTGGGCGATACGTCGACGCTGGCCGATCCCGGTGTCGTAGAGGACCTGATCGAAAACCGCCATTTACGCTCATGAACTCACATTTTCAATGGTTCGAATCGAACGCAGAATAGAGGTTAATGTAACAACTATATGACTGGTTGATGTAAATTATTATTAGCTTCATTGCGGTCGATGGTTATCGTTCGGCTATCCCGAAAGAGGCTTTCCTTCCGGTACTTTTCGTGCCGCTCCAAAGGGAGGGAAGCACGCCAGCTTTCCGGGATGGCCGAACTTTTTTTGTGTTTAACCCAACAGTTTGAGTTCTCCTGTGCGGGTTTATCCATCAATTCTTACTGGATTTACAGTCGGTTGACTTGAGGCTTGGGATTCCACGATCGCATGGGGTAACATGCCGTTAACCATTAGTAGAAACATTTTGTCTGAATGGCGATAGTAGACCGACTTATTCGTCATCTATTCCGATAGCGCCGGAGGAGAATCAATGGCTTTTGCCCAGAAATTCATCGTAGCCGATGACCACCCACTCTTCCGGGCGGCTCTCAATCAAGCGCTGCGACAGGTCTCGCCCCAGGCGGAGATCGTCGAGGCCGACAGCATGGAGGCCACGGCGGAAGTCGTGACACGCCATCCCGATGCCGACCTGATTCTGCTCGACCTTCACATGCCGGGGGCGCACGGCTTCTCCGGATTGATCCAGCTTCGCGGACAGATGCCGGATATTCCCGTGACGGTCGTGTCCGGCAGTGAAGAAGTGGATGTCGTTCGCCGCGCCATCGATTACGGCGCCTCGGGGTTCATTCCCAAGTCCGCCTCGCTCGACACCATTGCCGAGGCAATCGGTGAGGTGCTCAAGGGAGAAGTCTGGCTGCCACAGTACCTAGCCGATGCCATGGGCGAGGGCAGCCCCGAAGACGCCCGGTTTGCGGAAGCGATCGCCTCGCTAACGCCACAGCAATTCCGCGTGCTCAACATGTTGACGGAAGGTCTGCTCAACAAGCAGATTGCCTACGAACTCAATGTGTCGGAAGCGACCATCAAGGCCCACGTGACGGCCATCCTGCGCAAGTTGGGGGTTCATTCCCGTACCCAGGCTGTCATTGCCGCGCAGAAACTTGAGATCGAGCCGCCCAAGGTGACCAACGACTGACCGTTTCGAGAACCTGTGGTTAGGGAGTCTGGTTAGAGAGTCCGGTTGGAGCCCAGGGGCTGAAGTCTCAAGCTTGAAGTACTGAGCTTGGAGTCATGAGTTTAAAGTCCTGACACCGAGAGCCGCCGTTTTCCATCGTGGAAACGGCGGCTCTTGCGTTGGTATGTCACCATCTCAATCCGCCGTGGTGACGACTTTGGCCCGACTGAGCCGGCGCGCCATCAGCAGCAGTTCGAGACTGGCGAACAGTAACAGGCTATAGCCGGTCAGCTCGGTGATTTCCTCTGCCGCATCCTTGATGATCCGCAAGTAATGCTCCCCCATCAGTGCATGCCACAGCTCGCTGCGTCCATAGAGGCGGGAACACACGTAGGTGACGAGAAAGCCGGCTGCGAAGAGTCCGAATCCCAGGCTATTGGCCATCTGGGTGAACTCTTCCAGAAATTGGCGACGGCCGCGAATCACGACGGCGAGAGTCGGCAGCGCGATCAGGGTGACCAGACATTCCCATGCGCCATCGAAAACGTAGCTATCCAGCCAGAGATCGTTCTCGCGCACCAATGACATCGCGAAGAAGGCGCTCAATAACAGGCTCAGGGTGCGCAGTACCTTGAAATGCTGACGAATGATCAGCATCGAGGTCATGCAGAGGAGCAGCAGCACGGATTGAGTGATTTCAGTCAACGACGTTTCACTGAAATTGGGGCCGCCAATATGCCTGACGTCCACCGTCAGCACCATCTGCATGAGAGCTGCCAGGAACAGGATATACACGACGGCCCGGAAGGAAACCGCACGAAAGGTCAGAGGAAAAAAAGTAGGAGGCATGATCGGATCCGGCCAGCAATTAATAGCTGGCTAAGATTATCAGCCTTAAGTTCCTTAAGAAACGCTGTTTCGATTGTTTTTTAAGATAGCCTTAATTTTCTGGCGCTATTCCCGCCCGGAGTTTGGCCGTCTCGATGCCGACGATCGCGGCGCGCTCATCGTTGGCGGAGCTGTCGCCGCTGACGCCCACCGCGCCGATGACCTGATCCCTTTCGTCCAGGATCAGTACGCCGCCGGCGACAGGGATGAATTCTCCCTCGGCAGCCGAGGCGACTGCCGAGAGGAAGGCGGGGCGGTCGTGGTTGCGTTCACCCACCGTTCCGCTGGAGACGCCATATCCCAGGGCGGCCTTGGCCTTGCCGTGCGAGACGGCTGAACGCAGGGCCGCGCAGCCGTCCGCCCGGTCACTGCTGATCGGGCATCCGCTGATGTCCATGACGGTGACGGCGAGGGGGTTCAGTTCGTGCTCTTCAGCATGAGCCAATGCCGAATCGATGATGGTGCGAGCTTGTTTCAGCGATAGTGTCCGGTAAGTCAGGTAGACATTACGAGTCATGGCAGTATTCCTTGAGCTATTTTTGTATTCATAATTCATTTTGGGTGGCGCTATCCATGCGCCATTGGGAGAATGGAAACATCGAAACAGTTATGAGTGCCCAATGATTAAGATTCAGCAGAACACTCTCTATGGTGAAGCGGCTGCCCGCATCCGAGACATGATCAACGAGGGCAGCCTGCTTCCCGGCGTCCGAATTCCGGAAAAGCAGCTTTGCGAGCAGTTCGGGATTTCCCGGACGCCGCTGCGGGAAGCGCTCAAGGTATTGGCATTCGAGGGAATGGTCGAACTCCTGCCAAACCGCGGTGCACGCGTCATGCGCTTGACGCGCCAGATGCTGGAGGAAACCTACAATGTGATGGGCGCGCTGGAAGGCCTTTCCGGCGAGTTGGCATGCCGCCATGTCACCGAACAGGAGGTTGCCGACATTCAGGCACTCCACTATCAGATGATGGCGCATTACAAGCGCGGAGAGATTCGGCCCTACTTCGAGCTCAACCAGCGTATTCACGATGCGATCATGCTCGCCGCCCGCAACGATACGCTGCGGGAAACGTATAGCAGTCTGAACTACCGCATTCAGCGGGTCCGCTACTCCACCCACATGATCGACGAATACTGGGATCAGGCCGTCGCCGATCATGAAGCGATGATCGAGTGCCTGCTGGCTCGCGATGGTGAACGCCTGGGCGCCATACTTCGCGAGCACTTGCGACACAAGCTCGTCGTCGCCGCCGCGAGCGGTGTGATCGACGAAGACCAGCCTACCGCCGTCTAACCCCATCGGCCGGTCTCTCGCGGGTTCGCCGGCCTCCATCGGCTGCCCGCGCCTTTCTCTAAGCCAGCCACTGGCTCTTCGCTGTCTAATCCCGCTTGCCTGTATCGGCCCTGGCATATCCTGTATCAGCCCCGGCATCGCCTGTATCGCCTCTGGTATCGCTACTGCCTTGCGAGGACACCACTCGGCGTGGTCGACCGTTTCGGCCTTCCCGACCCGCTATCGATCTGAAGTTGGCCGGAGCTTGCGCCGGTAGAGCGGCTGCACGTTGCAAAAGGCGAAAAATTTAAAATGAATTCATTGCGTTGGCGCCTTTCGGTCTCGCTGTTTCTCGATAACTGGCTAATTATCAACGCATAGTGATGAGACTTTACGCCAATAGACAAATGGCGGATTGGTTTCAATTGAATTATGAATTCATAATTCATTGGCAAGATCCCAAGGTGCTCGCACTGCGGGGTATCGACCGGAGCGTGGCAATAATCCCGACGGCCTTCCGGTCCATCGTTCAGGCGAGCCAATATAAAAAGACGGAAGGACGCCAGTGATGAAAAGTCTCAAAGCAGGCCTGTTGGCGCTAGCGCTGATGGCCGGTGCCAACCATGCCAGTGCCCAGGAAGTTCAGGTCAAGTTTGCCCATGTCGGTGAGCCGGGCTCGCTGTTCGCCAAGGTGTCCGAGGAGTTCGCCAAGCGCGCCAACGAGAAGCTCGCCGGTGAAGCCAAGGTGGTCGTCTACGGGTCGAGCCAGCTGGGCGGCGATTCCGAACTGCTGAAGAAGCTCAAGCTGGGCACCGTCGATCTGGCGCTGCCTTCGACCGTCATGAGCAGTGTCGCCCCGCAGTTCGCCCTATTCGAGATGCCGTATCTGATCGCCGATCGTGATCACATGGCCAAGGTGCGCGACGAGGTGGTGAGACCTCAGCTCTATCCGGTCGCCGAGAGCCGGGGGTATCACATCATCGGCGTGTGGGAGAACGGATTCCGTCAAATCACCAACAACGAGCGGCCGATCACCACGCCGGCCGATCTTTCCGGTATCAAGCTGCGTGTGCCGCAGGGCGTCTGGCGCGTCGAGATGTTCAAGAGCTACGGTGCCAACCCCTCGCCCATGGCGCTGTCCGAGGTGTTCGTCGCCCTGCAGACGGGCGCCATGGACGGTCAGGAAAATCCGCTGGTCCAGACCTACGCCTCGCGCCTGCAGGAAGTGCAGAAATACCTCTCGCTCTCCGATCACATCTATACCCCGGCCTTCGTCACCGCGGGCCTGAGCTGGAACCGGCTGCCCGAACACGTGCGCGACGTGCTCAAGCAGACGGCCGAAGAGATGGAGCCCTATGCGTTGGAGCAGGGCGCCAAGCTCGACGAGGAGACGCTCGTCAAGATGCGCGACGCCGGTCTGCAGATCAACAAGGTCGATCGTCAGGCCTTTATCGATGCCTCCAAGCCGGTCTACGACAAGTTCATCAAGGACGTCGATGGCGGTCAGGCGATGCTCGAGAAGGTGCGTGAACTGCAACCCTCCAGTTAACCGCTGTGCGCGGTCGAGCTCGACGACTCGGGCTCGACCGGCTGTGGACGAAGGAACCGCCTATGAAAACCCTGAGTACGCTTCGCGATGGTTTCAATCGCCTGCTCGAGATCATCGTGGTCATCAACATGCTGGTGTTGGCGGGCATCGTCATCGTCGGCTTCCTTTCGCGCCTGGTGGGGTCGCCTTTTACCTGGTATGACGAAGCGGCTTCGATCAGCCTGGCCTGGCTGACCTATTACGGGGCTGCGCTGGCTGCCGCCAAGGGCGCGCATATCGCCTGTCCCAGCATCGTCAATGCGTTCCCGCCGCGGATACGGTTGCCCATCGCCCTGCTGGGCGAGGCGGTGACGATCGCGTTCTTCGTGTTGCTCACCCTGACCGGCTGGCAGGTGGTCCAGATTCTGGCGGGCTCGACCATGATCAGTCTGACCAGTGTGTCACTGCAGTTTACCCAGTCGGCGCTGCCGATCGCCTCGGTCCTGTTCATCATCGCGGAGCTGCTGCGATTGCCTGAGGTGATTCGCCAGGCGCGCGGTGAAGGTTTCGTCGATCACGAACTCGAAGAAATCGGCTTGAGCCCGAACATGGCCAGTCAGAGCGATGCCGCACCCGACGTGCGGTCTAGCGCAGGAGGTACGGCACGATGATTCTCATGCTGATGTTCATCGGGCTGCTGGTGTTGATCGTGCTCAACGTGCCGATTGCCATCGCCCTGGGCCTGGTGGGCGCCGTTGCCGTCTACTCCAGCTACGGGGTCTACGCGCTACCCAATATCGGACTGACGATGTTCGAGGGGGCCACCAACTTTCCGCTGATCGCCATTCCGCTGTTCATCCTGGCCGGTGCGATCATGAACGCCTCGAGTATCTCGCGACGTCTGATCGACTTCGCCTCTTCGCTGGTCGGCTTCGTCAAAGGCGGGCTGGCGATGGTGACGATCGGTTCCTCGATCTTCTTCGCCGAAATCTCCGGCTCCGCCGTGGCCGGTGTCTCGGCGCTGGGCAGCCTGCTGATTCCGGCGATGAAGAGTCGCGGCTACTCCAAGGAGTTCGCCGCCGCGATCTCGTCATCTGCTGCCAGTCTGGCGATCATCCTGCCGCCGTCGATTCCGATGATTCTGTACGCGGTGATGTCGGGGGAGTCGGTGGTCAAGATGTTCGTCGCCGGCATCTTCCCGGGGCTGCTGGGTGCCCTGGGCCTGGCCATCGCCTGCTATTTTCTGGCGCGCAAGCACAACTTCCCTTCCGAGGGGCGTTTTCAGGCCAGCCGGGTGTGGAAATCCTTCAAGGAGGCGATCTGGGCGCTGATGATCCCGGTGATCATCCTCGGCGGCATCTTCGGCGGTATCGTCACTGCTACCGAAGGCGCGGCGCTGGCTGTCGTGGTGGCGATCTTCATCAGTGCGGTGATCTATCGGGAATTCACGCTGAAGACACTGTGGAAATCGTGTCTGGATGCGGGTATCCAGACCGCCGTGGTGATGCTGCTGGTGGCGAGTTCGGCGCTGGTCGGGCTCTACCTCACCGAGTCCCAGCTGCCGCAGCAACTGGCCAATTCGATCAGCGGTCTGACCGACAACAAGTACGTCATTCTCGCGTTGCTCAACATCATCTTCCTGATTCTCGGTGTGTTTCTGCACTCGGCGGCGGCGATCATTCTGGTGGTGCCGATCGTGCTGCCGCTGATCATCCAGGTGGGTATCGATCCTCTGCACTTCGGTCTGATCGTAACGCTCAATCTGGCCATCGGTCAGCAGACGCCACCGGTGGCCAGCGTCCTGATCGCCTCGTGCTCGATCGCCAAGGCGGATATCTGGCGCACCTCGAAAACCAATCTCTGGTTCCTGGGAGTGCTGTTCATCGTGTTGATCTTCAACACCTACGTGCCCGATTTCGCACTGCTGCTGGTTCACCTGATTTACGGCAGTTGAAGTACGCCAGTTGAAGTACGCCAGCCGAGGCGCGCAGCTGAAGCGCCTCGACGCCTCACCGATACCGACCATGAGAGCGACACCATGATTCAGGATGACGAAATCCGCTGTTATCAGGAGGGCACGATCGGTTGGATTCGCTTCAACCGCCCGGAAGCCCGTAATGCCATGACCTGGCACATGTACGAGGCCATGGCAAAGGCTTGCCAGCAGTTCGACGAGAACCGGGAAATCCAGCTGATCGCCTTCCGTGGCGAGGGCGCGGAGGCTTTCGTCGCGGGGACCGATATCAAGCAGTTTGCTGAATTTACCGCTCCCCGCGATGGGATCGACTACGAGCGCCGGATCGATGCGGTGATCGGCGGCATCGAGCGGGTGACGACGCCGACGGTGGCGCTGATCGACGGCTACTGCGTCGGCGGTGGTGCGGCCATCGCCATGGCCTGCGACTTCCGCTACGCCAATAGAGCCTTCAAGTTCGGGATTCCCATCGCCAGGACCGTGGGCAACTGCATGTCGATCACCAACGTGTCGAGACTGGTCGACCTGCTCGGTATCGCGCGAACCAAGCGCGTACTGATGCTGGCGAAGATGATCGAGATCGATGAGGCGGTGACGGTCGGGCTGATCGACGCCGTCGTCGAAAGCGAAGGACTCGACGAGACTGCCAGGGCCCTCGCCGAGAAGCTGGCGGGTCACGCGCCGCTGACGATGCGGGCGACGAAAGTCCTGATCAATCGAATCCTCGATCAGCGGCGGCCCGATCCTGAAGCCGGCGATGACCTGATCGAGCTTTGTTACACCAGTGAAGATTTCCGGGGCGCCGTCAGGCGATTCATCGACAAGACACCATACACCTGGCAGGGCCGCTAGACCCGAAGGGACAGGCGCGTCATTCGTCAGCGCCGTTGACGCTTTCGTCATTGACAGGTTGGCAGGGAGAATCGCCATGTTACCGCTGGAAGGCATGAAGGTACTCGACATCTCGCAGATCATGGCGGGCCCGTACTGCACCATGGTGCTGGGCGACATGGGGGCGGACGTGATCAAGGTCGAGAAGACCAATGGCGGCGACGACAGCCGCCAGATGGGGCCCTACGTCAACGAGGAATCCACCTGCTTCGCGCAGATCAATCGCAACAAGCGCAGTATCTCGATCAACCTCAAGGAGCCCGACGGCCTGGAGCTTTTCTATCAGCTGGCGCGGGAAGTGGATGTGGTGGTCGAGAACTATCGACCCGGCGTGACCCAGTCGCTGAAGATCGATTACGACACCCTCAAGGAGATCAATCCCGGGCTGGTCTACTGTTCGATATCCGGTTACGGCCAGACGGGGCCGTATCGACGCAAGGGCGGGTTCGACCTGGTCGCCCAGGGCATGACCGGACTGATGTCGATGACCGGCGAACCCGGTCGGCGGCCGTTGAAGACCGGCGTTGCCGTTTACGATATCGGCGCCGGGATCACCGCGATCTATTCGATACTGGCAGCCTACATTCACAAGCAGAAGACAGGCGAGGGCCAACTGGTGGATGTGGCGATTGCCGAGTGCGGCCTGCCCTGGTTCACCTGGGAGGCGGCAGCCTACTTCGCCGAGGGGCGCGTTCCGCAGCCGACCGGGTGGCGGCATCGGGTCTCCGCGCCGTATCAGGCAGTCAAGGTTCGCGATGGCTTCATCATGCTGGGATGCGCGAACCAGCGTACCTGGGAGCGGTTCTGCAATGACGTGCTGGCGCGCCCCGAGTTGACCCAGGATCCCCGCTTCGTCACCAACAGCGACCGAGGGCAGAACGTCGACGCGCTGGAGGCATTGCTGGAAACGTTGATGGGTGCGATGGACATGCAGGAATGGCTGACCCGGTGCGACGAAGCCGGCGTACCGGCCGGGCCGATCAATGATTTCGCCCAGGCGATGGATGATCCGCATTATCGCGAGCGAGGCATGGTTCAGGAGCTCGATCATCCGGTGATCGGACGCATGAAGACCATCGGTTTTGCCAGCAAACTGTCGGGAACGCCGCCTCAGATTCGACGCCCGGCGCCGATTTTCGCGCAGCATACCGATGAAGTGCTGGCGACGCTGGGGATCGAAGGCGATCGTCTGGCGGGACTGCGCGAGCGCGGCGTCGTCCGCTAGTTCAGTCGACGTTGCCGGCTGGCGCGGCGATATCCTGAGATCGTCGCGCTTCCTCTTCCAGCCAGTCGTGAACGGCCTGGAGCCGGCGGTCGTCCAGCGCACCCTGCGGGTAGACCAGCCCATAACGTTTGCCGGTCGCCACCGAACCGGCAAACGGCGCGATCAGGCGTCCGCTGGCGAGTTCGTCGCCGATCAGGGTCCGTCGTGCGATCGCGACCCCCATGCCGGCGATCGCCGCCTCCACCGTCAGCTGATTGCGATTGAAGGTATAGCCACGACGCACGTTGACGCGTTCGCCGCCGATCGCCTGTAGATAATATTCCCATTCGGCGTAATCATGGCTGCCTCGCCAGGCCGTCACGTCATGCAGCAGCGGATAGTAACCCAGCGCCTCGGGGTGGGTGAGCGGGGGGCGCCGCCTGAGTAGCTGCGGCGCACAGACGGCAAAGATCTTCTCGTCGATCAGCGGTGTGGTCTGAAGCCCCGGATAGTGACCGTCGTTGAGATCGATGGCCAGATCGTAACCGCCATCGAGCAGCGACAGGTTGCTGTCCTCGGCGCTGAGATGAAGATCGATATCGGGAAAGCGTGCCTGCAATCGCGGCAAGCGCGGCATCAGCCACTTGGCTAGAAACGAGGGCAGACAGCGCAGCCGCAATACGCCGCTCATGACTCCGCCGCGGAGCCGGTCGACCTCCAGCCCGACGGCGTCGTAAGCCTGGGCGACCACTCGGGCCAGACGTTCTCCTTCCTCGGTCAGCGCCAGCCGACGCGGCAGACGTCGGAACAGACGAAATCCCAGGCGATCCTCGAGCTGCTTGATCTGTTGACTGATCGCACCGGTCGTCACGTGAAGCTCTTCCGCCGCCCGCGTGAACGACAGGTGGCGGGCGCTCACGGCGAAGACTTTCAGCCAGGCATGCGTCTGGGCATTGATTGGTTGCATCATGGTTTAGTAAGGCTATAGGTTTTGGCAGTTTTTATCGATTGTTTCTGCAGTATACGCCGAGCACACTGAAGTCAAACTATATCGTGCGCCTGTTCCGAGAACGACGGTTCATGGCGCAGGACCGACCTCAAAGGTGATCGCATGACTTTCAGCGTGTTCGATCTGTTCAAGATCGGTATCGGACCTTCCAGCTCGCATACGGTCGGACCGATGCAGGCAGCGCATGATTTCGTGGCGACGCTGCGCCAGCGCGAGCTGCTGATGGCCGTCACGCGAGTCTCGGTCACGCTTTACGGGTCGTTGTCTGCCACCGGACGAGGGCACAATACGGATAGCGCCGTGTTGGGAGGCCTCATGGGGGAGCGCCCGCTCAGCGTGGACCCGGACGCGCTGGCGCTCAGGCTGAGCGCTCTGTCGCGCGACGGCAACCTCAAGCTCGCGGGTATTCATGGCGTCGCGTTCGATGCCGCTCGGGATATCGAATGGTGCGACGAGATTCTCGACTATCACACCAATGCATTGAAGCTGAGCGCCCACAACGAGCAGGGCCTCGTCTATGAAAATACCTACTACTCGATCGGCGGCGGTTTCGTCGTCGATGCCGACCGGGCCGCTCGCAGCGATTCGCTAACGCCTGCGGTAACGCTGCCTTATCCGTTCAAGAATGCCGTCGAGCTGTTGGCTATCTGCCGTCGCGAGGGTCTCTCCATCAGCGATGTGATGTTGGCCAACGAGCAGGTCTGGCGCAATGAATCGGACATCCGGGATCGCCTGTGGCATATCTGGCTGGCGATGAAAGCCTGCGTCGACAGTGGCCTGGATCAGACCGGCGTGCTGCCGGGCGGGCTCAATGTGAGGCGTCGCGCGCCGGCGCTACATCGGCGCCTGATCGCATTGGAGGGCGAGAAGAGTCTGATCGCGAGCACCTTCTCGGCGATGGACTGGGTCAACCTGTTCGCGTTGGCCGTCAACGAGGAGAACGCCGCCGGACGTCGCATGGTCACCGCGCCGACCAACGGGGCGGCAGGGATCGTGCCGGCGGTGCTGCACTACTACATGAAGTTTCAGCCGGGAGCCTGCGAGAAAGATGTGGTCCGGTTCCTGTTGACGGCTGGGGCGATCGGCATTCTGTGCAAGACCAACGCCTCGATATCCGGCGCCGAGGTCGGTTGCCAGGGCGAGGTCGGCTCGGCCTGCGCGATGGCCGCCGCCGGTCTGGCAGAGCTGATGGGCGGTACGCCGGCCCAGGTCGAGAATGCCGCCGAAATCGGCCTCGAACACAATCTGGGGCTGACCTGCGATCCCATTGCCGGGCTGGTTCAGGTGCCCTGTATCGAGCGCAATGCCATTGCCTCCGTCAAGGCGATCAACGCCGCGCAGATGGCCCTTTGTGGCGACGGCGAGCATTTCGTCTCCCTCGACAAGGTGATTCGAACCATGCGTGACACCGGGCGCGACATGCAGGATAAATACAAGGAGACGTCCCGGGGCGGATTGGCCGTCAATACCATCGAATGCTGAGCGCTTTGACACGCCCGCGATAAGGACAATCACGGCTGGCTGTGTCAATATCGACTCCCTTGAGAAACGGTGACGTGGTCGCCAAAAAGTACGGATAAGGGCAGGGATAATGAGCCAAGGCAGTTGCATTGTTTGTCATTTCAAACACTACGGTGAGCTGTCCAAGAATGACGAGGCCCTGCTGGCCGATCTCGAGCAAAGTCCGACGGAGGTCTCCGCCGACCAGATTCTGTGGCAGGAAGGGGATTCCGCACGCGAGTTCTGTACCCTCAGCAAAGGGTGGGCCTACTCCTTTCGCCATATGGAAGATGGTTCCAGGCAGATTCTGGAAATCTATCTCCCCGGCGACATCATCGGTCTCAGAGAATTCGCCTTCAAGGAACGTCTCACCGGCGTCGCCATGCTGGAAGACGGCGTTGTCTGTCACTTCCCCCACCGACGGTTGATCAATGTATTTCGCGAGTCGCTGACGCTGTCGACGATCTTTTTCGCGATCTCGTCCCATCAGCAGGCATTGCTGACCGAACGTCTGGTCAATCTGGCGCGGCGCAGCGCGCGTCAGCGTCTGGCCCATCTGATCTACGAGATGTACGTGCGCCTGGATCGCACCAAGGCCCGCCAAGGCAACAGCATCCGTCTGCCGCTATCCCAGCAGCATCTGGGCGATGCGCTGGGGCTGTCGTCGGTCCATGTCAGCCGCACGCTGACCGCGTTCCGCGAGGAAGGGTTGTTGCTTCGTTCGCGTCAGCGCATCGAGTTGCCCGATCCGGGTGCCCTCGCTCGCGAAGCCGAGTTCGGCGACGCCTATCTCAACGACGGGATCGATCACTTCTTCAACCACTGACACGACGCGGTCAGCGCGCCTAGGGTGCTGGCCGGGCGGGACTGCCCCCGGCAATCTCTTCCGGCAGGCGCGCCGACAGAAAATCGATCAGCAGACGGATCTTGGAAGAGAGCTGGCGGTGGCGCGGATAGACCGCCCATACCGCAGTGTCGGTAAACTGATAGCGATCGAGCACGGCCGTCAGTTCTCCCTGCTGGATCGCCGCTTCCACGTAGTAGTCCGGTAGCTGAGCCAGCCCGATCCCCTTGCAGGCGGCGTCCAGTAGCGCCGGCCCCGAATTGCCGCGCCAATTCCCCGATACGCGAATCTCTCGCCGTTGCCCTTCGACCCGGAACAGCCAGCTGTCGCGCGACCCGATCAGACAGTTGTGATGGGCAAGCTCGGACAGGCTGTGCGGCGTCGGCAGTCGCTGGAAGTACTCGGGAGAACCGACCACGTACTCGCGGCGTTGACACAGACGCCGGGCCAGCAGGCTCGAATCCTTGAGCACGCCCATACGAATCGCGATATCGAAACCTTCATCAATCAGTTCGACCGTACGGTTGGTGAAGTGCAGACGCACGTCGAGTTGCGGATAGCGGCAGTGAAAGTCGTTGACCAGCGGGGCGATGTAGCGCTCACCAAAGGTCGTTGCGCAGCTGATGGCCAGGCGGCCCCGCGGCTGGGACTGCAGTTCGTTGAGCGCGGCCTCGGCTTCCTGAAAACCATCGAGTAGCGATCGGCAATGTTCATAGTAGACTGCGCCGCCATCGGTTAGCCGTATCTGGCGCGTCGTTCGGTAGAGCAGCGGGGTGCCCAGCGTCTGTTCCAGCTGGCTGACCAGGCGGCTGACGTGGGAATTGGACACTTTCAGCGACCGGGCGGCGCGGGAGAACGTGCCCAGGCGAACCACTGCGACGAACGCCTCGATTCCTTCCCATCGTGACATGTTGTTTACCTTGCGGCTCGTCATCCAGATTGTTGTCACACAGCAATAATCATGTGTCGAATGCCGGGTTTATTGCTGAGCGGTGAGCGCCTAGACTGAATCAAAACCGCTCGTCCTGTCATCAATCGAACGACGGGCGAACCGTAGAGTCCAAGCCTTCAAGCTCAACCGGAGACAAGCTGATGAAATCTCGTGCCGCAATCGCCTGGGAAGCAGGCAAGCCGCTCTCGCTGGAAGAGATCGACGTCGAGGGCCCCAAGGCGGGCGAAGTCATGGTGCGCATCGTCGCCACCAGTGTCTGCCATACCGACGCCTACACGCTGTCCGGAAAGGACCCTGAGGGCCTGTTTCCCTCGGTGCTCGGCCATGAAGGCGCTGGCATCGTCGAGGAAGTCGGCGAGGGCGTCACCGGCCTGAAACCCGGCGATCACGTCATTCCGCTCTATACCGCCGAGTGCGGCAAGTGCAAGTTCTGCCTGTCCGGCAAGACCAACCTGTGCAGCGCCGTCCGCGCGACCCAGGGCAAGGGCCTGATGCCGGATGGCACCACGCGCTTCTCGCAAGGCGGCACCTCGCTGCATCACTACATGGGGACCTCCACCTTCTCCGAGTACACCGTGCTGCCGGAAGTGTCGCTGGCCAAGGTGTCGAAGGAAGCGCCGCTGGACAAGATCTGCCTGCTCGGCTGCGGCGTCACCACTGGTATCGGTGCCGTGCTGAATACCGCCAAGGTGGAGCCAGGCGCGACCGTCGCCGTATTCGGGCTGGGCGCGATCGGCCTGGCGGTGATTCAGGGCGCGCAGATGGCCAAGGCCGGCCGCATCATCGCCATCGACGTCAATGCGGACAAGTTCGAACTGGCGCGTCAGTTCGGTGCCACCGAGTTCGTCAATCCCAAGGATTACAGCGATCCGATCCAGCAGGTGATCGTCGATCTGACCGATGGCGGCGTCGATTACTCGTTCGAGTGCATCGGCAACGTCAACGTGATGCGCTCGGCGCTGGAGTGCTGCCACAAGGGCTGGGGCGAGTCGATCATCATCGGTGTCGCCGGTGCCGGCGAAGAGATATCTACGCGCCCGTTCCAGCTGGTCACCGGTCGGGTCTGGAAAGGCTCCGCCTTCGGTGGCGTCAAGGGCCGCACCGAACTGCCGGGCTACGTTCAGCGTTACATGGATGGCGAGATCAAGATCGACGAGTTCGTTACCCACGACATGCCTTTCGATCAGATCAACGAGGCGTTCGACCTGCTGCACGCGGGCAAGAGCATTCGCACCGTTCTGCATTTTTGAGCGACGAGCCGCGATCTACGAGTCACGAGCTACAAGCGCAGATCAAAAGCGCAGATCAAAAGCGCAAAAGCCCGGTTCCGGGGTGCATGAAGAGTATTTCAGGCGTCGGTTTCGGGGCGCATGGATAGAAAGCCAAGGAGAACGTCATGTCGATGAGCGAACAGCTGGAGCTGGTCTCGGCCACCAAGAGTTTCGGTGGCTGGGTCAAGCGCTACAAGCATTACTCCCGGGCGCTGGATTGCGACATGATCTTCGCGATCTATCTGCCGCCCCAGGCCGAGGAGGATCGCGTGCCGCTGATGTGGTGGCTGTCGGGTCTGACCTGCAACGACGAGAATTTCATGCAGAAGGCCGGGGCGCTCGAGACCGCGGCCGAGCTGGGTATCGCGATCATCTGCCCGGACACCAGCCCGCGCGGACTGGACCTGCCCGGTGAGCACGACAGCTATGATTTCGGTTCCGGCGCGGGTTTCTACCTCAACGCCAAGCGCGAACCGTGGTCGAAGCATTATCGGATGTACGACTACGTCACCGAGGAACTCCCCTCGGTAGTGCGGCTGCACTTTCCGGTCAACGGTCGTGAATCGATCAGCGGTCACTCCATGGGTGGCCACGGTGCGCTGGTGCTGGCCCTGCGTCAGCCGGGGCGCTACGCCGCGGTATCGGCGTTCGCGCCGATCGTCAACCCGACCCAGGTGCCGTGGGGCCAGAAGGCGTTCGAGAACTATCTGGGCGAGGATATCGGCCTGCGCACCCAGTACGACGCCTGCGAACTGGTCGCCAAGGGGTCGTCGCGTCAGCCACTGTTCATCGACCAGGGCGAGGCGGACAACTTCCTCGAAGAACAGCTCAAGCCCGAGCGGCTGGAAGCGGTTTGCGAGGAGCACGACCACCCGCTGACCCTGCGCCGCCATCCCGGCTACGACCATAGCTATTTCTTCGTCGCCAGCTTCATCGACGAGCACCTGCGTTATCACGCTGAAAGGCTGCACGCCAAGCGCTGAGGGTGCGTCCGACGCGATAGGTCCGATGACATTGACTCGCCTGAGTCCGCACTTTCAGGCGAGTCGTCTTTCTTCCCCATAGAGTCGGCGACCAGCAATGCCCGGTGAGGCCGTTACCCGCCTATCTCTACTCTGTCTCTCCTGTCTCTCCCGCTTATCCGCTCCACCTGTCTGTTCTGCTTATCCGTTTCTCCCATCCATTCCTCCTATCTATGCTTGCTATCGATCGCCGATGGCGGTTGATGCATAGCATCCGTCGCTTGCGGTCAAATCATTGCGTCTTAACTCGTCAGAGTAGAGGAGGAGTTCCATTCGATAACAAATCAAGGGAGACGCTTCATGAGTCATTCGAACATAAAACGCCACGTCCTCACCGCGGCGTTGCCGCTGACTCTCTTCGCTGCAGGCTCGGCGCAGGCCGATCTCGATACCGTGCGCTTCGGTGTGCCGCCGTGGCCGGGCGTGACGGTGAAGTCGGAAGTGGCAACGCAGATTCTCGAGGCCATGGGCTACCAGACCCAGCAGAACGAGCTGGCCGTGGGCGTCATTCTCAACGGGCTGGCCAACGACGATCTGGATGTCTATCTGGGCGGCTGGTATCCGATCGAGCAGGAGATGATCGATCCGTTGGTCGCCGACGGCAAGGTCGACAAGGTCGCCAAGAACATCAGCAACGCCAACTCGGGGCTGGTCGTTCCGGAATACGTTCATGAAGCGGGCGTCGACAGCGTCGCCGATCTCGACCGTTACAAGGATCGTTTCGACGGCGAGATCCAGGGCATCGAAGCGGGTACCGGCATCAATGACGCCATTCTCGCCGCGATCGACAAGGATGCGGCGGGGCTGGGCGACTGGCAGCTGCGGGAAAGTTCGACGGCCGCCATGCTGGCCTATGCCGATCAGAAAATCAGCGATAAGCAGTGGGTGACGTTCGTCGGCTGGGAACCGCACTGGATGAACGTCAGCTACGATCTTTACTATCTGAAGGATTCCGACGATAGCGGCACGGCGGATATTCTCAGCACGGTCTGGACCGTGGTCCCGTCTAGCCTCGAGGCGGAGGATGCCAATCTCTATCGTTTCCTCTCCCAATATCAGGTCGATATCGAGGCTCAGAACGACTGGGTCTACCAGTACAGTCATGAAGAGCGATCCGCCGACGAGGTCGCCAGCGAGTGGATTCACGATCACTACGATATCGTGGCCCAGTGGCTGGACGGGGTGACGACAAAGGATGGCAAACCGGCCATCGATGCCGTCAAGGCGCAGCTGGATAGCTGACGATGGATGATTAGTTGACGACGGGCTGACAGCTGAACCCGACCCGCATCTACGCTTCGCTACCGAGCCGTCGTGCCAGCGCCTGGCAGAAATCCTGCCAGGCGTTCTGCATTGCCGGCAGCTCGGCGTGGCCATGTAGCGCGCCGTGTACCATGCCGGGCGCACGGCGGTAACCGACCGCAGCCCCCGCCTCTCGCCAGGCCAGAACGGCGCGCTCCAGCGGGCGGGTCAGCGGGTCGCGCTCGGCGGATAGCGCCTCGATGGCCAGGGTCGGAGGCCGGTCGGCTGGCACGTCTGGCAGGTGCGGTGTGGTCATCGCCCACAGCGACAGGACATCGGCGCGCGACAGCAGTGGCGCATCCTCACCCAGATTATCGAGCGTCGGCGTCCCCACCACCGGATAGATCAGGCCGAGCAGTCCTTTCCACTCGCTGGTATGGGCGATATCGATCGCCAGCCGTCCGCCGGCGCTGTCGCCAATCACGGCAACGGGCACCAGCGATTCGACCACGCTACGGCAATCCGCCAGCGCCTCGGCGTAGTTCGCTTCGGGCAGCAGCCGATAGTCGACGCTCACCACCTCGCGCCGCAGGCGTTTGGCCAGATCTGCGGTGACGCCGTGATGGCTATTCACCGAGCCCAGATTCCAGCCGCCACCGTGCAGGAAGACCACGCTACCCTCGGCGCGGCTAACCGGAAGGAAGCGTCGCACAGCGACACCGGCCAGACGTTCGTCGACGAACTGCATGCCGGCCGGATCGGCGACTCGACGCCGTGCATGCAGCGCCTCATACGCCTGACGTCTTGCCGACAGCGATTCATCGCCACTCTTGTCGGCCGGGCTGAATTCCCGGATGAAGTCTTCGATAGGCATGGAGCTTTCCTTGTCGATGTATCTTTGAGATGGACCTTTGAGATGGACCTTTGAGATGGACCTTTGAGATGGACCTTGGAAATGGATCTGGCTATGGACCTTGGAAATGGACCTGGGAAAGTGTCCCGGGAAATGGGCTTTAGAAATAGGCCTTGGCGACAGTCTCTCCCTCAGCGCTCAGGCGATAGGCCCAATCCCGTCATGCCCTTGTTATACTAGCCCCCCGTTCTCTCGACCATGAGCTCTCGTCCATGCCTTCCGGTTGGCTGCGCACGTCCCTACGCTACTTGCTGATCGCCATGGGCGCTTTCGTGGGGTTATCGATACTCCTGGTGCTGGTATTTCGCTTCGTGCCGGTATTCGGCTCGATGGTGATGGTCGAGCGCAAGGTCAGCTCGTGGTTTGACGGCGATAATCTGGCCATCGAACAGCAGTGGGAGCCGTGGTCCAGACTTTCCGACAATGCCAAGGTGGCTGTGATGGCGGGGGAGGATCAGCGCTTCCCGGATCACTGGGGCTTCGATGTGTCGCAGATCAAGCGCTCGATCACGAGCTGGTCGGACGGTGGCGACTTGCGTGGCGCCAGCACCCTGAGCCAGCAGACCGCCCGGAATCTCTTTCTGTGGACGGGGCGCAGCTGGATTCGCAAGGGGCTGGAAGCGTGGTTCACGCTGCTGCTCGAGGCGCTATGGCCGAAACAACGCATTCTCGAGGTCTATCTCAACATCGCCGAGTGGGATACGGGCGTGTTCGGGCTGGAGGCCGCTGCGCAGCACTATTTCGGCACCTCTGCCGCCAATCTCAGCGTCTCCCAGGCCAGCCGGCTCGCGGCGATACTGCCCAACCCGCGAGGCTGGAGCGCTTCTCGGCCTTCCGCGCACGTCCAGCAGCGGTCGGCATGGATACAGCGTCAGATGCGCAATCTCGGCGGTATCGATTTTCTTCAGCGGCTCGACTGATTCCATCGGCTGGCTCAATCATCTGCCCGGTCGGCCAGCACCGCGTCGCGTTTCTCCAGCAGGTGGCGCTCCATGAGGGCGCCGAGCACAGATCCATCACGCGCTTCCAGTGCGGCCATCATCTCGCGGTGTTCTTCCACCGCTCTGCGCCACTTGGCTTCCGAGCGATTGGAGGAGAGTCTCAGCGGGTGAAGGCGCCGGTTGAGCGATAGATAGGTCTGGCGCAGGGCCTCGTTACGGGCGGCGCGATTGATCAGATCGTGAATGCGCTGGTTGGCACGGTAGTAGGCAGGCAGGTCGTGGCGCTGCCAGTAGCCCAGCATCGTCTCGTGGGCATCGCGAACGTCGGCCAGCTCCTCCACGGTGATGCGCTGGCATGCCAGCTCGCCCGAAAAACGCTCCAGCGCGCTCATCAATTCGAAGGTGTCGTGAATTTCCTGGTGCGTCATGCGGGTCACGAAGGTGCCGTAGTTGGGCGAGATCGTCACCAGTTTCTCGGCCGCCAGCACACGCAGCGCCTCTCTGAGTGGCGTGCGCGACACCGCCAGCCGATCGGCCAGCTCGCGCTCGTTGATGCGCTCGCCGGGTTTGAGATCACCTTCGGTAATCAGATCGTGCAGCCGCTCCACGATCTTGTCGTGAAGCGCAGCGCGCTGAATGCGCATCGGACGCACTGCCGTCTCGAGCGTGGTGTCATCGTCATTGAATGTCTGCATGCATTGAACCCTGATCGGTCTTCTCTACTTTCTATCGCAAGCGTTCGGCCCTGACTACTGCTCCATCGCATTCCATCGGCAGGAACTGGCGCCAGCGCCCTGTCGTATGACGGCCTTCGACCTATGTCGAGGTTTGTCGGCGGGCAATTATTCGGCATATTGCGTAATGAATGCAAAAAACCATTTGGGTGACAGAAACCACTTGGGTGCTAAAACAACGTGAGGCGGCTCCCGCTTCACTCCTGGAGATGCCGCCATGCTCAATCTCGACCAACACCCCTCGGGCCGCCATTTTCTGCAGATACCCGGGCCGTCGCCGGTGCCGGATCGTATTCTGCGGGCGATGAGCCTGCCGACCATCGATCACCGTGGCCCCGAGTTCAGCGAGTTGGGTCTGAAGGTCATCGGTGGCATTCAGAAAATCTTCAAGACCGAACATCCGGTCATCATCTATCCGGCATCGGGCACCGGCGCCTGGGAAGCGGCGCTCTCCAATACCTTGAGTCCGGGGGACGCGGTATTGATGTTCGAGACCGGCCACTTCGCCTCGCTGTGGAAGCAGATGGCGCTGCGCCTCGGACTCGAGCCGGAATTCCTGTCATTGCCGGCGTCGCAGAGCTGGCGCTACGGAGTGCAGCCGCAGCTCATCGAAGAGCGATTGCGCGAGGATCGCGAGCATCGGATCAAGGCGGTGTGCGTCGTGCATAACGAGACCTCCACCGGCGTCACCAGCGATATCGCCGCCGTCCGCCGGGCCATCGATGCCGCCGGGCATCCGGCGCTGCTGGTGGTCGATACCATTTCGGGGCTGGCCAGTGCCGACTATCGCCACGACGAGTGGGGCGTCGATGTCACCGTTTCCGGCTCGCAGAAGGGGTTGATGCTGCCGCCGGGTATCAGCTTCAACGCGCTATCGCCCAAGGCGATCGAAGCCAGCCAGCGCTCCCTCATGCCTAAGAGCTTCTGGGCGTGGGACGAGATTCTCGCCGGCAACACCAACGGCTACTGGCCATACACGCCGAGCACCAATCTACTCTACGGTCTCAACGAGGCGCTGGACATGCTGCTGGAGGAGGGGCTGGACCAGGTCTTCGCCCGCCATGAGCGGTGGGGCGAGGGCGTCCGGCGCGCGGTCAATGCCTGGGGGCTGGAAATACAGTGCCAGGAGCCCGCGCTCTACTCGCCGGTGCTGACGGGCGTGGTGATGCCGGAGGGGATCGACGCCGACGAGGTTCGTCGGACCATTTACGACCGGTTCGATCTGTCGCTGGGGACGGGACTCGGCAGGGCCAAGGGGAAGATGTTCCGCATCGGCCATCTCGGCGACTGCAACGACCTGACCCTGATCGCCACTCTTGGCGGTTGCGAAGCCGGGCTCAAGCTCTGTGGCGTCGAGCTGTTCGGCAGCGGCGTACAGGCCGCGCTGGATTTCTTCGCCGACAATCCGGCGCCCGGCACGCCGGCGGCGCGCAAACTGGCGGCGGCTGAATCGAAGGGTCACTCACAGGCCGGTGCCGTCCGCGCCTGACAGGAGATCGCCATGAGCGTGATGCCGAAAAGTCCGGTCGTGAGGCGGCCCAGACAAGCCGCCATGAGCGAGTTCGAGAGCCGGCTGCGTCGTGAGATCCAGGGCGAGGTGGCGTTCGACGCCGGATCGCGGGGACGCTATGCCACCGACGCCTCGATCTATCAGATCATGCCGCTGGGCGTGGTGGTGCCGAGAGACCAGCAGGACCTGACCCTCGCTCTGGATATCGCCCGGGACTTCGGCGCGCCGGTGCTGCCGCGAGGCGGTGGCACCAGTCAGTGCGGACAGACGGTCAACGAAGCGCTGGTGATCGACACCAGTCGCTGGTTGACCGGCATCGGCGAGCTCGACGTCGAGGCGCGCACCGTCACGGTCGAGCCCGGCGTGGTGCTCGACCATCTCAACGCCTGGCTCAAGCCCCACGGACTGTGGTTCCCGGTGGATGTTTCCACCTCGGCGCAGTGCACGCTCGGCGGGATGGCCGGCAACAACTCCTGCGGTTCGCGCTCGATCCGCTACGGCAACATGGTTCACAACGTGCTGGGCCTCGAGGCGACGCTGGCGGATGGCCGCGAGGCGGTTTTCGGCCGCTTCGACGAGATCGCGCCCGGCTCGGCGCTGGCAGGGCTTGCCGGTTCGGTGTCGGCCATTATCCAGCGCGAGGCTGCGGCGATCCGTGAGCACTATGCCCAGGTGCTTCGGCGGGTCGGCGGCTACAACCTGGACCTGTTCGATTGCCGCAACCCGATTCCCTACGACGCTGAAAATCGAGCCAATTTCGCCCATCTGCTGATCGGCTCGGAAGGCACGCTGGCGTTCACCCGCCGGCTGACGCTCAAGCTGTCGCCGCTGCCGGTGCACAAGGTGCTCGGCGTGGTCAATTTCCCGACCTTCTACCAGGCGATGGACATGACCCAGCACATCGTCGAGCTGGGCCCCGCCGCGGTGGAACTGGTCGATCGCACCATGATCGAGCTGGCGCTGGAGAATCCGGCCTTCCGACCGACGGTGGAGAAGTCGTTGATCGGTCGTCCTGATGCGCTGTTGCTGGTGGAGTTCGCCGGTGAGGATCAGGAATCGCAGCGCCGTCAGTTGAAAGCGCTCGAGACGCTGATGGGCGATCTGGGGCTGCCGGGTAGCGTGGTCGGGCTGGAATCGGGGAGCGAGCAGTCGGCGCTGTGGAACGTGCGCAAGGCCGGGCTCAACATCATGATGAGCATGAAGGGCGACGGCAAGCCGGTGTCGTTCATCGAGGACTGCGCCGTGCCGCTCGAGCATCTGGCCGAATACACCGAGCAGTTGACCGAGGTCTTTCATCGCCACGGCACCGAGGGTACCTGGTACGCCCACGCCAGTGTCGGCACGCTGCACGTACGCCCGATTCTCGACATGCGCCGCGGCGGTGCCGCCAAGATGCGCGCCATCGCCGAGGAGGCGTCTGCCCTGGTCCGCCGCTACAAAGGCGCCTACTCGGGAGAGCACGGCGACGGCATCTGCCGTGGCGAATGGGTCGCTTGGCAGTTCGGTGCCGAACTCAACGCCGCCTTCGGCGAGATCAAGCGGCTGTTCGACCCGGATAATCGCTTCAACCCCAACAAGATCGTCGACACGCCGAAGATGGACGACGCGCGGCTGTTCCGCTTTCCCGCCGACCACCAGATCATTCCGATAGCGACCGAGCTCGACTGGTCGGCCTGGAATGTGACCCGCGATCCGCTGAGTGGCGATCTGGGCCAACCCGGTAGCGGCGGCGACCCCGCCCACGGCCTCGCCAAGGCCGTGGAGATGTGCAACAACAACGGCCACTGTCGCAAGTTCGACGCGGGTACCATGTGCCCAAGCTATCGGATCAGCCGCGACGAGCGACACCTGACGCGGGGGCGCGCCAATACGCTGCGGCTGGTGCTGGCGGGCAAGATCGGCGATCGGGGGCTGGCCAGCGACGAGGTGAGTGACGCGCTGGATCTGTGCGTCTCCTGCAAGGGCTGCAAGCGCGACTGTCCGACCGGCGTCGACATGGCCAAGTTCAAGATCGAAGCGCGTGCTGCGCGGGTGAAGGAGCACGGTTTGAGCTGGCGCGACAAGCTGGTATCCGAACTGCCGCGCTACGCGCCCTGGATGCGTCATATGGGCAAGTTGGCCGCACGTCTCGAACGCGTTTCCTGGCTGGGCGGGCGTGGCAAGCGCTGGCTGGGTTTCGCCGAGATGCGTTCGCTTCCGGTTTTCAGTGGAGATTATCTGAGGACGGCTAGCGCTGAGCCGCATCCCCCGGCAGCAAACCCAACGGGTGAGGTGCTGCTGTTCGTCGATACCTTCAACAACTACTTCGAGGCGGACAACGCGCGGGCCGCACGGCGCGTGCTGGAAACGGCCGGCTACCAAGTACATTTCAATGTTCGCGACGGCCAGAGGCCGCTCTGTTGCGGGCGCACCTATCTAGCCGCGGGGCGCGTCGATCGGGCCAAGGAAGAAGCACGCCGCACCCTCGAGACCCTGATGCCCTACGTCGAACGCGGCGTCAAAATCGTCGGGCTCGAACCCTCGTGTCTGCTCACGCTGCGCGACGAGTTTTTGCACTTTGGTTTTGGTAAGGAGGGTTTTGGTAAGGAGAGTTTCGGTGAAGACGCCACTCGGCTGGCGGGGGCCTCCATGCTGTTCGAGGAGTTCCTGGTGGCGGAAAAACAGGCCGGGCGACTGAACCTGGCACTCAAGCCGCTGACGGTTTCTCGAGCCAAGGTTCACGGCCACTGTCATCAGAAGGCGTTCGATGCCTTCACCCCGGTGATGACCGTACTGAACTGGATCCCCGAGCTCGACGTTGAGGCGATCGTTTCGTCCTGCTGCGGGATGGCCGGGAGTTTCGGTTACGAGGCGGAGCATGTCGAGGCATCTCGCCAGATGGCGGAGCTTTCGCTATTGCCGGCGGTGCGCGAGGCCGGGGAAGACGCCTGGATCGTGGCCGACGGCACCAGCTGCCGTCATCAGATTCTCGACGGGGCCGGGCGGGAAGCCTTGCACGTGGCGAAGGTGCTGGAGGCCGCGCTCGTCTCGTAGGTCCTGAGCTTTCAGCTCCCGGGCGCTATGCTGGCTCGTTGCCGGTAAACAGATGGAGTTAGCTCCTTTCGAGGCCTGACGAGAAATCTCGTCAGGCCTTTTTTGCTGGTGGCAACCCGCTGTCCGGGAATGGAATTTCGCCGAGGTGATGACTAACCTTGGAATATTAAACACCCAACCGTGCGTCGTCGCGACGGCTGGCCATTGGTGTCATCACGTCGCTATCGCTCGCCATCATGCTTGCCACAACAACTACAGCTCAAAGCGAACGAACTCATGGAAGACCTACAATTCTGGGATTGTGCCGTCATCGCGGCCTATTTCGTGATCGTCACCTTCATCGGTTACAAGACCGCGCGAGGCAAGACGACGCCGGAAGAGCTGTTCCTGGCGGGAAGGAGTCTGGGCCCGATGTCGATCGGCTTCTCGCTGTTCGCCTCCAATATCTCCTCGGATACGCTGATCGGTCTGCCGGGCGCCGCCTACCAGCACGGAATCTCCGCCGCCAACTACGAATGGATGGCGGGCGTGGTGCTGATGTTCACGGCGATCTTCGTGCTGCCGGTGCTGATGCGAGCCCGGGTCACCACGATGCCGGAACTGATGGAGCGACGCTTCGATTCCCGCCTGCGCAAGTATCTTTCCGTCATCACGCTGTTCCTGTCGATCATCCTCGATACCGCCGGCACGCTCTATGCCGGCGGCCTGATCGTGACCACGTTCATCCCCGGCACCAATCTATGGGAAGTCTGTGCGCTGCTGGCGCTGTTCACCAGCATCTATACCGCCTTCGGTGGGCTGCGCGCGGTGGTCTATACGGACGTGATGCAGGCGTGCGTACTGATCGGCGGTTCGGCGGCGATGACCTGGATCATTTTCGGTCATTTCGATCACAGCTGGGCCAACGTCAAGGAGGCGGTCAGCCCGGAAAGGCTATCGCTGATTCGACCGCTGGACGACCCCAGCGTGCCGTGGCTGGGGTTGATCACCGGGGTGCCGATCGTCGGCTTCTACTACTGGTCGATGAATCAGTACGTGGTCCAGCGTCTGCTCGGCGCGCGCAACATCCAGGCCGCGGGGCGGGCCTCGGTATTCGCCGCCGCGCTGAAGCTATTGCCGATCTTCATCATGACGATCCCCGGCGCCATGGTGATACCGCTGTTGCCGGGGCTGGATCATCCCGATCAGGTCTATCCAAAGATGGTGCAGGAGTTCACGCCCACCGGGCTCACGGGCCTGATTCTGGCGGGCCTGATCGCGGCGCTGATGTCGACGCTCTCCTCGACGCTCAACTCTTCGGCGACGCTGCTGACTCTGGATTTCATCAAGCCGGCCAAGCCGAATCTGACCGATGCCCAGCTGGCCAAATGGGGACGGATCTGCACGTTTATCCTGGCGGCGATCGCGGCATCCTGGGGGCCGATGATCCAGTACTTTTCCGGCCTCTGGGCCTATCTCCAGCAGGTGTTCGCGTTCGTCGCCTCGCCATTGGTGGCGACCTTCCTGATGGGGCTATGGGTCAAGTCGCTGGGCTCGTCGGCGGCGCTGCGTGGTCTGGCCAGTGGTCATATTCTCAGCGCGATACTGTTCGTGCTGGTGGAGACCGGCGTGCTGCCGATTCACTTCACCATCATCGGCGGCATCCTATTCGCGGCGACCGCGCTATTCACCTGGCTCTGGATGGTCCGGCTTGGCAGCAGCGATCGGCCGGATAGCAAGGATGCGAAGGTCGCCGTCATGGCCAAAGAGGGATTGGAGCGGGTGCCGCGCGATGTCATGATCGGCATCGCCATCGTCTCGCTGCTCACCGCGATCATCGTCTATCTGCTGCGATGAGCAAGCCGCTCTTATCTCAAGGCTGTTTTTCACAAGGACCTGTCATGGATACCCTTCGTCTCGCGATCGTGGGTTACGGCAAGATTGCCAACGCTCAGCATCATCCGGCCATCGACAACGACGCCGGCTGCCGGTTGGTAGCGGTCGCGAGTCCCAATGCCTCCGTTCCCGAGGTCGCGAACTTCGAGAGCCTCGAAGCGCTGCTCGATCAGGGCCCCGAGATCGATGCGGTCTCGCTGTGCACCCCCGCCGGCGTGCGCTCGTCGCAGGCGCGACTGGCCATGGCCCATGGCAAGCACGTGATGCTCGAGAAACCGCCCGGCGCGACGCTGGCGGAGATCGAAACCCTGCGCGAAGACGCCGAGCGCCACGGCGTCACGCTGTTCGCATCCTGGCACTCCCGGCATGCCCACTGTGTCGATTCGGCACGACAGTGGCTGGCGGAACGCGAGATCCGGCGTGTCGACATCGAGTGGAAGGAAGACGTCCGCGTCTGGCATCCGGGGCAGGCCTGGATCTGGCAGCCGGGCGGCATGGGCGTGTTCGATCCGGGTATCAACGCGCTATCGATCGTGACCGAGATCCTGCCGCGTCCGTTCCACCTGACCGATGCCCAGCTGCAGGTGCCCGGCAACTGCCAGACGCCGATCGCCGCCTCGCTGGATTTCGTCGACGGCGAAAACGTGCCGATCCATGCCGAGTTCGATTTTCGTCAGCAGGGCACGCCGCCGATCTGGAACATTCACGTCGAGACCGACGAAGGGCGCTTGACCCTGGAAGCGGGCGGCAGCCGGTTGCTGATCGATGGCGAGTTGCGCGAAGAAGGCCCTGATGCCGAGTACGCCGGCCTCTACCAGCGCTTTGCCACCCTGATCGCCGAGGGCCGTTCCGATGTCGATGTCAGCCCGTTCCGCCATGTCGCCGACGCGCTGATGCTGGGCTATCGCCACACCGTCGAGGACTTCGTCGAGTAGATGCCAGCTACGAGACACGAGCTGAGAGCTACGAGCCGAAACTCCGAACCAAAACGCTAGCGTTATCGCGCTGGCATTTTGCGTATTGAGGTCGGCATTCTGCTTTTCGAAGCTCGAAGCTCGAAGCTCGAAGCTCGAAGCCCGCCGCTCGCAGCTTCAGCCGGTCATTGCCTGGGGCAGATACAGCACGATCTCCGGGAACGCCCGCATCACCACGATCGCGAATAGCATCAGCAGGAAGAACGGCAGCGTGGCCTTGGCAATGGTGAAGATATTCTTGCCGGTGAGCCCCTGGATCACGAACAGGTTGAAGCCCACCGGGGGCGTGATCTGCGAGATCTCCACCACGATCACCAGGTAGATGCCGAACCAGATCGGGTCGATGCCGGCGGCGTTGATCAGCGGCATGATGATCGAGGTCACCAGCAGAATCAGCGAGATCCCGTCGAGGAAGCAGCCCAGCACCAGCAGGAACAGCGTCAGCATCACCAGCAGCACGTTGGGCGAGAGCCCCATGGCGGCGATGGCGCTGGCCAGTTGCGTCGGCAACTGGGTGAAGCTCATGGCGGACGACAGGAACGAGGCGCCGGCGATGATGAAGGCGATCATGCACGAAGTGCGCAGCCCGGCGAACATCGACTCCAGGAAGATCGACTTGTCGAAATGGCCGTTGAAACGCGCGATCACCATCGACAGCACCACGCCCACCGCGGCCGCCTCGGTGGGGGAGGCAACGCCGCCGTAGATACTGCCGAGAATGCCACCGATCAGCACCAGCAGCGGAATCAGGCGCCAGCTGTTTCTGACCTTGGCGAGAAACGGCATCGAGGCTTCGGGGTGCCCTGCGCCACCGTTCTTACCGGCGGTCAGCGACCAGATCACCAGATAGATCATGAACAGCGCCAGCAGCAGTAGACCGGGGCCGATACCCGCCATGAACAGGCGTGAGATCGACTGCTCGGTGACCACGCCATAGACGATCATCATGATCGATGGCGGGATCAGCAGGCCCAGCGTGGAGGCGCTGGCCAGCGTGCCGATGGCTAGTGTCTCGCTGTAGCCTCGACGCTCGAGTTCGGGCAGCGTCATTTTGCCGACGGTGGCACAGGTTGCGGCAGAGGAGCCGCAGACGGCTGCGAACAGTCCACTTCCGATGATGTTGGAGTGCAGCAGCCGACCGGGCAGACGGTTGAGCCAGGGCGACAGCGCGCGGAACATGTTGTCGGCAAGCCCGGAGCGGAACAGGATTTCGCCCATCCACACGAACATCGGTAGAGCGGTCAGATCCCAGCCATAGCTGGCGCCCCAGAAGTCGGAGGCGAGAATGGGGCCGACCTCGAAGCTCGTAAAAAAGGTCAGCGCGATCCAGCCGGTGCCGAGCAGGGCGAAGGCGATCCACACGCCGCCGCCGAGCAGGACCGCCAGAGTAAAAAGCGTTGCAAGACTGAGCGTGAGCACGAGTCGAATCCTCGGTTCAGGGAAGCACCGTATAAATGTCTGCGCGGGCGAAGTGCTGCGTTACGCGGTGCTGGAAGACTCGCCTAACCCTAAGTTATGTCTCGTCTTCTGCGCTCCGTGCGCCTTGCTCTTCATCCCGCTCGCCGATTTATTCAGCGCTTCCTCGCTGTTTGGTTGTTGGAGCGAAACGTTACTCGCCGCCGAAGCTGTCGTTGTCGCCGGGAGCCACGTAGCGCGACGGCGCCGTCACGGCCTGTCTCAGCGTGCTCGCCAGCGCTTCCAGAATGGCCAGACACAGCAGCGCGAGGCTGACGACCAGGACGGTCTGGGGGATCCATAGCGGAATCGCCATCAGTCCCGAGGAGACGTCACCGTAGTCGAGGCTTTCGCGAATCAGCCCGATCACCTGCCAGCTGAGCAGGGCGCTGAGTGCCAAGGCGATCGCCAGGCACGCCACTTCGCACCAGGCTCTGACCGCCGCCGGCAGTCGGGCGATGACCAGCGTGACGCGAATATGGGCGTAGTGGGTGAAGGTGTAGGCGAGGCTTAGGAAGGTGGCGCCGACCAGCAGGTAGGAAGCGATCTCCGAGACGCCGCTGATCTCGTAACCGAGACGGCCGGCCCCGGCCAGCACCAGTACCGCATCGAGGCAGCGCAGCAGCACCTGGAAAGTGACCATGGCACAGATGGCGAGCATGCAGGCGGCGGCGCCCCAGGCGCCCAGCCGGTAGAGCGGATCGAGTTTGAAGGTCATGAAGACTCACCGGGTGTGAGTGAAGGAAGCCCGAAAGCCGAATAACCCGCGCAGGGCGGGCTATTCGAACGGTGTCACTGGCTCTGCTGGGACTGCAGCTTGCGGTAGCGGTCGACCAGCTGCTTGGCCTGATCGCCGGCACGTGACTGCCAGTCCTCGAACAGCTTCTGGCCGGCGGCTTTCAGCTGCTGCTGGAGGGCATCACTGGGCTCGCTCACGGTTACCCCTTGGGATTCGAGGGCCTTGGCGCTCTCCGCGGCGTCTTCCTTGCTCAGTTGCCAGCCACGCTGTTCGGCCTTGGCGGCGGCATCGAGAACCGCCTTCTGGGTGGTCTCGTCGAGGCGGTCAAAAGCGCGCTTGTTGACGAAGACGATGTTCTTCGGCAACCACAGGTTGGCATCGCTGTAGTTCGACACGTAATCCCACGCCGACATCGACTTGCCGGTGGAAACCGAGGTGATCATGGCGTCGACGCGGCCGGTACTGAACGCGGTGGGGATATCCGCTTCTTCGGTCTGGGTCGGGATGCCGCCCAGGTTCTCGACGAAGCGCTGGGTATTGATGTTCGGCGCGCGAACGCGCAGGCCCTCGAACTGGGAAGCATCGGTCAGCTCGAAGTCGGTGTAGATGCCCTGCGCCGGCCACGGCACGGCGTACAGCGGCATCAGCCCTTCCTTGGCGAAGAGTTCGGTGATGATCGGCTTGGAGGCCTGCCACAGGTCGTAGGCATCGGCGTAGCTGCCCGCCAGACCGGGCAGGGTATCGACTTCGTAGATCGGCGATTCGTTGGAGAGCGTGGAGAGAAAGATCTCCCCGGCCTGAACGGTGCCGCGACGCACGGATGGCTTGATCTCGGCGTGGCTGATCAGCGAGCCGCCGCTGTGCACGGTGATGGTCAGCTCGCCATCGGTCGCTTCGCCGACATCCTTGGCGAACTGCTTGGTGTTCTGGGTGTGGAAGCTGGCATCGCCGTAGGGAGAGGCGAGATTCCACTGGTCGGCGAGTGCCGGGGTGGCGGCGGTGAGCGAACCCGCCATGGCGATCGTCAACAGGGAAAGATGGGAAGTGCGCATCGTGGGATTCCGTTTGTTATTGAGAAGGTCATGCACGCTGCTGGTTATCCCTGCATTCTTCAAGTAGGCCGGCGATGCGGTCAAATCGTTAATTCTTATCCGAACTATCGGGCCAGACTTTCACCTCCCGCTGGGGCTCGTCATCGGCATGATCTTTGGCATAGCGAGCGGCACAGTCCTGGGCGAGCTGAGTAACGCCCCGACAGAAGTTCGGATAGCTGCTGGTTCGCCAGATCGCGTCGTAGTACATCGCCGGCAGCGGGGTGGGCAGTGCCAGCCGCAACAGCTCGCCGCGCTGGCACGCATCCGACACCGTGGAGACGGGCAGCGAGCCGACACCCACGCCGTCGATGGTCATGCGGGCAATGGTCATCAACGTCGTGGCGCAGTGGATCTTGGGGTCGTCGATACCCAGCTCGGCGAGGTAGGTCACGAGTTCGCCATAGGGGCGAGCCAGCTTGCTGAACGAGACGAACGGAAGGCGGGATAGCGCGGCCGTGCCGCCGTGGTGTAACCGCTCGGCATGTTGCGGCGCCACGAACAGACCCATCTCGTAGGTCGCCAGCGGCAGCTGCGTCACCGACAGCCCCGGCGCAACGCCATCCATGGCGAAGATCATGTCGAGATCGTTGTCCGCCAAGCGCTGTTGAAGCGCCGGCGAGATGTCCACGGTGAGCTCGATGGTCAACTGCGGATGCCGCTCGGCCAGCTGGGTCAGGAAGGTACTGAACCAGCTGTGAGCGATGGTCTCGATCACGCCGAGGCGTAGCGTGCCGGAGAAATCCTCCTGGTTCTGAAATAGCTGCAACGCTTCCTCGCGACTGTCCAGCAGGCGTTCGGCGTGGGCGTAGAACTCGCGACCGCGCAGCGTGGGTTGCACCGGCCGTGCGCTGCGGTCGAGCAGCGACTCCCCGACCACGGCTTCCAGCCGAGTGATGCGATCCGAGATCGAAGGCTGGGTCAGATGCAGCCGCGCTGCCACCTTGCGAAACGAACCCAGCCTGACGATCCAGACGAACGCTTCGAGCTCCTTGAAATCGAACATCTCGGGTTCTCGCTATGCAGTCGACAGGGGATAGGCGATTCTTCGGCGCGGCGACGTGGACGTCAACTCTTCAGAGAGTGCCAGCTGGCGTCAAAGTCCGCAGAATGAAAGATTGCGCCGATACTGCGCATCGTGAAAAACGATTGGACCCTGTCGCTGGCGGTTTCTTACAGTGCCTTCAGGCTTTACTGCGGCACTGCTTTCTACGACAGCGATACGAGCTGCGACAACGATACGAGCTACGACAACGATACGAGCAACAACAACGATACGAGGTAATGCGAATGCGCGTGCCCCTGCTCAACTGCGACATGGGTGAGAGTTTCGGCAACTGGGCGCTGGGTCTCGACGATCAGGCGATGCCTTTCGTCGACTGCGCCAATATCGCCTGCGGCTTTCACGCCTCCGATCCCGATGTGATGCGCAAGACCGTGGCGATGGCGGTTGCCAACGGGGTGCGTATCGGTGCGCATCCCGGCTACCCCGATCTGATGGGGTTCGGCCGTCGCTCGATGGCCTGCTCGGCGCAGGAAGTCGAAAACCTGATGCTCTATCAGATCGGTGCGCTGGAAGCGTTCTGCCGCGCCGAAGGCACCCGGATCAGCTACGTCAAACCGCACGGGGCGCTCTACAACGATATGGCCAGCGACTTCGACCTGCTGCGGGCGGCAATGCAGGCGGTGGTCAAATACGATCGCGACTTGCCGCTGCTGGTGATGGCGACCGCCAATCCCGAGCCGGTACGCGAGCTCGCCGCGGCCATGGGCGTGACGCTGTGGTTCGAGACCTTCGCCGACCGCGCCTACGATGCCCAAGGCCACCTGATGTCGCGGCGTCTGCCGGGGGCGGTGCATCACGATCGCGGTGCCATCGTCGATCAGGCCGTGGCGCTGGCCAAGGGCGAGCCGTTGACCGCGAGTGACGGCAGCAAGCTGCATCTACCGGCGGATACGCTCTGCGTTCATGGAGACAACGCCGAGTCGGTAGCGGCGGTCAAGGCCATTCGCGAAGCCTTTCAGCAGTTGAGCGACGCATGAGCCAGTCGCTATCTCCCCGACTCGAAACGGTGGGCATGGACGCGCTGATGGTGAGACTGTTCGACGCCATCGACGAGGCGCACATGCCGTGGATACTGGCGGCCGATAGCGTGCTGCGTGAGCGCCTCGGCGAGGCCCTGATCGACCTGGTGCCTTCCTACACCACGCTGCTGGTGCATTACGACGTCGCCCGGCTCTCCCAGATCGAGGCCAGGAAGCTGATTCAGGACGCCTTGCAAGGCTTGAAGCCGGCGTCGAACGAGGCCGGGCGGGAGCACCGTATTCCGGTGTGGTACGACGACAGTGTCGGTCCGGAGCTCTCCCGCATTGCCGAGCGCCTGGGTGTCGATACGGATGACGTCGTGCGTCGGCATACGGGGCGCGACTACTGTGCCTTCGCGCTCGGTTTCGCCCCCGGCTATGCCTTCATGGGTCTGGTCGAGGAAGCGCTGGCGACGCCGCGATTGAAAACGCCGCGTCAGCGAGTTCCCGCCGGCAGCGTCGGCATTGCCGAGCGTCAGACCGCCATCTATCCGATGCGCTCGCCGGGCGGCTGGAACATCCTCGGTCGTACCGCCATCAAGCTGTTTGATCGCGAGCGCGACGAGATCAGCCTGTTCCGCCCCGGCGATCGCGTGCGTTTCGAGCCGATCAGTCGCGAAGCCTTTATCGAACAGGGCGGCGATACCACGCCGCTGGAGGAACGCTGATGGCGACGCGTACGAGTACGCAAAACGCGATGCAAACCAGACCGGCGTCACTGGTCGTCGAGCGCACGGGGCCGCTGGCCCTGGTCGAGGACGCGGGTCGCTTCGGCTGCCGCCATCTGGGAGTGACGCAGGGCGGAGCGCTGGACTGGATCTCGTTGGGCTGGGCCAACTGGCTGCTGGGCAATGCGCCCGATGCTGCCGGCATCGAGATCGCCATCGGCGGCCTGGCGCTGAAAGCGGAGCAGACGATTCGGCTGGCCATCGCGGGTGCCGATCTGGGCGCCACGCGGGACGGCGAGCCGCTGGATGCCAACGTCAGCTTCACGCTCGAACAGGGCCAGGTGCTCGCTTTCGATCAGCCGAGGGCGGGCCTGCGTGCTTATCTGGCGCTGCCGGGCGGGATCGACGCCGAGCCTTTCATGGGTAGCCTGTCGACGGTGGCCCGCGAGCAGCTGGGCGGGCTGGATGGCCGGGGCGGGGGGTTCCAGATCGGTGATCGACTATCGGCCGCCGGCCATGCCGCAGAGATTCGTGACATGCCTTCGGTGCCGCCCATGCCGCGGGACGAGGCCGTGCTGGAGCTGGTAACCGGCGCGCAGATCGCGCATTTCGAGGGTGCCAGTCTGTTCGCCGCCTTCAACCAGGCCTGGCAGGTGGATAGCCGCGCCGACCGCATGGGCGTTCGGCTGACCGGCCCGGAACTGCGATGCCAGCTGGGGGGAATGATATCCGAAGGCATCCCGCTCGGTGCCGTTCAGGTGCCGCCGGACGGGCAGCCGATCATCCTGCTGAACGATCGCCAGACCATCGGCGGCTACCCGCGGCTGGGGGCGCTGTCGCCGATCGCCTGCGCGCAACTGGGGCAGTGCGCCCCCGGCACCACGATCAGGCTCTCGCCGGTAACGCCCCATCAGGCACGAACGCGCTATCTGCGCCAGCTCGCGCTGTGGCGTTAGCCGCGAATCAGCGCAAGCCGGTTCGGCCTGGCGCCGGAGGACGCTCGCCCTGGCGAGCGTTGGGCGGTTCGCCGCTCCCGGCGATCAGTCATCGCCAGCCTGACGCATCGGCATCCGGTCGATGGTGGCGTAGATCGACTGCAGATCGACATCGCCTCGTTGCTGAACCTTCTTGCCGCCGTCCTTGCCCACCAGAATCGTCGTCACGCCCTGATCGGGACTGACGCCCAGCGCCTCGAGCAGCGCCCGGGTCTCGTAGGGCGTCATCGGCTGGCCGTGGCGATTGCCGCTGTCGCCTTCGACCGTGTAGAGCAGCATGTCACGGTCGGCGAACTGATCCTGCGTCGCCTCGAGCTGCTGGCGCAGATGCCGATAAGCCGGTTGCTCGGCATCCGGCGTCACCACGATCAGCGGGCGGAAGTTCCACTTGTCGGTGATCAGCGGATTGGCGGCATCCTTGCCGCCGGCTGACTGGGCCTCGGCCGCTGTCGCAAACACGGCGCTCGCCGTGAAGAAGGCTCCCGCCACTAGTGCACCGGTCATCAACCAACGTTTCATGAGCGTCTCCAGAGTGTCGTTTACGCGTACTGTAGACCCTGTGATCCATGAAGGGGAGAAGGATTCATGGCGGGCCGGCGGGTCTGAAGGCGCCAATGTCAAAAGGAAATAAAATATCCTCATTGAAAATTAATTTGCCGTCAGTGAAGCATAGGCATAATCTCAATCATCCGAAGCAGAGGGATAGGTCATGGCCGATCACGAAGGTTTCGACACTCCCCCGACGTCAGTTGCCGCCTTGCAGGCGATGGCAATCGCCGCAAGGCGGGGAGAGGCACAGGCACCCAGGCTGACCCCCGGTGGGCTCAAGCTACTGGAGCAATTGCTGGCCGCACCGGAGCTGGCGGCGACGCTCAGCATCTCGGCGCTGGCGGATGAGCATGGCGTCAATGCTTCCAGCCTGACACGCCTGGCGCACGCCCTGGGGCTGGCCGGGTTCAAGACATTTCAGGCGCTGTTTCGTGCCGATGCGACCAGTGGGGCGTTCTACTCGACCCGCGCCGAACGCCTGC
This sequence comes from Salinicola sp. V024, assembly GCF_052645315.1. Classification (NCBI taxonomy): domain Bacteria; kingdom Pseudomonadati; phylum Pseudomonadota; class Gammaproteobacteria; order Oceanospirillales; family Halomonadaceae; genus Salinicola; species Salinicola sp. V024. The sequence goes on from NZ_JBQXYB010000001.1 coordinate 268,020, forward strand.
TCGACCTGGGCCAGATTCCCAAGGATGGCCAGCATCCGATCCAGCGGCAGGCGCTTTGGCAGGAGGAGATGGGCAACCTCTCGCGAACTGCCGAAGGGCTCGACGAGGCAATGCTCGCGGGTGCCGCCCGCGCCCTGATCGAGGCACGCCGAGTTCACGTGGTCGGCCAGCGTGCCTGCTTCGCGGGGGCGCACTATCTCTCCTATTACTTGAGCTATCTGCGCAGCGACGTGCGGTTGATCGATTCGGTGGGTGGTATCAATCTCGAGGCCGCGCGCGAGCTGGGGCCGGGTGATCTGGTGGTGGGCGTCAGCTATCGGCCGGAAACCCGAATCAGTGTCGATTATTGCCAGCAGGCACTCGAACAGGGCGCGCAGCTGCTCGCATTGACCAATCATCCCGCCGCTCGTCTCGCCACCATGACCGAGATGACGCTGCTGGCGTCCGCCGAAGGCCCGTTCTTCTTCAATCCCATGAGCAGCCTGTTCGTGGTGATCGAAATGCTGTTGTCCCACATGGCCCACGACATGGGCGGCGACGCCGTCTCGTCGATCCGTCGCCGTGAAGCCTTGATCGCTCGCTGGCAGATCGAATGACCGTGCTGCCTTGATACGCCGACCACAATACGCCCACTACACCAGGAATCCCGCTGACATGACCGCTCGCTTGGGGCTCGCCACCGCCCTGTTGAATCACGCCTACGCCGACGACATCAACGCCACGCCGGCTTCCGATACCCTGTTGATCAACGAACAGTCGAGATGGCTGGAATCCCGCGGTGAGAGAGTCATCAAGTTCGGCTTCGGCCAGTCGCCGTTTCCGGTCTACGGCCCTGCGGTCGAGGCGCTCGCCGCTCATGCCGATCACAAAGCCTATCTACCCGTGCAGGGATTGCCCGCGCTGCGGGAACGAGTCGCCACTTTCCATAGTGAAATGGACGGCATTGCATGGAATGCCTCGCGGGTATTGATCGGCCCCGGTAGCAAGCTGCTGCTGTTCGCCCTGATCAAGGCGCTGCCGGCGGCAGAAATTCTGATTCCTGCACCGGCCTGGGTCTCCTATGCACCTCAGGCGCGTCTGGCAGGACAGACGCCGATCAAGCTGGCGGCGGACTTCGACACACGCTGGCAGATCACGCCGGAGCAGTTGGAGGCGCACTGCCTTGAAGGCGGCGATAGCACGCGGCTGTTGATACTCAATGCGCCCGGCAATCCCACTGGTTTATCGCCCGATGCCGAGACGCAGCGGGCGCTGGCAGAGGTGGCGCGGCGTCACGGCGTGATCGTGCTGGCCGACGAGATCTACGGCCCGTTGGACCATAGTGGTGCCCACCGCGCCTTCGCGCGCGACTACCCCGAGGGCACGGTGACGACCAGCGGGCTGTCGAAATGGTGCGGCGCCGGCGGGTGGCGGCTGGGGGTGATGCACGTGCCCGAGGCGCTGGGAGACGAGATCTTCGCGCGGCTGCTGGGGATCGCCTCGGAGACCTGGTCGAGCGTGACCAGTCCCGTTCAGGAAGCGGCTTGCGTGGCCTATCGGGTCACGCCCAAGTTGACCGAATATCTCGATCGCCAGCGGGCATGGCTTAGCCTGATTGGTCACTGGTGTGCGACCCAGCTGCAGTCGGCGGATATCCGCGTGCACCTTCCCGACGGGGGCTTCTATCTGTTCCCCGATTTCGACGAGTATCGAGAGACGCTGGCTCGGCGCGGTATCACCACCAGCGCCGAGCTGACCGCGCGGTTGCTGGCGGAAACCGGCGTGGCATTGCTGCCGGGTAGCGCGTTCGGGTGTGATCCAGCTCAGCTCACGGCTCGTCTGGCCTATGTCGATTTCGATGGCCAGGCGCTGTTGCCGCATCCGCCGCAGCGTCACGAGCAGCCGATGGCGCTACCGGCGCTGGAGCGAGTGCGTCTTGGCATACGATCGATCATCGACTGGCTGGGCTGAGCTTCAGAAGGGCTGAGCTTCAAGGGGCTGGCTCGAGGCTGAATTCGTGGGCATTTTTGATTGTGCGCTTTTCTTAAGGCAACATTAAATTGCCAGGTGATACATTTTTCCGGGAACTCCCCGCGCTATGGGGTATCACAACTGGGCACACGCAAAAATCGAGAACACTTGGAGGTATTCATGCAAAGGATCACTGCAATCATCGCGGCAGCTCTGATGACGACAGGTATGGCCAGTACTGCGGCTATGGCACAGGACAACGCGAACAGTGCTCCGCAGTCTCAGTCTCAAGCGGCCGCCAAGAATTTTTCTGATGAAGAGTTGCAGCAGTTCGCTGACGCTTCTCAGGAAATCGCTTCGATTTCCCAGAATTATACCCAGAAGCTGCAGAATGCATCCGATGAGGGCGATCAGCAGGAGATTCGCCAGCAGGCCAACGACGAGATGGTCGAGGCGGTCAAGGATAGCGGTATGGATGTGGAGAAGTTCAACTCCATCGGTCAGGCCGTTCAGCAGGATCCGCAGCTCATGCAACGCGTGAAGGGCATGGTTCAGCAGCCCCAGCAGTAAACGCGCCATGATGGCGGCCTTGGACGTTTGATCATGTAATTCTCAGTGCCCGGGCCGTCCAAACAAAAACCGCCGACATCGAGTCGGCGGTTTTTTTATGCCATCAATTCAAGGTGCTACGTGATCAGTTGTTATCGATCGCGTCGCTGGCATCGTCCAGCAGGTCGGATGTGGCAGACTTGGTATCATGCCAGGCGCTGGATGCACCTTGTTTGGTGTTTTCCCATGCGTCGGCGGCCTGTTTCCTGGCCTGATTCCACCAGTCATTGTCATATTCGGGCTGCTGCTTCAGCTCGTCTTTATCCATGTCGACCACGACACGATATTCGATATCGTCGAGGTCGTCGTTATGCTGGGTTTCGACCGTGAAATCGCCTTTCTTGACCACGAAATCCTTGTCGCCCATGTCGAGGACGCCACCGGCTTCGACGACCAGCGCCTGCACGCTCATGTCCTCGCCGAGCAGGATGTCTTCGACATCACCGATATCGTCATCTTTCTGACCGGAGAGATAGACATCTGCATCCATCAGTTCATCGGCGGAGTAGAGACCTTGACGGCTCTGCGAAGCGTGATCGTCCTGAGCCATAGCGGCCTGGGACATCATTACGCTGCTGGCTGCCAGCGTGGCTACGCCGAGTGTCTGCTTCCATGACAGGTTTTGCATCGAAATCTCCTTGCCTTGCGGCTTTTGCGTGCAACTCTCTGTAATCTCGTGAATTTCTAAAGATTACACTTTGTAATGTAGTTGTTCGCTCGGCTTTTGCAAGCGGCCATGACGAGCCGCTACAGCATGAAGGCCAGTTCTAGCGGCAGGTAGATGAAGGCCAGTAAGGTCGAGCAGAAGACCAGGCTCGCGACATACTCGGGTTCGCGCCGGGAGCGCTGGGCGAAGAGATAGTTGTAGACGGCGACCGGCATGCTCATCTGGAGTGCCACTGCGCTGGCCGCCACTGGTGGCAATCCGAGCCAGGAAGCGATGCCGTAGGAGAGGCCCAGGGCGATGGGTACGCGACACAGCGTGAACAGGAAGCCGGAAGAGAGATTGCGCGCCTGCATGCTCGCAAGGGAGACGCCCAGGGTGATCAGCATCAGCGGAATCGTCAGGCCGGACAGCAGATGCACGGTGTTGCCGAGCCACATCGGCAGGTGAATGCCGGACAACAGCAGCGTCAACGCGATGGCGATACTGTAAAGCGTCGGATTGCGTACCAGCGCCTTCCAGGGATTGCCGCGCGTGGCCATCATCATGCCGACGGTAAATTGAATCAGGGCGTTGGCGACCCAGGCCGTCATGGCGTAAGTGAAGCCGATATGGCCAAACGCGTAGAGCGACACGGGAAGCCCCATGTTGCCGGCGTTGGGATACATCATCGGCGAGATGATGACTTGCCAGGGCTTGCCCAGCAGTCTGGCAACGCCGAAGCTCGCCAGCGCCATGCCGGCGAGCACCAGAAACGTGGTGGCGAGCGTACGTCCGAAGATATCGGGGTCGACCTCGGCGTTGGCCAGAGAAGCCAACACCAGTGCCGGGGTGCCGATATTGAACACCAGTTTGGTGACGAATTCGGTGGGGTAGCTGAATCCTAGTCGGATCCACCCGAAACCGATGCTTGCCCCGACCAGCACTGGAGCCATGACCGCGAACAGTTGAGCAAGCATTGCGAGTCCTTGAACCCAAGGGCGATGGAATAGTGAGCGGCAACCGCGGGAAGCGGTATTGTCGTCAATCCATCAACCAACTGGCAATGCTCGATTATCGATCCGTTAGCGCCAGGCCATCAGGTCATCTCGACCACGATTCGACCATGGTGATTGGCGCAGGTCTCCAGATAGCGATGCGCCTCGACGATCTCTTCGAACGGGAAGCGGTAATCGATCTGGGGCTTGAGCTCGCCGGCGAGCGTCATCCGCCCGACGTCGGCGACGGCGCGATCCAGCGCCTCGCGATTCTGGGGGATTCCCAGTTCGGGCTTGCCGCTGAAGTTGGAGAGGCAATGGACATGGAACTGGATGTTCTTGCGAAACGCCGCCTGAGCCGGGAAAGTGGTCTGGTTGCCACCCATCAGCCCGTAGAGGATCAGCCGGCCGCGAGTGGCCAGCACGTCGCCAAGCAGATTCATCTGCGGACCGCCAAGGGCATCGAGCACGACATCGACGCCATGATGATCGGTCAGCTTGCCGATCCGGGAGACCAGATCCTGACTTTCGGTATGAATGACGGCGGCGGCACCCAGCGACTTCAAGTAGTCGACTGCCGACTCGTGGGGCGTCGCCGCGATGACACGGGCGCCCAATGCCCGGGCGATCTGCACGGCGTACGGGCCGCCGATATGGCAGGCACCGGTGATCAGGACCGTTTCGCCGGGGCGAAGATCGGCGACCTCGCGGAATCCGAGCCAGCTGATCAATGACGAGACATAATGGACGCTGGCTTCGGCGGGCGTCAGGCAGGTCGGATAGGCGATGAGCGCCTCGACCGGCAGCAGAACGCGCTCGGCATGCGCCCCGTAGTGATTGGGGTCGAACGCCGGAATCGAGGCAACCCGGTCGCCCGGTGAAAAGGCGGTCACTCCCGGGCCAACGGCGATCACGGTGCCGGCCATTTCAGTTCCCGAAGCGGCCGGCAGTCTGGCTTCGGTCGGGGCCATGTTGCGGCGCCACATGATGTCGTACCAGTTGATACCGAGCGCCTCTGCCGCAACCAGTACTTCTCCGGCGGCGGGTTGCGGATCGTCGCGCTCAATGATCTCCAGTACGTCGGCATCGCCGAATCGCTGAAATTGTATCGTACGTGACATTGTGCACCTCAATGTATCCAGGTCTTGCCATCGACTCTATCGACGATGGCCGGTAAACACTATGCTCGGGGATCGATAGTGGTTATAACCCTGATCGATACGACGACTGAAAGCACAAGTGCGGTCGCCAGATTCAGGAAGGGGCGAGTGGAAGGTTGCCACTCGCCGAAGGGAGGGCGTGCATGAATCGCAGTGACCTGCGTGGGGTAGATTTTAAACTGCTGGTCGTGTTCGAGACCCTGATGCAGGAACGCAGCGTCTCGCGAGCCGCGGAGAGGCTATTCATCGGTCAGCCGGCGACGAGTGCGGCATTGGCGCGACTCAGGGACGTCTTCGGCGATCCACTGCTGGTGCGTACCGGGCGCCAGATGGTTCCCACCGCGCGCGCGCAGCAGATCTACGAACAGCTGCAACCCGCACTCGATGCCATCTCCAACGTGCTCAGCCGGACCAGCGACTTCGACCCGGCGACCAGCGAAGCCGTGTTTCGGGTCGGGCTCACCGACGACATCGAGTTTGCCTTGCTGCCGGCGCTGCTCAAGCGGCTGCGAACAGAAGCGCCGGGTATCGTGCTGGTCGTGCGACGCGCCGATTTCCACTTGATGCCGCAGTTGCTCAATACCGGCGAAGTCACCGTGGCCGCCGGCTACGCGCGGGAGCTGCCGGCCAACGCCAAGCAGAAGATCCTGCGTCACAGTCGCGGCATGATATTGCGGGCGGACAGTCGCCCCGGGGCATTGACGCTGGACGAGTACTGCGAGCGGCCGCATGCGCTGGTGTCCTTTGACGGCAACCTCGACGGCTACGTCGATGAACTGCTGGCCGAGCAAGGCCGCAAGCGGCGGATCGTGCTTGCCGTCCCGCAGTTCAACAGTCTCGCCTCGCTGCTGCGGGATACCGACATGGTTGCCACCGTGCCGGACTATGCCGCCGACGTTCTGGCTTCCCAGGGCGGGCTACGGGTAGACGAGATGCCGCTGGAGCGGGCGCCGTCGCCGCTGAGCATGGTTTGGCAGAGCGTCTACGACAACGATCCCGCCGAGCGCTGGCTGCGCTCGCGAATCCAGATGATGTTTGCCGATAGCGACGAGTGAGTGGCCGGGGATAATCAGAAACGGCATTCAGCCGCGGCTCTTGACCGGTAGACGGGCTCCCGCGTGACTTGACTTCGTCAGTGAAGATCAGAATCATTCGCGCCTGCGGTCGGCCGTCGATCACTCGGCACTGCCCCTCATGCTCGATGCTTGGCACGCACTTCTGACCTCTCCGCCGCCACGACAGATCGCGTCAGGAGAGGCTTGGCGCCGCCACCAGCGAGCCCAATCGCCGGCTACGGAATCCGAATGGAACTACTGCGTGTCGTCTTTCGTCATTATCGCTGGCCGTTCATCGGCGTCATGCTGCTCAGTCTGTTGAGCGCGGCGCTGGGGATCGGCGTCATCGCCTTCATCAATCACTACCTGATTGTGACCGACGGCTCCGCGATGGCCGCATTGGTGCCGTTCATCGCATTGGTCGCGCTGCTGCTGGCGGTGACGCTGGGCTCTCAGCTGGCGCTGACGACGCTGGGCCATCACTTCGTCTATCAACTGCGCGGCCGGTTGATCAAGCGCATTCTCGACACCGATATCGAACGTCTCGAGCAGCTCGGCAGCGCGCATCTGCTGTCGTGTCTATCCAGCGATATTCGCAACGTCACCATCGCCTTCGTGCGTCTGCCGGAACTGGTCCAGGGCGTCGTGATCACGCTGGCTTCCGTGGCTTATTTGCTCTGGCTCTCGCCACCGCTGCTGATGGTTACGGCAGTCTGGATCGCCGTGACCATGCTGATCGGCTGGTGGCTGGTGTCGAAGGTCTACCACCACATTCGCATTACCCGCGCCACCGATAGCCGGCTCTACCAGGACTACGAGACGATCCTCCACGGACGCAAGGAGCTGGCGCTCAATCGCGATCGCGCCCGGCACCTGCTGGAAGAGGTCTACGATGCCGACGCGCGAACCTATCGCGACCACATCATCCGGGCCGACACTTACCACCTGAGCGCGGGCAACTGGACCAACATCATGATGTTGGGCGCCATCGGCGTGGTGTTTTTCCTCGCCAACGGCCTGGGCTGGTCGAATACGGCGGTGGCGGCGACGTTCTCGCTGACACTACTGTTTCTACGCTCGCCGCTGATCCAGGCGGTTGGCGCGACGCCCACGCTGATTACCGCCAAGGTCTCGTTCGACAAGCTGCGGGAATTGTCACTGGCCGAATACCGCGCCGATTTCGATCTGGTCGAGACCCACAGCGAGTGGCAGTCGCTGGAGATGCGAGATATCACCTATCGCTATCCGGCCAAGGCGGGGCGCGAAGGATTTTCGGTCGGGCCGCTCAACCTGCGCCTCGAGCGCGGCGAGCAGGTCTATCTGATCGGCGGTAACGGCAGCGGCAAGTCGACCCTGGCCAAGCTTCTGACCGGGCTCTATCGACCCCACGCGGGCGAGATTCGCATCGACGACGAGATCGTCGGCGAGTCGGACTGGCACCGCTACCGTCAACGGTTCTCGGCGGTCTATACCGATTTTCATCAGTTCGATCGGCTGATGGGCCCACGCGGTGGCGCGGCCGATCCCGCGCTGCTGGACAACTGGCTGCAGACGCTGGAACTGGCCAGAAAGCTGCAGCTCGACGAGGGCAAGGTGCTCGATACCGAGCTTTCCCAGGGCCAGCGCAAGCGTCTGGCACTGCTGATGGCACTGGTCGAGCAGCGTCAGATTCTGCTGCTGGACGAGTGGGCCGCGGATCAGGACCCGCAGTTCCGTCGCGCTTTCTATCGCGAACTGATGCCGTGCTTTCGGGAGCTCGGCATCACGGTCTTCGCGATCAGCCATGACGACCACTATTTCGCCCACGCCGATAGGCTGCTGGAAATGCGAGACGGCCAGCTGCGCGAACTGACCGGCGACGAGCGGGCGCTGGCCAGCCGGGATGCGGTGGCAAGAATCGATACGCCGTGAAGGATGGCACAGCGAGTGGCTAGTCGTTGCTGGCCGGCGGCGTCCTGTGGCATGGGAGCCTGCCGGGCGGTAGCGCCTTGCCCTTGCGCTGGCCCACGCTGCTCTCCTGGGCCAGACGCTGACCGCCATGGCGGGCCTTGGCTTCCATCGCGGGAATCAGATCCCCTTCGCTGAGATGGCGCCAGAAGCGCTGCGGCATGTGTTGAGTCATCACCTTGTGGTTGAGCCGGGCCGGATTGAAGGTGCTGACGAAATAGGTTCGCCAGAGCGCATGGTCCTCATCGGCATTGGCGCGCTCGGCGGCTGTCCGCGCCTCGGTCGTCCAGGCGGCGGGGCAGGGGAAGCGATAGTCGAGCGTCGAACCGTTCCAGTGCACGCCGCCTTCCGGCGTGGCAATCAACCAGGGCGAGCCGCCCATGCGGTCGGCGAAATGTTCTGCGCCCAGATCGAGCACGTCATGCGCGGGCTCGAACCAGGCGACGTAGCGTTCACCCAGCGCGTCATCGCGGCGATGGAATCGCAGAAAGGCGTGCATGTGGTGCGCTTCCCGCTTCACCGCATGCCAGCGCTGATGCAGAACGCGGCCGTCCGCGTCGGCGGGGTGAGTCGCCGCCGCATCGCCCTGGACCCATCGCCACAGAACCCGATGCAGCAACGGCCAGCGTGCCTGCTCGCCCCCGCGCGATCGATAGCGAGCGGCGTTGCGCAGTAGCGCCAATTGCTCGCGCCCGATTCGGATCGATGTGGAAGACGGTTCCCGAGAGGAGGGCGGTTTTGCCGATGCTGGCGGCGAGGAGAACAGGTCGTCGTGGCTGTCATCGCCGTCCCGCCAGGTCACGTCCGGGGGCGGCACGCCAGCCATCAACAGTTGACGCGCCCGTTCGCGCCACTCGTCGAAATCGCGAGCGTGAGCGATACGTGGCGCCGTTGACGATGAATCAGGATTCATGGCGAAAGCTCCGGCTGATGGCTCGCGCGCTTGCGGTGCACGGACCTACCACAGCGCCATCTGGGCAGGCTGAGGTGCGGTCAGGCTCTGGCGCAGGCGGGAGCTGTCCAGGTTGGCGTCGGCGGGGCGGTAGTCCTGGGTGACGACGAACGGAGGCATGGTGTCGAGCCGGCAGCGCAGTGCGACCAGATCCTGATAGCGGATGCGCCGCAGGCGTCGCAGATCGACCAGCCGCTGCACGCTGCGCAGGCCGATGCCCGGGACGCGGGCGATCATCGCCGGTTCGGCGCGATTGAGATCGACCGGGAAGTCGTTGCGGTGGGCCAGCGCCCAGGCCAGCTTGGGGTCGATCTCCAGATCCAGGTTGCCCGGCGCATTCAGCAGCTCTTCGGCCTGAAAACCGTAACTGCGGATCAGGAAATCGGCCTGATACAGTCGATGTTCCCGCAGCAGCGGTGGGGCGGCCTGGGGTAATCCGGCCGGGCGCTCGGGAATCGGGCTGAACGCCGAGTAATAGACGCGCTTGAGACGAAAATCCCGATAGAGATGCTGCGCGGATTGCAGAATCGTACGGTCATCGGTGGCGTCCGCACCGACGATCATCTGCGTACTCTGACCGCCGGGCGCATAGCGCGGCGCCTGTCGTTTGGGATTGTTGCTGCGAACCGGATGGCGGGCATCCTGACGGGCGTCGTCGTTGGCGGCATCGATTCGCTGACGCATGTGGCCCATGGCGGAATGAATGGTACCCAGCTCTTTCTCCGGCGCCAGCGTCTTCAGGCTGGTCAACGTCGGCAGTTCGATGTTCGCACTCAGCCGGTCGGCGTAACGGCCGGCTTCCTCGAGCAGTTTGGGGTCCGCTTCCGGGATCGCCTTGAGATGGATGTAGCCGCGGAATTGATGCGTCTCCCGGAGTGACCTTGCCACCTGAATCATCTGCTCCATGGTGTAGTCGCTGGAGCGAATGATGCCGGAGCTCAGGAACAGTCCGCTGATGGTATTGCGGCGATAGAACGATAGCGTCAAGCGGACCACTTCCTCCGGCGTGAAGCGCGCTCGAGGCACGTTGCTCGAACGCCGATTGACGCAGTACTGGCAGTCGAACAGACAGAAGTTGGTCAGCAGCACCTTGAGCAGGGAGACGCAGCGCCCGTCCGGCGTGAAGCTGTGGCAGATCCCCATGCCGTCAGAGGACCCTAGCCCCGCCTTGCCGCGGGACGAGCGCTTCGGCGCGCCGCTGCTGGCGCATGAAGCGTCGTATTTGGCGGCATCGGCGAGTATGGAAAGCTTGTCGATCAGTTCCATGCAGTGATCCTGTGGTGCGCCTCGAAAACTGGCTTTATATACAGTATTCGAGAATCGCGAGATCGACAAGGTCGGTGATTCGATTTCGGAGCTGACGTTCACGCCGTTACCGTCAGTGGCGTTTCATCCCATAGCGGCCATCTGGCGCTCGACCCAGGCGCGAACGTCGGGGTAGGGGCGCTGGTCGTAGACGCCGAAACCCTTCAGCTGGCGCGCCTTGAGCGGCGTGAAGATCGGCATGGCGAGCCCACACAGAAAGTGGGCGACGCGCTGCGCGCCGGGCACCGGGCCGAGCTGTTCCTGGTGGCGCTGGATCAGCGGTCGGGCGTGGCGTTCGAAATCGTCCTGGGTCAATTCCGGGAGTGCCGGCGCTGCGGGCAAACGAGCGACGTGACCCTGGCAGACCGAACAATGGCCGCAGTTTCGGGCGGCTTGAACAGGCTCGCCGCAGCCTCGGGCGGCTTGAACAGGCTGGCCGCAGTTTCGGGCGGCCTGACTGCGGCTTCGGGCAGTCTGAACGGGCTGGCCGGCGCCGTCGTGAGCGATGGGTTCGTCGCCCTGGAATGAATCGTCACCGAAGTAATCGCCGAGGCGACGGGCCAGGCAGGTGTCCGATTCGAACAGCGCCAGCATGGCTTGCAGCCGTTCGATCTCCGAGGCTTCTCTGGCGTGGCACTCGGCGAGCAGACGGTCGGTCAGGGCGTCGACGTCGATCTCCGATTGGCGCACCTCGTAGACGTCAGTCATGTGCTTGCCTTCCAGCACCACCCAGCCCTTGTCCTGAAAGTACTCGAGCGCGGTGATCACCCGCGAGCGCGAGGCATCGATCTGAGCGTCGACGCCGGCTTGGTAGAGCCGTTCGAAATCCACCGTGCCCCAGGTTTTTGCCATGGCGATGTTGTCCACCAGCAGGCGCACGAAGTCGGCGCGTTCGCCCTGGAATCGCGAGACCAGATCACTGGGCGCTTCGAGATAGCGCAGCCGGTACTCCGCCAGATAGGCAAAGCGGGGCGCGATCACCCCGTGCATCTCGAGCCGGACCAGCAGTGTCTTCAACGGCAGCAGACGAACGTTGCTGTCGCGGGATAGCGTGTTGAGCAGCACCGGCCATTGGCGCTCCGGCCGTTGGCCGGCATCGGCAATTTCGCTCAGCACGTGGCGAATGCCCTCGCGCTCCGGCGTGTCGCCATAGACGAAGTTTTCCAGCACCCGCAGGCCGTCGCGGCCGGCCAGCATCAGGCAGCGCGAGGGGTTGCCGTCGCGTCCGGCGCGACCGATCTCCTGGCTGTAGTTCTCGATCGACTTGGGCAGGTCGTAGTGAATGACGTTGCGGATATCGCCCTTGTCGATGCCCATGCCGAAGGCGATGGTGGCAACGATGCAGGGAATCTCGCCGCTCATGAAACCGCGCTGGATCTGGTCTCGGGTCTCGCTGTCGAGCCCGGCATGATAAGCGCGCACCGAGAAACCCTGCTTCGCCATCGCCGCGGCCACCGATTCGGCGGTCTGCTGGAGAGTGACGTAGATGATGGTCGGCGCTTGTGATCCCGGTTCCGATGTTGGCGCCTGTCGTGGCGATAGCCATTCGACCAGCGCCGGCAGGCGGCTCTCGGTTTCCACCGGATGGACCAGCAGTTCCAGGTTGCTGCGATAGAAGCCGGTGACGATGACGTCATCCAAGGCGATGTCGAACTTGGCGCGCATGTCGTCGATCACCGCCGGTGTCGCGGTAGCGGTCAGCAGCAGCGCCTGGGGGATGCCGAATTCGCGCTGGTAATCCGGCAGCTTCAGATAGTCCGGGCGGAAATTGTGGCCCCACTCGGAAATACAGTGCGCTTCATCGATCACCAGCAGCGAAATCGCGATCTGGCGCAGGAAATGACGAAAGCGCTCGTTCTTCAGTCGCTCCACCGAGACCATCAGAATCTTCAGCTCGCCACTGCGGGCGCGGTCCATGATCGCGCGGGCGGTATCGCGATCCTGGGTCGAGTCGAGGCTCGCGGCCGCCACGCCGTGACGCTGGAGGAATGCCAACTGGTCCTGCATCAGCGCCAGCAGCGGCGAGACCACCAGCGTGAGATGGGGCAAATGCAGCGCCGGCAGTTGATAGCAGAGCGACTTGCCGGCGCCGGTGGCGAAGATCGCCGCCGTCGAGCGCCCGTCGATGACGCTTTCGATCACGGCTTCCTGGCTACCGCGAAAGGCGGGAAAGCCGAATACCTCGAGCAGGGTATCGCGGGGGCTTTTCGTCTCCTGAGCCATATTCTCCTGGGTCATGTTTTCTCCTGGGGCCAGGGTGCGGTCGTATCGGGTGTGGACGCGTCGGACGAGGCGGAATCGGCCGAAGACTCGGCGGGTGACTGGGTCTGGTTCGGCGTCAATGCCGGCTGGGCATACCGCGACGAACGATAGCTGACGCCGTAGCGTAGATGTGGCGCTGCCGGACCGCTGTGGAGTGCCGTGACCCGATCGATGATGGCGCGGTCGGCCAGCGTCAGCCGGTCGAGCATGCGCAGATGCTGCAGCCAGTTGGGGACCAGGAAGACCTCCTGCCACAGATCGCGATCGACAGTGTCGCGGTAGAGCGACCAGCGTTTGGCGCCGTTGCGCAGCCGCAGTTTTCGTAGCGGACGCACGGCGCGAGCGAATTCACGCAGATGTTCGCTGTCGATGCGGTATTCGACCGTCACCATCACCGACCCGCGCGCCGGATTGAAGTCGAAGTCGGGCCTGCTGGTGTGCGCTTCGGGCGCCTCGACCAGGTCGTTGGCATCCAGCTCCGGGAGCTTGGAAGGGAGCAGCAATAGCGCCGAGACGATCAGCAGCGCGCCGGCCAGCATCAACGCCATCTGTACGCCCAACCCTTCGGCCAGCTGCCCCCACAGCAGCGAGCCCAGCGTAAGGCCGCCGTAGAGCGCGGTCTGATACAGCGCCAGGGCGCGAGCCTTGACCCAGTCCGGCACCAGTATCTGGACCGAGGAGTTGTAAGAGGCCACGGCCGCGATCCAGCAGCTGCCGCCGACGATGAGCGCCGGGAACAGCACCCACAAAGTATCGAGGCCGCCGAGGGCCAGCATCACCACGCCCAGCGTCATCGCGGCGAAGCTGATCAGTCGGCTGCTGCCGACCCGCTGGCGGGCCCGGTTGACCAGCGTGCTGCCGGCAATGGCGCCGATGCCCAGGCCGCCGAGCATATAGCCGTAAAGCGAGGCGCTGCCGCTGGGATGCTGGTGGGCCAGTAACGGTAGCAGCGCCCAGAGTGCGCTGGCGGAGATGCCGAAGATGAACGAGCGCATCATCACCAGCCGGGTGACGCTGGAGTACTGCACGAAATGCAGCGCCGCCTTGACGCCTTCCCACAGGCGCTCCGGGGGCAAGGATTTGGGCAGCACCGCGCGTTTCCAGCGCCACAGTGCCGCGATTAGCCCGCAGAAACAGAACACGTTGAGCAGGAAGATCCACGACGGCCCCACCGCCGCCAGCAGCAACCCGCCGATGGCCGGGCCGATGGCACGGGCGGCGTTGTAGTTGACGCTGTTCAGCAGCACGGCGCTCGACACCAGGTTACGCGGCACCTGCTCGTTGACTGCGGCCTGCCAGGCCGGCGTGGTAATCGCACCACCGATCGAGACGCACAGAATCGAGACGATCAGCAAGGTCGGCGACAGGAGATTCAGAAATGCGATCAGGGTAACGAATACGCCGCCCAGCACCTCGATACCCAGGCCGAACAGCATCACCTTGCGGCGATCGTAGTTGTCGGCGATCACCCCGGTGACGATCGACATCAGCACCAACGGCAATGCTGCCGCGACCTGGATCATCGCCACTGCCACCGCGCCGCCATCGTTGGACGTCACTACCCAGGCCGCCGCCACCGACTGCGCCCACACGCCGAGGTTGGCGAACAGGTTGGCGATCCAGATCATCCGGAACGCGGGGACGCCCAGCGGAGCGAAGGTGCTGACATCCGCCGGCCGTGGCGGCGTCTGTTCGGACTCGAGGGTCAGATCACTCTGGCGGGAAACGGGTTGCAGCATGACGAGCTCGCAGACAGGAGGCGAATCGGAAGGCAAAGCCTGAAGATTAGCATCCTTGGTCTGCCTGCGAGGGTCCAGCGCTATCGCTAACCGGCAAGCCTCATGTCAGAAACGATGGGTATCATGGTGACAGCGGCGATGGCCGTTACTGCAGCACCGCGATGGGGCAGGCGTCGGCGGGGTGATTCATGACCCGCATGGGGATGCCGTAGATGGCTTCGAGATTGATGTCGTTCATCATGCTGGCCGGCGCGCCCTCGGCGAGAAGCTTGCCGCTGTGCAGGGCAACCAGATGATCGCAGTAGCGGGCGGCCATGTTGACGTCATGAAGCACGATGACGACGCCGAGGCCCAACTCGCGGCAGAGCTTGCGCACTAGCGCGAGCACTTCGACCTGATGGGCGATATCGAGTGCGGCCAGCGGCTCATCGAGCAGCAGATAGCGGCTGCCCTGGGCCAGCAGCATGGCGAGCCACACCCGCTGACGTTCGCCGCCGGAGAGCGTATCGACCAGGCGATCAGCGAAGGGTTCGGTGTGGGTCAGGGCGATGGCGCGTTCGATCTGCTGGTGATCGTGGCGGTTGAGGCGCCCCAGCAGGCCGTGCCAGGGGTAGCGGCCAAAACCGATCAGCTCGCGGCAGGTCAGGTTCTCGGCGCTGGGTAGATGTTGTGGCAGATAGGCGACATGGCGGGCAAACTCGCGCGGTTTCCACTGTGACAGCGGCCGGCCATCGAGCTGGATGCTACCGTGGCTGACCGGCTGCTGCTGCGCGAGCAGCTTGAGCAGCGTCGACTTGCCGGAACCGTTGTGACCGATCAGGCCGTAAATCTGGCCTTCACCGAAGGTGAAATCGATAGACGAGAGCAGCGTCTTGCCCGCGATCTCGAAGCTCGCCGATTGGACTTCGAACATGGCTGGGGCAACCTCGCGATGAGTGATAGGTCACAGATGGAAGGCAATCCTAATTCAAATACGAACGGTTATCAAAGACAGTTGTCGTCGTTTATCGTCTGGCAGCGTCCGTTGACTGCCGAATATCCCTGTCCCTGGAGCGCGAACCCATGATAAGGAGCGCGAACCCATGAAAGTCTGGTTGTCGATATTGCTGTTCGCGCTCGTCGCCGGGGGCGTGCTGACCGCCGTCGCTTCGCATGAACCGTTCGAGCAGCGGATGGTGCGACTGGAAACCCAGCGCGCGCTGCCGTCGCTGGCGGACGGGCTGGCCGAGGAATCACCCGCCATCAACGCGCTCTTCCTGAACTACGCCGATGATCCGGCGCTCTGGACGAGTGCCTGGTTGGCGATCCGCAATCATGGTGACCTGGCCCGCGAAGCGTTGCTCGATTATGGACTCGATCCGGAATTTCAAAAGGGTTTGGTGCGATTCGGCGCGGATGCGGTGTTGCCGGTGATCTATTACCGCGATCACGACATCGCCATGTTGCGCGCTCAGCACTGGTTGGGAACCCGCTATCGTCAGGCCAGCGAGCAGCTCGACCGCTGGTGGGCCGAGGACGATGAATCCGACGAGGCTGGCGATTCCCGGGCCGCGGCCGACCCGACCGAGAACGCGACCCAGGCCGAAAACGAGGCGCCGGATCCGATGGCATTGACGCCCGCCCGTCGCGGCCAGGTTGCCATCGCCATTCTCGACGCCAAGGGCCACGATTTCCTCAAGCAGTTCGTCGTCGATCCCGACGGCGAGGTGCGCTGGTTGCAGAGCGAGCGTGTGGTCAGCGACATCGGCGATTTCTTTACCAGCGGTCTGCGCGATCTGGAGAGCCAGTGGCGGCGCGGCGAAGCGATCGGCGTTGCGGATATCGGCTGGGCCGGTGTCGATCTGCTGGTGATGACCAGCGCGATCAAGGTGCTGCGAGCCGGCCGTGCGGTGCGAGCCGGCGCCGCGGTCGAAGGGCAGGGCGCGCGGGCTGCCGGACGCGGCGTGCTGGCCGGCGGCGGGGGCTTCGTCAGCCTGTCGCGGGCGGCCAAGGTCGCGGCGATCACCGGCACGGCTTACGTGGTCGTGCGTCATCCCAGCCTCGTCAGCGCACTGGGCGCCAACGTCGGGCGGTGGCTGGGTTGGCCGATCTGGCTGAGTCAGCTGCTGATCTGGTTCGTGGTGCTGCTGCCGCTGTTGATCGTCGTCCGTTTCGTCTATCGCTGGTTGCTGGCGCCGCTGTTGTGGCTGCTGGTGCCATTGTTGAAGGCAACATCCAAAACACCGCGTTGGTTGACGAAAATGCAGCGGTCGCAAGGTAATGGCAAGCTGAGTGCTCGACCGGACAATGACGCGAGAATGGATCCCACGCTATGAAAGACGACGCTTATTCTGATGACAACGCTTATCGGCTGATTTTCGAGCCGCCAACCATCGACACTTACATGACGCTGCGCCGCGAGGCCGGCATGCGTCCGCGCAGCGCCGCCGGTGCCGCGCGTGGCCTGCCCCAAAGCCTGTTTGTCGTGCAGGTCGTTCACCAGGGCGAGAATGAAGGCGAGCACGAGAGCGAAACCGTCGGCATGGGGCGCGTCGTAGGCGACGGCGGCTGCTTCTACCAGGTGGTGGATATCGCCGTGAAGCCGGCCCATCAAGGGCGGGGCCTGGGCAAGCGGATCATGAGCGAGATACGGAGCTACCTTCTGCGCGAGGCGCCGGAAAATGCCTTCGTCAGCCTGCTGGCGGATGGCGAAGCGCATCGGCTTTATGCTCAGTTCGGCTTCGAGCCGACCGCGCCTCATGCCGTCGGCATGGCCTGGTACCCCAAGCCGAGCAACGATTAAACGTCGGGCCACGAGGCGATATCCAGGCTGTCGAGCTCAGCCTGACAACGCGTCATCGCCTGAGCGATATAGCGCCCCGCCATGCGCTCGGAAACACCGAGCCGCTGGCCGATCTCGCGCTGCGTCAATCCCTCCAACCGATGCCAGATCAGCGCCTGGCGCAGCCGTTCGGGTAGTTTTCCCAGCGTTCGCGTGAGCTGATGGACGCATTGCTGCTGGCAGGCGTCGGTTTCCGGGCAGGCGCGCGGACAGACCAGAACCGGTTCCAGCGCCTCGATGGCGATCAGATCCGGTACCTGGCGACGACGATGATCGATCAGCAGATTGCGGGCGATACGAAACAGATAGGCGCGCGGATTATCGAGCGCGCTTCGCGAGGGAACGTTGAGCAGGCGGAGATAGACCTCGTGGCACAGGTCGGCGGCCTGGTCGCGGGAATCCAGCTGGCGGCTGAGGAAGCCCAGCAGCTCGCGATGGTGCTGACGATAGAGCGACTCGACAGTGGCTTCGCGCATGGTGGCGACCCGATGGCATCACAGGAAAAGTGCCGCGATCATGGCAAAAATGAGAATCATTAGCAACAAGTCGTATTGGCAACAACTCGCATTGGCAACAACTCGTCGACCGGGCGCCTCGAGGGCGCCCGGTGGTGACGTGTTTCGCGCAACGGCTAGCTCAGCTTGTCGTCGTCAGCGTCCCGGTCTTTCCCGCCTCCTGATTTTCACCGCCACTCGTGGGCCGGTGGGCGGCGATGGGATTGATCAGCGAGCCAGCGAACTGCAGGTTCTTCGACGGATCGGCGAGATCGATCATCTGCCGGTTGTCGCGCAGTTGCAGGCGATTGAGACACGACAGCGTGAACTCGGGCGCGAACAGATCGAAGCGGGCGAACTTGTCGTCGAATTGCGGATGCCGCCGCTGGTAATCGATCACACAAGACGCGACCAGCTGCCAGAAATCGTCCTCCTCGAGCTGGTTCGAAGCCACCAGGATTTCGGCCAGGAAGCGGAAGAAACAGTCGAACAGATCGGTGAAGATCGACAGGATCTTCAAGTGCTCCGGCACCTCGACCGCGATGCGTCTGGCGGCTTCCGGCAGGGACTGGCCGTTGTCGAAGATGCCGGTCTCCTCGCCGATATCCTTGAGGATCGCGCCAACCGGCACATCGTCTTCCAGCTGCAGAATCAGGTTCTCGCCGTGGGGCATGAACACCAGATCGTGGGCGTAGAAGCAGTGCAGCAGCGGTGTCATGTAGGCCGCCAGATAGCGCTCGATCCATTTGCGTGCGCCGATGCCTGAAGTGTCGATCAGCGCCGGCAGCAGGGCGTCGCCACTCGCATCGCGATGGAGCAGCGCGGCCATGGTCATCAGCCGGCGATTGGGCGCGATACGAGTGTAGGGGCTTTCGCGCCACAGGCAGGCCAGCATTTTCTGATACGGATGCTGTTTTTCGGTGGCGGCCTCGAAACCGGCATGGTGATAGCCCAGCGTCGCGACTTCGCGCAGCACGCTAAATTCCTGGGCCTGCAGTTCGACATCACTGCTGACCACGTTTTCGACCCATGCATTGATGGCCGGCGTACCCTTCATGTAGTGCGGCGACAGTCCGCGCATGAAGCCCATGTTGAGGATCGACAGCGCGAACTTGACGTAGCGGCGCCGCGGCTGCGAGACATTGAACCAGGTGCGGATCGACTGCTGGGCGCGGTAATCGTCGTCTGCTTCGCCGAGCAGTATCAGACGCTGCTCGGCGACCTCGCCGGCAAAGGTGATCGCCAGCTTGTGGCGCCACTGCCACGGGTGAACCGGCATCAAGAAGTAGTCCACCGGATCGAGATCGAGCTCGCGAAGCCGAGCCTCGAAGCGCTGGCGAACCGGGGCGTCCAGCTCGTCGGCGATCAGCGTTTCGACATCGAGACCCTCGATGGCGCTGTACTCGGTGCAGTGGCGCGCGGCGGCCAGCCACAGCGGCCGAATCACGGCGCCGGCTTCCGGTGCGTAGCGGTGATAGTCATCGACATCGAAGCCGATCCTGCCGCTATTGGCGACGAAACAGGGGTGGCCCTCGCTCATCGCCGTCTCGAGGGTCTGGAAGTCGGCCAGCGCGAGTTCGCCGGCCGGCGGCACGTCACGGCCGAATTTGTAGGCCATGCCGGCCAGCGTACTGGCGATCTCTTCCAGATAGGTCGGCAGATTGTCGGCGGCGATGTTCAACCGCCCCCGGCATTCGAGCAGAAACTGCGCCACGTCCAGCGCTTGCGGCGCGCCGTCGCGGGTCTTGGCAAGCGTTTTCTTGTCGATCCACCAGTGATCCAGTGCCATTCGGCGCGCGCGGAATCGATAGCGGACGGCATCGCTATCGGTGGCGAGGGCGTAGTCGGCCCAGCCGTTCGCGTCGATGTCGGTTTCCGGGATCGGCTGTAGCAGTCGCTCATGGGCGAACTCACTGATCGCTTTGCACAGGAGATCACGGTTGGCACGCTGCCAGCGGCCAGGGCGGAGATGGGCGATGGCCCCGATCGTCGTGTTATCCGGCTGGCGCGAGGCAGCTGTCGTCTCGAAGCGCTCGCGAGTGCAGAACCCCAGATGGGCGGTCTTCTCGCCCAACGAAATCTCGCGCTCGTAGACGAAGCCGGCACGACGATTGAGCGGGTGGATCCTGTCGTTGGTGACGTCCGGTTCGACGACGATGCGGCGTGTCCCTGGATCGCTGAACAGGAAGGCGACGACGGTGTCGATTACCGCCTGGCTGAAACCGTGAATCGACGGGCTGGCGGGGCCCTTCGGCGCGACCAGAAAGTGCATGCCCCGGTCGCCGGGCTGGACCGGGTACTGCTCGCCGACCGGATCGTGGCGAGGGTCGTAACATTCGACCAGGAATGCCGGCTGGCCGTCGTGGAGGCCGATGAAGGCCTGGGCGTTTTCGCTCTGCGCCATTTCGCGATAGAACGCCACGACCTGATCCCGGGTATCGCGGCTCATGCCCCAGAAGCGGGCGGTTTCCCGGCTGACCCAGTCGAAGACGAGGTCGATGTCGCGGCCGAGATCGAGCGGACGCAGGGCGAGGGTGCCGATGCCCGGCCAGTCGCGACGGAAGCGGATCTCGGGCGAATAGAGGCTGCTGGACGATGTGGTACTCGTCTCAAGATCAGTCACGCTGCCTGTCGCGTTGGTCATCCTTTCGGCGGGCAGCCGACTCTGGGGGTGATTCATGAGTCTCTCCTGACGGAAATCGGAATCGGAAATCGGGCATGTCGAATCGAGGCGCGCGGTGGCGGTCATGCCGTCGCCCGCTGGGGCTGGAACACGCGATCGTCGGGCGCGCCGAAGTCCTGGAAGGTGAAGCCGCGCTCCACCGGATAGACCTCGCGTCCGGCGAGCTCACGGATGATGCAGGCGTTGCGGTAGCACGCCATGCCGAGATCCGGCGCGACCAGGCCGTGGGTATGCAGCTCGGCGTTCTGGACGAAGATGTCGTCGCCGGCCGCGATGCTGTAGTAGCGGCTGACCGCATAACGCCCGGCGGCGTCGCGCTGAATCCGCTCCTCGATCGGCGCCAGAAAGTCCGGCGTCTGCGCGGCATAGCCGGTGGCGAGTACCAGGCCCTCGGTCTGGTGTTCGAAGCGCTGGTCCTGCTCGGTGTGGGTAAAGGTGAGATTGAAGCGGCGACGGGCGGCATCGAAGCGGCAGCTCTCGAGCTGGGCACAGGTCAGCAGGTGGGTATTCACGTGGCCCTGCAGGCTCTTGGTGTAGAGGCGATCGTAGATGGTGTTGATCAGCTCGAGGTTGATGCCTTTGTAGAGGCCTTTCTGTTGGCGCATCAGTTCGTTGCGCGTCGACTCGGGAAGGGCATGGAAGTAGTCGATGTAGTCCGGCGAGGTCATCTCGAGGGTCAGCTTGCCGTACTCCAGCGGAAAGAAGCGTGGCGAGCGGGTGACCCAGCTCAGGGTGTAGTCGTGCGTGTCGATATCCTCGAGCAGATCGAGATAGATCTCCGCCGCGCTCTGACCGCTGCCGACGATAGTGATCACTGACTTCGCCTGCAGCGCTGCCTTGTTGTCGAGATAGCGCGAGGAGTGCACCACGCGCTCGGCTAACGACTGGCAGCATTCCGGAATCATCGGCTCGTTGCCGGTGCCCAGTACCAGCCGGCGGGCACGATAGATGCGATTTTCCTTCTTGCGCGTATCGCGGCAGCGGATGCGATAGCACTGCTCGGTGTCGTCGTAGGTGATGCTCTGGACATCGCGATTGAAGCGCAGCGACTCGAGCTGCGTGGTGACCCATTGGCAGTACTGGTTGTACTCGCTGCGCAGCAGGAAGAAGTTCTCGCGGATGTAGAAGTTGTAGAGTCGCCCCTGGGATTTCAGATAGTTGAGAAAGCTGAAGCGGCTGGTCGGGTCGGCCAGCGTGACTAGGTCGGCCATGAACGGCGTCTGCAGCGTGGCGTCCTCGAGCAGCAAGCCGGGGTGCCAGTCGAAGCTGGAACGACGCTCGAGAAACAGGCCGTCGAGATCGTCCACGGGATCGGTCAGACAGGCAAGGCCGAGATTGAACGGCCCCAGGCCGACGGCGATGAAGTCGTAGATGCGGCTCAGCATGATGGCGTGCTCCAGACGATTGGCGGACGCGACGACGAGACCAGGGCTTCGCCGACCTGGACGATGTCCGAGATCAGGGCCATCAGATCCTCGACCCGGGTCATGGGGTTGAGCAGTGTGAACTTGAGGTAGAAACGTCCGTCGACCCGAGTGCCGGCAATGACTGCCTCGCCTCGGCGTGACAGCGTCTGGCGGATCTGACGGTTGATCGATTCGATGGCTTCTTCTTCCGCTGCCGCTGAACGATGGCGAGAAGGGGGAAAACAAGAGGGGTAGAAACGAAACACCAGCGTGCTCAGCGCCGGCGCCATCAGCACGTCGATGTCGTCGATGTCGCGCATGGACCGATAAGTGGCGCGCGCCACTTCGATGACGTCGTCGAGATAGTCGCCTAGGCGATCGGCTCCCATCGTGCGAAGGGTCATCCACAGCTTCAGAGCGTCGAAACGCCGGGTCGTCTGCAGGCTCTTGTTGACCAGATCCGGCGTGCCGTCCTCCGCCTGATCGCGGGGGTTGAGATAGTCGGCGTGGTAGGTGACGTGTCGCAGCTGGCGGCGATCGCGAATCAGGCAGGCGCTGCAGCTCACCGGCTGAAAGAAGGTCTTGTGATAGTCGACGCTGACCGAGTCCGCCTGCTCGATCCCGGCGAGCCAGTGCCGATGGCGCCGCGACAGCAGCAGCCCGCCGCCATAGGCGGCGTCCACGTGCAGCCAGATGCCACGCTGCCGGCAGAGCTCGGCGATCGTCGGGATCGGGTCGATGCTGCCGAAGTCCGTGGTGCCCGCGGTTGCGACGATCGCGAACGGGATCAGGCCTTTGTCGTCGCACTCTTTCAGCGTGGCCTGAAGCGCGTCGATATCCATGCGCTTATCGGTGTCGCTGGGCACGGCGATCACAGCGTCATAGCCGAGACCCAGCAGCGCGGCCGCCTTCTGCACGCTGAAGTGGCTAACCTCAGAGGTGAGGATGCGCAGCTGGCGATAGTTATCCGGAAGTCCGTGATGGCGGTTGCCGGCGTGGCCGGGCATCGCTTCACAGGCGCTGTCGCGAGCGATGCTCAAAGCCATCAGGTTGGACTGGGTGCCGCCGCTGGTGAACACGCCATCGGCCACCTCGCCGAGCCCGATACGCGCCGCGGTCCAGTCGATCAGCTTCTGCTCGATCAGCGTGGCGCCGGCGCTCTGGTCCCAGGTTTCCACTGCCGTGTTGAGCGGCGTGGCGATCGCCTCGGCCAGGATCGACGGTAGCGTGATCGGGCAGTTGAGATGCGCGACATAGCGTGGATGGTGGAAGTACACGGCGTGATCGAGATAGAGCCGCTGGACCTCCTCGAGGCTGGCATCGAGATCGTTCAGGGGCCGGTCGAGATCGATCGCCTCGAACGCCGGCTGCAGTTCGTGCGGGGCAACGCCGCTGCAGGGGCCCTGCGCCTGGCTCAGCGTGCGCTGGACCCGCTCCATGCATTGCAGCATGCCGCTGCGGTAGGCCTCCAGCGACTGCTCGCCGAACAGGGTCAGGGTTTCAGGCGAGCCTGGCGGGCGGGCCCGATGCAGGGGGATGGGCGTGGCGAATTCCATGTCATGTCGCATGACGTTTCTCCTGATTGCCTTACTGGCGCCTTTTTGCGAACCGTTTTTTGCAGACAAAGGCGTAGCCGATGCGACGCCGGGAGCGCGCATAACGAGAGAGAGCGAAACGGTGAGTGATGCAAGTGTCGATGAGTGCCGGCCGCTTCCTGCAGCCGGCGATCGATCAGCCCGGGACGTTCTAGAACGGGCCGTGCTGGAACAGGCCGCGTTAGAACGGGCTGTGTTAGAACGAGATCATGCTAGAACTGATAGGAAACGGTGGCGGTGACATTCCGCTCCGCGCCGAAGTAGCAGTACTCGAGCGAGTTACACGAGGCGACGTACTCCTTGTCGAGCAGGTTGCCCACGTTGACCCGGGCGTTGACGCCTTTTAGCCCGACCTGGCTCAAGTCGTAGCCCACGGCGGCGTCCACCAGGGTGTAGTCGGGGACTTTCTCGGTATTGGCCCGGTCGGCGTAGATATCGCCGTAATACCGCACGCCAACGCCGGCATCCAGTCCGTCGAGAGTGCCGCGGTCAAAGGTATAGTGACCCCAGAGACTGGCCTGATGGCGCGGTGCATAGATGGCGTGGTTACCCTGCTCGCCGGGCACGTCGCTTTTCTCGTAGGTGATGTCGGTATAGCTGTAGCCTGCTTGCAACCGGAAGTTGTCGGTCAGGTAGGTGCGCGCCTGCAGCTCGACGCCCTGAGACTGGATCTCGCCCACGGAGCGATAGTCGTCGGTGGGCTGCTCCTTAGTCGCCACGTTTTCCTGATTGATCCGGAACAGCGACAAGGTGTAGAGATCGCGGCTTTCCGGCGGCTGATACTTGAGCCCGGTCTCCCACTGTTCGCCTTCCATCGGTTCCAGCAGATCGCCGTTACCATCGACGAAGCTGGTCGGGGTGAAAGCGGTGTTGTAGCTCAGGTAGGGCGCGATCCCGTTATCGAACCGATAGAGCACGCCGGCACGGCCGCTGAACTGGGTGTCGTCGAGAGTGCTTTCGGTATCGTTCAGATGGTCGGTGTTCTTGATATCGACCCAGTCGTAGCGGCCGCCGAGGGTCAGACGCCAGCGATCGATCGCCATCTGGTCCTGCAGATAGATGCCGGTCTGGGTGAGTTCATGGCGCTCGTCGTTGGTGACGGCGATGTCTCCGATCGGGTCGGCGCCGTAGCTGGGGTTGAAGGCATCGATGCTGGGGAATGCGCCGGCGGTCCATTCCACATCGTTCTTGCGCTTCTGATAGTCCACGCCGACCAGCACGGTGTGATCGATGAAGCCGCTCTTGAGCTTCGCTTCCACCTGGTTGTCGACGGTCCAGGCGTCGAGGGATTCGCGGCCGCCGGAGTAATAACGGTTTAGTTCGTTGGAGTCCGGCGACACCCAGCCGTAGCCGTAGACCTGATTCAGCTCGACGTCCGAGTTCAGGTAGCGCAGCTTCTGGCGGGCGGTAACGTTGTCGCTGAAGCGGTGCTCGAGGTCATAGCCGAACATGCGCTGGGTACGCTCGAACTTGTCGTAGTCGTCTTCGCCGTCGAAGAAATCATTGCCGATGTGGCGGCCGTTATGGCTGCTGACGGCTCCCTCGTAGGGCACGCCGGAGTGGTAACCGCCTTCCGGGTCCTTCTGCAGGTAGGCCATGAAGGTGACGGATGTGTCATCGGTCGCATCCCAGGTGATCGACGGCGCGATGGCGTAGCGCTCTTCCTCGATCGGCCCGAACTGGGTATCGCTCTTGCTGCCGATCCCGACCAGGCGATAGGCGACGCGGCTCTCGTCGTCCAGCGGCCCGGAGAAGTCGAACGCGGCGCTGCGCTGGCTGTTGGTCCCGGTGCTGAAGCGCAGCTCGTTGCGATCCTCGAACAGCGGCTTCTTGCTGGTCAACGCCACCAGGCCGCCGGGTGATGAGCGGCCATAGAGCACCGACGCCGGCCCCTTGACGATCTCGACGTTATCCAGAAACCACGGGTCGATCACCATCGAGCTGTAGCCGTTGGCGTCCCCCATCACCTTGAGCCCGTCGAGATAGGTGTTGCTCAGGCTGCCGTCGGAGAAGCCCCGCATGACCAGATAGTCATAGCGGTTCGAGGCCCCGACCTGATTGGTGTAGACCCCGGGCGTGTACTGCGCGGCTTCACGCAGCGTACGTACGCCACGTTCGTCCATTTCCTCGCGATCGACATTGGAGACGGTCTGCGGGGTTTCGACGACGGGTGTCTCGGTCTTGGTGGCGGCAGACTGTCCGGTCACCGTGACGGTATCGAGAGAGGTACTGCTGGCCGCCGTGCCGCCGGGTGCCGAGCTGGATGCCGTATCGTCACCCGTCTGCTGGGCCCAGACCGGGAACGACAGGCAAGCGCAGGCCAGTGCACTTACCGGGTAACGCAGAACATGATGCATGAATGACAGACTCCCCTTGAATGAAACTCGTTCTTATCCATGGACGTTGCCCAGAAGAAGACGGAGGGGAGTCGAATTTCTGAACCGAAATGACAATTATTTTCAATAAACGGCGTCGGGCGGTACATGATCGGCCGAAGTGCGGCGATGATCCATCGAAGCGGGAAGCGGGAAGCGGGAAGCAGAGAGGGAAGCAGAGAGGGAAGCAGAAAATGGAAAGCGGCGGACCATGAACGGCCCGCCGGGTTTGTCTACCAGGCGATGATCGCGATGATGACTAACGCGAACAACGCCCACTTGATCGCGTAGTAGAGCGGCTTGTTGCGTTTTTTCAGCGCCTTGCCCTGTCGGCGTACGGCATAGATGTACTTGAAGGCGCGATTCAATCCGCCGGTGCGGTCGCTGTCGTCATTGGGCGAGCTGGCGGCGGCCATCACCGTGCGGCCGAAGAAATGGTTGAGGCTGCGCGCCCAGCCATACTTCATCGGCCGTTCGATGTCGCAGAACAGAATGATGCGATTCTGATCCGACCCGTTCTCGGCACGGTGTAGATAGGTCTCGTCGAACATCACCGCTTCGCCGTCGCGCCAGCTGTACTTCTCGCCATCGACATCGATATAGCAGCGGTCGTCGTTGGGCGTGATCAAGCCCAGATGATAGCGCAGCGAACCGGCGTAGGGATCGCGGTGCAAGGTCAGATGGCTGCCTGCCGGCAGCTCGGCGAACATCGCCGCCTTGACGTTGGGAATGCCGGCCAGCAGCTGCGTGGTCCGCGGGCAGAGCTGCTCGGCCGAGGCATGACTTTCGCCGTACCACTTCAGATAGAAGCGCTTCCAGCCGCGGCGGAAGAACGAATTGAAACCGGCATCGTCGTAGCGTGAAGACGCCTTGATATGATCCTGCAGCGCCATCGCCTCGTCGCGGATCGTCTCCCAGTTGCCGGTCAGCCGTTCGAGTTCCGGATAGCTAGCCAGATCGTGATAAGGGCGATCCCTGTCGCGGCCGAACAACGTCATTAGCGCATTGATCGGCGCCATGAAGGTGGAATGGTCGGAGGCCTGACGCAGCGGCTTGTGGCGTACGCGACCGCGGTAGTGGGTATAAAGCACACTAGCGAGGAAGAGCAGTATGAGAATCCATTTGATCATAGGGGGAATGTTCCAGGGGCTAGCCAGTCGCGATCGCGGTTGATGCAATCGCATGTCGCGCAAATGATTTGTTGGCTTACTATTTTCCCTGAATCATGATCAGCGTCAACAGATACTCATCGATAGCCGTGACGTGGCCGAATAGACGGCTACCCGCCGGCCACTGTGACGACAACGTCTTGAGCAGTTCGATGGTGACCGAGCCCTCGCGAGCGTCCCAGGCGATCAGCCGGGCGTCCGGAAAGTAGAAGCGCCGACGCACCAGCGGATAGAGCGCCTTGAACAGGCTCTCCTTGAGCGAAAACACCAGCGTCACGAATTCCCCCTGGCTCTCGACGGCTAGCCGTTCGAACCACTCCTGCTCCGATCCCACCAGAATCTGCGGCGCCAGGCGCCGGGCACGCTCGGCGCTCATCATGACCTCGGCATCCAGCCCGACGCCTTCAAAATCCGGGCGCCTGGCGACGACCGCTGCCGCGAGGCCCCGGCTATGAGTGATCGAGCCAACGGTGCCAGCGGGCCAGTCGGGGAGCCGTTCGACGTCCTGCGCGGGTGTCGATCGCGAACCCGTCAGCGCACCGAGGGCGTGCCGAGCGGCAAGGCGGCCACACACGAACTCCGCCCGCCGTTTGGCGGCAGCCGTCTCGAGGCGGCTCGGCAGAGAAACATGCCAGGTGGCGGGATCGATATCACAGAGCGCTTCGGTCTCGAAGCGCAGGGCGCTGAACTGCGCGCCCGGGAAAGGCCGGCGCCAAGGCCATTCGCACGATCGCGAATGGCAGCCCGGCGGTAAGGGTTCGATAGCGGTTGCCGGATCAGGCATCGATCAACGATCGACCAGCACGGCGTTGAGCTCGACCGGCACGTCATCGCCGATCTGCTGGTAACCCATCAACGACAGGATCGAACGCACGTTCTGGTTCTGCATCAGCGCCTTGCCATCGAGGGATACCGGCTCGGCATTGCGCGCGCGCACCACATCCTCCGACTCGCGGGTGAAACGCACCGGCAGCTTCTCCTGGCGCTGTTCGCCGTTGGAATCCGTGCGCAGGGTCAGTATCTCCACCGTCGACTGACCGACTTTCAACGAATTGATCCGCTCCGGCGGCAGTTGCGTGACCACCGTCACCAGCGTGGTGTTGGTCAACGATGACATCCACGGCGGCAGCTCGCCCAGCCGATCGAGCACGTCCGTCTGGTTGAGCCGGACGGGCAGCTTCAACGTACCGTCCGCGCTGATCTGGCCTTCCATGCGGCGCAGCGAGTGCTCGTGGGTAATGGACTCGCCGCCGCTGGTGATCTCGGTCACCGTGGCCGTGACCCGGGACTGATTGGGGTCGAGCTGCCACGCGGCCTGGGCCATGCCGCAGAATGTCACCAGGCCCGCAGCCAAGCCGATGCCGGCAATCCGGCGGATGATCGTGTTAGATGACATCGTGTCCTCCCTGGACGTTCATGACCTTCAACAGCGGCTGGCCTGTGCCGGCCGCTTTGGTTATCATACGGCTCCCGCGTTTCAGGGCCTATAGCTCAGTTGGTTAGAGCAGGGGACTCATAATCCCTTGGTCGCAGGTTCGAGTCCTGCTGGGCCCACCATATAAAACAGTGACTTAGCAATTCTCTCTGGTGAGTCCCATGTTCCAAGGGTACAGTTTCGGTACAGTGCCGATCCTTCAGCCCCCTGGAGATTTTCATGGCCACCATCGTCAAGACCCCCGCTGGTAGCTGGAAAGCCGTCATCCGCAAGACCGGCTGGCCCACCACCGCCAAGACCTTTCGTACCAAACGTGACGCTCAGGACTGGAGCCGCCGCACCGAAGATGAAATGGTGCGTGGTGTCTATATCCAGCGCAGCGCCTCTGAGCGCATGACGCTCGAAGCTGCGCTCAAGCGTTATCTGGCCGACGTCACCCCGACCAAGAAGACCAGCACCCAGAAGAGCGAGCGCCACAAGGCGGGCACGCTGATCGAACTTCTGGGAAAATACTCCCTCGCAGCCCTGACGCCGGAACTGATCGCCAACTATCGCGACACGCGGCTCAACAGCCTCGGACACCGGGGCCGGCCCATTAGTCCCAATACCGTGCGCCTGGAACTCGCCCTGCTTGGCCACCTCTACACCGTGGCCATCCAGGAATGGGGCCTGGGGCTGACCTACAACCCCGTCCAGAACATCCGCAAGCCCAGCCCTGGAGAAGGGCGCGACCGTCGCCTGAATCCCGACGAGGAGAAGCGCCTGTTTGCCGTGCTGAGACAGCACAGCAACCCCATGCTGGCCTGGGTCGCCAGAGTCGCCCTGGAGACGGGCATGCGCTCGTCGGAGATACTGACCCTCACTCGCTCTCAGGTCGACGTAAAACGCCGCGTGGTGCGCCTCACCGACACCAAGAACAACGAAGCCCGCCTGGTGCCGCTGACTCAGGCTGCCACCGAAGTGTTCAAGCAGGCACTGAACAACCCTGTGCGCCCGCTCGATTGCAACCTGGTGTTCTTTGGTGAGGCCGGTAAAGGTGGCAAGCGAGGGCCTTACGCCTACACCAAGGCTTGGAATGAGGCAAAGAAGAAGGCCGGACTTGTTGACTTCCGCTTTCACGACCTACGCCATGAAGCCGTTAGTCGGCTGGTGGAAGCGGGTTTGTCTGACCAAGAGGTCGCAGCAATCAGTGGTCATAAGTCGATGCAAATGCTAAGACGATACACCCATCTTAGAGCAGAGGAATTAGTGGTAAGGCTAGACAATTTGAGGGCTACTAAAAGTGACCCACCCCTATAAAAAATGATAAATTTTTTTAAATTTTGAGACTGAAGAGGGAATAATATGTCTAAAGTAAGTGGTGATGTAGAAGGTGATGAAAAATTGGCAAGTCATGAAGGTGGGTTAAGTCATGAAGATAAGGACCGGATTTTAGAGATTTGGAAGAAAGCAATAGAAACACAAATGCACTTTAATGAAATGTCAGTAAAGTCTCGTCAGCTAGGGCTGACGTTTGCTACAGCATCTCTTGGTGTTGCAGTAGTATTAATAGCTAAAGAAGATGATTTTGCATTATCTTTCATGGGTTGGAGATTTCATGTCGGGGTGATGCTGATGTTAGCAGCCACTCTGGCTATCTTAAGTGTCAGTAAACTTGACCTGGGGGTTTACCATAGGATGCTGCGTGGGGCAGTGACTTTTGGTGAGGACCTAGAGAATAAATACTTGCGAGAAATATTAGACCTTGAAAAAGGGATGACTCAGGCAATTTCTCACTTCAGTAGATATAGTGATGCCAAGCTTAATGAGGATACAAATAAATACGAAGGGGGCGTAAGAATTACAGCGGAACATAAGATAAGGCATTTCTATAGGTGGGCAATTGCTGCTCTGCTTGCATTTGCTGTTCTGTTGTTTTGCTTTAATACTAGCTCTAGTATTTCAAATTTATTTGACCCTTCAAGCTCTGAATCGGAAGCAAAAAAAGAAGTGGCTGTACCAACACCAACACCAACACCAACACCAACACCAACACCAACACCAACACCAACTCCTAAGGAAGAAGGATGAACGCGTCGAAGGGCTCACTACACTGGTTTTTTTAACTTGAGGTTAGGTGAAAGATGAAGAAGCTGATTGTTTGCGATTTAGATAACACTCTTTATGACTGGGTAAAATATTTTGTTGGCTCGTTTTACGCTATGGTCGATGAGGTGGTGAAAATTACCGGATGCAATCGTGAAAGACTGCTTGATGACTTCAGGGAGGTTCATCGCTTTCACCATGACTCAGAGCACCCGTTTGCACTTTTAGAAACGGAAACTATAACTAGAATGTTTCCAGGAAAAGATTCGAGTGAGGTTGCTAATATACTTGATTCCGCATTCTATGCTTTTAATTCCTATCGCAAAAATAATTTAACTTTATATCCGGGGGTCATAGAGGGGCTGGAAAAAATGCAAAGCTACAATATAAAAATAGTAGCGCATACAGAGAGTAAGTTTTACGCAACGGTTGATCGGTTGTCCAGGCTTGGATTGACGCAGTATTTTAGCAAAATATATTGTCGTGAGCGGGCAAGCGCTATCCATCCGGTAACTAAAAAAGTTCAGGAAAGTTTCGTAAGCTTTCCATTGGAAAAAATTGTGGAGCTTACACATCATCAACGTAAACCAAGCCGGGAAGTCTTATTAGAGATTTGTGCTAGAGAAAATGTGAAAACAAGTGAGGCTGCCTATGTGGGTGACAGTATAGCGCGTGATATTCTCATGGCAAAGAGAGCAGAAGTATTTTCTATTTGGGCAAAATATGGTACGCAACATAACGAAGATGATTATAAAAAGTTAGTTCGCGTATCGCACTGGACTCAAGAAGATGTAAAGCGAGAAAAAGAATTAGCGAAAGAGGCTTCCGGCGTCTTGCCTGACGCAGTAGCAAAGAGTTCCTTCAACGAGGTTTTTGATATTTTGAATGAAATTTCACTAGGATAGAGAGTTTTTAATTCATAGCAAAATTTCTTGTTTTCTAGTTATGTGCGATGAGTTTCTAGAAGATAAGAAATCTTGTAAATAGGGGTTATCTAATTAGCTTATTTTTCCCAAATCTCAAGGTCCGCAGGGTCGATAGGATAGCTAGAGGTTTTTAACTCAAACCAAGACTGCATTATGTGCTTATGCTTATTTTTAAGTTTTGAGATTGCCTGTCTTGATACGCCAGTATCTCTGACTATTTCAGATTGTGAGTAACCTTCGAGTAACAGATCGAAGACCCTGAGATGCGAAGAAGTAATGTTCAGTAAAAGCATTCTACATGCAAGCTTCCGAAGATGTATGACTTGGCTTTCGTCAAAAATATTGTAGTAATATCCGGTCTTCTCCAGTTCCCGCAGAAGACTATCTAGGTTATTTCGCTTGTTATGGTCGCGGCGGTAGAAAGAATTTTTATCTCTAGGGTCGTGCTTTTCGCAAAATCGCATACTTTTGTTTGTGTGCTTCGCTCCATTTCTTAGTTCTTCTTCAGCTTGACTCTTTCTCCAACATAGTTCGCAGAATGATTTATGCCAAGCTCTGGATACTTTGGAATATTTCTCTTTGGCAATAAAATGAGTCTGAGTATGCTTAGGCTTTTTGTTGTGGCAGAAGAGTAATACGTTGCGCATAACATCGATATTATAAATAAAGCTGGTCTCCGAAAAAGGTTTAGCAAGCTTGGTGAGATAAATATCTGCAGCATTTAATGTGTTCTGTTTCGCGAAGACGAAAACGTTTCTTTATCAAACATCTTAAGAAGACCATATGCTGCCATCGTTTGAGCAATGCTTCGATCAAGGTTCCGTCCAGCGAGTGACCAAATTGACCAGCGCCTAGAATGTGTCGAATGTGATTCCGTGACATTTTCTCGGAAATTAATAAGAGCTTCTGCAAGCTCTGGAGAGCAGCCGGGGACTGGGTTGAGCAGGTAGAAATCCTCACGCATCCGCTTGTCCTTAGGGTATGCCTAAGATGTCAACCATTCTTACATATACGGTTCCTTTCTTTCCACTCTGCTCGGCATAGATTACGCAAACCAACGTAACCAATGGATGCTGACCGTTGGAAACGACAAAGATCGCAATCGAGCGCTCCCTGCTCGATAAGTATGGCCCGCTTATCAGCCTGCCCCAGCTTGATGAGCTACTACATCGAAGCCCGGATGGTCTTCGCATAGCTATGAGCAAACCACACGGTTATGCGCAGGAGATCAAAAAGGCGCGAATCAAGATCGGTCGCCGGGTGTATTTCCGTACGCCTCAGATCGCCGAGTACATCGCCTCAGCGGAATAAGCGATGAGTTATCGCGCCTTGGATTGGGTGCTGGCTCTGGAATGCGCTCCAGCCACCAAGATGGTTCTGGTAGTGCTCGCCCGCCACGCCGACCGCGAGGGAAAATGCTGGCCAAACGTGAACACGATCGCGCGAATGAGCGGTGCCTCTAGCCGGACTGTACGTCGTGCACTTAAGACATTGCAGGCAGACGGCCTGATCACCACCGAAGCCCGTTACGAAAGTCACGGTCGCCAAACCTCTAATTGCTATCGCTTAGCGCTTGAGAGGGACCCTGACAAATTGACACCCCTAACGGTGGGGAGGGTGACAGAGTGTCAGGGGGAGGGTGACACCGGTGACACCCTCGGGGGTGACATAGCTATGTCACCCCTAGAACAACCAAAGGAAGTAAAAAAGGAAGTTAGGAGTAGCCCTGTGGATAACTTCGAGCATGAGCATGAATCAATTGAAGATATGGTCGGGTCATTGCCTGATGCTGTGATGCAAGGCGAGAAGGCCTTGATTGCGCGTATGCTTCACCAAGTCGACCTTGGCTATGCGGGCCTGCTGATTGATGAGCTGATAAGGTGCTTTGGTGTGCGGGCGAATAAACAAAGCCCCAGTGAACTGGTTTCAAGCAGTCGTACGTAGCTATCACGAAGGAAATTTCGAGCCTACCTATGCCTGCTTTGAATACTCACGGCGAGCGGGGTATGGACAGCCAGAAGCGGCGCAAGGCAGGGAAGCCTTCTTGCAGATTAAAAAGCAGTTGTCTCAAGACGAAATGAAAAATACGCCAAAAAGGCATAACGATGCTTTCTGAGGCGTTTAGATGCTTAACCTAAGGGGTTGGCCTAGGTTGATCGGAGAAAACCCTTAGAGGGCATTCTGAAGCAATTTTAGAGATGGGATCGTATGGCATGATTGCTGTGCAGTGAAATCCTAAATATTTACGTGAATTTGTCACGTTTATTAGTGCGCCAGGAGTAAGCGATGGAGTCTCTATACCGTCTGTGCATCTTGCTCTTGCCGATTTTGCTGTACGCAGCGTTATTTCTTCTTTTGGCGTTCCGATTCAATCGGAGGGTTGCTGCGAAGCGCTGCGGCAACAATGTCCCGGAGGAAAGGCGCCATCATAAGGCACGCTAGGGCAAACAAAAGCACGGTAGGGCTCGCTAAGACACAGTAGGGCAAATAAAGGCAAGGTAGGGCAAACAAGGGCACTGTAAGGCACTTATAGGGCAATGCTTTAAAATGCCTCAGAAGAAAATGGCAGGATGTGCATTGTACCGGTACGCCGCAAGCGGCTACGGTACAATGCAAGTCATATACTCGCCGTAGGGCTCGATGTCATCCTGCTCTGCGAGGCTGGGCGGCTACCGCCTTACCAACACACCACCCGTCCCATACATGGTCATGAGCGCCAAGCCATGCGGGGGATCTCGAAAGTGGATTCCTCTTCGAGTCGGCCACTGAGATTTCTTAGAAACTTATAACTGGACTCTCCACGGCGGCGGCCCACCATGTACACACGCCCATAATCAAGATGCTCGGCTGCGGCCTTTTCAGCTTCCTTGCCTACACCCCATAGATGTGCACCTTTGATTTCTAGCAGTGCGATCTGGTCAGGCGTTTCTCGGCCCTCAATAGCGACGATGAAATCGGGGAAAAAGCCATCTCCTTCGTCCCAGCGATACAGTCCCACGGCATCGGGTCTATGAGCGCCGACAGGGTTGCGGTGCCACCACAATACTCGCGTATCCTGATCCAGCAGCCGCGCTACACGTCGCTCATCCTCGTTCATGCCGATTGGAAAAACGCCATAAACGTTGCGCTCGGCTGTCTCCAGTGGAACTTCGCTTTCCAACACAGGCGGAATCGACACTTCAATATCATGCACCTGAGCCAGTCGCGCCCTGCGACAGGCTTCGCGTAACAATGCTGGATGGCTAATCAGCACTCGATCGAGTTGCTGTTCTAAAACTTCCTCGTCCTCAGGCGGCACGGCGCCACTGGCTTCGATTGCATGCTTGAAGCGATCAAGTAGTCGCTCACGAATTTCACGCTCGTTTACGCCTTCCAGCCTTAATACGACCTGCCGCGCCTTTTCGGCGATTGCAGCTATCGATAGTTGGGCCCATACATCGCTACCGTTCTCCGCGATATGTCCATTATTGAAAATATCGGTTTCACCTCGGCGTACTTGAGTACGTACGCGTTCTCGGCTGGCCAAGACTTGAGCGGTAAAATCGACGAATCCGACCAAGCGGATTTCTAAATCGAGCGGCGCGGGAGGCAAGCGCTCACCACGAAGTATGGCAGGCACATCCTTCCGTCGCGGATACTGACGATTTGTTTCCTGCACCGACAGGCTCAATCCGGCTAATGACTGGTTTGTGTTGCCTTCAGGGGGTGGCTTTTTTTCGCCGCGTCGATGCTGCTCAGCCTGCGTCAATGCGGCTTGACCGAATTCCAGCATCCCCTGCCAGGATTTATTTGTATCAGGCGGGCCACTGCCATCGGATTGCTGCTCGTTTGCGCTTCCGTCGGCGTTTTCCCGAGTGACGTCGCCCTCAGGATTTATCGTCAGCGCGAAAGATTCTCCGGTACGCGTAAGCTGCACGCTGCGCTGAGTTCCGCTATAAGTGATAGTCGTCGAAGTACCTACTTCCGGTGCCTGAGTGCGCAAGCTGTTAATCTGCGCCCCAGCGTTCAGCAACCCTTCCTGCGATTCGGCGTTGGCAAGGAACACGTAGCCATAGCCAAGTGCTTCTGGAAGGTCATCGCGCCCCTGCAACAGCGCATGTACGCGCATGAGTCGGCCTACCACCTGCACTCCGAAGGAGGGATCGCGCGCGCCACGCAGCGCCGCGAGAGTGAAAGCGCGGGGTGCATCAAAGCCCAGCGCTACAGCCATTTTGAAGATCAGTACTTCGACCTTTGGATCATTGGCCAGCGAGATCAGATCGGCGTCGGGCTCGTCGCTGGTATGGATACGTATCGCATCTTCGGCGAAACCGAGGTTATCGATTAGGTGTCGCCGAGCGGTTTCCTGCGCAGCCTTGCCATTGGGCACTTGTACCAGCATGAGCGGGGTTAGATTCGTGCCGCTATTGGCTAGCATCTTCTTGATTAGCCGGTGCGTCTCTGTACATTCGCGCAACGCCAATTGTTCGAAGTCGATCAATTGTTCAGTGTCATCGTCCTTGGCAAGGAAGCGCACTACACGCACGCCCCGCTTAAGTAGCCCGGCATTGACCGCATCGATGCGTGCCACGGAGGCCCAATCAGCCTCATCGCCCAGGCGATATCCAGTATCACGCTGGAAGGGAGCGATATCGGTATCGCGCGGGGTCGCTGTCATTAGTAGCGCATAGTCGGGTTTCAGCACGTCGCGAAAGAAAACCTGTGCCTGACGCGCACGCTGGAAACCGTGATGTGCTTCGTCAACGATACAGCCGATGCGAATACCCTGTTGGCGAGCTAACCCGATCAACGCATCGACGGACAGGCCAGTATCGCTGGTGTTACGCGCACGGCGCCCGGAGGCATTGCTAGTCGCTACGGCGCTCCAGGTTGTGACGAACACCCCGCCCTCGTTGGCGAGATCCGGTCGACGATCCGATGCCAAGTCAAGCACGCGTAAACTCGGCGCCTGCGCATGCAGGGTCTTGCGGGCTTGCTCGACCAGGCCGGCAAAGGGGGCGAACCAGAACCAGAGAACCTGTTCTTGTGATGAGAAGCGCGCCATTGCTTCGATGGCAATGGCCGTCTTACCGGACCCTGTAGGTGCCTGGAGGACTACCGCCGCATCTTGTTCGCGTACAGTCTTTAGCTCGGCTTCGCTGAAATTACTGAGATGCCGATATTGCTCCGCTAGATTATTGAAGCGAGCAACCAGTCCGTCGCAGAGCGTTTCCTGAAATGGCTTGAGAACGAGCGGCATTATCGCTTCCTTTTGCTGAAACGGGCCTGTAAGGCATCAGGAATTCGTGGCCAGTCGAGTAATGGCGCTTTTGCCTCGAAGCGCTCCGGTGACCAGCTATAGACTCGCCCACGGATTGGCTCGGCTTTATCCAGCCAAGTCTGTAGCCGCTCGATGCTGTCTGCATTCTGATTGGCCAGATAAGCAACCCAGCCATCATAGGTTTCGATGGCTTGAAAGCCGCTGCCTTCCCAAGGCTGAAGTGACGCTTCATGCAGCAGTTGCAGAGCATGCCAAACTTCATCGTGAGCGATTTTTGTCGGTAGCCGGTGCATTGGTACTTGGCGGGTGCGTAGATAGGCAAAGCTACCACCCAACCCCCCGATATCTTCGCCCTTGGCAGTGGTGTAGCCGCTCATAATCCGCCGAACTCGCTCGGCGCAAACATCGCGACATAGATTCTTCTCCGGCGCATCTTCGGTGGCTTCGCTGTTACTTACGAGTATGAAGCGTCGCTGACCACCATCTCCAGCATTAAGTTTTGCGATAGCATGGGCGGTAGTACCGGAGCCAGCGAAAAAGTCCAGCACGATCGCAGTAGGATCATCAAGGATGGATAATAAATAAGCCATCATCGAGACCGGTTTGGGGTATGTGAAATCAATCCCCATCTCGGCTAGTGCAGCACCATCGCTTTGCGTGTTGCCTAAGTTTCGCAAAACAGAAACAACGTGCGAATGAGTGTCACGTTTTTTAATATTTTCGATGGCACCATTTTCTGTCAATAAAAAACTAGTTAACTGCCCTTTGGTATCGGTAACTGGTTTAAATCCGCTATCAATAAAGGCTTGGCATAATCCTCGATTCGCCCATCCGCTTTTGACAGTAGCTTCATTGACAAGATGGCCTTTATGGACATGGATGTCTGTAGATATATGGGGCCACCTATCACTTCGAGCAGGCACTATTCCGTTTTCAAATGAGGCAGGGAATCCTGGGGGGAGAGTGATTTCAGAAACAGGGTTTTTAGGCCCGTTTTTTACTATTGTGTTCCGAATTTTTGGACGGAAAATCTTACTGCCTTCTCCAATGTTAGGGTCGACTACCCGAGGCATTGGAAAGCGGTCGGGATTTGGAGAATAAGCCAGGATGTACTCGTGAGCTATCTTGATTTTGGCTTGGTTATCAAAATTCCCATCTGTCTGCCAGACAAATGTCGCTAATTTGCTGGTTGGTCCAAATACCATGTCCATTAGCATGCCAAGCCGGAATAACTCATTATCATCGATGCTAACGAAAATAACGCCATCTTCTGCCAATAGATCTTTGGCTAAAAGCAGACGCCGATAAATAAACTCCAGCCACAGCGAGTGGCGGAAGCGGTGGGTCTTGTCAACGAAGCGGTCGTTGTAAACAAAGTCCCTATTTCCGGTATTGTAGGGCGGGTCTATATAGATACAGCGGATTCGCCCGGCATGGGTCATGCGTAGGGCGCGAAGGGCATCGTAATTGTCACCTTCGATAATCAGATTATCCCAAGGCGCTTCGCCATGAGAAAGAGAGGTATCAAGTTGTAAGCCGACGAAGTCATCATTGATCGCCTGGTCGGCATCTATTTCGTCACGCTCCCATACCAACCCTAATTGACGACCCTTGGTCGCGCTGCTCCAGCAAGCGAATCAGCGTTTCGCGGTCTAGCCCCTCGTACTTGCTCATGAGTTCCTTATGCTCCAACAGCGAGCACAGGTCTCCCTGCCCTCGAAGCCTTTATTACGGGCCAGCATGATACCTATAGCCATGCATAGGCGCACTCGTTAGCTTTATGCTAGCATTGATGGCATTGTAATCATACGGAGAGTCTGACATGGCGTCGATCACAATTCGAAATTTGGATGAGCAATTAAAGACTCAGCTTCGCATGGAGGCGGCTAGTCATGGCCATTCCATGGAAGAGGAGGTCCGCATCATTCTGCGTAGTGCCTTGAACCAGCCTCAAGCAAAGGGGCTAGGGACTCGCATACGTGAGCGATTCGCAGACGCGGGGGGCATCGAACTGGAAGTGCCGCCTAGGTCTGATAAGCCTCGTGATCCGGGCTTCGGCGCATGATTGTTCTTGATACCAATGTGCTATCCGAGCTGATGCGGCCTGAGCCAGAGGCCCGGGTTATCGACTGGCTGGATAGGCAGGACGCTATTTCCGTGACAATTTCCGCTATTACAATCGCAGAAATTCTCTATGGTATCGAGCGCCTGCCAGACGGTAGGCGCAAGCGTGGCTTCGCGGCCAAGGCGGCGGCAATGTTCGAGGAAGATTTCTCTGGACGCATCCTATCGTTCGATAGCGGGGCTGCGATTCACTACGCAGAGCAGGTCGCTGCCAGCGAGAGTGTAGGAAGGCAGGTTCACATGGCCGATGCCCAAATTGCAGCTATCTGCATCCAGCATGGAGCGGTGTTGGCGACACGCAATGTAAAGGATTTCGAGACGTTGAGCGTCGAGACGATCAACCCTTGGGAAACGGGCTGATATCGGTACACTGACGGTACAGTGGCTGGTTCGGGTAGGTTACACTAACCTTCGCTAAGCTTCTGATAATCCAGTACTTTAATCTTTGCTAGGTTACGATAGATTTCGTAGAACTTTCAGTATCTTATTGATTTAAAAGCGAACTCATAATCCCTTGGTCGTAGGTTCAAGTCCTACTGGGCCCACCATCAAATCAATAGCTTACGTCACTTTTCTGCCCGTTTCAGGGTTCCATTTCTCGTCGGTGTCAACCAAGTGTCGACCAGGCAATTTTAGGCCCAAATTTTAGCCCATCGGCCAAGTGATCGGGCGAGAGGTGAGCGTAGCGCATTGTGGCCAGGGCCGTCTGATGGCGGTTTTGCAGCTGAGCCAAGCCGGAAGTTACGGAATGAGCGTAGCGCAAGAATAGCTCGGCATATTAGCGATACCCAGTCCGGTATCGTTTCCATAGATGGTATCAGTCATCCCTCGTAACCCTTGGCGCGGATGTCCCTTCGTTACCAAGGCAAAACTGAACCAGCCCCCACTTAGACAAAAGTCTTCCTAGGCGCGATGCAAAGTGGATACTAGTATATCAGGCGGTTCTCGATGAGAGCCTCTGACACCAGCGCCTGTATCAGCTAACGGGGGACTCAAAAAATGACACGGTCAATCTCAGCCATCATAGGCCGCACTCTGGTTGGTTCTGCATTGATAGGGACGGCCATGTTTGCCGGAAATGTCTATGCACAAAGCTCTGCGACCATCAAAATCGCGAGTTATTTTGCGGAGGACCACCCGCAAAACATTGCTATCCGGGAGAAATTCAAGCCGTACGTCGAAAGTCATTCTGACATGCAGGTCAAAATCTATCCGAACAGCTCGCTTGGTGATGAGCGTCAATACACCAATGGCGTAAGAACAGGCAGCATTGAAATGGCAATTGCCGGCATGGGGCTGCAGACAGCCAAGCCGCAAATCGGCTTTCCCGAGTGGCCATTCTTGTTCGAAGACTACGACCAAGCTCAGTCAATGCTCAACGGGCCAATTGGAGAGAAGATCGATCCCTATTTTCGTGAACTCGGTGTCGAACCTTTGGCGTGGACGGCTAACGGGTTCCGCGTTTTCTCGAGTAAAAATAAAATCGATAGTATGGAAGACTTCGATGGCTTCAAGTTAAGAATGCCAAACCTGGAACTGTACGTGAAAGTAGGGCAGGCGCT
Organism: Salinicola sp. V024; assembly: GCF_052645315.1. Taxonomy (NCBI): domain Bacteria; kingdom Pseudomonadati; phylum Pseudomonadota; class Gammaproteobacteria; order Oceanospirillales; family Halomonadaceae; genus Salinicola; species Salinicola sp. V024. The sequence continues at coordinate 308,575 of NZ_JBQXYB010000001.1, forward strand.
AGGCGCCAATGTTCAGACAATGGGCATGTCAGAAGTCTACCCGGCCCTCGAACAAGGAGTTATCGACGGTCAGGACAACCCCTTGGCGACCCTTTACCGCTCAGGCTGGTATGAGGTACAGAATAATGTGCTGGAGAGCAGGCATATGTTCAGCCCCAATGTCTATCTGATGAACCAGGATTTTTACGACAATCTAAGCGATTCCGATAAGGACGTCATTCAGGAAGCTTCCCGCCAATCTATGGAGATGGAATGGCAATTGATGCGTGACTCCGCTTCAGAAATAAAAAAGGATTTGAAAAAAGCTGGTTTGGAAGTGACTGAACCTAGTCAAGAGTTCCATGACGAAATGGTCAAGGCGGTCCAGCCGATCTACGACGATTTCTATAGCCAGTATGATTGGGCCGAAGAGATGGTGAATATGGTGCGTGGGGATTCATGAAACCCGCAATATCTATGCCATGCGAATTCCGGGAGTTCGCATGGTCCATCCGATTGGATAAGAGGTAGTACCATGTCGATGACGACATTTTTTGGTTTTTTGAACAAGTCAATAAGGCTTGCCATTGCCGTTGCATTAATATTGATGGTTGGGTTCGTTTTTGCCAATGTCGTGCTCCGTTATGCATTCAATAGCGGGTTGACATGGTCCAGTGAGGTTGCGCGGTACCTCTTCGTGTGGGTTGTGTTTCTGGGGTCCATCCTGGCCGTGGTAGAGCATAGCCACTTGGGAGTGGATATCCTGGCCCGCCATGTTCCCGGTTGGCTACAGAAGTCATTTTTTCTGCTGGCGACGGCCCTGACCGTGGCGGTGATGACGCTCGTGGTCAAAGGTCTTCTGGTTCTTATCGAGCTGAACGTCGGTATTACGGGGCCCGCTACCGATATCCCTATCAATAACTATTATTACGCAGGAATGGTGGCGGCCGTATTGATGTCCGTAGTAATGGCGTATCAAGCGATCAGCTTTGTTCTAACCGGACGGAATGGCCCTACCTGGGCGAACGATCATGACGTGGAGCCCAGGTTATGATGGTCGTCGTCTTTCTCGGCGTACTTTTTTCGCTGATGTTGATCGGCATGCCGATCGCCTTTGCCATGCTGAGTTCTGCCGTCGTGATGATGTGGACTCAGGATATGTTCGATATCACGACCCTGGCAGAACAGTTCATTACCGGCGCCAACAGTTTTGCCCTGATGGCCATTCCTTTTTTCATTCTTACCGGCGAGATCATGAACGCTGGAGGTGTCTCCAGACGCATAGTCGACTTTGCTTCGTCACTGGTGGGGCACGTCAAGGGAGGCCTGGGATATGTCGCCATCGTAGCAGGCGTCATTTTCGCTGGCCTGTCCGGCTCCGCCGTTGCCGATACCGCGGCCCTTGGGTCCATCCTCATCCCCATGATGGTGGCCCAGGGCTATGAGAAGAAACGTTCGACAGGCTTGGTAGCCTCCGTCGGCATCGTGGGGACCGTGATTCCACCAAGCATTCCCCTGATTCTCTATGGAGTCGTAGGTGGTGTCTCGATTACTGGCTTGTTCATGGGCGGTATCGTCCCAGGGATTCTCATGGCGGTGGGGATGACGTTTACCTGGTGGCTCGTTGCTCGGAAAGCAGATACGAAACGGCTCAAGCGAGCCGATTGGCAGACGCGCATGCGGAGTTTCAAACGTGCCTTCTGGGCCTTACTGCTGCCCCTCATCATCATCGTCGGCCTACGTGGAGGTGTATTCACGCCGACCGAGGCAGGCGTCGTCGCAGCGGTATACGCTCTACTGATCAGTCTCTGCTACGGAGAAGTCCGCCCGACGCAGCTTTTCGATGTGCTTATCAATACCGCCAAGACCACGGCCATCGTGATGTTGATCGCCTCGGCGGCCATCGTCACGGCTTACGCCATCACGGTAGCGCAGGTCCCCACGCAAATCGCCTCGGCCCTCACGAGTATTACAGATAGTCCGACGCTGATGCTGCTGATCATTATGGTCATACTGTTGCTGTTCGGGTGCGTCATGGATATGACGCCTGCCGTATTGATTTTCGCGCCCGTCCTCATCCCGGTAGTCAAGCAGCTTGGTATCGATCCTGTCTATTTTGGCGTGGTGATGATCATTAACTTGTCCATTGGCTTAATAACACCGCCGGTCGGCACGGTCCTTTATGTCGGGTGCAGCATCAGCAGAATCAGTATTATCGATATCTCACGTGGCATATGGCCGATGCTGTTGATGTACGTAGCCATTCTATTTGCGCTGATTCTATTTCCCGAAATCGTTACCTTTCCATTAAGTATTCTGCATAAAGGTTGAATGGTGCAATCGACATGAAAAGATCCATGCCCCGTAGACAGCGTTACGACCACGCACTGAGCATCGCGGAGCTTGCCGAAATCGCACGCCGAAGACTTCCGAACTTCGTCTATGAATACATTCAGGGTGGCTCCGACGACGAAGTCAGCCTGATGAACAACCGTGCCGTATTCGATCGATTCAGATTTACGCCCAAGACTCTGACCAATGTCAGTCAGCGGGATTTGAGCCGAGACCTGTTGGGCCACCGGATGAACATGCCGGTCGTAATCGGCCCGACGGGGTTCAATGGCATGGTCACTCGGGACGGAGATGCCAAGTTGGCCCGCGCTGCAGCCCATCGAGGTATTCCATTTACGCTAAGCAACGCCTCGACCGAACCCCTGGAGGAGATCGCGAAGATTTCCGGCGGTTGGCCGTGGTTTCAAATCTATTTCTATCGCGACCGTGACTATGTGGAGAAGCTGGTAAATCGCTGCCGTGCCTCGGGGTACGACACCATCGTCGTGACGACGGACAGCGCCATTTACGGGAATCGTGAGTGGGATACGCGTAATTACGCGCGCCCCTTCGTACTCAATTGGCGCAATAAGCTCCATGTGCTCAGTAGGCCCCGCTGGATGAAGGATGTGCTTTATCCCCACGGCGTACCGACCTTCAAGAATCTGGGAGATCTCTTGCCGCCCGGGGATTCGTCCGTGCAGGGCGCTGCCGCCGAGATAGGCAAGCATCTGATGCCCTCGTTGAACTGGGAGGATATTCGCTGGCTGCGGGAAAACTGGTCCGGAAACCTGTTGCTCAAGGGCATTCTGTCGGTGGAAGAGGCCCGGATGGCGGTGGAGTACGGCATCGATGGCGTGGTGTTGTCCAATCACGGCGGGCGCCAGCTGGACAGTTCGGTCTCGCCGATGGAAATTCTCCCGGAAGTGAGGGCGGCCGTCGGAAACGACTTTGCCGTCATGCTGGACGGCGGCTTCAGGCGCGGCAGCGATATCCTCAAGGCGGTGCTTCTGGGGGCCGACGCCGTACTGCTAGGCCGCACGACGCTCTACGGGCTTGGGGCAGGAGGTCAGGCGGGCGTCGATCATGCGCTCGGCCTGCTGCACCAGGAGATGGATCGAACCCTTGGTCTTCTGGGATGCAGTAATCTTCGCGAGCTCGACCGTTCACTGATTCGCGATTCGTGCGTTTCGCAAACGGTTCGCCCCGCATAAGGCGGAAGAGTAGGATGAGCGGCAACAGAGCGTAATTGGCCGTATGAGCGAGGAGCCAAAAGCATGATGAAAGGGGTGCAGGAACGGTCGTCGAGTGATCGTGCCTATAGCGATATACGCGACAAAATTATTACCACCGTACTGAAACCCGGAGAAAGGATTCACGAAAAGGCGTTATCGGAAGAGTTCGGCATTAGCCGCACGCCAATTCGCGAAGCCTTGATGCGATTACGCTACGATGGCTTCGTCGATATCTTCGCCCAACGAGGCACTTTCGTGACGCCTATCCGGCTCGAAGTCGTCAAGGCGGCTCACTATACTCGCTCGGTATTGGAATGCGCCTTGATACGAGATGCCGCCACTCAATGTAGTGATCGTGATGCTCGAGATTTATACGATAATCTCGAGCATCAGCGTCTGGTATATCGACAAGGACAGTATTACAAGATCGAAATCCTCGATGAGGAACTCCATCAAAAGATTGCCGATATTGCTGGGCGACCATCAGTATGGCAAATCATTTATCACGTTCAGTTGCACATCAACCGAGTTCGCATGCTGTTTCTTAATGAAGAGCGCGTTCCTGCTATCGTCCAGGAGCACTCTAGCATTATCGATGCGATTGCCAAGCGTGATTCTGATGCCGCAGAAAATGCCATGAAAATCCATTTGCAGTATATGGATCAGAATATTCAGAAGTTGGCAGAAAGCTACTCGGAGTATCTCTCTTGAGTAAGCCGGTTTGGCCTACTTCTTGGCGCTTCTCCAACACCAATTCGGACTCGGTCTCACCGCGACCGGATGATGAGGCGCTCGTTTTATGCGAGTTGAGGTCTTGTATCGTGAGAAGACGCCGTAAGCCCGAGCGATATCGCCACTCGGGCTAGCTTTGCTGGTTCAGGAAATTAGCAAGCCATGAAACTTTACGCTGAAGCTCGTCGTCTGCTGAAACCTGATCATTGTCGCTGGTCCCGGCGAGATAGAGATCCATGATCCAGCCCGAGCATTGCTCGGTGGTCAGGTGCGCGCGCTGGATCTCGAGCATGGGTGCGAAAGCCTGCTGGCTCATGAATTCATCGCCCAGCATCGCGCTGAGCAGGTTGCCGGCGACTCGGTAGCAGTGGCTCTGATCGGCGAAAAGGTTTCTGTCCTGGAAGAAAAATCCCAACGCGCACACGCTTGAATAACCGGCTTCGTCATCGCGCCAGGTCATCATCCTGGCAGTTTCGAAAGGGTTGCCAGGCTGATTGATTCGAGCGAGCGCGTCACGGATGCGGGGGAACTCGCGGACTTCCGGTATCGCGTCGATCTGCTTTGGATCATCCACGAGTCGTTGATACGGGTACGCTTCTCCGTTCTCACTGTCTTCCGCGCTGTACGGAATGTTGACGCTGCCGTCATCCAGGCTGAGGCGCAGTTCGACTCGGTTATCCATGTGTTCTCCAGGCGTTGAGACCGCGCCAGATTATCAGGAAGTCCAGAAGCGATGTCACTGGACAGTGCTACGCGGCTTGGGCGTGAGCGTCATCCTCGTCAGCGAAGCGGAATCGGCGGCTTCGTGTGTTCGTGTTCAATTTGCCCGAGGCAGACGCGCCAGCCAGCGCTGAACGAGGGCCGTCATGCCGCCCGCCACCGGCGTACACAGAATCCACGGCAGGGCGAGCAGGGCGATGCTCAGCGCACCCATATAGACGTCGCTGAACCAGTGCGCGCCGACCATGATTCGTGGGGCGCTCAACAGCAGCACGAAGGCGATGCTCCATCCCGCCGTGCGCCGATCGGCGAAGCGCAGCATGAAGCCGGCAAAGATCATCAGCATCAAACCGTGATCGCCGGGAAAACTGTTCGATGCCGAGTCCTTGGTTGAAATCGAGACGATGTCGGTCAGATGGGCCGCGTGTGCGAAGAAACGCGTCGGACTGGGGTGGCCGTAGGTAATCGCCTTATTGGTCACCACTGCGATCATCCCGGCTGTCAGCAGCATGGTCACACCGATACCGAGCCAGCGCCGCCATCGATCAGGCCGCGGGTCTCGGCGCATGGCGACGGTGAACAACACGCCCATGACGCCGAACGAGGCGGCGTCGAAGAATCGAGTATTGAGCAGCGCCAGCAGATCGTCCCATAGACCGTTTTCCGGCGTGATCCAGTGGTTGAAGGTCCAGAAGATCCGATCGTCCAGATCGGTCCAGGGCAACCCATGGGGTAGCGCCCAACTCAGGAGCAGGACCAGCCCGGTCAGATTGAGCCCCAGCACGCGTTTCCACTGCATGTTCATGAGTCATGTCTCTCGCAAGAGGATTCGTCTGCGAGAATTATAATTTAAGATACACATAAGGAACAGTGTTCTAAAACTTATCGCCTGTCGTGCCGCCTGCCGTGCCGATGGGCACAACCGGTTTGACTGCCTTCCAACCTGGCTCGAAACGAAAAAGCCCCCGACGAATGGTCGAGGGCTCGAGGCGCGGTGGCAGCGACAGTGTCAGCCGTCGTGTTGAGCGAGTTGCTTTATAGAGCGGCGATCTTGATGCGCTGTTCGACCAGCACTTGGCGTGCTGCCTGATACTCCTTGAGCTTGCCGCGCTCCTTCTCGACCACGGCTTCCGGCGCCTTGGCGGTAAAGCTTTCGTTGCCGAGCTTCTTCTCGATGCCGGTGATCAGCTTGTCCTGCTTGTCGATCTCCTTGGCGAGGCGCGCAAGCTCGGCGTCCTTGTCGATCAGGTCGGCCATCGGCACCAGCACTTCCATGTCGCCGACCAGTTGCGTCGCCGACAGCGGTGCCTGCTCGGGATCGTCGAGCCAGGTCACGCTCTCGAGCTTGGCCAGTTTGGAAAGGAACAGGCGGTTGGCCTCGAGACGCTCGCGGTCGCCGGCCTTGCCCTTGGTCAGCAGAGCGTCCAGCGGCTTGCCGGGGGCGATGTTCATTTCGGCGCGGATGTTACGCACCGCGACGATCACGCCCTTGAGCCATTCGATGTCGCGAATCGACTGCTCGTCGATACGTGAGGCATCCGCTTCCGGCCACGGCTGCGTCATCAGGCTGTCGTCATCCTTCGACCGGGTGCCGGCCAGCGGGGCGACGCGCTGCCAGATCTCCTCACTGATGAACGGCATCATCGGGTGAGCCAGACGCAGGATGACTTCGAGAACGCGGACCAGCGTGCGGCGGGTGCCGCGCTTGGCCTCGACGGAGGCGTTTTCGTCCCACAGTACCGGCTTGGAAAGCTCCAGATACCAGTCGCAGTACTCGTTCCAGACGAAGTCGTAGAGCGCCTGGGAGGCGTGGTCGAAGCGGTACTCTTCCAGCGCCTTGGTGACCTGGGCTTCGGTCTGCTGCAGGCGCGAGATGATCCAGCGGTCGGCCAATGACAGCTCGACGCTCTCGCCGGCGCGGCCGACATCCTGGTCTTCGGCGTTCATCAGCACGTAGCGCGAGGCGTTCCACAGCTTGTTGCAGAAGTTGCGATAGCCGTCGAGTCGGCCCATGTCGAACTTGACGTCGCGCCCGGTGGTCGCCAGCGACAGGAAGGTGTAGCGCAGCGCATCGGTGCCATGGGATTCGATGCCGTCGGGGAACTCGCTACGGGTCGCTTTCTCGATCGCGCGGGCCTTCTGCGGCTGCATCATGTTGCCGGTCCGTTTGGCGACCAGCGTTTCCAGGTCGATGCCGTCGATCAGGTCGATGGGGTCGAGCACGTTGCCCTTGGACTTGGACATCTTCTGACCCTGGGCGTCGCGCACCAGGCCGTGGACGTAGACGGTCTTGAACGGCACCTCGCCGGTAAAGTGGCCGGTGAGCATGATCATCCGTGCGACCCAGAAGAAGATGATGTCGAAACCCGTGACCAGCACGCTGGTCGAGTGGAAGGTCTCGAGCTCAGGCGTCTTTTCCGGCCAGCCCAGGGTGCCGAAGGTCCACAGCCCCGAGCTGAACCAGGTGTCGAGCACGTCGTCGTCCTGGGTCAGCGTCACGTCGGCCGCGATCTCGTGTTTGTCGCGGGCTTCCTGTTCGGTGCGGGCGACGTAGACCTTGCCCTCGGCGTCGTACCAGGCCGGAATGCGATGCCCCCACCACAGCTGGCGCGAGATGCACCAGTCCTGCAGATCGCGCATCCAGGCAAAGTACATGTTCTCGTAGTTCTTGGGCACGAACTCGATGTCGCCGTTTTCGACGGCCTCGATCGCCGGCTTGGCCAGCTTTTCGACGGCGACGAACCATTGGTCGGTCAGCAGCGGCTCGATCACGTCGCCGGAGCGATCGCCGTAGGGCAGGGTGTTGGTGACCGTCTCGATCTGCTCGAGCAGGCCGGCGGCGTCCATGTCGGCGACGATCCGCTCACGCGCAACGTAGCGATCCAGCCCGGCGTAGGCCGCCGGCAGGGTGGCGTCGACATCGGGCAGCGGGCGGCCCTGCAGGTCGAACACCTCGGCACGCTCGAGGACGGCGGCATCCTGCGAGAACACGTTGATCAGGGCGTGATCGTGACGCTTGCCGACTTCATAGTCGTTGAAGTCGTGGGCCGGGGTGATCTTGACGCAGCCCGAGCCTTTTTCCATATCGGCATGGTCGTCGGCGATGATCGGAATGCGACGGCCGACCAGCGGGAGCTCGATGAACTTGCCGATCAGCGAGGCGTAGCGCGGATCTTCCGGATTGACCGCCACGCCGGTATCGCCGAGCAGCGTTTCCGGGCGCGTGGTGGCAACGACCAGGTAGTCCTTGCCATCCGCGGTCCTGGCGCCATCGGCCAGCGGGTAGCGGAAGTGCCAGAACTGGCCCTGCTGCTCGCGGTTCTCGACTTCGAGATCGGAAATCGCGGTATGCAGCGTCGGGTCCCAGTTGACCAGGCGCTTGCCGCGATAGATCAGGCCCTCGTCATGCAGGCGCACGAAGACTTCCTGCACCGCCTTGTAGAAGCCGTCGTCCATGGTAAAGCGCTCGCGGCTCCAGTCGACACTGGCACCCATGCGCCGCAGCTGGCGAGTAATGTGCCCGCCGGACTCTTCCTTCCACTCCCAGATCTTGTCGGTGAACGCCTCGCGACCCAGATCGTGACGGGTCTGGCCGGTCTCCGCTGCCAGCTTGCGCTCGACCAGCATCTGGGTGGCGATGCCGGCGTGATCCGTCCCGACCTGCCATAGCGTGTTGTTGCCGCGCATGCGCTTCCAGCGCACCAGCGTGTCCATGATCGTGTCCTGGAAGGCGTGGCCCATGTGCAGGCTGCCGGTCACGTTGGGCGGCGGGATCATGATCGAGAATGGCTCGCCTTCGCCGCTCGGGGCGAAACGGTTGTCGGCTTCCCAGCGTTCGTACCAGCGGGTTTCGATCTGATCGGGTTGGTAGGTCTTGTCCATGGCGGCTATCGGGCTCGAATCGGTGACGACGACACGCGGCACGGCGAAATGCCGCGTAGCGAAAAATGGCGGGGATTATACCTTGTCGATGGCCGCGGAGTCAGGCCGGTGTGTCTGCGCCGAGCGGCGAACCGTCCGGTTATTGCGCTGATCAGAGCTTATGCGCCTCGACGCGATATCCCCGATCCTTGTAGGTCTTCCAGCAGGCGCGCTTGGTGCGCAGCACGTCCTGATGCTGGTTGATGATCTCGGCCACCCGTTCCAGCCGGGAGAACCACTCGGGAATCTCGTAGTTCAGGTTGAGCATCGCCTGCACGCCGGGCTCGGGCACGGCGTCCCAGCCGATCGTCACCGGCGGCGCCGGGTCCATGGCGTCCCCCGCCACCCGGTGGGGGACGTAGCTGTCCTCTCGGAACGTCCACAGCAGCTCGTCTAGCTCTCGCGCCATCGACTCATCCTGGGTATGGATATGCAGCTGATAGCCCTTGCGATAGATCGTCTCCGCCAGACGGCAGGCGAAATTGAGCCGGGCTTCCAGCGTGGTATCGGGCAGGATGTAGAAATCGACTTTGGTCATGACATTCCGTTGATGACGAGCTACGAGCTACGAGCTACGAGCTACGAGCTACGAGCTACGAGCTACGAGCTACGAGCTACGAGCCAGGGTTGCGAGTTACGAGCTACGAGCCAAGGTTGCGAGTTAGCAATGTTACCTGATCCGGCTTTTGATGGCCTAAGCCTCGAGGCCCGAGCGATTGTGAGAGCTAGCCTCAGGCAAGGCGAATCCAGCCAAGCGAGCGCATTTGAGGATTCTTCAGTGCGCATCGCGAAGCTGAATTCAGCATCTCGTCATTGAGTCGGCGTCGAGCGAGATGATTGGCTCCAAGTGAGCCAGAGCGATTGTGCGAGCTAGCCTCAGGCAAGGCGAATCCAGCTAAGCGAGCGCAGTTGAGGGTTCTTCAATGAGCATCGCGAAGCTGGATTCAACGCTGCCTGGGCGACGCGCAGCCAGTCGATGGAGGACTAGACGCCGCCGTCGATGTCGACCAGCGCTCCCGTCGTGAACCCCGCCTCGGCCAGCCACAGAATGCCGTTGGCGATCTCCTCCGGTTCGCCGATGCGACCCATGGGAATCACCGAGCCGGCCACGTCGGGCTTGTCCGGGTTGCCGCCGCTGGCGTGAATGGTGGTGCGGATAACGCCGGGGCGAATGGTGTTGACGCGAATGCCCTCGCCGGCGACTTCCTTCGACAGCCCCTCGGTCATGGTATCGATGGCGCCCTTGGAGGCGGCGTAGTCGACGTATTCACCCGAGCCGCCGAGGTGAGAGGCCGCCGAGCCGATATTGACGATGGCGCCGCCCTTGCCGCCGTGCTTGGTCGACATGCGCTTGATCGCCTCACGCGCACAGATGAACGGGCCGACGACGTTGATCTTCATCATGCGGTCGACGCGCTCGAAGCTCATCTCGTCGACGCGGCTGATCTGGTCGACGATGCCGGCGTTGTTGACCAGCACATCGACGCTTCCCAGCTCGCGGTCGACGGTCTCGAACATGGCGACGATCGCCGCTTCGTCGACGACGTCGGCCTGAATTGCGATCGCGCGGCCGCCGTCGGCTTCGATCTCGGCCACCACCTTGTCGGCAGAGGCCTTGTCACTGCGATAGTTGACCGCCACGGCGTAGCCTTTCTGGGCGGCCATGATGGCCGTTGCTGCGCCGATACCGCGTCCGGCACCGGTAATGATCATCACGGGTTTCATCTGGCTCTCCTCTGGAGATGGGGGTTGGTCGTTGGCCGTGAGCAAGGCCCGACTCAGTCGGCGCGCTCCATGCGGTAAACGGCGCAAAGCTTGTGGCCGTCGAGGTCGCGCACGTAGGCGAGAAACATGTCGCCCATGGCAGTGTGGCGAACGCCCGGCGCGTCCTCGACGGAGGTGCCACCTTGGGCGACGGCGGTATCGTGAAAACGCTGGGCCTGCTCGGCCGAGGAGCAGCGGAAGGCGAAGGTGCTGCCGTTGCCCACCGTGGCGGGCTGGCCGTCGATCGGTTCGGTGACGCCAAAGGCATTGCCGTCCTGACGGTAGAAGACTCGCTGGATCCCCTTGCGTTCGCCAAGCTGGCCTTCAGCGATATCCAGCGTGCCCAGAACGGCGTCGTAGAAGCGCTTGGCGCGGGCGATATCGTTGGTTCCGATCATGACGTGGCTGAACATGCGTCTCTCCTTGGTGAAGCGAAGGCTACAAGCACAATGACCGCCCAAGAGGCGGTCATTGTCGCTCGAGCCGGCGCTCGGGCATTCAGTGTAGGTCGGAATCAGGCCAGTCGCATCAGCCAGCCGCGAGTGTCTTCGCTGCGGCCGTACTGGATATCCAGCAGGCGCTTGCGCAGCTTGGCGCTGACCGCTTCGCCTTCGATCGGCGGCGTCACGATGCGATCGTTCTCGGTCACCAGCTGGCCGATCTGGGTAATGACTGCGGCGGTGCCGCAGGCGAAGACTTCGACGATTTCGCCGCTGGCCACGCCATCTCGCCATTCGTCGATACTGATCGGCCGCTCTTCCGGCGTCAGACCAGCGTCACGGGCCAGCTCCAGAATGGAGTCGCGGGTGACACCTTCCAGAATGGTCCCGGTCAGCGCCGGTGTGACCAGGCGCCCGTCACGGTAGACGAAGAACAGGTTCATGCCGCCCAGCTCTTCGATCCACTTGTTTTCCGCCGCATCGAGAAACGCGACCTGATCGCAGCCATGGCTTTCGGCCTCGGCCTGAGCCAGTAGCGACGCGGCGTAGTTGCCACCGCACTTGGCGAATCCGGTGCCGCCGGGCGCAGCACGGTTATAGTGCTGGGACAGCCAGATCGAGACCGGCTTGCCGCCGCCCTTGAAGTAGGCCGCAGCCGGCGAGGCGATCAGATAGTAGTCGACCTCGGCCGCCGGCTTGACGCCCAGCGACTTGCCGTTACCGATCATGAACGGGCGCAGGTAGAGGCTGCACTCTTCGGCTTCGTTCTGCGGCGTCGGCACCCAGTCGGCGTCCTGGGCGACCAGGGTCTTGAGCGAGCCCAGGAAGGTCTCGTCATCGAGTTCCGGCAGGGCCAGACGCCGGGCGGAAGCGCGGAAGCGGGCTGCGTTCTTCTCGGGACGGAAGGTCCAGACCGAGCCGTCGGCATGGCGGTAGGCCTTGATGCCTTCGAAGATCTCCTGACCGTAGTGCAGCACCGGCGATGCCGGGTCGATCAGCAGCGGCCCGTAGGGACGAATCTCGCCGCGCTGCCAGCCACCGGTCTTGGTCCAGCGCACGTGTACCATGTGATCGGTGAAGTAGCGGCCGAAGCCCGGGTTGGCAAGAATCTCGTTGCGCAGAGTGGCATCGAGCGGATTGGAGGAAAGGCGGGCTTCGAAACCTGAAGTGGACACTGCGACTTCTCCTGACAGTCCATGATGCCTGGCGACTCGTGGGGCGACAGGCGGTCGGTGACTTCGGTTGGGAGCCGCCCGTCGCAGCGACGGGCAGCGGATCATTTAAATTAGCACGCAAAGCGTTGGCTGCGAAGAGGGCGCCCGGGCTTATCCTTCGGCCCCCTCCGCGAAGACTGTCGGTACCGATCAGGCTTCCTGCGTCACCACCAGCTCGCTTTCGCGGTCCAGCAGGTAACGGGTCAGCAGGCCTACCGGGCGGCCGCTGGCGCCTTTCTGCTTGCCGCTATCCCAGCCAGTGCCGGCGATATCGAGATGCGCCCACGGGTACTTGTCGGCGAAGCGTGACAGAAAGCACGCGGCGGTGATGGCGCCCGCCGGGCGCCCTCCGATATTGGCGAGGTCGGCGAAGTTGGAATCCAGCTGCTGCTGATAGTCGTCCCACAGCGGCATGTGCCAGGCGCGATCCCAGGACGCTTCGCCGGCCTCGAGCAGATCCAGCGCCAGATCGTCATCGTTGGAAAACAGCCCGCTGGCGTGATCGCCCAGCGCGATCATGCAGGCGCCGGTCAGGGTGGCGATATCGACGACGCTGGCCGGATCGAAACGCTCCGCATAGGTCAGCGCGTCACACAGCACCAGGCGACCTTCGGCATCGGTATTGAGAATCTCGACGGTCAGCCCCTTGAGCGTGGTGACGATGTCGCCGGGCTTGATCGCGCGGCCGTCAGGCATGTTCTCGGCGCTGGCAACGATCGCCACCACGTTGAGCTTCGGTTTCAGAGCGATGAGGCTCTTCATAGTGCCGAACACGCTGGCGGCGCCGCACATGTCGAATTTCATCTCGTCCATACCGGCGCCCGCCTTGAGCGAAATGCCGCCGGTGTCGAAGGTGATGCCCTTGCCGACCAGAACGTGAGGCGATTCTTCGGCGTCGTCGGCGCCCTGATACTTCATCACGATCAGCTTGGAGGGCTCGGCGCTGCCACGACCCACGGCCAGCAGCGAATGCGCGCCCAGCGTTTCCAGTTCGGCCTCGTCGAGGATCTCGACTTCCAGCGAGCCGGCGGATTCCGCGGCCAGCGTCTCGGCCTGATTGGCGAGATAGGTGGGCGTGCAGATATTGCCGGGCAGGTTGCCCAGGGTGCGGGCGAGGTTGACACCGTCACCCAGGGCGGCGCCGATGCGGGCACCGGCCTTGGCGTTGTCCGCCTGATTGGCATCGCCCACCAGCAGTTCGATCCTGTCGAGCTGGGGCGCGGCCGGTGAGGTCGACTTGCACTGGGTAAAGCGATAGACCGCGCGGGTTGCCGACTCCAGCGTCATCTGCGCTTTCCAGGCGGTATCGCGATCCTCGACCTCGGCATCGTCGAAGGCCACGGCAGCGCTGTCGACCGGCAGCTTGGCCAGCGCGGTAAAGGCGGCGTCGAGCGATTTGCGCAGAGCGCCTTCGTTGAACGTCTCGCGCTTGCCGAGACCGACCAGCAACAGCCGCTCGGCGGCAAGACCCGGCGCGAACGGGATCAGCTGAACATTGGCCAGCTCCGGGGTGAAATCGCCGCGTTCGACGAGTTGCGCGATCAAGCGTTCGCTGGCGTCATCCAGCTTGGCGGCGGCGGACAGCAGGTCGCCATCCTGAAACAGCGGCACGACTAGGCAGGCTGTTTCGACCTTGGCCGGATTGACGGTCAGTACGGAAAATTCCATGTCGTCTCCAATGAACGATTGAGCTGGCTTCGCGTCACATGCCTGTCGCTGACGAGACAAGGGCGCGCGGATTCTGGATAATGCCGGCACGTTGCCGGCGGCTAGTGTTTCTCAGTTTACGCAAAGCAGTGCCGCATTGCATGGACTGGCCACCTGCGTTGACATGGACGCAGGCCGGCAGGGAAGCCATTTCGGGAGACACTTTTGATCATCTTTCGTTATCTGACACGCGAGATACTCATCACCATGGCCGCCGTTGCCGGCGTGCTGCTGTTGGTGATCATGGGCAACCGCTTTATTCACTACTTTACCGATGTGGCGCAAGGGGACTTCCCCGCACGTCTTCTCGGCACATTGATGCTGTATCAGTTGCCTAACTCCATACAGCTACTGCTGCCGCTGGCATTCTTTCTGGCCATCATGCTCACTTACGGCCAGCTCTATCTCAACAGCGAAATCACCGTACTGATGGCGTGTGGCGTCAGCCCGCGCAAATTGTTGCATGTGACATTGTGGCCGGCCGGAATCGTGGCCGTGCTGGTGGGCGCCTGCAGTCTGTGGTTGACACCGGCCGGCTTGGTACACAATGAGAGCATGCTGGATGATCAAAAGCAGAACGCCGATTTCAGTACGCTGACGCCCGGGCGTTTCCAGGAGCTTGGTGATCTTACCGTATACGCCGAATCGATCAGCGGCGACGCCAGCGGCATGCAAAACCTGTTAATCGCCGAGCAGGAAGAACAGGCCAACGGCCCGCCCAGAGAAACCCTTACGCGTGCCCAGAGCGGCTACCAGGCCAACGATCCTGAGACCGGCAGCCGTTATCTGGTTCTCGATAACGGTTACCGTTACAGCGTCGTACCGGGCAATGCGGCGAGTGATCGCTTGCAGTTCGAGACCTATGCCATCCGCCTCGCCGAGGCCGCTACGACGACGCAATACGACGATGTGGAACTGTTGTCCACGCCGGCGCTGCTTGCCAGTGATGATCTGGAGGCCCTCGGGGCGCTGCAGTGGCGGTCCAGTCTGCCCTTGATGGTGCTTATCCTGACCCTGATCGCGCTCCCGCTATCACGCGCCAACCCGCGCCAGGGCCGCTTCGCCAAGCTGTTGCCAGCGATCTTTATTTATATCAGCTACATGAGTCTGCTGCTGGCGGCCCAGGATGCAATCAGCGGCGGGCGTCTTCCGGTGGCGGTGGGCATGTGGCCAATTCACGGGTTTTTTCTGCTGATCGGCGTTTGGTTGATCAGCCGTGGCGGTGCACTAAGGGGACGTAGCTGATGTTCGATCGTTTAGACCGCTATATCGCCCGCAACGTGCTGATGGCGATGCTGGTCGTGCAGGTACTACTGCTCGGGCTCGATCTGGTGATCAACTACATCACTGATCTCGGCGATGTCAAAGGCAGCTACGGCGCCCTGCAGGTGTTTCTCTATACAGCGATGCGCTTGCCATGGCGCTTTTATCAATATGCCCCGGTCAGCGTACTGATCGGCGCGTTGATCGGCCTGGGGGCGATGGCCTCAAGCAACGAGCTGACCGTGATGCGCGCCGCCGGATACTCTTTGAGTCGCATCATCTGGGGCGTAATAAAGCCGCTGGTGATCGTGATCGTGATCACCATGGCGGTTGGTGAATATGCGGCGCCGTTGACCGAGCAGTACGCCAAGTCTTGGCGCGCCGAGCTCAAACAGGGGGAGGGTGTTGCCGATCGCGGCGGCGGCTGGCAGCGCGAAGGCGACAGCTTCTATCGCTTCGGCTCGATCCGCACCGACAATACCCTGATCGATATCACCCGTTATCGCTACGACGGGGTCCGGCTGATCTCGGCCACCCACGCCGATCGCGCAGTTCTCAACGGCGATCAGTGGCAGCTCAAGAACGTGCGCACCACGCGTTTCGAGGCGAATCGCACGGTGGCCGAAACTCACAAGAGCGAACCGTGGGACACGTCTCTTGACCCTGAGTTGCTGCGCCTGATCATCACCAACCCGGATAGCCAATCGATGGGCGATCTGTGGCGCTATGCGCATTACCTCGGCGATCAGGGGCTGGCGGCCACCGACTCCTGGCTTTATTTCTGGCAGAAGCTGCTGCTGCCGCTGATGCTCGCTTCATTGGTGCTGGTGGCGGCCTCGTTCGTGTTCGGGCCGCTCAGGACCGTGGCGGCCGGCACGCGGGTGTTCTACGGCACGATTGTCGGGCTGTCATTTAAATATATACAGGACTTGCTGGCGCCGGCAGCGACGATCTTCGGTTTCTCGCCGATTTGGGCGATTCTGACGCCAACTCTGGCCTGCTTTGCCTTGGGCTTCGTGCTGCTCAGGAGGGCAGGGTAAGCCCAGGAACGCCAGGCGACTGCCTGGCGTTCCTGCATGGCGACCGTCAGGCTTTCCGGTATTTCCTCTGATATTCCCCTTGGTATTTATCCGGCGATAGTCACTTTGCATGCTGACTTCGCTGGGCTTTCTGTCTGTCGCTTGAAATTCATACGACACACGAAATTGACATTTCGGCGTGCCTGCTAATGTCCCGTGCGTTATATTAAGGAAATATTAAAAAACGGCGTTCGCAAGTAAGAAAAGCCAAGAGATGCATTCTTTGCAGGGAGAAAAGACATGCGATGGTTAAGGCCACGCTGCTTATCCGCTCGGTTCGAGGGGCCAATGACATTTTCCAATTCGGGATGGCGCTGGTGGCTTGCCGATGGGCGTGCAGCACTACCTGCCCGGACGATCGATCATTACTTCCGTACCGGTGACTCGTCCGATATTACGCTACTCCGTGAGAAAGCGGTGAAATCGCGTCGCTTCTATCGTATCGCGCCGACGACCTCACCAGAATCACCGCAGTATTTTGCCAAGCAGATGGCACTGCTACCGCGCAAGCGCTTAGGCGCACTGCTAGGTCGGAGCAACCCCTTGGTAGGGTACAGCCATGGCACGGCGGAACTGTTATACAACCTGACCTTGAACGAGCAGACTGCTCACGGTGTCAGAACTTTTACTTTCGGTGAGTATTTCCGTCGTGGTCTGCCTGTTCAGCAGGTACTGCTGCAGGAATATCTGGTGGATTGGCAGCCGTTCGATGCTGCCTGGAGGTTGCATGAAAATGATGCAATACGGCGTGGAATGTTGCTGTTACAACTTTTCGACCTGCTTGTGTCTCTGCGTGATGCCGGCATCACGCATCTCGATCTTCATCCCGGCAATGTCATGGTTTCACCCGGTCCGCAGGTACCCCTACGGGCAATCGACTGCGGGCAGATGAGCCTGCTGGCCAACCCCTCCCTTTCGGCCGCACTGCACCTCGGGGTGTTTCTGCATGAGTTCAACGGCAAACGTAACTCGCCGTCATCGCAGCTTGAGGGTAGCGCCCTCAAGCTGCTGCACGGGCTTGTGGGCGCCGAAGCCGATTTCGCCATCGCCGAACGGTTGTTGCCGCTGCTAGTGCGTCATTCGACCAAAAAGCCATTCTCAAGGCGTCGTCTGCTAAGGCGCGCGCCTGAACATCTCAAACTGGACGCCATCGAGAAGCAACTACATGAACTGCCACAGCGCCGCCGTCTGTCGACGCTTGCCACTCGTGCGCCCGGCGTCGACAGTATTCAGGAACGGCAGCTGACTGCCTCCATCGATGAAATGATGACCAAGACGCGCTGAAGGAATGGGGTCATGCCGCACCCGTCAGCAGCCCCTTGAATTTATTGGTCAATCGCTTGAATGGTCGGCGTTCGTTGATGATTACGATAAAAACTTTGCGATAGCGTCCCGGCGGGCAGCTGATCTCGCGTACGCCGTGCCAGGAATTGCCTCGCCGGGTAAACAGAAAGCTGTAGTTGCCCATCGCATGGGATTCGGTAGCGCTATCGAAATCCTCGAACGCCGGTGCGCTTTTACTGTCGAAACGGCCATTGTCGTCGAGCACAACGGTTTGCCCACCCCATTCGGCCTGCCAGTCATCTTCGTCATTGAAGTAGAAAATGTGCGATCCCACTTTTTCGCGAGCGTCACAGTGTGGCGAAACCGAGCAACTGGCTGGCGTATAGTGCCAGTGAAAGCGCAGGCTGAAGGCATCGGTGCCGAGCATGCGTGCCATGAACTGCCGATAGTGCGGGCCTTGCAGCTCCTGCATGAAGGCTTGCCAGGAGGGCGAAAGCTCAAGATCCGGTGAATATTCCAGCGCCAGGCGGTCGTGGGGTTGCTGACCGTAACGGCGCGCCTTGCCGAACACTTCCTGGAAGTGCTCGGCAGCGGGCAGACTGCCACGCAATGCCGCATATCCTTCGTCGGTCAGCAGACCGGCCGGATTGGCCCATGGGTAGGGTTGCTGCTGCTGGAACGCTTGGGCATCCATGCGCTCCAGCGCGTCGAAATCTAGATAGCGCATAACGTGTTCCTTCCTTCAATAATCACTGATGATCAGGTCTGCCTTCTGGCGGGCCATTGATGGGAGTGCCTGTACGACATCAGGCTCTCAGGCGTCGCAACAGAGTCGCGGGTAAGCGTCGGGTCAGCGGTGAGCGCATCAGGCGCAGATAGGCACCTGCCCCGATGTGACAGCGCGCATGCCAGCAAAGCTCTGCCCAGCGCTCGGTCATGATCCGTATCAGCGCTTCGGGAACGTAACGCTGGCTAAGGCGATTGGCGACATCGAGCTGGACCAGCCACTGTTCGGCCCAGTCGAGATATTCGTCGTTCAGCGCCGCGCCGAGGCGCTTTGGTCGCGCCAGCGCATAATGTCGCTCAAGGTCTTCTACGCTCGGTGATATGCCTATCTCATCTAACGCACGGCGACAGATCGCCCGTTTGCGGTCGCGCCCCAGCGTGTCGGTCTGCTTAGTGAAGCGGCCGTCGTGTTCACGTCCACACACGAGAATATCACCGAGATTGGCCATCCGCTGCGTTCGCGACAGCCGTTGATGCAATTCGTAGTCCTGGCAGCGCGGAAAATCCTCACTGTAGCGCTGCTCGCGGAGAATAGCGGTGCGCGCCATGATCGTACGGTTGGTCAGCGCGCAGTAGAACGCTAGACTGGCGGCCACATCATCGGCAGCTAATGGCTGGCGCCGCACGCGCTTGAGACGCTGTCCCTCTCCGTCCATGAAATCGCAGGCGCTGCCGATCTGCACCAGCTCCGGATGACGGTCCAAGGTCTCGACCTGGCGGGCAAGCCGATTCGGCCAGGCGATGTCATCACTGTCGAGCAGGGCGATATATTCGCCTCGGGCCAGTTCCAGCCCGCGATTGCGGGTGGCTGGAATACCCAGGTTGCGTGAATTGCTTTCCACGCGTAAACGCGGATCTCGATAGCTTGACAATACCTCAAGCGTCTCATCGGTCGAACCGTCATCGACAATCAACAGTTCGAAATCCTCGAACGTCTGCGTCAGTATGCTGTCGACGGCCGTTGTGATGTAGCGTTGGCGGTTATGGACCGGAATAAAGACCGTTACGCGCGGCGTGCTCATCGGCGCTCCTGCCAGTAATGCTCGCCGGCCCGCTCGCGAATTTTCTCTACCGTGGCACTCACTTCATCGGAGACTGCGATGCGCTGACAGCGTGGCGCGGTAGTGTTCGGTGTCTCGCTCGATACATTGCGGGCATCCTCAACTAAATTGCGCATGGCGAGTACATTGTGCAGGCGCTCGACGTTGCGCGTTGCGGATACCAGCCCCAGGCAGAAGGCGCGGTCATAAAGTCGGCCTTTCCAGTCCTGCTGGCGATGAGTGCCGCGATTGCCAGTCGCCTGCGTGCGCCCATGCATGAACGCTTCCAGTCGTTGTCCCAAGCGATGCCATGACTTTGTCGACATGTCGAGCGTGAAAGCATGCACTGGTTTCCCGGTACGAATGGCTTCGGCCTGCATCGATACGCTGTCACCGGAAACGATGAATTCATCACACAGGGCCAGATAGGCACGGTAGGGGTTGGTGGCGCCGTTGTCGCTGTGCCAGGCGTAGCGATGGCAGGGTACATTGATGCTGGCAAAAAAAGCGTCTGCTGCGCAAGGTGTGGTACGTGGGCTGGTAGTGATCATCAGCGAACCACCGCGGGCTCTAGCCAGACGACAGGCAGCTTCGGCCATCGCACGGGCGGTCGCATCATCGAAGTGCTGTGTCGTTGTCGCACCGCCGATCAGCACGCCGATATGTGGTCGGGGAAGACCATCGAAGCTACCTTGCCAATGCGCGGCGGCCTGCTCAAGCGCTGCAGGATCCGGTGTATTGAGCGGCAGAATGTTGTGGACAATATTGTCTCGGGCCGGCAAGCCATACTGGGGTGTGGTAATGACCAGATCAAACCAGTTCAGTGGTGAACGCGGCCGGCCCAGAACGATCAACTGTGTACGGCCTCCCGACTGCTGCTTGATCCAGCGTGCGGCATTGACACTGCGCCAGCCGGTGCTCAGGATCAGGTCAGGCCAGGGTGGCTGGAGACGATCGGAACGCGCCTGATCGACATTGGCAAGCGAGGGCTTATCGAATAGTGAAGGCTTCCGCGTGACCTGTTTAAAGCTCAGTCTTTTCTCCTCGCTCGGCCAGCCCAGACGCTGCGCGAGCAACTGTAGTTGGGCATTGTCGCCTTGATGCTTGCCCAGCAATTGCCATACTCGCGGCTCTCGGCCATTCCCCCCGCGTGCGCCGGTCAGTCCCGATTGAGAACACTCCAGCTCGCTGATGCCTTCCCGCTGAATATCGAGATGCCAGACGAGATCGGGATGAGCGCGGCTGATCCGCCGCAGCTGCTCGCGCCACCAGTGGGTGCGGTAGAAGGGTAGATCATCGACGCGCCGGGGATCAGGGAGCTGAAGACCGATATAAAGTAAACGTCGCGCGCGCTGAGCCACTTCCTCCCCAAACCAATGAACGTCTTCGGCGGGAAGATGTTCGAACACACCCGTCACTGCAACGCCGTCAAAGATGCTGTCGTCCGGGGCGTCACGTTCGGGGTGCCAGGTCTGGCTGGCCTCGATGCTCAGCGGCGATGATGCTGTGATCTGCCGAGCGGGCCGGCACCATAGCAGCGAGGAGGTGTTGCACTCGCTCGCCAGCAGGGCGGCTCGGGGGCTGCTGCTCAGCGCTTCATTGGCGTCACCAAGTGTTCCGAGCGTATGCAACGACTGCTCGAACCAGGGGCTGGGCGAGTGACGCGAAAATGGCCCGTAGTTGAGAGTATCCGCCTCCTGCTCCAGTCTGTGCCACAGGTCTCCCAATGCATTGGGGTGATAGGAATAAACGCGCGGTGTTGGCTGCCAGGGCTGCTGGTGCAGCGCCGTGTAGTGCAGCACATGAGTCCGACCATGCTCATATTCTTCGTCGCGTGCGTTCCAGTGACCGTCGAGTTCGCCCCACAGGCCGGGCTGTTCCGCTGGCGTGTTGGTCAGCGCCTTCTTGTCGGCATGTCTGGCTTGCTCGAGGTTCCACCACTGCGCCATGCGGGCGCAATCCATCACCATGACCGAGGTGTCCTTGGCAGAAATGGCGAGATAGCCATGGTCGTCCATGGGCAGATCGAACAGTTCGGCGGGATCGGTAAAATAGATCTGGTCAACATCGTTATAGATGGCGCGGCCCTCACGACCGGCGAAATCGGGAATCGCGAAACGGTAGTTGGTGAAGCCGGTTCGCCATTTGGATTGATCGAAGCCGACGATGTCCTTCATCAGATAGATGCGATACTCCCGGGCGGGATCGCGTACGCGCTCGATCGAATAAAAAAATATGCGCTGGGCTCTTACTTGGGCTTTCTCGGTGCCCAAGAAAATGCATACAGGGGGGCGCGGTGACGGTTCGGAAGTCAACGCTGGCAATACTACGCAGTGGGGCTGGTGCGAAGTGTCGGCGCGTTCGACCCGAATCGGCCGAGCGGCGATAGATAAAATTTCTTCGTCGAGAGATGAAGCATTGCTGGTCACCGGATAATCCCCTTCACTAGGCGCGCCTAAACGATTTATTGCCATGCTACACCACGGTAGGTTAAAGAAACTGATCTTGCCCAGCGTTGGTGGACACCGGCTTGAGCGATCATTCGGGCCTCGAAGGCCTCCGGACTGATCACCCCGAGGGAACTGTGCCGGCGCAGCCGGTTGTCGTCCGACTCGAGATATCCGAACACTCGCCGACGCATCGTCTCTCCGCAGTGTACTGTTTTAACGAGTTGTTCACCGTTGGTGGGCAAGATCACCGTGAGTCGACAGACGATCGGGCAACAAAATCTCGAGAAATTCATTGGCGCTGCGTTTTAGGCTGAACATATTGGCATGCTGTATCAACAAGTGAGACGGCAGGGGAGCCGAAAGCGTATCTCGCATGGCATTGGCCAGCGCATCTACGTTGCCGACAGGGGACAGGCAACCATATTTACCGTTGGCAAGTATTTCATCCGGACCGCTGGGACAGTCGGTTGAAACGACGGGGCAGCCACAGGCAAGCGCCTGAATCAGCACTCCGGGCAGGCCCTCATAATTGGACGACAGTACGAACAATGCTGCACGGGCAAAGTAGGCATAGGGATTGTCAACGAAGCCAGGCAGGGAAATGTCTTCGCTGATTCCAAGCTCATCACCCAGTGCTTCCAAAGCTGCTCTGTCGTCCCCCTCTCCTAATATGATCAGGCGTGCTGGGTACTGGGTGCGTAATAGAGCGAAAGCGCGCAGCAATAATTTAAAGTTTTTCTGCGTAACAAGACGCCCGGCTGCAACAATGACTGGACTTGTGGCCGGAGCGGAAAGCCACGGGTGTGAAGGCAATTCCGTGGCCAGTTTCGCTATCTGTGGTGTGACGGTTGGGTTGTATATCGTCTGGACAGTCTGTCGCGCCAGTCCAGTAGTGATGACTAAATCATCGGCAACGCCATTGGAAACGGCAACGATGCGGTCAGCATACGGATAGCTGTGCGCGATCAGCGGCGCCACATATCGCCAGCGCCATTTTTTCGTATTGGCAATGGTCACCGATAGCTGAGTACGTTCGCTCACGATGATACGTGTCGAGACACCTGCCAGTTGTTTTGCCCAGATTGCCAGCAGGTTGGTGTGCGTCTTGGCTGCCAGAAGCGCATCCGGACGAGTCGTGACGAGATAATGCACCAGATCGGGCAAATAGCGTTGGACGGGGGCAGGCTTGCGTGACAACAGGGCCGGGTATGCCAGGCTAGACAGCCCCTTTGGAAAAAATCGCATTAATTGCCAGCGCACAACCCATGGATTGCTCGGAGCCAGCGTCACGATACGGACACCTTTCGGTACGGCATTGACATAGGCCCCTTCATGGCGACACAGCACCAGGTCGACATCATGGCCACGCTTTATGAACTCACCGGCCAGATGCAGTATCGAACGGCCGACTCCGCCAGCCACTAGCGAAGGCAGTAACAAGGCGATTTTTGATTTCACGCTCACGGTTAGGGCTCAGGCAGGTTGATGTAAAAGGCCGCTGTCTTTGACCTGTTCCAGCTGTCCCCGTTCGAGGCGATAGACCCGATCGGCAGCGTGCATCAACGCTGGCTGATGCGAGACGGCAAAGATGGTGAGTTCGCTCTTGAGGCTCTGCAGGGTCTTGCTGATTGTCGCTTCCGCTTCCATGTCGAGAGCGCTGGTTGCTTCATCGAGAATCAGCAGCTTGGGGCGGTGGGCCAGGGCGCGGGCAATGACGATACGCTGACGCTGACCGCCCGACAGTCGTGAACCGCGCTCGCCGACCGAGCCATGAATCCCCTCTGGCATCTGGCTGACGAATGCCCAGGCATCGGCCTGACACAGGGCGCGTTCGGCGTCCGCCTCGGTCAGCGTGGGATCGCCTAGCGTCACGTTGGCGAGCACGCTGTCATGCAGCAGCAGCGTTTCCTGCGGCACATAGCCGATCAGGCGGCGCCAGGCGAGCCGATCGATCCGCTCGATCGGCACACCGTCGATCCGCACCTGGCCGGCGCTGGGCTCGAGCAGCA
The DNA here is from genome assembly GCF_052645315.1 of Salinicola sp. V024. Lineage (NCBI taxonomy): Bacteria > Pseudomonadati > Pseudomonadota > Gammaproteobacteria > Oceanospirillales > Halomonadaceae > Salinicola > Salinicola sp. V024. The sequence goes on from NZ_JBQXYB010000001.1 coordinate 332,529, forward strand.
TGCAGAGGATATCGAGCAGGGTGGTCTTGCCGGCGCCGGAGGGGCCGATCAAGGTCGTGAACGAGCGCGCCGGGATGGTCAGGTCGGTCGCGTTCAGTATCGCTTGGTCGCCATAGTGGAAACGGACCTTCTCGAAGGTAATCTCACGCTCGAGGGTCGGGTGCAGGTCGCCGCTGACCGGCTCGGCGTTATCACGTGCCGCCTGGACCGCATCCTTCAGCGCCCAGTAGGCGCTCTCCTGAGTCTGCATCTGCTGGTAGCGCCGCTGCAGTTGATTGAGTTGCATCACCACGCGCGCCAGCAGAAACACCATCACCATCACCGACGGCAGCGAAAGCCCCCACACGACCAGGGCAAGATAGAGGCCAACGGCCACGAACAGCGTCAGGATCGGCTCCTGGATGGCCTTCATCCCCTCGCGGGCCAACACCTGACGCTCCATGGCGCGATTGAGCTTGTGGGTCTGGCGCCGCAGCAGCGCATCGGCGACATCGTAGCGCGCCATCGCCTTGAGCGGTTTGACCGAGCCTAGCGTATCGGTCAGGCGTGACAGCAGTTCACGCATCAACCGGGTCTGTTTCTTGCCGGCGCGCTTGGAGGCGCGTACCAGCCGATACAACATGACCGACATCAGCACGCCAAGCACCAGCGAGACCATGGTCGCCTGCCAGCCGATCATCAGTGCGACGATGGCATAGACGACCACCTGGATGAACAGTGAAATGACGTTGGCACAGTGTTCGTAGCCGGTGGCGGCACGAGTGGCCTCGGTGGCCACCGAGTTGGCCATGCCGCCGGTGGGTTGGCGCAGGTAATGCTCCCAGCGGCTGGCCAGCAGCGAATGGATCAGTTCGAGACGCAGATCGGTGGCGACCCGGGCGACGGTATAGCCGACCTGGCGGTTGGCGAGCAGAACCAGTGCGCTCTTGACCGTCATGCCGATGACGATGATCGCCAGGATTACGCCGACGGTGGTCGGCAGCCCAATGGCCTCCATGACGCCAAGCACCTTTTGCGAGAAAGCGTTAGGGTGCTCGTTCTGCCCCAGCGCCACCGATAGCAGCGGCAATACCGTGGTCAGACCGATCCCTTCGGCGATGCCCGCAAATAGCAGGCAGATCAACATGATGACGGTGCGTTGAGGATAGAGGCGAAAGAATGCAAAAAGCAGACGCATATGCGATCCGTGGGCGGTCTCGACGACCGCCGGTGCTCACTCTTGCTCGTGATGGTCGAGCGTGGGTTTCAAGGCGGCGAAGGCGGCGATAATTTGATCGATCTGAGTCGACTCATGGGCTGCGCTGACGCTGATGCGCAACAGCGCCCGGCCGCCTGGCGTGGCGGGTGGTAAGACCAGATTGACATAGACGCCATGATCGAGCAGCCCGTGCCAGAAGGCGACACCCTGTTGGGGCGACCCCAGCAGGGTGGCGACGACCGGCCCAGGCTCTGGCCCGAGCTCGAAACCGAGCCGTGACAGGCCAAGATACAGACGCTCGGCATTGGCCCATAGACGCTGGCGGAGTTCGCCTCGCGAATGGACGATCTGCAAGGCAGTGCGTACCGATGCGATCGTCGCCGGGGAGGATGAGGCGGTGAAGATATAGGGACGGCTGGCGTAGCGGATCATGTCGAGTTGCGGGTGATGACTGGTGGCGAAACCACCAATGGCGCCCAAACTCTTGCTGAAAGTGCCGACCACGAAGTCGACATCGGCCTCGACGCCCTCGGCTTCGGCCAGGCCGCGGCCGTGGGTGCCAAGCACCCCCAGCGAATGGGCTTCGTCGACCAGCAGATAACCCCCATGCCGACGCTTGACGGCAGCGATCTCGCGCAGCGGTGCCTGGTCCCCCAGCATGCTGTAGATGCCTTCCACCACAATTAGGGCATTGGTGGTGCGCTCGCCTAGACGCCGCAAGCGTTTCTCGAGATCACTGGCGTCGTTGTGACGAAAGCGAATGATGTCGGCGCCAGTGAGACGACACGCATCGTAGATGCTGGCGTGACAATCGGCATCGAGCACGATGACGTCGTCGGCACCGGCCAGGGTGCCGATCAGGCCGAGATTGGCCACGTAACCCGTGGAGAACACGACTGCGGAAGGGCGCGCGAAGAAATGTGCCAGTTCTTCCTCGAGGCGGGTATGGCTGGCGTAGCTACCATTGGCCATGCGCGACCCGGTGGTGCCGGTGCCTTCGCGATCGAGAGCGTCGTGTGCCGCCGCGATGCAGTCACGATCGAAAGTCAGCCCCAGATAGTTATTGGTGCCGGCGAGGATCACCGACCTGCCATCTACGCGCCCTTCGGTGGACGACAGGATTTCGTCGATGCGTGTGCCAATCGGGCTGGGTTCCGTCTGGATCAAGGCGTGGCGCGCATCGCTGAGGGACTGGAATTTATCGAACAGAGACATCATCGGCTCTCGAGCAGTTTGTTGATCGCCTGGGCCAACTGGTTAGGTGTGCGGATATCGGCGAGGACGTTCAGGGGAACGGAGATATTGAATTCGTCTTCGGCATCCAGCATGAGGTCCATTACCTTGACCGAGTCGAGCCCCAACTCGCTAACCAGATCGATGTCGGGGTGAAGATTGCTGTCCGGCGGCGCCAGGCGTTCGAGATGTACCATCAACCGCGCGAGAATCTGTTTGTGTTGGGTCATGCGTGCTCTACCCGTTACTGGCGGCGTTCGCCAGGTCATTGTGATGAAAGAATATGCCCGCAGGCAGCATGGTCACTCCGCCGCCCACTGCCGGCGATCGCCAAGTGCCTGCTCCAGCGTAATCCGCGGTACCCATCCGGTCGCGCGGGTGAGCGCACTATTATGGCATGTCCAGTCGTGATGTCTCAGCTCGCGGAACTTTCCGGGTGTGAGCATCGGCGAACGATGCAATCCGCGCGCCAGCATCAGGTTGACCAGCGCCATGCCGTGCAATATGCCGGCGGGAATTGGCAGGCGACGTACCGGCCCACCGCGCACGGCAGCGCCGATCGCCGCGATGCGCGGCCAAGTGTAGCCGCCCGGGTAGCCATCGTGAAGCTCGAAGGGCACGCTGTCGACGAGGGCGCCGGCCGGAGTGTGATATAGCCAGGCCATCACTGCGTCCACCAGATCGTCGACATGCAGAAACGACAGTCGGGCATCTTGCGGGCCAGTCATCGGCAGCCAGCCGCGCATCAGCATCTCGAACAGCGGTTGTAACTCCCGATCCCCTGGTCCATAAACCGCCGTCGGACGAAATACCGTCACTGCCGGCCGCGCTGACGATGCGACTCGCTGCTCCGCTTGACGTTTGGAGGCGGCATACCAGGAGAGTTCGGGATGGCGCGCGGCCAGCGACGACATCAACAGCAGGCGGGCGCATTGCTGACGCTGCGCCGCCTCGAATAGCCGACCGCTGCCCTCGACATTGATGCGATGGAAGGTGGCGTGATCGGCGCCACGTACCGCGCCGGCGCAATGGATGACCGTATCTGCTCCGTCGACCAGCCGCTCCAGCGCCGCCGTGTCATCGAGCGACCCACTGATCCAGCGGATATGCGGACCTTCTGGTTCGGCTGGCATGCGCCGCGTCAAGGCACGTACTTGCGCGCCATTCTTGACCAACCGGGCGAGCAGCCGGCGGCCGATGAAGCCGGTGGCTCCGGTAAGCGCGACACTCATGGCCATAGGATCAGGATGCAGCACCGGTCCCGACCGCGGACTCGGCTGGCGAAGCCAGACCCAGCGATTCACCGCCCCCTTGCAGGTAGCGTCTGCACGCCTCGCTGCGTGAAAGCTTGCCAGACGACGTGCGCGGCAGCGATCGGGGGGGCAACAGAACGACGCGGCACGCAACACCGAAATCGCTGCGTATCTGGCTGGTCAGCTCCTTGACCAGTTGGTGGCGACGTTGCGTATCGCTGAGACGGCACTGGATCAACATGACAACTGCCTCTTCGTCATCGGCTGCCGCCGTGAACGCGACGACGTCGCCATGCCGGACGCCATGGTAACGCCCGGCAAGGTGCTCGAGATCCTCTGGCCAGATGTTGCGGCCATTGACGAAAATTAGGTCGCGATGACGCCCGGTGATGAACAGCCCCTCATGCGTCAGGTAGCCCAGGTCGCCGGTATCCAGCCAGCCGTTACGAAGCACCCGGTGAGTCTTTTCGGGATTCTGGAAGTACCCCGACATGACGCTGGGGCCGCGCACGGTGACGCGGCCCACTGCACGCTCGGGCAGGGGTCGCCCTTGCTGATCACGAATCACGATTTCGTGGTCAGGCAGCGCGTGACCGCAGTTGACGAAGCTGGTGACGGCGAGATCGCCAGATGCCGATGCCAGGCGGGCGTGAGCATGATGCTCGAGGTGGGTACGATCGATGCGCTCGATGGCGACGCCCTGCTCGAGCGGCGCGAAGCTGACTGCCAGGGAACATTCCGCCAGACCGTAACAGGGTAGAAAGGCCCGCGAATCGAAGCCGGCAGGCGCGAAGCATTCGGCGAAGCGCTCTAGAACATCGGTACGTACCGGCTCTGCGCCAACGCCAGCGACACGCCAGCTCGACAGATCGAGGCGTTCGAGATCGCCACTGCGCAGGCGGCGAGCGCAAATGTCGTAACCAAACGGCGGCGCAAAGGCGATGGTACCGCGATTGCGGCTGAGCAGCGCCAGCCACTGCATCGGCCGCATAGCGAATTCCCGTGCACCCAGGTAATCCACCGAGAGTTGTGATGCCATCGGTCCGAGAACGAAACCGACCAGCCCCATGTCATGGTAGAACGGCAACCACGAGGCGCAACGATCGCCCGGGCGCACCCCCAGTCCGTGGGTAACGATTCCGCGTAGGTTGGCCATTACGGTGGCCTGATCGATCATCACGCCGCGCGGAAAGCCGGTACTGCCCGAGGTGTACTGTAGATAAGCCAGTTCATCCGGCCGCGACGGTTCTAGCGCATGCACATTGGCATTGAGTCGAAGAAATGCCTCATCGCCACCGCTGAACAGCAGCTCGAGTTCGCTGCCGGCCTCGGTCAGGAAGGACTGCATCTCGGCGGGGGCAATCGCGACGCGGGCCTCGCAACTGCGTAGTAGGCGCGCAAGGCGGTCGACGTAGTTGGCATGGTTGCCGAGGCTCATGTTGATCGGCAGCGGTACGGGAACGAAGCCCCCATACTGGCAGCCATAGAAGATCTCCATAAACAGTGGGCTGGTGTCGGCGACGATGGCCACCTTGTCACCCCGTTTTAGCCCCAGGCGACAGAGACGATAAGCCGCCGCCAGGGCGCGCTGGCGCAGCTCGGCGTAGCGCAAGGGGGCGGTGAGACGACCGCGGCCATCATGAAAGTTGTAGCCCGTCACACCCTGCGCGGCGTAATCGAGCGCTTCGGCCAGAGTGGCAAAATCGGCCAGCCGCTGGGGAAGCGGGTTCCGTGTTGGTGTTTTGGTGATATAGAGTTCGGTCATTATTGAGGGGAGTCTCGATCATCGAAGCAGAGGGGTTGTTATAAAGACAATACGTACCAGTTGGACGCACCGTAATCAGTGGCAGTGTCCCGGACCGGCTCGATATACCTTCGTTCCTGCGCGCGGTATCACACCGACATGCCATCTGACGGCGTCGACCCTGAAAGTAACGGCGTGTCATGCGATGGTCATGCCCAATACTGCATGATTGCTGAGCGTATCCGCGTATTGAGCGCAGCGTCGCTGGTATTGGTGGCATCCAGCCTCGGGGGACCGGGCCAACCGGTATCTGTGAACTCGTGGCCCTCGAACGGTTGCGGCGCCGCGTAGCGTGGGATGACATGAAAATGGACATGAGGGTCTAGCATCATCAACATCAGGTAATTGATCTTGTCATAGGCAAAGGCCTGGCTCAGAGCAGCTTCGAGGTCGGTGGTCACCTCGGCCAACTCGGTAAATGCCTCGCGGGGCAGGTCGGGAAAGGTAGTTTCCGGCCCCTTGGCGATCAGCACCAGCGAACCCAACGTCACCTGGGCGTCGCGAAACAGCACGCTCCAGTAACGGTAGTCGCATAAAATATTGTCGGGAGCCCCGAACTTCACCATCGTTGAGTTCGGTTCGGTTTGTGGTTGTGTATTCACGATCCAGGTCCCAAAGATGCTTATCGTACATCTAATATAGAAACAAAACCTTAATGATGGCTTAACTTGTTTAGCAGGCTACCAGAAATCACCACGGCAGTCTTCTTCCCTCCACGGCAGTCTTCTTCCCTCACTGTACTCGGCGATGAAGGTCGGCAGGAAGGTGTTGGCTGTCTCGATATCCTGGATGTCGGCCGGCATCAGCTCCTTGACGAGGCGGTTCAGCAGGGTCTTGTTGGTGCGCTCGACGCGCTCTTTGGCCTTTCACGCATGGGCATAAATAGCGGCGACATCCAGCGTGGCGAGGGTTGGAGAGAACTGCGTGAGTTCTCCTTCACTGTCCGGTCGGTTGAGGCGAAAGATGCTGTGCCGATCCGGGTAGATCAAGACTGGCCGGCCGTGTTTTTCGGGCATGTTCTTCATAGCAGACGCGTTGCAGTGATGTATCAAGATACCTATCATATGGCATTCGATGCGAAATTCCTGAAGCGATCCATTTGCCCGACTGCGGCTTTCGGTCGCCTCCCATCCCGCCGAATCCCGTTGTCGCGATGTATCATGCTGCTCGGTGTGAGGCGGTGCATGCTTAAGGCTTCATGTGAACAGCAACGCTCCTTCCGAAGTGCATATCCCTTCCGACACTCATCATCACGCCGCCACCCCTGGATCGCGTGCCGCCATCGACGTTCGGCCCATCAGGGGGCGCCGGGATCTGGACACCTTCGTGCGTTTGCCGGGCGAACTGCTGAAGCATGATCCGCAGTGGGTGGAACCGCTGCACCTAGAGCGACGTATGCATCTGACCAAGAACCCTGCTTTCGAGCATGTTACCTGGCAGGGATTCATCGCCTGGTCGGGTGGCAGGCCGGTGGGGCGTATCAGTGCCCAGGTCGACAGCCTCCATCGCCAGTATCACGGCGCCGGTACCGGCCACTTCGGCATGCTCGATGCCCTCGACGACCCCGACGTGTTCGAGGCGCTGTTCACCGCCGCGCACACATGGCTGCACGAGCACGGCGCACGGCATATTACCGGTCCCTACAACCTGACCATCAACGAGGAGTGTGGGCTGCTGGTCGACGGTTTCGAGCGGCCGCCTTCGATGATGATGGGGCATGCCGGGCACTACTATGCCTCTCACGTCGAGGCGCAGGGCTATACGCCCGCCAAGGACCTGCTCGCTTACTGGATGTCGACACGTGGTGTCGAATTTACGCCGACGATGAAGCGCATGGTTGATCGCTGGCGCGAGCGGATTCACTTGCGCCCTCTGCGTCGCGACCGCTTCAACGAAGAGCTCGACATCCTGCGCGACATTTTCAACGACGCTTGGGCCAAGAACTGGGGATTCGTACCCTTCACCGATGCCGAATTCCGCGAACTGGGCACCAGTCTCAAGATGCTGGTGCCGTCCGAACTGATCCAGATTGCCGAGATCGACGGCAAGCCCGTCGCATTCATCGTCGGCTTGCCCAACCTCAACGAGGCGATCGCGCCACTGAACGGACGCTTGTGGCCGATAGGATGGCTGCGTCTGCTATGGCGACTCAAGGTGCGCGGGCCAAAGACCGGACGCGTGCCACTGATGGGGGTACGCAGTGAATACCAGTTCAGTCGCCTCGGGCCGACGCTTGCACTGGTGCTGATCGAGTCTATCCAGGCGTCGCTCATCCGCAATGGCATCGAAGCCGTGGAAATGTCCTGGATCCTCGATGACAACGCGGGCATGCGAAATATCCTTGAGCATATCGGAACCGACCTCTACAAGCGTTACCGCCTCTATGAAAAGCATCTCTGAAGGACGGCTTGGCGCCGTGGTGCTGGCGGCGGACCGCCACGCCGACGACCCGGTCGCGCGGGATGCCGGCGTCGCCTGCAAGGCATTGACTCCGGTCGCTGGCATCTCGATGCTGCGCCGCGTATTCAGCGCACTCGACGGCAGTGGGCGTATCGCGCGCATTTGCCTGGCCGGGCCGCCGGTGGCGATCATCGAACGCGAGCCCTTGCTTGGCGAGCTGCTTGGCCGCAACGATGTGAGCTGGGTGGACAATGCCGCGACGCCCAGCGCTAGCGTCGGCGCCGCCCTGCGGTTGCTGCCCGAAGACATGCCGGTGTTGGTGACCACCGCCGATCATGCCCTGCTGACGCCGACTATCGTCACAGCGTTTGTCGATCGCGCTATGGTCAGCGATGGCGATTTCGTAGTGGGTGTGGCACGCCTGGAGACGGTGAAGGCGCGCTTTCCCGGTACGCGACGCACGGCGATACGCCTGTCCGACGGTCCCTACTGCGGCTGCAACCTGTTTGCCTTCACCACACCGCGCGGACGCGCGCTCGCTGACTTTTGGCGCCGGGTCGAACAGCAGCGCAAGCGCCCCTGGCGGGTCATCGGCGGAGCGCTGGGCTGGGGAGCAGTGGTGCGTTATCTGCTCGGGCGCCTGACGCTCGAGCAGGCCCTGGACAGGCTATCCCGCCGGCTCGGTATACGCATTCGGGCCGTGGTGCTGGATCACGCCGAGGCAGCAGTCGACGTGGACACGCCCGCCGACCGGCAGCTCGTCGAAGCCATTCTCGCTGGCGAACGCTGACCGGCGCGCAGCACTCGCAGAGAGGCCGACGAGTCCGAGAAGGAGAAGAGGCGTTCAGTCATGCGCGGTTTCTACTGCTGCGTCGAGCGTCGCCAGGCGGCGCGCCTGCTCAAGATCATGGGGAAAATCGAGTTCGGCCCAGGCGAGCCCCTCGATCGACTGGGTGAAGACCTGGCCCGTCGCGGCAAGCTCGTCGATCACGCTCAGATACCAGCGAGTTAACGCTTCCGGCGTTCGCATGATGCGTTCCAGTGCATTGTGAAACAGTGCACTACCTTCGCCGCGGAAGACCATCATGCCGATGGATTCACCATTGACGACCTGCAGGTCCAGTTTCTTGCCGACGCGGACCAGGCGTTCGCCTTCGAGAATCACCTTCATGTCGTCAGCGTCATAAGCGTTCTTGCGATCGATCGCCAGCGTGATCGGCCCTGATGGTGAGGCCATCAGCCGTTCGAGTACCGGCAGCTCGAACAGCGTATCGCCATTGAGGATCAAAAAGTCGCCATTCATCATCGCAGTTCGTGCCATCCAGCAGCTGGCGAGATTGTCGGCGAGTTCGAAGAATGGATTGAACACGGGCTCTATCACCGCCGGTGCATCCTTGTAGCGCTGGCTCAGGCGCTGCTCGACCTGGGCGGCGGAATAGCCGATTACGACTGATATATGCTCGAAACCGGCGGCGATCAGATGATCGATCTGATGCTCGATCACTGCACGTCCCTGAAATTCGATCAGACATTTGGGCCGGTCGGCCGTATGGGGGAGCAAGCGCTTGCCTTGACCGGCGCTGAGGATGATGGCTCGGCGTGGCTGTGAGTGAACCAAGGAATTCATGATTAATTTCTCTTGAGCTGTAATGGAAAGAAGTGCCAGCAAACATTCAAGTGAAGACTAGGGAGTTTCATCGCAACGCATGGCAACGGGCCCCTTCGTGTTTGCCGTAGTAAAGCGCAAGTCTATAACGTGACTTGCGAAGCGCCACTCATCGCGATAAGGATTGAGCATGCGGCGCGTTACCTTGGCGGACCAATCCGACCCTTGATCCTGGGCGGTGCCGCGTGTGATATCGATGATGCTGTAGCCGGCGTGATCGCGTCCTGTCGCTGGGGTCATCGAGGCGGAGGGCACACCAAGCACAACAGCCTGGCCGGTAGGTGTCGGCAGGCGGGCCTCGAGTTCGCGATGAGCATGGCCGTGCAGTATCAGCTCCACGCCGGCGCGGCGAATGACGCCGGCCAGCGCGGCCGTGTCAGTTAGCCGCTTGCGCCAGCCGATCGTGCCGGCTACCGGCGGATGGTGAATCATTACGACTCTGAAATAGCTCTTTGCCGCGGTGTCGCGCAGGCACGCTTCCAGCCGCGCCAGCTGCTCGTCACCGAGAGTGCCGGTAGCAAATGGCCAAGGCGTTGGCAGCGCAGTCGACACTCCGATCAAGGCGACCCTACCGCGATAGCGCACGAAGGGGAAAGCGTCGTCGGCCGCCTGCCCTGAATCGTCGCTCATGTAGGCCTGCCAGAGACCGATAGTCTGCTGCCATGAGGCATGGGCGTAGGCATCATGGTTACCTGGTACCACCGATACCCTATCGGGAGGGGCAAACGTCTCCAGCCAACCGAGCGCCTGCTGACACTCCATTGGCAGGCCCACCTGGGTCAAGTCGCCGGTCAGGGCGATGTGGTCGTACGATTGGGTATGGATGTCATCGACCAGCGCCTGTAGCACCTCGGGACGGTGCAGGCGACGGCGCTTGCGCCGCCAGGCCCAATAGCCACTGGCGCGCTTATTGCACATCATCCGCCACGCCGATCGAGAGATCGAGGTCAGGTGTGGGTCGGAAAGATGGATAAGGCGTAGTGAAGTGGTTAGTGCGTCAGGGCCCGCAGGCCATGTCTTGATCGGCATAATGGCATAGAATACGCCACCTTGATGCTAATTACCTCTTCGTTTTCGTTGGCATTTGTGACTTTTCAGGGTATCAGCCGCCTGGCTGCTCGCTGAATAAGCCATTGCACACGTGATGAACCATTTGGAAGTGATGATGACAGTAAAGGCGTATCTCGAGGAAAGCTCCGACACGCCGCTATGGGGGCTAACCTCCCGAGAGCGGTTGCAGAAGATGCTGTCTAAGATGGAAGGCATCGAACTGGTTGGCAGTGACGAGTTGGCCGAAATCGGCACGGAAATCCTGGTGCTACGCGCCGACTATGTCTATGACCAGCACGTGCTGAGCGGCCTGGCGAATGCCGAGCAGGTTATCCTGCATGATTCCAATGATCATACGGTCGTGGCCATTCGTACCCGGGTCGATGTAGCAAGTGCCGTCCAGCCGCCGCGCATCGCCGAGTTTGTCGATCATGCGCTCGAGCCGGTCACTCCAAGTAGCGTGGCCTCGGGTCTGGAGTCCAAGCTGCGCAAGTTTGATGCGCCCTGGGTAGCGCGCGTCAGCGCTCAGAATCGCGAGCCGTTGGAAAACGCGCTTTACCGCGCCGCCTATAAAGGTGTCACCGATCTGGTCACCAAATGGGTGTGGCCACTGCCTGCCCGCGCGGTGACGCGATTTTGCGCACGCACTGGTATCCGTCCCAATCATGTCACCTCGCTGAGCTATGTACTGACGCTGCTGGCCGGCGTGTTGTTCTACTATGGCCATTATGGCTCGGGGCTGGTGTGCGCCTGGTTAATGACTTTTCTGGATACGGTCGATGGCAAGCTCGCCCGCGTGACGCTGAACTCGAGTCAGTTCGGCAATCTTTTCGATCATTTGCTCGATCTCATTCATCCGCCTTTCTGGTATCTGGCCTGGGGCTTCGGATTAGTCCTCAACGTGCCCGATAGCATCTACTGGCTTATTTTCATCGGTTACATTGGCGGGCGGCTGTGTGAGGGCGCCTTCAAGACGGCGGCGCCGTTTTCGATGTTCATCTGGCAGCCGTTCGATTCGGTTAACCGGCTCATCACCGCCCGCCGTAACCCTAACCTGATCATCCTGACTCTGGCTTGGTTGTGCGGGGCCCTTTATGTTGGGCTGGTACTGGTCATGTTGTGGACGCTTATTTCCACCGTCGTGTTGGGCGTGCGCGTCTTGATGGCACGGGCAGCGGCGCGGCGTGGCGCCCCGCTGACGCCGTGGCTGTCCAACGTCGATTCCGTGGCCGAACGTTATCCGCTGATGGTCCGCTGGTTCACCTTCTCCGCTCCCTCCATCCGTTCCGGCGGGTAGGGTGGCGCTGATGTGTCATTCTGCTGATGTCCCGTCCCGCATTGGCGTACTGTGCAATCCGCATAGTGGACGCAACCGCCGCCATCTGGCGGCGATTCGCAGCACTGCCGAGCAGCAGGCAGCGCTCTTCGTCTACCGCGAGGCCACGACGCCGGAAGCGATCGTCGAGACGTTGCGTGCGTTTCATGCCGAACGTGTTGAACTGATCGTGGTTGCGGGGGGGGACGGCACGCTACAGGCGGCCCTGACCGGCCTGCTGCGCGACCTGGCGCTGCCGGCCGAAGCGTTGCCAAAGCTGCTGGTAATCGCCGGTGGCACGACCAACATGAGCGCGGCCGATTTCGGCACGCGCTGCCAGCCGCCTGTTGCGCTGGCCAGGCTAGCGGCTTGGCTCGAAGGCCGAGGCCCGGGGCCACGTGCCTGCTCCCGTCCCCTCGTGCGCCTGGCACTGGGGCGCCCGGCCGCGGTACAGTATGGCCTGTTCTTCGGCAGTGGCGCGATCCAGACCGGCGTCGACTACTTTAATAGCCGGATACGTTCTGGTCCGGCGGCGGGAGCGTGGGGGCCACGCCTGGCCTTCCTGCGGGTGGTGGTGTCGATGCTGCGCGGCCGACCCCATCCGCTGCTGCCTGCTGAATCTTGCCGACTGGTGCTGGATCACGACGAGGTGCTGGAAGGCCGTTACCTGCTGTTGCTAGTGTCGACCCTCGAGCGGTTGCTGCTGGGCTCGCGACCGTTCTGGGGAGAACAGTCCGCGCCGTTGCATTTCACCGCGGTACGCTACCCGCCACGCGCCCTGTGGCGACGCCTGCCGGCCATTCTGCTCGGGCGTGGCCGCCAGTCCGTACGCGCCGGGGAAGGCTATGCCAGCCGCAACCTGACATCGCTGCGTCTGGAACTCGATGCAGGCGGCATTCTCGACGGTGAACGCTTCTGGGCCGAGCCCGGCGAAGCCATGGAGCTGTCAGCGACGCCAGCGATCGATTTTCTCGTCTTTGCATGACTTCTTCGTCCACTCCTGAGGCACCCATGCGTACCCCCCATTCCTCTCCGCCAGCGGCGCTGGTCGCTGAGGTTGCCGACCAGGCCGCCCGTCTGCAGCCCGAAGGAGTGGCACCGCTCGTGGACCGTGTGCGGGAACGTTTCGGCCAGGCGACCTGCGCGGTGCTCTTCTATGGCTCCTGCCTGCGCAATCATGATCCGGGTGATGGCGTGGTCGATCTCTATGCGTTGGTCGACCGCTATGCCGCTGTCTACGATCGCCGACTGCTGCGACTGGTCAACGCCTGGTTGCCACCCAATGTGTTCTATCTCGAGGCGCAGGATGCCCAGGGGCGAAGCTTGCGCGCCAAGTGCGCGGTCATCACCCTCGATGATTTCTCGCGTGGGACGACCCGCTGGTTCGAGACCTACCTGTGGGGACGCTTCGCCCAGCCCTGTCGCCTGGCCTACTGTCGCGATGAAGCAACCCGTACGCAGGTGAACGATGCGCTGGCCGGGGCGGTTCTTGCGCTTTGGCGCGCCGCGCTGCCCTGTCTGCCGGACACCTTCGCCGCCGCCGATGGGTGGCGGCAGGCCCTCGCCCTGAGTTACGGTGTCGAACTGCGTCCCGAAGGCGCATCTCGCCCGGCTTCGCTGCTGACCGGGCAGGAGGCGGAGTACCGTCGGCGGCTGGCGGCGGCATCCGAGGCGCTGCCTGGGTTAACGCCGATTGACGACGAGCACCATCGCGACGAGCACCATCGCGATGAGTGCTACCGCAATACGTTGGACGCGACGCAGCGCCGTCGAGGGCGACGCGCCTGGCGCTGGCGGCGCCGACAGGGGCGCATGCTGCATATTGCTAGATTGATGAAGGCAGTTCTGACCTTCGAAAACGGTGTCGATTACGTGGTTTGGAAACTGGAGCGCCACAGTGGCCGGAAAATTCCCGTCAGTGACCGCTTGCGCCGCTATCCGTTGCTGTTCGGTTGGCCGTTGCTGTGGCGGCTGCTGCGCGAGCGCGTGCTGCGCTAATCGCACGAGGAGACGAGTATTGTGAAGGAGTCCTCACCGCCCCCGACAGCCGCAAGGCCTTCCGGTAAGCGCAGGAAACCCTGGTACATCAGGACCGGGCGCAGGCTGCTGACTTCGGTCGACCGCTTTATCGCCCGCCAGTCGCGGGTCGGCGATCCGACCTTCTTCGATCCTGCCGAGTTTGCCTGGGTTCGGCCGCTGGAAGCCGACTGGCAAACCATCCGTGCGGAACTCGACGGCATTCTACGTGAGCGTGATGCGCTGCCCAATTTCCAGGATATTTCCGAGGATCAGGCGCGCATCAGCAAGGACGATCGCTGGAAGACCTTTTTCTTCTATGGCTACGGCTATCGCATGGATGTCAACTGTGCACGCTGTCCCGAAACGACCCGTCTGATCGAAAGTGTGCCGGGGATGAGGACGGCGTTCTTCTCGATTCTCGCGCCCGGCAAGCACATCCCTGCGCACCGCGGCCCGTACAAGGGCGTGATGCGCTACCATCTGGGGCTGCAGGTGCCAGAGCCGCGAGAGCGCTGCCGCATTCGCGTCGGCGACGATATCGGCTACTGGCAGGAAGGTGGTAGCTTGATGTTCGACGATACCTACGAGCACGAGGTATGGAACGACACGGATGGCGTCAGGGTCGTCCTGTTTCTGGATGTCATGCGACCGATGCGCTTTCCGGGTGCGCTGGTCAACCGCCTGGCATTCAACTTGATCCGCCTGTCGCCCTACGTGCAGCGCGCGCGCCGAAATCAGGAACGATGGTCGCAGCGCTAGAGGCTGTTGACGTTTCAGCGAAGACGCCGCTCCCGAAAGGGCGCGGCGTCTTCGCGTGTGGGGCTGACCAAAACCTCACTGGGTGATTTTTTCGAGATGATTATGATTGCGGGTTGAAATTGCCTATGCGAATCATTTACATTTGCTATCACGTTACCAGTGAGGTTCAGCCGTGTACGTCTGTCTCTGTGTAGGGGTCACCGACCGCGATATCGAAAATGCCGTTGCCGACGGCGCGCGCAGCTGGCGTGAAGTGCGTGAAACCACCGGTTGTGCCGGCCAGTGCGGCAAGTGCGCCTGCACCGGCAAGAGCGTGATGCGCGAGGCGATCAGTCAGGAAATGGCGATGGATCTCGATCTGGCTTACGCCGTTTGAGTTCGACCCTCCTTTCTGTCGGAGACGTTTCCCCTTGATTCTGCTGCAATTCATCCTCTGTGCCCGCCGACCGACGCCTTCCCGGTAGCGCGATTCGTTATCAACCGTGTTCCCATCTGCCAATCGCTTGCAGATGCGATCTTGTCGTAACCTACTGTAATAGTTGTAATTTATTCTCCTTTTGAGTGATACTGCCGCTACCGGATCGACACTGCCAATTGTGGTAGCGTGATTCACGCGGGAGAGCGTGGCCAAGCGTGCCTCCCCATCGCCAGACACTGGTTATTCGATGCAATGAGGAGAACACGACAATGAAAGGCGACGCCAAGGTCATTTCCTATCTCAACACCGTGCTCGGCAACGAGCTGGTCGCGATCAACCAGTACTTTCTGCACAGCAAGATGTACAAGGACTGGGGCTTCAGCGTGCTGGCCAAGTGGGAGTACGAGGAATCGATCGAAGAGATGCAGCACGCCGATCGTCTGATCGAGCGCATCCTGTTTCTGGAAGGCATTCCCAACCTGCAGGATCTGGGCAAGCTCAACATTGGTGAGAACTGCCAGGAGATGCTGCAGAGCGATCTCAAGATCGAGCACAAGGCCCGCGCCGATCTGCAGGAAGCGATTCCCTATTGTGAATCCGTCCGTGACTACGTCAGCCGCGATCTGTTCATCAAGATCCTCGACGACGAAGAAGAGCACATCGACAAGCTCGAAGCGGAGCTGGGCCTGATCGACAAGGTCGGCATCCAGAACTATCTGCAGAAGCACATGTTCACGACAGAAAAAGAGTAATCCTCTAGATTCCCTCTAGCGGTCGGCAACTGCGCAACCGCTCTTGCCGTCAATGAAAAGCCCCGATGCCAGTGATGAACTGACATCGGAGCTTTCGCTTATCCGCGGCTATGACTTGAAGTCTTGGCGTCTCGCAGTCTTGACGCCTCGAATTCGTGATCGTATTGAAGTCCCTAGCTTAGCCCAGATCGTTCTTGAGCAGCAGTTCGACCGCGTCGATGCGGGTCATCAAGGTCTCGTCGTCGGCAGCCAGCACGGTGATATGACCGATCTTGCGACCGGGGCGGGGCGCCTTGCCGTAGTCGTGCCAGCGGGTGCCGGGCAGGGCGAGTACCGCATCGCGTTCCGGGAAGGCGCCGATCACGTTGAGCATCGCACACGGTGCCAGACGCTCGGTCTCGCCCAGGGGCAGGCCGGCAATCGCTCGCACGTGATTTTCGAACTGGCTGGTCACCGCGCCCTCGATGCTCCAGTGGCCGGAGTTGTGCACCCGCGGCGCGATCTCGTTGGCGAGCAGGCCGGCGGCGGTGACGAAGAATTCGAACGCCATCACCCCGACGTAGTCGAGCTCGTTCATGACGCGGCTGGCGTAGTCTTCCGCCTGGGCCTGAAGCGGGTGAGAAACCTGTGGCACCGAGCAGTGCAGAATGCCCTGACGATGCTCGTTGCGCACCACCGGCCAGTGGCGGATTTCGCCGTCGCGGCTGCGCACGGCAATCACCGAGATCTCGTGGTCGAAGTCGATGAAGCCTTCGAGGATCAGCGGTACGCCGCCCAGTTCGTCGAAGGTGCCGGCGACATCCTCGGGCCCGCGTAGCACTTTCTGGCCCTTGCCGTCGTAACCCATGGTGCGCGTCTTGATCACCACCGGCAGGCCGATCTCGCTGACCGCGGTGTCGATATCGGCCTGACTGTCGATCCGGGCGATCGGTGGCACGTCGATATCCAGCGAGCGGAACAGCGACTTCTCGAGCCAGCGATCCCGCGCCGTGGCGAGCGCCTGTGCCGGCGGATAAGCCGGGCGCTGTTCGGCCAGGCGTTCTACCGCTTCGGCCGGCACGTTCTCGAATTCGAAGGTGATCGCGTCGCAGGTCGCGGTCAGTGTGTTCAGCGCCTCCGGATCCTGCCAGTCGGCTTGCAGATGCTGGCCGTGGGCGGCGGCACACGGCTCGCTGCCCGGATCGAGAAAGGTGAAGCGCAGGTCCAGCGGTGCGCCTGCCTGGGCGAGCATGCGGCCGAGCTGGCCGCCACCGACGATTCCGATTCGCATGGTCACTCCTGGTCTTCGGGTCGAGGATCGGGGTTGTCGAGCACCTTGCGCGTCTGTTCGGCGCGGTAGGCTTCCAGCGCTTCACGAATGCGCTCGTCGTGATTGGCCAGCATGGCGGCGGCCAGCAGGGCGGCGTTGATCGCCCCGGCGCGGCCGATCGCCAGCGTCGCGGTGGGGATGCCGGCCGGCATCTGGACGATGGAAAGCAGCGAATCGACGCCGGAAAGCGTGCTCGATTTCACCGGTACGCCGAGTACCGGCAGCCGCGTCTTGGCGGCGCACATGCCCGGCAGATGGGCGGCACCACCGGCACCGGCGATGATCACTTCCAACCCGCGGTCGGCAGCGGTTTCGGCGTACTCGAACAGCAGATCCGGCGTGCGGTGAGCGGAGACCACCTTGGTTTCATGCTCGATACCCAGCTTTTCCAGGGTCTCGACGGTATGGCAGAGAGTCGACCAGTCCGACTTCGAGCCCATGATCACGCCGACGCGTACGCTCATGCTTCCTCCCGGGGAAATGATTCGCCGGCCCTTGTTGGAGATACCACCGTGTAGGTTGTGGCTCCCACCGTGTGGATTGTCGGGCCGTCGTTTGGAAAGCAGCGCATTGTACGGGAATACGGAAAATCGATCAGCCGTAAAATCGTTCCTGCGGGAAACCATCGTCTTCTAGGCAGCGTTCAGCGGAATGCTTTCTCCAGCGCGAACCGTGCGACCGGCTCGTCGCTGACGCTGACCTGCTCGCAGAACATGGCGAGCGGGCGCACCCACAGGCCGTAGTCGCCATAGAGCGCGCGATAGATCACCAGCCACTCTTCGGTTTCGCTGTGCTGAGCGACATCCAGCACCTCGTAGAGCTGGCCCTTGTAGTGGCGATAGATGCCCGGCACCGGCTTTGGGTGGTCACTCATCAAGAAATCTCCTGGGTGGCGGCTGATGCTTCTTTGTCTGCCGATGTTTCCATCTCTTCGGCGGCGCGTTTGGCCCGGTCGGCCAGGCGGGTCAGTACGCGCCCGGCGGCGACGAAGCCGAAAGTCCCGGTGACCACGCTGACCGCACCGAAGCCGGCGGCGCAGTCGAGCCGTGTGGCCTGCCCCGGGGCCGGTTTCTGCAGGCAGACTTCGCCATCTTCACCAGGGTAGACCAGCTGCTCGTCCGAATAGACGCACTCGACGCCGAAGCGACGCTTGGGATTGCGCGAGAAGCCGAAATCGCGGCGCAGTTTCGAGCGCACTTTGGCCAGCAGCGGATCGTGTTCGGTGCGAGTGAGATCGGCCACGCGCACGCGGGTCGGATCGCTCTGACCACCGGCGCCGCCGGTCACCGTGATCGGCAGCTTGCGCCGGTTGCAGTAGTGGATCAGCGCGGCCTTGGCGCCGACATGGTCGATGGCGTCGATCACGTGGTCGGCATCAATCGGAATCCGCTCGGCCAGATTGGTCGGGGTAATGAAAGCGGCGTCGGCATGAATCTCGATCCCCGGCCAGATCGCGCGGCAGCGTTCGGCCAGCACCTCGACCTTGGGCTTGCCGATTTGGCCGTCCAGCGCATGGAGCTGGCGGTTGACGTTGGAGACGCAGACATCGTCCAGATCGATCAGGGTCAGCTTACCGATGCCGGAACGCGCCAGCGCCTCGGCGCTCCAGCTGCCTACGCCGCCCACGCCGATCACCACGACATGCGCGCGACGAAACGCGTTGGCCGCACGGGTGCCGTAGAGGCGGCGGATGCCACCGAAGCGAAAGTCGTAATCGTCGTTGTCTCGGGTCTCGGTCAATTCGGTCATGGGCTCTCGATCATAAAGGGATGTCGATCGGTTCGGCAGCCTCAGCGGCGCTGGTGCCATCTTCCCACCGGGCACCGTTCCGCGTCAGATGCGCCTGCCAGCCGAACCGCGTGAGCAGGGCGGAAAAATGATCGTCGAGGGCCGCTTCCAGCGTCAGCGTGCGGTCCTCGAACGGGTGTCGAAATTGCAAGAAAACCGCTGCAAGCAGCAGGTGCGGGCAGTCCAGATGATCGCGAAAGTAGCGGTTGTGAACGCCCTTGCCATGCTTGGCATCATTGATGATCGGGTGCCCGCAGTGGGCCAGGTGACGCCGAATCTGATGGCGCCGGCCCGTCTCCGGTCGCGCTTCCATCAGCGAATAGCGCGAGTGCGGATAGCGATCGACCGCCACCGGGATCTCCACCGTCGCCAGCCGCCGAAAATGGGTCAGTGCGGCTTGCGCTGGCATCTCTGCCTTGGGCCGAGTGCCGTCTTCTTCACGTAACGGCGCATCGACGCTGACCGTCTCCGGCCCCCAGCCGCGAACCACCGCCAGATAGCGCTTGGTCATCTGCTGCTCGGTGAACGCCAGGCTCAGCGCAGCGGCGGCATCGCTGTCCAGCGCGAACAGCAGGACGCCGCCGGTAGGACGATCCAGCCGGTGCACCGGATAGACGTGCTGGCCGATCTGATCGCGCAGCGTCTGCATCACGAAACGGGTTTCGCCGCGGGCCAGCGCCGTACGATGCACCAGCATGCCGGGCGGCTTGGCCACGGCGATCAGGCGTGCATCGCGATAGATGACCGGCAGCGGACCTAGGCGCTCGGTTGGGGTAAGCGGCGCGGTCATGAATTGGCCAGGGAAGTCGAGTAGAGCGCTATTGTCGGGGCTGACGCGGGCGATCTCAAGGGCCGGGCTGGACAGGGAGGCTGGACATGAGGGCTGGGCATGAGGGCTGGGCATCCACGCTGAGTAAGGCTAGCCTCGGGACAACGAATGAACCCTCGGAATGAGCCTGTGCCCATGAGTGATATCGATTCCCCGCATCTGGTCGTGCTGACCGGTGCCGGCATCAGCGCCGAAAGCGGCCTCAAGACCTTCCGCGATGGCGATGGCTTGTGGGAAAACCACCGCGTCGAGGATGTCGCAACGCCCGAAGCCTGGGCCCGGGATCCGGCGAGCGTGCTGCGCTTCTACGACGAGCGCCGCGAGCAGACCCGCCGCGCGCAGCCGAACGCCGCACATCGGGCGCTGGCCGAACTCGAGGCCGTGGGCTTTCGCGTCAGCGTGATCACCCAGAACATCGACGATCTGCACGAGCGCGCCGGTTCCCGTGAGGTGTTGCACCTGCATGGTGAAATCCTGCTGGCGCGCTCATCCGCCGACGCCAACCTGCGTTATCCGGTGGACGAGACCTCGACGAAGGGCACCATCGCCATCGGCGATCTGTGCGACAAGGGCAGCCAGCTGCGCCCGGACGTGGTCTGGTTCGGCGAGGCCGTACCGCGCTATGCCGACGCCTGCGACATCGTTGCCGAGGCCGACGCGTTGCTGGTCGTCGGCACCTCGCTGGCGGTCATGCCCGCCGCGATGCTGCTGGATCAGGCCCCGTTCGAGGCGCCGTGCTGGCTGGTCGACCCTCACGCGAAAGAACTGGCGCCGCCGGGGGTGAGTCCCATCGCCGAACCGGCCAGTCGCGGCGTGCCGGAGCTGGTGGCGCGCTGGAAAGCGCAGGGCGACTTTGCTGGCTGAGCGTTGTGACTGACTGGGCGTTTAAACTGGCGGCGCGTTTCGTCTGGCAGGGTGTTTCGCACCATTAGCGGCCTTTTGCCTATTTAGTCGCGGCGTCCGGTGCGGCAAAATGGCGCGCCCGGTCGGCGTCGGCGTGATATCACCTCGGCATCGGCCCCAACAGAGCCGCTCGAGCGGCCCAGGTGTGCCAAGCCGGCACGCCACTCATCGCTAGGACATTTCATCATGTTTGAACGCATCAACCGGTTGTTCCCGGTCTGGGCCGTCTTGCTGGCCGTCATCGCCGCTTTCGAGCCGCAGCTCTTCGTCGGGCTGAAGGCGGATATCACGACCCTGCTGGTGGTGATCATGTTTGCCATGGGCCTGACGCTGACCCGCGAAGACTTCGCGCGGGTGATCAAGTCGCCCAAGCCGATCGCCGTCGGCGTCGTGCTGCAGTTTCTGATCATGCCCGTTGCTGCGCTGCTGGTGTCTCGCGTGCTACAGCTCAGCCCGGAGCTGACCACCGGCATGATCCTGGTCGGCGCCACCGCGGGCGGCACCTCTTCCAACGTGATGACCTGGCTCGCCGGCGGTCACGTCGCGCTGTCGGTCTCGATGACCATGGTTTCCACCGTGATTTCGGTCGTCGCCACGCCGTTCATCACCTGGCTGCTGGTCGGCCAGAGCATCGACGTGCCGGTTCTCGGCATGCTGGTGAGCATCGCCAAGCTGGTCATCGCGCCGATCGCGCTGGGCGTTATCGTGCATCACCTGCTGGGCGCGCGTATCCGCAAGATCGAATCGGCGCTGGCCACGCTCGCCATGGCCGCCATCGTGCTGATCATCGCCATCGTCGTCGCGCTCAATGCCGGCAACCTGTCCACGCTGGGGCCGATCGTCGCGATCGCCGTCATCGCCCACAACGGCATCGGGCTCACCGCCGGTTACTGGCTGAGCCGCGCGCTGGGCTTCGACATTCGCACCGCTCGTACCATCGCTTTCGAGGTCGGCCTGCAGAACTCCGGCCTCGCGGTCTCGCTTGCCAACCAGTTCTTCACCGCCGGTGCCGCGCTGCCGGGGGCGCTGTTCTCCGTCTGGCATAACGTCTCCGGTTCGCTGCTGGCGGGTTACTGGAAACAGCGGGGTGTTCGCGCCAAGGGCACGACGGCAGAAGCGAGCGAGAGCGTCAGCCGCTGAGATCGATACGAATGTTGTCTTAATTCCGACGCTGGAGAAGCGGGGCGAAGTGCTAGAATGCGCGCCCCGCTTTTTTGTGCGCGAGACAGCCGAACCATGCGTGATGATGCCGAACTGACGACCGAATCCCGGCCGCCGAGCGAGACCGAGTTTCCGAGTGCCGAGGCCAGCCGCGAAGCGGTCGTCGGTGACGCGACCCCGCCGCGCCGCGAATTCAAGGCGCGAGGCAGCTTCGTCGAGCGTTGCGACGGCTGCCGTCTGCCGGTGCTCAACTGCCTGTGCCCTTATCGGGTCATGGCGACGAGCGATGCCCAGGTATGGCTGCTGACGCATCCCTACGAGCACAACAAGCCCACCAACACCGGGCGCCTGATCGCCGATGTGCTGCCGCTGACCCAGACCTTCACCTGGTATCGCACCGCACCGGAGGCGCGCCTGCTCGAACTGCTGGCGGACCGGCGCTACGTGCCGTTCGTGGTTTTTCCCGATGACCAGCCGGACTATCAGCATCGCGTGGTCGACGAGCGTGCGGTGATCAGCGCCAAGCAGGATGGCTTCATTCCGGTGTTCATCCTGATCGATGGCACCTGGCGTCAGGCGCGGCGGATCTTCCGCAAGAGCCCGTATCTGGATGGCCTGCCGGTGCTGCCGCTGCATACGGATCGATTGACGCGCTACCGGCTGCGCAAGCCGGCTTCCGCCTCGCACCTCTGCACTGCCGAAGTCGCCGCCGAACTGCTGCGCAAGACGGGGGATGTCACCGCCGCCAGTGTGCTGGACGACTACTTCGACGCCTTCAACGAGAGCTACGCCGCGAGCCGCTTCTATCACAAGCTCGAAAAGCCCAACGCCGCCATGCAGCGTCTGCTCGACCGGCGAGCCACCGGTTCCACCTACGCCTGAATCGGGCTGACCGTTCTTTCCGGGACCAGGACCGAGACGGCCGAGTTCTGGCCTCTGATCCTCCTGCCCGCGGCGCTGACGTGGCGGGGCGGCAGACGGCTGTCGTTGTTTTTCTCGTGGCCTTTTCCGTCGCCTTTTCTCATGGCATGCAGGAATGCGAGGATTGATAAATTGTTATGATATAACGTATTGTGTCGTTGGCAGGTAAGCCCATACGTGAGTCAGAAACAGAGAATCAATCGATGAAATTATTATCAGCGCAGAGCGCAGAGCGCGGGCGTGGTGGCGATCGGTTTGTTGGCGATGGGGAGCTGGCAGACGGCGCTCGCGGCGAACCATGATCATGATCACGACCATGAGCACGGCGATCACGGACACAGCCATGCACACGGCCACGACCACGACCATGACCACGACCATGACCACGACCAGGATATCCACGCAGGCTACTTCGACGACGACCAGGTCGAGGATCGACAGCTCTCCGACTGGGCAGGGGAGTGGCAGTCCGTCTATCCCTATCTCCAGGACGGCACACTCGACCCGGTGTTCGCCCACAAGGCCGAGCACGGCGACAAGAGCGCCGACGAGTACAAGGCCTATTACGAAAAGGGCTATCGGACCGACGTGAACCGTATCGTCATCGACGGCGACAAGGTCACTTTTTTTGATGACGGCGAAGCGCATACCGGCGAGTACACCTACGACGGCTACGAGATACTGACCTACGAAGCCGGCAATCGTGGCGTGCGCTATATCTTCGAGCGGGAAGGCGGCGATGACGACGCCCCGCAGTACTTCCAGTTCAGCGACCACGCCATCTCGCCCACCGATGCGGACCACTACCACATCTATATGGGTGACGATCGCGACGCGCTGCTCGACGAAGTCGTCAACTGGCCTACCTACTATCCTGCCGATCTGAGCGGTGAAGAGGTCGCCGAAGAGATGATGGCGCACTAAGCGCTATTCCGGGCCTCCGCTGCACTCGCATCGGAGGCCCCGGTAATGTTATCGTCTGCGCCGTGCGCCCGAGTGGCTCAACTGGATAGAGCAACGGCCTTCGAAGCCGTGGGTTGCAGGTTCGAGTCCTGCCTCGGGCGCCATATCGACTTCCTAAGCGTTCCAAAATGTTCCAATAAAACACTGAAACGGTTAGTTTTTTAGAGAATTTCCTTCCTTGCTGTTCCTCAGTATTCCTACCCAATCTGGCATACAAACGGTATAGTTTTTGGCCTATTGTCTGTTCGAATAGGGTCGCTATACCCGCATGCCGCTAACTGCCCGAAAGATCGAATCAACCAAGCCAGCGGACAAGGTGATAACCCTTTCCGATGGATCGGGACTAGAACTCAGGATCACGCCCAACGGTAAGCGCGGTTGGCGCTTCCGCTACGTTCGTCCCGACGGTTCCAAACGCCGCAACATGATCAGTCTCGGTGTTTACCCGACAATCACGCTCGCCAGAGCGCGAGAGCTTGCGCTGGAGATCCGCCGGCAACTCGTCGAGGGGATCGACCCAGCCGAGCACCGAAAGGCCGAGAAGGAGCAAGAGCGGAACCCTCACGCTCATACTTTCCGCGTGATCGCTGGGGAGTGGCACGCCGGAAAGGCCCAGCAGTGGAAGGAATCGTCCCGACGCACTCAGGGGAGCTGGGCTGCACTCGAGCGCCACGTTTTCCCCTTCGTCGGTGACAAAGGGTTGGACGATATCTCGCCAATGGAGTGGCTAGAGCTGCTGCGGCGTTTGGAGCGAGAGGGCAAGCACGAACAAAAACGAAAGGTTCACTTCTTTTGCCGTGACGTTTACCGGCTCGCTGTCGTGACCGGCAGGGCGTCGAGTAATCCACTCAACGATCTCGCTGTGGCGCTGGTACGGGGCAAGTCGAAGCACATGGCCCACCTCGACGCCGAGGAGCTACCCGAGCTCGTTCAAGCTATCGAGGTCTATACGGGTAACGAACTGGTCAAACATGGGCTCAAACTGCTGTTGCTGACGGCGGTGCGCCCTGGCGAGCTAAGGCTGGCCAAGTGGGAAGAATTCGACTTCAACAAGGCCGTTTGGACGATTCCCGCCGACCGGATGAAGATGGGGCGTCAGCACCGCGTTCCGCTACCACGCCAGGCGATGGCCACCCTGCGTCAGATGCAACGGATCTCCGGCCATTACCCACACCTATTCCCCAGTCGCAACGACGCCACCAAGATCATGTCGAACATGACTTTCAGCATGGCGCTGAAGCGCATGGGCTTCGAAGGCCGTCACGTGCCCCACGGAACACGACACACCGTCGCGACGGGGCTCAAGGAAGCTGGATTCCCCGGCGAGTGGATCGAGATGCAGCTCTCTCACAAGTTGCCGGGGATTCAAGGCGTCTACACGCACGCCGAGCATATGGCACCGGAGCAAAGACCGGCGATGATGCAGTTTTGGGCGGATCGCCTTTACCCGGATTCCACACAGGTGTGACATGGAAGGTTTTGGCGTGCGATGCCCATACTGCCGTGCCAAGGTGGTTACTCGCGGGCACTGGAAAACTTCAGAATCTCAGCGCGTTGCTATCGTGAGATGTTTTCGGTGCAAAGTGCGCTGCCGAGTCAGTGTGACAATCAGCCCTGTCCGACAGTACCGGAAAAAGACCGTTGGAGGCGCTGACACAAGCAACGTTCGCGGCCGTGCTTCTAGGCGGCGCGGTGTTCTTATTAGTCCAGAGAGAGCCAGCCTAGACCCAGATACCTACGGACTAGGTGAGAGATGCCCGAAGTGTGGCGCGGGCATGTATATCCGTTCTAGCCGGTACATTGGGAAGAATCACAAAGCGTTCTACCTAGACTGTCCCGAGGCCGGTTGCAGCACGCGCCAACGTGCCGATCTCAGGGGCTCCATCCTCCCATCGTTTCTATTCTCGTTCTGGCCTGCCACACCCGTTCCAATTCGGCGCCTACTCGTTCGGGTATAGAGGCGCGCTTCATATATAGCATCTTTAAAACGACCGTCTGCGTCACCGCCAAAGACCGCTGACATCATTCAATGTTGTATTCCTCTGTAGAGTGACGTTCTACAACGCCAATCGCTCGAAGTCCTGCCATGACCCCGGCAAGCTATCCCTGTCCTGAGCGAAAACGCCTGGACACGCAATGGAAGCCACCGAGGAACCATCATGGCCAACGTCCCAACGACAACCGCTTTCCAGAAGGTCGAGCGCATCGAACTCGGCAACCGCCTGTTGCGCCGCCGCGACGTGGAGCTCAAGACCGGCAAGAGCCGATCCGCGATCTATGCCGGCGTCAGCAACGGCACCTTTCCGGCACCGGTGCCGATTGGTGACAAGAGCGTCGCCTGGCTCGAGGAGGAGGTGGATAGCTGGATCGCCGCCCGACTCGCCGAGCGCAACCGCACGCTGGCCGGTCGCCAGATTCATCACTTCGCCAAAAACGCCCAGGAGGCCCGCGCATGAAACGCTTCACACTGACCGTGGGCGCGCAGTCGCTCAACTTCACCGAAGAAGATATCCCGGCGTTGGACGAGGCGCTGAACGTTGCCACCAACCGCGCCGGCCGCGAAGTGATCCGCCATAGCGCCAGCGGCACCCGCGTGGCGGTACTGATGGAACGCAAAGGGAGCGGCGGCAAGCATTCCACGCTGCCACACGATCCCAATACCGTGCTGATGCGTGACCAGCATCGCGGCCCGACGCTCGAGACCGACTGCTAGACCGCCCGCACTCTCCGACCTAATCCGAATCGATTCACACAGCCGCTCGACGTTCACGCCGAGGGGAATAGGGAGGCTTTGTGCCTACGAAACGCGAAAACCCCGGTCAGCGTGGGGCTGCCGGGGCTCTCAAAGACACTCTTAGCAACGACGATCCTAGCAAAATCCGGCGCGGTGTCACGTCCCGACACACGCCGATCTACTGGGGACTGGTGCTCGCCATTCGTCATCCTTTGGCCGGGGAGGGCTTGCGCCTTCCCAAAGGGTCCGGCTACGATGCTCGCGTTACGGCAAAATCCGTAACCGGGCGTGGAAACCCGTACTACTCAAGGCGCAGCAGCGCCCCTACCTTTGCAGGCGCTTTTTTTGTGCCCGCAAAGCGTCGTTATGGCGGCTGTGCGTGGGCGGGCTTCGGCCCGGCCGGTTTCCTTGAGTGCCGGTTTTCCACCCCGCGTACAGTCGCCACCTATCTTGTGGAAAGGATTTTTGGCGGCTCCGAAGATACTCAAGGAGCTAGTCCCATGGCAGAACACGCCCCCCGTACGTCCGCACGATCCGTTATTCCCCCGCATCAAATCGCTACCGCCGTTATCGGTGCCAAGCTGATCGCTTTCCGCGTCAATCGCCGTCCCGATCAACTCGCGCATCTGCTGGGCATGACCCGCATGGCCGCCGAGCTGGGCGCGATCACGCCGGAAGAACGACAGCAGTTCCTGGCCGATCTCGACGACCTGATGGCCGAGGAGATGCGTCATGGATAAGCGCCTCGAACAAGCCAACTGCCTGACCGAATCCGAATGCCTGTTGATCGATCCGCGCACCGACCGCGAGACGTTGCTGGACAACGCGGAGATGCGCCTCGACGCGATCAAGGATCTGATGTTCACGCTCTCGACCATGAACGGCCGAGACAACGATCTGACCTCGGTGGATCTCTCCAATCTGGCCATGGTGTCGCGATTTCTCGTCGGTGACGCCTGCGACCTACTGGCAGCGGCGCGTCAGCAAGACCTGGATGCGCGTGCGGCGACCCGGCGTCAGAACGCGGGAGGTGGCCATGTCTGAAGTCGTCGCCAAGATCCAGCGTGTGTCTCGCGCCTCACTGGCTTACGCAGAAACCCTGACCCGTGAGTGGCTGCCGCAAGGCAGCCGCCAGGGCAGCGAGTGGGTGGCCCGTAACGTCGCCCGTGGCGACCGCGCCAGCGGCTCGTTCGGCGTGTCGCTCGTGACCGGCAAGTGGAACGACTTTGCCGACCGCAACGCCCACGGTGGCGATCTGATCTCGCTCTACAGCTACCTGTTCGGCTGCCGGCAGGTCGACGCCGCCATGGCGATCGATCGACGCCTGGGGCTGGGCGTGTTCCGCTGGGGCGCGGCTCCCGTCACGTCGTGTGCCGAGACCCAACCGGCCCCGGCGTTTCCAGATGCTACGGACGAGGCCCACCGCCAACGGCTGGAGAGTCTCGCCGCGGAAAAGGCCCTAGCTCGCCAGGAAGCGGCGGCCCGGGCTCGCACGGTGTGGGACGCCGCCAGGGCGGCCAGCACCACCCATCCCTATCTGATGAGCCGGGGCGTTCCGGCCTATGGCCTGCGTCAATGCCGGCGCGGCTGGCTGCTGGTGCCGCTCTGCGCCCAGGGCGAGCTGGTCAACCTGCAATGGATCCTGCCCAACGGCAAAAAGCGCTTTCTCAAGGGCGGGCAGGTACAGGGTGCCTATTCCCTGATCGGCGAGCCCATCGCCGGTGGCCGGCTGTTCATCTGTGAAGGCTGGGCGACCGGGGCAACGCTTCATCGCCTCACCGGCGACCCGGTGGCGTGCGCCATGAATGCCGGCAACCTGCGCGCCGTCGCCGAGACCATGCGCGCTGCGCTCAATGGCTCGCTGGATATCGTCATCGCCGGTGACGACGACCGCCAAACGGCCGGCAACCCCGGGCGGCAGGCGGCCAACGATGCCGCACTGGCCGTGGGCGCGATGGTGCTTTATCCCAAGTGGCCGGAAGGCTGTCCGGAGGATCTGACCGACTTCAACGACCTGTACCGCTGGCACCGCGCCAGGCTCGATGAGGCGTCCCAGTCCGGCCAAAGCCAATCCCTCAACGATAGCCACAACGACAGCGCGGGAGGTGATCATGAGTGAGTCACAGCCCCATCTGACCGTGGTCGGCGAACCGGCCGCGCCGGAGCGTATCGGCATCGCCCGGCCTGGCTTCGAGGTCTACGCCGGCCCGACCACCGTTGATGGTCGCGTATTCCGCGCCGGCGTCTGGTATCACGGCATCAAGCAGACCAGCCCGGACGAACCGGGACAGCCATTCGATCTGTGGGTGTGCGGCCCGCTTCACGTCACCGCCGAAACCGTCGACAGCGATGACGGCAGCATCGGCCGGTTGCTGAAGTTCCAGCACCGAGGGCGAGAGCGCGAATGTGTCATCCCCATGGAAGCGCTCGCCGGGAAGGGCGAGGACGTGCTCAAGACGCTGATGCGTCAGGGGCTCGTCATCGAGTACCACCACCGCAAACACGTGCCGGCCTATATCGCCAGCCACCACACGCCCCAGGTGGTGCTCGATACGATCACCCGCCCCGGCTGGCATGAGCGCAGCGGCGCGTTCGTGTTGCCCAACCGGATCATTGGCAGTGACCGCGTGCGTTTTCACAGTTCCGGCCGTGAAGCGCGGATCTTCGACACCCTTGGCACGCTCGAGGGCTGGCAAAGCGAGATCGCCGAGCCGTGCCTGGGCAACCCGGTGCTGATCCTGTCGGTGTGCTGCGCCCTGGCGGGCCCGCTACTCAAGAAGGTGGGCGTCAACGGCGGCGGCGTGCATCTGGTCGGTGACTCCTCGAGCGGTAAATCGCTGGCCCAGGACATTGCCGCCACGGTGTGGGGCCCGGCGGATCGGTTCAAGGTCTCCTGGGACATGTCCGGGGGCGGTGTCGAGATCGAAGCCTCGTCGCGCAACGACACGGTGATGATCAACGACGAGATGAGCCGAGCCAGCCCCAAGCAGATCCAGGGCCACGCCTACGCCATCGCCAACGGCACCGGCAAGGGCACCATGACCCGGGAACGGGAAGGGCGGCCCAAGAACTACTGGCGCTTGCTCGCGCTCTCCAGTGGCGAGCGCTCGCTGGGCGATCACGCCGCCATGGCGGGCAATACCGCCCACGCCGGCGCGGAGCTACGGATGGTCGACATCAACGCCGGCACCCGTAAACACCGTGCCTTCGATGACGTCCACGGCACCAGCGGTGAAGCCTTCCACCGCACCCTGACCGGCGCGGCCGGGCGACACTATGGCCACGTCGGTCCCGCGCTGGTCGAGAAGCTGCTTGAGGACGAGATTGCCGACGGCCTGACGTGGCGATTCGGCGAGATCCGCAAGGCGTTCAACGTCTCGAGCTCCCAGGCGGGACGGGTGGCGGATCGCTTCGCGGTGATGGCGCTGGCCGGTGAGCTGGCCAGCGACTGCGGCATCCTGCCCTGGCCGGCCGGGACATCGACCGACGCCTGTCGGCTGCTGTTCGCCGAATGGTTGGCCACCATCGGTGACGGTAACGCCGAGGATCGCCAGATCCTGTCTGCGCTGTCCGACTTCATCGCCCTGCACGGGGATAGCCGGTTCTCGAGCATCCACGCCCAGTTCGCCGATCCCAGCGTGCGCCACCGCGCCGGTTACTTCGAGATCGAGGGCGACAAGCGCTTCTACCTGTTTAACCGCGCCGCGCTCACCGAGGCCGCCGAGGGCTACAGCCGTGCCCGCATCCTGCGCACGCTCGGGCAGCACGACGTGCTGGCCAAGATGGACGAAGGCCGCAAGCAGAAGAAATACCGCCTGCCAGGGGGAGGGATGGGGCGGTTCTTTGTCATCGATCCCGACCGCCTCGACCCGGAGGGCGGTGCCTGATGCGACCCGACAACGCCCCACACGTTCCCAATGTGCCGACCGAGGCAGCCCCAAACCAACACCAGCCGGGCGGCAGCGCCGCCCAGGTGACGACCGCCGACACCGTGACCCAGGAGCCAACCCGCATGACTACGACGAACGAGAACAGCCAGGACACCCAAGCCCGCACCCAACCGACCGGAGAGACTGCCGCCATGACGACGACCGAATCCCGACTGCAAGGCCAGCGCCTCGACTACCTGCCGCAAACCACGGCCATCAACGCGCTGACGCCCGAGAAAGCGAGTGCCCGACTGGAGCAGGCCCGCACCGAATACCTCAATCAGCGTGAGCGGCTGGAGCCGGCCGCCCAGGAACTCGAGCGGCTGCGCAAGACCCGCAACGCCGCCGAGCATCAATCCCGCCAATCTGGGGAAAGCTGGCGCAAAGGGTTTCTGGAGAACTTCGGCAAGCAGGGCAAGGGGATCCGCGAACAGCAGAAAGCCGAACGGGAGTGGCGTCTCGAGGTCGAGCAGACCGACGCCATGATCGAGCTGCTATCGCCCCAGGTCGAATGGCTGCGCCTGCATACCCAGGTCGCCCGGGAGCAGTTCCAGCGGGCTCGCAGTGAAGCCAGCGAAGT
Organism: Salinicola sp. V024; assembly: GCF_052645315.1. Lineage (NCBI taxonomy): Bacteria > Pseudomonadati > Pseudomonadota > Gammaproteobacteria > Oceanospirillales > Halomonadaceae > Salinicola > Salinicola sp. V024. The sequence continues at coordinate 363,513 of NZ_JBQXYB010000001.1, forward strand.
CATGACCCAGCAAACGCTATTGGCCGCCGCCGAGGCGCTATGCAATACCGACGAGGCCAAAGCGCTCTATGCTGCGCTGCCGGCGCTGTTTGGCCGGGTGGAGACCGATCTTTGCAACAACGCGGCGTATATGGCGCACCACTACCAGGTGGATACCACTGCCGAGCCTGGCACCGTCATCAAGCACCAGCTGAACAATCAGGAGACCCAGCACCTCGATCACGAGATCCGCAAGCGCCAGTATGCCGCCATTGGGGAGATGGTGTGGCGGCTGCGACCGGGTAAGCTCGACGCCGCCCAGCCGGAAAGCCTGGCCGATATCGCGCCGCTGACCTGCGAGGATGGACGTAACGCGTACGGCAGCTCGCTCAAGCGCGCCCAGCGACTCAAGGAACTCCAGGCCCAACTCGAATTGCCGGCGCATTGACGACGCCCAGTGCCTCGATAGGTCGACCGGCAATCAGCCCCGCTAAGTGCGGGGCTTTTTTGTGGTGCAGAAGGCCTCGCCCGGCGTCGTCGAAAGATCCGGCACGGCGACCCAGCCCCGAAACCCATTCGCTCGCCAGGAGAAAGGGACTTGCCTAATCCTATGATCGCTGGCATCCGACACGTTCGAGGTGGGAATCAGGAACATCTGAGTCAATTCTCACAGGAACCTCAAAAATAGTGGGAACACCGGGAACAGTGGGAACACCGCGCTATAACCCGCATGGTTGAGCGGTTCCCTTGTTCCCAGTAAGGAGTGTGTAAACGGGAACAAGTGGGTACAACAATGGGTACGGGTGTCGCTTGACCCAGAGAGAGGGTGATTCTGTTCCCACTGTTCCCAAAACCGGGAACGGTGTACCCATCCTGTAACCCGCATGGTTGAGCCTTGTTCCCGGTGTTCCCACTGTTCCCACTAAAAAATCACGTGTGTAATAACGCATTGGGGAGATGAGAAACGTTATCGACTACGAGAGGGCGCCAAATTGCATAATCATGCGGCTGATCATTCGCCCCCTGGCGAGCGAATGGGGTTAGGTCTTGCCCTTCACGCCACCAGTTTTTCGACCATCAAAATGATCGAGTGGATCACCTTGATATGGATCTCCTGGATACGGTCGGCGTAGCCGAAGTGAGGAACCCGGATTTCCACGTCGGCGAGCCCCGCCAATTTGCCGCCATCCTTGCCGGTCAGCAGTATGACGTTCATGTTCTGGGCTCTGGCTGTCTCGACGGCTTTGATGATGGTTTCGGAGTTACCCGAGGTCGAAATGCCGAACAGCACGTCTCCTTGCCTGCCTACGGCTTCGACATAGCGTGAGAAGACATACTCGTAGCCGAAGTCATTGGCGACACAGGAGAGGTGGCTGGGATCAGAAATGGCGATGGCCGGCAAGCCCCGGCGGTTCTCCCGAAAGCGCCCGGTGAGTTCTTCGGCGAAATGCATGGCGTCGCAGTGTGAACCGCCATTGCCGCAAGCGAGAACCTTTCCACCGGCTTTGAAGCGTGCCGCCAATAGCTCCGCTGCTTGTCCGACCGCTTCCAACTGGGTCTCATCCTGACTGAAGCGGGAAAGCACGTCGGCGGCTTCGTTCATCTGGTCTCGTACGATCTCTTTCAGTTCCACGGGGGCTTCCTCTGAGCTGGCTTCGCTGGCGAGGATAGCAAGCCTACACGCCCAAGGCCCTCGATGCGGTAATGCAGCGCTTCGGATAGTCATCCGTCATCTTGTCAGCGTGGGGTGAGCGCCGCACACTCTCGAGTTCCCGCGAGCCCACCTTCAGCATGGATGCCCTGTGACTTTCGAGACGATTCTGATCATCGCCTGTGCCTACCTCGTGGCCGCCTTTGTCAAAGGGGCGACCGGCCTGGGATTCTCGACATCCGCGTTACCCATCCTGGCGCTTGGGCTGGGGCTGAAATTCGCGATGCCGCTGGTGATCATTCCCTCGCTGGTCAGCAACGCGATCGTGATGAGGCAAGCAGGACACTTCGGCGAAACGATGCGGCGCTTCTGGCCGATGTTTCTTGCCACCATTCCCGGCCTGTTGATTGGCCTCGCCGTGCTGGATCTGGTCGATAGCCTGGTCGCCGGCGCGATACTGGGTGTGGTGCTGATCGGCTACGGCGTTTTCACGCTGTTTCGCCCTGGCCAGCCGTTATCGCAGAGCCTGGGCCGAAAGCTCGCGCCAGCGTCCGGCCTTCTCACCGGGCTGGTGAATGGCATGACCGGATCTCAAGTCATGCCGGTGCTGCCGTTCCTGCTCGCGCTCCGGCTCGATCCCAAGCGGTTTATTCAGGCGATCAATATCTCCTTCAGCCTCTCGAGCCTGATCATGGCCGTGGGCCTGGCCAAGCTGGGGCTCATGACGGTCGAATCGGTCTGGATCTCGTTGTTGGGGCTGATACCCGTCTACGTCGGCACCAAGATCGGCGGTGTCGTGCGCCAGCGGATGGATGCCGACACCTTCCGCAAAGTGGTGCTGCTGATGCTGATCGCTTTCGGCGTCGTGCTGGTCAGCAAAACCGCCCTGGCATAGGGCGGGTAGCGCCATTCAGGACGCGCGTAAGGGCGAAACCCGTTGCAGAGCCGTCACGCTGCTGGGTTACGAATAGGCAATAGTGGGGCTGGCCAGCGATGTGCTAATTTCGCTGATTGACTATCAATGACTGGGTATGAATCGAATGATTAAAGGCGTGATTTTCTGCGTGTGCTTCCTTGTCGTGCAGCTCATGGTGTTGAGCCATATCGATAACCGCCTATCGCCTTCTTCCAAGGATGCGCGCCAGGTCGTAACGACGACGCCAGCAGTCAACCGAGAAAAGAAAGACGAGAAGGACGCACGTCCATCTTGATCATTCCGATGGGCTGAGAGCCCACCAGCCTGAAAGGGGGGAGGGCGATGAAGCAATGGGCGCTCTCAGCCATCCCGCCTTCCCTCTCATAGCGCCTCTTCACGCACTGCCTCTACCTACCCCAGCCTTGGCCCTTATCGGGCGAGCGAATAGGCGTCATCGGCCCCTGTGGCCATCCTCTGGTTTGTGCTCTGCCGAACCCCGCCGCGCGCTGTCGACTCCCCGCCCCGCCTGCGCGCTAAATGGGTCGGTTTTGATGCAGCGTTGCAGAGAGCTCCAAGCCGCACGGTTGCTGGGGCGACGGGGCGATTCCGGTTCTTGAAAAACGATGCGGAATGATGCGTTTTGCAGCCTGTTCGACGAAAGGCGGGAGATGGTGGATAGAGAAGTGAAACAAAATGTGGCAGATTGATACAAAGGATATTCTTGGGAGAGCTTGAGAGGTCTAACGGGTTTCGCATCAAAGAAGATATGCAGGCAAAGGCAGCAAGCTCGTTTAGTGATGTTATGCAGCCTTTATTAAAATTCGCGTTAGAACCAGATGGTTAACGTTGCATCATAAGAATATTAAACGCGCACGCTCGTTCAAGTGAGAAACGCGCCTGCTACCTAATACCTGCTGAATTTCCTGGGGGCACAAGCATGTCCGAATGGGATGACGATATCGCGGCGCTTGCAATGAGCGATGTTGAAAAAAATGGCCTGCAAGTTTATCGAAATTATACAAAGGCATTCGAGAGGGATCAGGCAAAGAAATTTGCAGCGGAAGTTAATTCTCAATCTCACGATGTGTCGAGATTAAACAGGGTATGTGATGCCATAGCCTCTGATGATGAAAGGCTTATCCCAGTAATCGCTTGCGCATTTGCTGACGAAGTGCTTGATGAAATGTACAAGCGTGAAGTGGCAAAGGGCATCCCGGGAGGCAGAAACAGCCTCTTTTCTGGGTACGGGCCATTCTCAAGTCTGTCAAAGAGAATACAAGTTGCCTACGCCTTTGGCTGGATGAGTGAAGATATATTGAAAGACATGGATTCGCTGAGAAAGGTCAGGAATAAATTTTCCCACTTATGGGACCATAAATCACTATCTGGCTATGCTGAACAAGCCCCAACCTCTGATATCACTCCCATCGAAACAATGTTCAAAGAGCATGAGGAGCGGTTGCTTTTGTCTGGGATAGAAAACCTTGATGCTCTTGGGCGCCTCCGAATCCGGACGATTTGGCTGTTGGGAAGGCTATATTATGAGTCGCTACTATACCCCCTCGCCCTTAAAAAGCGGCTAAAACCCTATGTTGTGCTCTACAGAGAGCATAAACCGGATCTGTTATCACAGATCGCAGGCGTGTGTAGTGAATTCACTCGGACAGTGCTTAGGGAAAAAAATTGATAAGTCCAGTCACAGCGACGGCTTCTTCGTTGCGGCTTTCGTCTTCACTACAAAGCCGCGCGTGCTGGCGGCGTTAGGCAAATCATGCTGAAAATGACTCATAGGTTGACGACTGAGCTTCGGCGCCTGGCATTCGAGCATCACGACCATTGTTTTTCGTGCAACTATAAGTTCAAAGAGGCCGACACATCCCACCTTGGATATAGCCAGAATGGAGAGCCCCTCTACCTATGTGACGGCTGTTCAAAGCAGCTTAAAGAAACCGCGGTACGTTACTATTTTAAACCCAGACCCTATGAAATTCCCGATCCCTCCAGCAAGCTTTGGAGGTATATGGATTTTACGAAGTATGTGGCTTTACTTTCTTCTGGAGGTTTGTATTTTGCCTCCGCCGATTGCTTTGAAGACACCTTTGAGGGTGCGAAGGGGTTTAGGCGAAATAAATCACGCTGGGACGAGTATTACTTAAAATTTTTTCGTGAAGCTATAAAAAGCCCACCAGAAGGCCATGAGTGCAAGTTTTCAGATAGCGAAATAGATGAGCAAGCTCACAAGTTACTCCGAGACATGGGAGCCGTGGGGGAGTCCAGAAGAAAACAGACGTTTATAAGTTGTTGGCATGAAAGTGAATACGAGTCGGAAGCGATGTGGCGCCTATATTCAAGTTTTCTGGCCAATGCGGTGGCCATACGAACTTCATGTCAAAGCTTATATACAGCTCTAGGGAGGAACCCGTCGATAGACATCGGTCGCATAAAGTATTTGGATATGGAAAGAAGTTATGCTGGTGTTAACGATTCGTTCTGGCGGAAGCGTAGATCTTTTGAGCATGAAAGAGAGGTTAGGGCTATTTTTTCGGACTTTAGGTGTCAGGAATCCGGTAAAATCACTCTCTGCGATCTAAATGTTCTCATAGAAGATGTCTTCGTTTCCCCACTAGCGCCAAGCTGGTTCGTTGCCTTGGTGAATGATATAAATGACAAATACTCTATCAAAGCAAAGGTTAGCCCCTCGGAACTCGTTGAGGAGCCATTCTTTTGACGGTCAACTGCCTAATAAGGCCAGTCTCGGCGGCGTCTACTACATTGCGGCTTCGCCTCCAGCTTCTACAGAGTTTGCTAACCTGCGTTATGTGTGAGCCATGAATGAAAAAAACTCGGGGAAAGGGATGAAACAGGAAGAAAGACAGGTGGTTAAAGCGCTATGGAGTTGTGTTCCACTAATTATCTTAGGGGGGTTAATTCCAGTGGTTGCATATTTTTCATTTTTCCGGCCCGAAAGCGAAGCGGCTGATATCTGGTTTCAGCGTAGTGGATCAATCAGCGTTATTTTTGGTGTCTGGACGGAGTACAGCCTCTCTAAAGTAAACGAGCACATCAATCTATCAGGAATCGTTGTAAGCGATCAGACAGAGCTGAGTGAGAGATTCAAATTACGCTATCGCATAGCACAATACCTTGGCGCAGCGCTGGCTATCATAGGCACAGTTATCTGGGGGTACGGTGATCTGTTCCGGGAAGCCATATAACCAATCCATCAAGTTCGCGCGGTTTATGCGCTGGACCTCGTTTCACTCGGCCCCTTCTGGACTGAGTTGTATTTCCTATAGCTGCATGTGACCGTAAGCCGCCTTGAGGCCAACTCTCTTACAGAGGTAATGGCATACCGAGTGGCATATAGCGATGTTCCTGTGTCTGTAAACTATATATAAATCATGCACCTAGGTAGTTTTTAGAGTCCTGCCTCGGCCTTCGTGGCTTATTCTTGCGCTTGACCTGACTCTCGACGAATACCCAATTCTGTCCGCTCATCGACGTGACTATCGTGATCCTTCCTCTATATGAAGGCTAAGGCCATGCACGATGCGATCACGATCAGTCTCACCGTCGATTGCCCCTGGCAGTCTGTCTATGAAGTCTTTTGGCGGCCGGAGGCTTTTCCTCTGTGGGCTTCCGGGCTGAGCCAATCCCAACTCAGCCGGCAGGGCGAGCGCTGGTTGACGCAAGGCCCGGAGGGCTCGGTCTTCATCCGCTTTACGCCGCATAACCCTTACGGCGTCATGGATCATTGGGTCGAGCTGGAAGACGGGCAGGAGGTCAGGCAGGAGATCTATGTGCCGCTGCGCATTATCGCCAACGGCGATGGCGCGGAAGTCCAACTGACGCTCTTTCGTCTTCCTCTGATGGATGAAGCAGCGGATGAAGCGACATTTCAGCGCGATGCCGATTGGGTCCGCCGTGATCTGGCTGCGCTCAAGGCGCTGGCCGAAACGACGATATCGATCAGTGCCGGTTGATGAACTCGATCACCAATTGGGCGATGGCGTCCGGTTGGTCCTCGGGCGAAAAATGGCCGCAGTTCTCCAGAACGGTGAGTTCCGAACCCGGAATGTCCGTATTCAGGCGGTGAGCGTAATCCACGCTCTGCCAGGCATCGTCCGCACCCCATATCAGCTTGACCGGCAGGTTGCCCAGCTCGCGCAATCGTTCAGCCACTTCCAACGTATGCTTTGGGTCGTAGTGGCGTATCTGATGCTGGAACAGGCTGGGCTGGCCGATCGGGCCGCTGATGAAGTCGAGGTAGATATCGAGCGCGGAAGCTTCCAGCGCGCTCTGGTGATGAACGGCGGTCAGCAGCCACTCGCGAAAGTGGGCGCGGTGTTCGTCATCGGGAACCTTGATCAGCCTTTCCAGCCCTGCAGCCATCTGTTGGCGGGTGCGTGGCGAGGGGTAGCTGTCGTAACTCACCACGTCGATGAGCATGAGCGAGCGCACTCGGTGGGGCTGGAAAATGCCGAAACGTTGGGCGATGCCGCCGCCGAAGTCATGCGCGACGAGATGCGCTGTCTCCAGCCCCCAGTGATCCATCAGCTTTTCCAGCACCGGGACCTGAGCGGAAATCGAGGTGTCGACCGAAGGGTCCCAGGGGCGCTCGGAGTGACCGTAACCCAGCAGATCGAAGAGATGAACGCGGTAGCCGGCCTCGACCAGCCTGGGCATCACATGGCGCCAGATGAGAGAAGAGAAGGGCGTGCCATGCAGCAGCACGATGGGGTCGCCCTTGCCGTAGGCGCCGTGAGCGATACGTTTGCCGTCGATCAATACGTTGTCGATCGCGATGGGTTTCATGTTCCAGCTCCGGCTTGAGGTGTCTCGATGAGCTTGCGAGACTTGGCAGCATGACTCAAATGAGTTATTTCACGATGATAATCGATATTTGTCATGTTGGCCTTGACGTGCTTCGCGTATGGCTCGGTCTCTGGGAGTGACGCAAGTGAGTGCAAGACTGGAAATGGGGGCGTTGCAGGCACTGCAGGCCGTTGTCGATCAGGGCGGCATCACGCGGGGTGCCCATTCCCTGGCGCTGACGCAGTCGGCCGTCTCGCACAAGATTCGGCGGCTCGAGACGGCGCTGGGTTGCGAGCTGTTGGCGAGGCGCACCGGAGCGCCATTGTTGACCCCCGAGGGCGTAAAACTGTTGCGTTACGCACGCCGCATTCTGGAGCTGCATGACGAGGCGATAGTCAGCCTGGGGACGGTGCCATTGAGCGGACGAATCCGGCTAGGTGTCACCGAGGATGCGACCAGCGGCGGTCTGTCACGCATTCTGGGAAGATTCGCCCGGCGTCATCCGGAGGTTGCGGTGCAGACGCGCGTCAGTCAGAGCCTGACCATCGAAGGTCAGCTCGACCGGGGCGAGATTGATGTCGGCTTTCTACAGCTGTTCGAGCATCGTCAGCGAGCTTCGGATGTGGTGGTTGCCCGGGAACCGCTGCATTGGGTGAAATCGCCGGATCTTTCGCTTGATACGGGTCGACCGTTACCGCTCGTTGCGTTCGATGATGACTGTTTCTACCGTCAGTGGGCGATGGAGGTCGGGCAGTCGCACCCCCCGGGTTTCACTACCGTCATGACCTGCGGGAGCATCGCTGGTGTCGTGTCGGCAGTGCTCTCCGGGTTGGGCGTGACACTCTTGAATAGCCGCCACATCACACCCGAGTTGGAGATCATGAAGGCCGCGTTTCCTGAGCCGCCGCCGATCGTTTACGTCATCCGAACCGGGCGCAAGAGATACTCCAGTGCGGTTCTTGGGTTGGTCGAGGCGATTTCTGGAGAGACTGATCGCGTCTGAAAAAGAGAGGTGGCGTGGGGATGTCGCCGGGTCAGCGCTAGCGCGGGAGAGGCTTACACTCGTGTCAATCGCACCTTGCAGCCGAACATTTGAGAGTGCAGGCTGCGAAGTGAGGGAAGAGAGGCTATGATCTCTCTGTGGGGAAAATTTCGGTCTGTAGGCCGAGATGGAAAGTTTCTCGCTTTCCGATGAACACAGGGGTTGACGGGGTGACGATGAGAGCGCAAACTGACGGCCTAGTTGGTTAGCAAGTCGCATATTGTCAGTTGCACTCGAATCATTCGGTAGCCTGGTTATATCCCCTTGTTTTACCCACTATATCGGGTAGCACCCGGCAATCGTAATTAAGCGTTAAGCGCATTAAAGGAATTCGTAACATGGCAACTGGCACAGTTAAGTGGTTCAACGACACTAAAGGCTTTGGCTTCATTTCTCCGGCAGACGGTGGCGACGACCTGTTCGCACACTTCTCCGAGATCCAAGCCGACGGCTTCAAGTCTCTGCAGGACGGTCAGGAAGTTTCTTTCGACGTCACTCAGGGCAAAAAAGGTCTTCAGGCTGCTAACATCAAGCCGCTCTAAGACTTTCGGTAGATTCTTCGCCTTAGGGCGATAGAGCTTCCAGCACCAAGGCCCGCTAACGCGGGCCTTGGTGTTTTTGTGTGTTCATATTATTCATTGACGTTCCTGCCTCCGAGCTTCAGGCAGGCCACGGGACCTTTCAAGGCATGGCCGCCATGCAGATCGTCGACGCCGACAGTCACCACCTCTCCGCCATCACGGATATCTTCAATCACTATATCCTGCACACCAATGCCCGATTCGAAACGTCGCCCCTGACACTGGTAGATAGGCGGGAGTGGTTTTCCCTGTTTGCTAGGAACTCACGGTATCAGCTGCTCGTGGCTGTGGAAGGGGGTCAGGTCGAAGGCTTCGCGGGTTCGCAACCCTATCGTAAGACCTCGGCGTTTTGCCAAACGGTGGAAACCACCATCTACCTGGCTCCTGACAGGGCAAGACGCGGTATCGGCACACGACTTTATTCAGCGTTATTCAGCCGTCTGAGTGAACAGGAGCTGAATCTCGCCGTCGCAGGTATTGCCTTACCGAATGAAAGCTCCATAGCGCTGCATGAGAAATTCGGATTTCGTCGCGTCGGGATCTTCGAGGACTATGCGATCAAGAACGGCCAGTACCTCAGCGCTTTATGGATGCAGAAGCACCTGATGCGGCGGCAGGACGGGTAAAAGCGCGTAGCACGCGATAGACCAAAACCCCCAGCTGCTAGATCGGCTGGGGGTGGCTGAAGATACTGCTTAGCTCTGGCGACGCGCAGCGATGCTGCCGAAGCGGCGCTTGAACTGCGCGGCGCGGCCTTCGGTGCCGACCTCGCGCTGCTTCCCGGTGTAGAACGGGTGCGAGGCCGAGGAGATGTCGAGATGAACGAGCGGGTAGGTGTTGCCGTCTTCCCACTCGATCGTTTCGTCCGAGGTCATGGTCGAACCAATCTTGAAGTACTCGTTGACGCTGGTGTCGTGGAAGATGATCTGGCGATAGTCGGGATGAATGCCGTTTTTCATGGGAATCTCCTGTTCGGGTAATTTTGTTATGTTATTACATAATTGATGTTTTGGGCAATCTTTCCTGCCGGGTGAGGCCAGACCAGCCTGGCTTGTGCGCATCGAGACGTGATCCGTTATCATCGCGTCTCACCTATCAGCCAGATAACGACTCTGCATGCACAACCTCTACATTCCCGTCGTCGCCATATTGGTGGTAGCCGCCATCATCTTCGGCGGCCAGGCCATCTCGGACAGCCAAGTCGATGACGACATCAAGGCGCTGATTTCACAGCAACTGGGCTCCGACCGCGAGATCGAGTTGCAGGCAATGAAGGAGGTGCAGAAGGGCTACGGCGTGTGCGGGCTTTATCAGACTGCCGAACATGGCCGAGACGCCTCACCTTTTTACTATAGCAAGGTCAACGAGCGCGTGACCCTGGACGCCGAATCCGAGCGATATCGGCGTCACTGCGAGGGCTAATACAGGAGGGTCAAATCTGCTGAAAGCGGTCGATGCGTTCGCGAATGGCATTTTCGGGACCGATGAGATCCTGCAGGTCGCGCTCTGTCAGGCCGATATCGCGATGGCCGTGGACGATGGAGGTATAGTTCTCGCCTTCGCGGATCGCTTCCTCCACCAGTAGCGAAAGCTCCTTGCGATCATCGAGAGAGGTTGGGTCGAAGCTTTGCCGCGAACGCTTGAACTGGTTGGCTTGTTCTCTGCGACAGCGAAGCAGCAGACTTTCCGTGATGAACGACGTGCTTTTCATGGATCGTACCCCCGACGGCGAAGTTCACTCTGAGATTAGAACCAATTCGCAGCATTTCACCATTGGCTTTTTGTTGTAGATCGGCATTTGCTTGTGCAGCAAAGGCGTTGGACACATTTGCGGTCTACGACCAAGGTCGGTAGGGTCTAGCCCTTCATGCTTAAAGAACCGATCTGATATGACCTCCGACAACAACATGCCGGCCGCTCGGCGTGGCCAATTTGGCGATCCCGTGGTTCTAGTACTGACCATCGGTTTCATCGTCGCATTTGTGCTGTTTTCAGCGATCTCTCCCGACGCTGTGACTGATGCCATTGGCGCCGGCTTCACCTGGACAGCCGCAACGTTCGGCAGTTTTTTCCAGTTGCTGCTGCTACTGACGTTCTTCATCGCGCTCGGTATCGCGATCTCGCCAGCCGGCCGCGCGCGCATCGGCGGCACGGATCGCCCCGAGATGAGCACGTTCAAATGGATCTCGATCATCCTGTGTACCCTGCTGGCAGGTGGCGGCGTGTTCTTCGCCGCCGGCGAGCCGGTCTACCATTTCGTAGTCACGCCCCCGGCCTTCGATACCGAACCCGATACCGCGGCTGCCGTCCCGGCTGCCCTGGCACAATCATTCATGCATTGGGGCTTTCTGGCCTGGGCCGTACTCGGCACGCTGCCGGCCATCGTGCTGGCGCATCAGCATTATCATCGCGGGCTGCCGCTTCAGCCGCGCACGCTGCTGGCGCCGATGATTGGCGAACGTCGAGTCCGTGGCGTGCTGGGCAGCGTGGTCGATGCGGTCTGTGTCATCGCGCTGGTGGCGGGTACGGTCGGCCCGATCGGCTTTCTCGCTACCCAGGTCAGCTTCGGCTTTCATGAGCTTTTCGGCCTGATGGACGGCTACGGCACCCAGTTGATCATCATGGCGATTCTGGGCGCTATCTACGTGACCTCAGCGGTGACGGGGATCGATCGAGGCATTCAGATTCTCAGTCGTTTCAACGTGATTCTGGCGATGGCCATCGCGGCAGTGATTTTGGTGTTCGGTCCGACGCAATTTCTCGCCGATGCCTGGTTCCAGGGCTTCGGCACTTATTTGGGGTCGTTCTTCGAGATGGCTTCGATGACCGCACAGACCGCGCCGGCCTGGTGGATGAAATGGTGGACGGTGTTCTTCTTCGCCTGGTTCATCGGCTACGCGCCGTTGATGGCGATCTTCGTGGCGCGGATCTCCAAAGGCCGCAGCATTCGCGAAATGATCGTTGCCGTCGCGATTCTTGCGCCGCTGGCGACCACGGCATGGTTCACGCTGCTCGGGGGTTCAGGGATCTTCTACCAGCTTCATGGCCTCATCGACCTCACCGAACCGTTGCAGAACTTCCGTTTCGACGTCGCCACGCTGACGGTAGCGCAGGCGTTGCCGGGCGGTGTCTTCATGGCGTTGGCGATTCTGCTGCTGACCACGATCTTCGTGGCGACCACGGGAGATTCAATGAGCTATGCCATTTCCGTGGTGTGCGCGGGTCATGATGAGCCCAAGCCCGCGCTGCGCGCTTTCTGGGGCGTGGCGATGGCATTGATGGCGGCGATATTGCTGAAGATGGGCGCCGGTCAGATCAGCGTACTCCAGCAATTCATCGTGATTTCGGCGATTCCCGTGTCACTGGTGCTGCTGCCGACCCTCTGGCACGGACCGAAGTCCGCCTACGCGATGGCGCGAGAGCAGGGCCTGCTAGGCGATACCCGCGCGGCCGGGCTCGCTGACTGACCCCATCGCCAATCCATGAGTGCAACGCCCACGGTAGCTGGTCATCGGGGGCGTTTTTGGTAGGGGGCGAGATTGTTGGCGCAGAGAAGTTGGAAAAGCGAAGTGGGAAAAAGGGCGGCGGTTGGATTTGCGATCTACGACTAAGGTCGGTATTGTGGCGCGCTTCATGCCTAAAGAACCCTCCCTCTGATATGACCTCCGACACCAACGTGCCATCGATGCAGGGTGGCCGTTTTGGCGATCCCGTCGTACTTGTACTGACCATCGGTTTCATCCTGATCTTTCTGGCCGCATCGGCAATCGCGCCGGATACGGTCGCCCAGGTGATCGATATCGGCTTTACCTGGTCCGCCAAGACCTTTGGCAGCCTGTTCCAGCTGCTGATGCTGCTGACGTTTTTCATTGCCATCGGTGTCGCCGTCTCGCCGGCCGGGCGCGCGCGAATCGGTTCGCAATCACGGCCCGACATGAGCACGTTCCGGTGGGTATCGATCATTCTGTGTACGCTGCTGGCAGGTGGCGGGGTGTTCTTCGCCGCAGGCGAGCCGATCTATCACTTCGTGGTCACGCCGCCGGCGTTCGACTCCCAGCCCGGCACCGCGGAAGCCATTCCCAACGCGCTGGCCCAGGCCTTTTTCCATTGGGGGTTCACTGGCTGGGCGATTCTCGGCACGCTGCCGGTGGCGATTTTGTCGCATCAGCACTATCAGCGTGGCATGCCTTTGCAGCCGAGGACGCTGCTGGCGCCGGTCTTCGGCGACCGGCTGGTGAAGGGGTTCCTCGGCGGCGTGGTCGATGCCATCTGCGCGATCGCCGTCACCGCGGGTACGGTAGGGCCGCTGGGCTTTCTGGCCACGCAGGTGAGCTTCGGGCTTCACGATCTGTTCGGTCTGCCGGGCGGCTACGCGGTCGAGCTGGGCATTCTGGCAGTGCTGGGTGCGATCTACGTGACCTCGGCCGTTACCGGCATCGATCGCGGCATCCAGTTTCTGAGCCGTATGAACGTGATTCTGGCATTGGTGATCGGCGCCATCATCCTGCTGTTCGGGCCGACGCAGTTCCTGGTCGACAGCTGGTTCCAGGGTTTCGGTACCTATCTTGGGCACTTCTTCGAAATGTCGACCATGACCACGGTCACGGCGTCACCGAGCTGGATGAAGTGGTGGACGGTCTTCTTCTTTGCCTGGTTCATTGGTTTCGCGCCGCCGATGGCGATCTTCGTCACTCGGATCTCCCGCGGGCGGACGGTGCGTGAAATGATCATTGCCACGGCCGTGCTGGCGCCCATCGTCACCACGGTCTGGTTCACGCTGCTGGGCGGTTCGGGCATTTTCTACCAGCTGAGCGGCGCGATCGATCTCGCCGAACCGCTGAAGAGCTTCCAGTTCGATATCGCCACCTTGACCGTCGCCCAGGCACTGCCCGGCGGCACCTGGATGGCGCTGGCCGTGCTCGTGCTGACCACCGTGTTCGTGGCCACCACCGGTGACTCGATGAGCTATGCCGTCTCCGTGGTGTGTGCCGGCAACGATGAGCCGAGCACCGCGCTGCGGGCATTCTGGGGTATCGTTTTCGCGTTGATGGCGGCGATTCTGCTGGCCATGGGCGAAGGCCAGGTCAGCGTACTGCAGCAGTTTCTGGTGATCCCCGCGGTGCCGGTGGCACTGATCCTGGTCCCTACGTTATGGCATGGCCCCAAGGCGGCCTATGCAATGGCAAGAGCGCAGGGCGTGCTCGGCGAATCGCCCGCAACGGCGCCATCACGCTGACAGCATTCGGATTCTGGTCCTGACAAGACGAGCCTGACAAGACGACGCCCCCGACGGATCTCTCCGTCGGGGGCGTCTTCGTCTGGTCGGCCGCCATTGGCTTGGCGGCGGGCCCTCATGCGGCTCAGGTGTCAGCTAGTGACTGTCTCCGTGGTCGGCTGAGCCTCGGTCAGGCGGCGTTGACTGCCATTGATCGGAATCTGGCGTGGCCGCTGCTCTTCGGGAATCACGCGCAGCAGATCGACGATCAACAGGCCATTTTCGAGCCGGGCGCCCTGGACTTCGATGTTCTCGTCGAGCCGGAACGACAGCTTGAAGGCGCGCTGGGCGATGCCCTGATGCAGATACTGCACTCGGTCGTCTTCCTGGCGCTCGCCTTTACCCGCGGTGATCGTCAGCACCCGCTTTTCGACATTGACGTCGAGTTCCTGCTCGGCGAATCCCGCCGTGGCGACGGCGATCCGATAGTCGTTATCGCCGTATTTCTCGACGTTGTACGGCGGATAGCTGGGTACGTCGTTCTGCAGCGAGGATTCGAACAGGTCGTTGAGACGGTCGAAGCCCACGGAGCGACGGAACAGCGGGGAGAGTGACAGTGTGTTCATGGTAATAACCCCCTGATTGACAGCGAAGCTTTACTGACGCCCGGACCCATTCCGGAGCGCCGGATCGCAGACCCGCTTGGCGGCATCTGCCGTCGAGAACGAACGCATCGATGATGCCGTTCGCGACTGCTCAATCTCGACGTTATGTTAAATAGGGCCGTCGAATTCGTTTTCAAGCGGTCGAAATGCCAATCCTTGAATTTTTTTCGACGCGTCTGAAACCGGTGTGGTTGACGACTTCAAGCTCGATATGGAGTCGCTTTCGGGGGATTCAAGCGCCGGCCGGGCTGGACGGCGCGTTCATCAGTCAGAGCCATCAGCCGAACAGCTGGCCGGCGATGCGCAGACCGGCGACCCAGGTCGCGATGGCGGAGCCTACGCTCGATAGCAGGAATACCAGCAGCGTGCGGGCGACGCGATTGCGCCACCAGCCCTGCCAATGGCTGACGTCGCTGCGCAGCCGCGAGAAGTCGCCGACGGTGGGGCGGCGAAGATAGAGCTCGACGCCGGCGGTCACGAAGCCGACACCGATGGTCGGGTTGAGCGAGGTCAGCGGGGCGCCGACGAAGGCGGCGATGATCGTCAGCGGATGCGCTAGGGCGATCAGTGCGCCAAGCGCGGAGAAGCTGCCATTGATCAGTACCCATTCGCCCACCAGCGACCAGCCGAGTGACGTATCGCGACTGAACCCGATAGCGAAGCCGGTCAGGACCAGGGCGACGATCACCCACGGGATCACCTTCCACCAGCGCGAACGGGGAGCGGTCGCCTCCAAATTGGCACGTTCCTGGATCACGGCATCGAGTTCGGGCGTCTGCTGGTTCAAGGTCTGCAGATGGTCCGTCATGCCCTTGAGGTGGCCGGCGCCAATCACCACCAGCACGCGCTTGGCGCTGCCGTCCGGCAGTTCCTCGACCAGCTTGAGCGCCATATAGCGGTCGCGCTCGGTGATCAGCGGTTCATAGAGCGTCTGGGACTGTTCGGCGAATTCGGCGAAAGTGGACTCGAGCACGTCCCCCTGCTTGAGCTTTTCGATCTCTTCGCTCGAGACCTTCTGGCGCGACAGTACGCTACCCAGGAGACCGGAGATCAGGCTGAAGCGCTTGTACCAGGGCACGTTCTGATAGATGCGCTTGAGCGTCACCCCGATCTCGCGATCGATCAGATAGAGCGGCAGCCCGGCACGCTGCGTCTCCTTGACCGCCGTGCGCATCTCCGCCCCGGGCTCGATCCCGGATTGCTCGGCGACCCGTTGCTGGAACGCGCCCAGCGCCAGACTGGCGGCGACCATCCCGGCCTTGCCCTGCTTGAGGACTTGGAACAGGTCGAGCTTGGCCATGGCGTTGGGCTGGACCAGGCTCTGATGGCGCGAGGTGCAGAGTTCGATCGCGACGGCATCGAATTCGCCGGAACGAATCAGTTCGCGAACCTCGTCGGCGCTGGCCTGGGAAACGTGGGCGGTACCCAGCAGCGTCAGATGATGATCGGCGAGATTGACGGTCTCGCGAGGTCCGGCAGCGGTGTCAGACATCAAGGGCGTTCCAGGCTGAAAGAGATAAGGCGGAAAGATCGTAAGCTGAATGATTGTAAGCTGAGAGATCCTCGCCCCATATTGCACGTCGTGCCGCCAATTCCAAGCGATTGACTGCGAAAACCGGCGATGCGTAGTGGGGGGTGTGGAGTGAGAAGTGGCGGCGGGCGAGGGCTGACGTCTTCTGTCACCCCCGCGGGCGTCTTGCCATCAAGCGCGGGCGGCTTCCCCGCGCGCGTCCCGCTCGCGGATCAATCGCGGCCGGCAAGGTGGGCTTCGGCGTGGGGCGAACGGCAGGCGGCGGCAGTGAACAGCACATCGGTGGAAGAGTTGAGCGCCGTTTCGGTGGCGTCCTGCAGCACGCTGATGACGAAGCCGATCGCCACCACCTGCATGGCGACGTCGGCCGAGATGCCGAACAGGCTCGCCGCCATCGGGATCAGCAGCAGCGAGCCGCCGGCGACACCGGAAACCCCGCACGCGGCCAGCGCGGAAACCACGCACAGCAGTACCGCCGTGGCGAAATCGACGTCGATTCCCAGGGTATTGACGGCGGCCAGCGTCATCACCGTGATCGTCACTGCGGCGCCGGACATGTTGATCGTGGCGCCCAGCGGAATCGAAACGGAATAGGTGTCGGTGTGCAGGTCCAGCCGCTCGCACAGCGCCAGGTTGACCGGGATGTTGGCCGCGCTGCTGCGGGTGAAGAACGCGGTAATGGCACTGCCGCGAAGACAGGCGAAAACCAGCGGGTAGGGGTTGCGGCGGATGTAGAGGAACACGATCAGCGGGTTGGTCACCAGCGCCACGAAGGCCATGCAGCCGAGCAGAACCACCAGCAGCTGGGCGTAGTCGACCAGCGCGCTCATGCCGGTCGAGGCGAAGGTGTCGGCGACCAGACCGAAGATGCCCAGCGGCGCGAAACGAATGATCCAGCGCACCAGTCCGGAGACGGCGTCGGAGAGATCGCCCAGTGCCCGGCGCGTGGTGTCATTGGCGCGGCGGAGCAGCAGGCCGAGCCCGACCGCCCACGCCAGGATGCCGATGAAGTTCGCCTCGGTCAGCGCATGTACCGGGTTGTCCACCGCACTCATGGCCAGATTGCGGAGAATCTCGACGACGCCCGTCGGCGGCGTGCCGTCGGCGCTGGGTGCGTCGAGGATCAGCGTCGTCGGGAAGGCGAAGCTGGCGGTCACCGCGACCAGCGCGGCGACCAGGGTGCCGATCAGATAGAGCATCAGCACGCCGCGAATCTGGGTCGGCTGGCCGCGCTGATGGCCGGCGATCGCGGCCATGACCAGCACGAAAACCAGAATCGGCGCCACCGCCTTGAGCGCGCCGATGAACAGATCCCCGAGGATGGCAAACGTTGAGGCGATCGAGGGCGCCAGTGACGCCAGAATCAGCCCTGCGGCGATGCCGATCAGAATCTGGGGAATGAGACCGATGCGAAACCGGGGCGAAGAGGCGGTACGGGATTCGGAACTGGCGGACATGACGCTCTCTTGAGGTTGCCGGGTGGCGAGGCTGACGGCCATCGTGATGGCTGTGGTAATGGCAATGATGGTGGCGAAGCGGGGCATTCTATCATCGCCATCTGCCCCGTACCCGGAAGAAGGCCAGCTCGACGGTCGATCGTTTCGGCCTCAGCGGCGCCAGAAGGCCGGCGTGAACAGCACCAGAATGGTGAAGATCTCCAGCCGGCCCAGCATCATCGCCAGCACCAGAATCCACTTGGCGATGCTGGGGATGTCGCCGTAGTCGGTGGAGACCTTGCCCAGTCCCGGGCCGAGGTTATTGAGCGACGAGCCGATCGCCGACCACGCCGTCACCTGATCCATGCCGGTGGCGAGCAGGGCCAGCAGCATCACTACGAAAAGCATCATGTAGACCGAAAAGAAACCCCAGACGGCTTCGGCGACGCCTTCCGAAATACGCATCTTGCCGACCTTGACCGCGAATATGGCATTCGGGTGAATCAGGCGATGAATCTCGCGAATGCCCTGCTTGAGGATCAGCAGGATCCGGATCACCTTGATACCGCCGCCCGCCGAGCCGGAACAGGCGCCGACGAACGCCGCCATGAACAGCATGATCGGCAGCACGCCGGGCCACAGCGTGAAGTCGGCCACGCTGAAACCGGACGTGGTCGCCACCGAGACCGCTTCGAACAGGCCGTGGCGAATACCGGTGGCGTCGTGGTAGGTGCCGGTGGCGAAAAGGGTGATGATGGTGATCGTGACCAGCAGCACCAGAAAGGTCACGAAGAAGCGGAATTCCGGATCGCGGATGTACTGCAGCAGGCGTCGCTCGCGCCACACCGCAAAGTGCAGGCCGAAGCTGACCGAGGAGATGATCATGAAAAACACGCAGATCATCTCGATGGTGGCGCTGTCGAAATGCGAAATGCTGGCGTCGTAGGTGGAGAAGCCGCCGACGGCGACGGTGGCGAAGCTGTGGCCGATGGCGTCGAACCAGTTCATCCCCGCGCCCCAGTAGGCCAGTGCGCAGACCACGGTCAGGATCAGATAGATGTACCACAGCGCCTTGGCCGTCTCGGTGATTCGCGGGGTCAGCTTGGAGTCCTTCAGCGGCCCGGGAATCTCGGTGCGGTAGAGCTGCATGCCGCCGATGCCGAGCGTCGGCAGAATCGCCACTGCGAGTACCACGATCCCCATGCCGCCGAGCCATTGCAGCTGCTGGCGGTAGAAGCGGATCGATGCCGGCAGGTGGTCGATGCCGCTGAGCACCGTGGCGCCGGTAGTGGTGAGGCCCGAGAACGATTCGAATACCGCGTCGGTGAACGACATCGACGGCGCTTCGGAGACCATGAACGGGATGGTCCCGAACAGCCCGAGCACGCTCCAGAACAGCACGGTGATGATGAACCCGTCACGGGTACGCAGCTCGCGTTTGGCGTGGCGATTGGGCCAGTAGAGCAGGGCGCCGGTGACGATCGAGATCGCCATGCCGGTGCCGAAGGCGTACCAGTTGCCGTCGTGGAAGATCCGGGCGATGACCATGGGCGGGACCATGGTCAGGCTGAACACCATCAACAGCAGCCCGACGATTCGTAGAATCACCAGAAAACTCAAGAGGCGGCGCTCCCTGCCGGGCGAGAAGGATGGGTGGTCGGGCGCACGACGGTTAGGGTGGCGACGTCGGACATCAGAAGAAGGTCAGGCCGACCTGAAACAGCCGTTCGACGTCGCGGATTCGACGCTTGTCGATGACGAACAGGATCAGGTGGTCGCCGGTCGCGATCATGACGTCGTCGTGGGCGATCAGGACCTCCTTGCCGCGCACGATGGCACCGATGCTGGTGCCGCTGGGCAGGTCGACTTCACCGATCGTGCGCCCGACCACGCGAGAGGAGCGTTTGTCGCCGTGGGCGATGGCCTCGATCGCCTCGGCGGCGCCGCGCCGCAGCGAGTGCACGTTGACGATATCGCCACGCCGCACATGGGTCAGCAGGCTGCCGATGGTGGTCTGCTGGGGCGAGATCGCGATATCGATCTCGCCGCCCTGTACCAGATCCACGTAGGCGGCGTTGTTGATCAGCGTCAGCACCTTCTTGGCGCCGAGACGCTTGGCCAGCATCGACGACATGATGTTGACCTCGTCGTCGTTGGTCAGCGCGCAGTAGATGTCGCAGTCCTCGATGTTCTCTTCGAGCATCAACCGCTTGCTGGTGGCGCTGCCGTGCAGCACCACGGTGCGGTCGAGGCGTTCGGACAGCGCGCCGCAGCGGGTCAGATCATGCTCGATGATCTTGACCTGATGCTTGTGTTCCAGGGTTTCGGCCAGGCGTTCGCCGATGTTGCCGCCGCCGGCGATCAATACGCGGCGGAAGTCGCGGTCGACCTTGCGCAGCTCGCCCATCACGGTGCGGATATCGCGGCGCGCGGCGATGAAGAACACCTCGTCGTCGGCCTCGATCACGGTGTCACCGGTGGGGATGATCGGCCGGTCGCGGCGGTAGATCGCCGCCACGCGTGTGTCGATGTTCGGCATGTGGCGGCGCAGAAAGCCCAATTCCTGACCCACCAGCGGACCGCCGTAATAGGCCTTGACCGCCACCAACTGGACCAGGCCACCGGCGAAATCGAGAACCTGCAGCGCGCCGGGATACTCGATCAGGCGGCGAATATGGTCGGTCACTACCTGTTCGGGGCTAATCAGGACGTCCACGGGAATGGCGTCGTTGGAGAACAGGCTCTTGCGTGTCAGGTAGGCCGTCGAGCGCACGCGACCGATCTTGGTCGGCGTGCGGAACAGTGTGTGCGCGACCTGACAGGCGATCATGTTGATCTCGTCGGAGCTGGTCACCGCGATCAGCATGTCCGCATCCTCGCCACCGGCCTGACGCAGAATATTGGGGTAGGACGCCGTGCCGATCACCGTGCGGATATCGAGCCGGTTCTGCAGTTCGCGCAGCCGCTCTTCGTTGATATCGACGACGGTGATGTCGTTCTCTTCGTGGGCCAGATGCTCGGCCAGCGTGCCGCCGACCTGACCGGCACCTAGTATGATAATTTTCATGCCAAACCTTCACGGAAGCACGGCGGGCCGCCTGTCAGTTTACCGGCGCAGGAGCGGCGATATCATGCCGTCCGGCGCCGAAATCAGCGCGTAGCATAACGAGCCGACAGGCTGAATGACAGGACCGTGGTCGACAACTGGTCGGCGGGGCGAAATCGCCCCGCCGGGTAGCGCTTCTCAATCCATCGTGACGCCGACCTTGATGGTGACCTGCCAGTGGGCAAGCTTATTGTCCTCCAGGTGGCCGCGGGTTTCGGTGACCTCGAACCAGCGCATGCCGTGAACGGTCTTGCTGGCCTTCTGCAGGGCGTTCTGTACGGCATCCTCGATGCTGGTGGGGGAAGAGCCGGTCAGTTCGATCTGCTTGTAGACGTGGTCGCTCATGTTGATGCTCCTTGCTTGGGTGAACGTGGTCGGTGAACGTAGTTGGTGAAAGTGGTCGGTGAAAACGCGTGGGTGACAGAGCGCCTGCGTCCTGCGAGGCGCTGAAAACTCAGGTGTCGACGATGACGACACCCAGCTCCGAAAGTCGCTGACGCGTGATGTCGTCGGTCTCGTAAGTGACCGGGCGCGTCAACGACCAGAGAAAATGAGTCTTGAAGCCGGCCGCCACGGCATCCTCCGCGGTCCACAGCACGCAGACATCGCGGGCCAGGCCGCAGACATAAACATCGGTGACGCGTCGGTCGCGCAGCCAGCCGGCCAGCCCGGTGGCGGGGCGATGGCCGTCGGGGCCGACGTTGTTTCGAAAGGCGCTGTAGGAGTCGATGGCGGGATCGGTGCCCTTGCGAATGATCGCGTCGCAACAGGACCAGTCGATGGCCGGATGCAGCGCCGCTCCTTCGGTGCGCTGAATGCAGTGGTCGGGCCATAGCGTCTGGGAGTGGCCGTAAAATTCGAGCGCTTCGAACGGCTGATGCGGCGGGTGCTTGGAGGCAAACGACACGTGCCCGGCCGGGTGCCAGTCCTGGGTCGCCACGACATGGTCGAAGGCTTGCTGGGCCAGCAGCCATTCGAGCCCCAGCAGAATCTCGTCGCCCTGGGCGCAGGCAAGCGCGCCGCCGGGCATGAAGTCCGGCTGCACGTCGACGATGATCAGGGCGCTATGCGAAGAGATGCCGCCGAGTGCCAGCCCCGCGGGCTGCGTCTCGGTGCGGTGCCGGGTATCGGGAGACTCGATCTCGGAAGACTCAGTACTAGTAGCCTCGGTATCGGGAGACTCGGTCTCGGGAGCCTCGGTATTGGGAACTTCCGTAGCGAGAACGTCCGTTTCGAAAACCTCGTTGTCAGGCACGGCCGGCGCTTCCTGAATGGCGAATTCAGTTCCAGTATCGAAGGCGGATGGGCATGTCGCAAGTGAGAAGCGCGGGAGAGACGTGACAGCACGTCGGGGCGGCGAGCCACCCCGACGTGGATCCTGTCTCCAGGTCAGGCTTGCTTGCGCAGGCGAGCGTAGAAGAAGCCATCGTGGCCGGTGGCAGCCGGCAACAGCTGCTGGCCCTGGCCGGCGGGGCGGCCCCAGCTCAGATCGTCGGGCATATCGGCGACGGCATCCGGCGTACGGGCCAGAAATTTTTCGATCTGTGTCGCGTTCTCCACCGGCAGCACCGAGCAGGTGGCGTAGAGCAGCGTGCCGCCCGGCGCGAGCTTGGCCCACAGCGACGCGAGCAGTCGCGCCTGCAGCGCGGCCAGTTCGGCGATATCGCTGTGACGGCGCGCGAGCTTGATGTCGGGATGGCGGCGAATGACGCCGGTGCCGGAGCAGGGCGCGTCGAGCAGAATCGCATCGAAGGGCTCGCCATCCCACCAGCTGTCGTCGGCGCTCGCCGCGCTGGCATCGGCGGCGTGCAGCGTGGCGTCCAGATGCAGGCGCTGCAGCGTCGTCGCCACGCGTTTGAGGCGAGTGGCGTCGACGTCCAGCGCGGTGAGTCGAGCATCGAAGCGTTCGAGCAGGTGGGCCGTCTTGCCGCCGGGGGCGCTGCAGGCATCGAGTACGCGCCTGTCGTTGCTGTCCTGCAATACCGGTGCCAGCAGCTCGGCACAGAGCTGCGCGGATTCGTCCTGAACGCTGACGTCGCCTTCGGCGAAACCGGGGAGCTGGGTCACGTCGCAGGGGCTTTCCAGCTGGATACCGTCCTCGGCGACGGCGCAGGGCGATGCCGACAGGCCGGCGGTCGTTAGACGCTGGAGATAATCCTCGCGGGTGACGCGGCGGCGATTGACGCGCAGGGTCATCGGCCCCGGCTCGTTGTTGGCTTCGCAGATCGCCCGCCAGTATTCCGGCCAGGCGTCGCGAAACTCCAGTAGCAGCCAGGCGGGATGCCACAGCGCTACCGGCGCATCGCGGTCGACCTTGGCCTGCAGCGCCACCGATTCGCGCTGGAAGCGGCGCAGACAGCCATTGAGCACCTTCGTCGCCCACCCCTTGCCGAAGGCGCGAGCGGCACCGGCGGTTTCGCTGACGGCGGCGTGGGGCGGCACCCGCATGTGCAGAATCTGATACAGGCCGATCAGCAGCAGCGCCTGGATGTCGGTGTCGCGCGCTTTCAGGGGCTCGCGCAGCAGCTGGTTGGCGAGGGCTTCCAGTCGCGGATGCGTGCGACATACGCCGAAGCACAGCGCCTTGACGAAGCCGCGATCGCGCTCCTTGATCACGCTGGAGGCCAGATCGGCGTCCAGGCTCGACAGCGAGCCCTTGCCGTTCAGTACCGGTACCAGCAGTTGCGCGGCAAACGCGCGAGTATCGCCAGGATTCATTGGGCGGCTTCCTTGGATGACGGATCGAGTGGTTGGCCGGAACGTTGATCGAAACCTGGCCCCAAGCACTGCCCGGGTGCGAGCCGGGGATGGTTGGCGTTGAGCAGGTCGCGGGCCGCCAGCGGCTTGCCGCCAGGCATCTGCAGCTGGCTCACGCGCAGAACCTCGCGGCCACCGTCGCCACAAGCGATTCGGATGGCATCCGAGGCGGGTTCGAGCAGCGTTCCGGGCTTGACGTTCTGCTCTCCGAGTTCAGGACTGCCGAGTTCAGGACTGCCGAGTTCGGAGCTCTCGATCTCGGCTTCCGGGGTCGCGAACCACAGCCGCAGGGGCTCGCCGTCGAGTCGTGTCCAGGCCACCGGCCAGGGATTGAAGGCGCGAATCTGGCGTGACAGCGCGACCGCTGATTGGCTGAAGTCGAGCTCCGCTTCCGGCTTCGAGAGCTTGCTGGCGTAGGTGACACCGGCCTCCGGCTGCGGCGTCGAGGTCAGATCCTGCGCGGCCAGCGCGTCGACGCCTTCGATCAGGGTCTGGCCGCCCAGCTCGGCGAGTCGGTCATGCAGTTCGCCGCCGGTCGTGGTGTCATCGATCGGGGTGCGCTTGATCAGCAGCATGGCGCCGGTATCGAGGCCGGCATCCATCTGCATCAGGGTGATACCGCTCTCGACGTCGCCCGCCTCGATGGCACGCTGGATCGGTGCCGCACCGCGCCAGCGCGGCAGCAGCGAGGCGTGCACGTTGAGGCAGCCGAGCCGGGGGATATCGAGCACCGCCTGCGGCAGCAGCAGGCCGTAGGCGACGACGATCATCACGTCGGCATCGAATTCGGCCAGTCGTCGCTGAGCCTCTTCGTTCTTGAGGCTGATCGGCGTTTCCACCACCAGCCCATGCTCGAGCGCCAGCCGCTTGACCGGGCTGGGCGTGAGCTTGCGGCCACGGCCGGCAGGTCGATCCGGCTGCGTGTAGACGCCGACGACCCGATGGCGGGAGGCGAGCAGGGCCGCTAGGCTCTCGGCGGCGAAATCGGGCGTACCGGCGAAGAGGATCCGCAGCGGCTGTCCTTCACAACGGTGACTCATTCGATGCTTTTCCTGATGGATGATGCCGACAACGGAAGTGACTCCCGTGGATGAAAGGACGAAAGGCCGGCGTCACGGAGACGGCCGGCCTTTGAAAGCCTGAGTGGCGGTGCCTGGTCGGCGATGGAGGCGACGCTCAGGCGTCCTGCTTCAGCCGTTTCTGCATTTTCTTGAGAATCCGGTCGCGCTTGAGCGGCGACAGATAATCGACGAACAGCACGCCTTCGAGATGGTCGCACTCGTGCTGGATGCAGTGCGCCAGCAGGCCGTCGGCGTCCAGTTCGTAGGCGTTGCCATCGCGATCGGTGGCATTGAGGCGGACGCGCAGCGCGCGCGGCACCTCGGCGTAGTAATCGGGGATCGACAGGCAGCCTTCCTGCAGCGGCTCGCGCTCATCGTCCAGCGGCTCGTAGCTCGGGTTGATCAGCACCAGCGGGCCGTTACGGTCGTCGCTGACATCCATGACGATCACGCGCTGATGAACGTCGATCTGCGTCGCGGCCAGGCCGATGCCCGAGGCGTCGTACATGGTTTCGATCATGTCGTCGACCAGCGCACGGATGCTGTCGTCGACCTGAGCGACCGGCGCCGCCTTGGTGCGAAGACGCGGATCGGGATATTGAAGAATGGTTCTGATGGCCATAGTCGTTTGCGTGCCTATCGGCATGAGTGACGTGTAGTGCCTATTGTAGAGCGCCAGCGTCGACGGGGGAACCGCCTGGCGGGTCTTGGGGACTTCTCGTGCTCGAGTCCGCCTGGCTCTCCACCTCGAGTCCGCCGAGCTCTCATCCTCAAGTCCGCAGGGCGGGGGCCGATCTATACGGGAAGACGTCGGCGTTCACCTCGGGGGAAGACTAAAGCAATGATCAGTTTGCAGGGTTGGCGGGCGCGTCGTTGCCGCTCGGTGGCGGGGCGGTGGCTGCTGGTCGCGGCTCTGGGGGTGGCGGCGTTGCCGGCATCGTCAGTTCAGGCTGATTCGCTCTCGCTCAGGGCGGACGCCCCGGCCAGCTACACTGTTCGTGAAGGCGATACGCTGTGGGGCATCGCCGCGCGCTTTCTCGACGCGCCGTGGCAGTGGCAGCAGCTGTGGCAGCGTAATCCACAGTTGGCTTCGCCGCGGAAGCTCTACCCCGGAGACGTGATCCATCTGGAGGCGAGCACAGGCGCGCCGCGTCTTTCCCTCGAGCGAGGGCGCGGGCAACCGGTTCGGCTTTCCCCCGGTGTGCGCCGAGCGCCAACGCGTGACGCGGTGCCCGGATTGCCGCTGGATCGAATCAAGGTCTTTCTCGACGCCTACCAGATCGTCGATCCCGATGTTCTCGACGACGCGCCGACGGTCGTCGCCGGTCAGGCCCAGCGGCTGCTGAGTGGTGCCGGCGATAAGTTATATGCCCATGGTGATCTGCCAGCGGCGGGGGCCACGCTGGGTGTGTATCGGCCGGGGACGGATTACCGCATGCCGTTGCCGACCGGCCAGTCTCGACAAGCCGCCCAGCAGGCAACGGACCAGACGACGCCCGGTCAAGAGACATTGGAAATGACATCCGTTGGTCTGGAGCTTCAGCGGCTCGGCCACGTAAAGGTAATTCGCAACGTCGGCGACGTCGGCGAGCTCCAAGTGCTGGATGCGGTGCAGGAAATCCGTAATGGCGACTATCTGCTGGCCCTCGACGAAGGCGGTATTGCCACCGAATTCCTGCCGCGCGCGCCGGACACACCGGTGGTGGCAACGATTCTGTCGGTGCCGGACGGCGTCCGATTCATTGGTCGCAACGATGTCGTGGCGATCGACCGCGGCCGCGCGGACGGCCTCGAGACGGGCCATGTGCTGCAGGTCATGCGCCAGGGCGAAAAGGTCCGTGACGACGTGCGTGACGCCTGGGTGACGCTACCGGATACCGAAGCGGGGGCGGTGATGGTGTTTCGTGTTTTCGATCACCTCAGTTACGCCCTGGTGATGCGCGCTTCTCAGGCGCTGGCGGTGGGCGATCGGCTGGTGGTGCCGCGGGATCTGCGTGAAACAGTGGCGAGCGGAGGGGCTTTTTGATCGGCGCAGCCATGAGCCGGCTCGCCTCCGGCAGCGACGGGTGTCGGTCATGACGCTGGGAATTCGCGACTGGCTGGCGCTGGATGCGCTACCCGGACTGGGTCCGGCCAAATTGGCGCCGCTGATGCGCCGCTGGCGCGAGGAGGACGATCTGCACTGGCCCCAGGGCTGGCTGGCGGCGCTACCCGCGACTCTGGCCCAGCCGCTGCGACTGTGGCTGGAACATCCGGCGCGCAGCCCGCTTACGGCTTCGGTCGACGCCGCGATCGCCTGGGAAGCCGAAGATCCCCGCCATCATCTGCTGCATCCCGGTCATCCGGCGTGGCCGGATCTGCTCGATCAGCTGCCGGACCCGCCGAGCGTTGTCTGGGCCAAGGGCGATCTCGATGTGCTGGCTCGCCCGGCCATGGCGATCGTGGGTACCCGGCGACCCACCCGGGAAGGTCAGGACAACGCGATGCGCTTCGCCCGAGATCTGGTCGAAAGAGGCTACTGCATCGTTAGCGGCATGGCGCTGGGAATCGACGGCGCCGCGCAGCGAGCGGCATTGCAGGCGGGCGGCGCGACCATCGGCGTGCTCGGCTGCGGGGTGGACGTGATCTATCCGCCGCGCCACGCTTTCCTCTACCGGGAACTGCTGGCAGGGCAGGGACTGCTGCTCTCCGAACATCCGCCGGACACGCGGGCGCATCCGCGCTTCTTTCCCCGTCGCAACCGCCTGATTACCGGTCTTGCCCAGGGCGTGCTGGTGGTGGAAGCGGCGGAAAAGAGCGGTTCGCTGGTCAGCGCCAGGCTGGCGCTGGAGCAGGACCGGGAAGTCTTCGCCATACCCGGGTCGATTCACAACCCGCAGTCGACGGGCTGCCTGCGCCTGATTCGTCAGGGCGAAGCGGCGTTGGTGCGCGATGTCGACGACATGCTCGCCGACCTGGCGCCGTGGCAGCTGCCTGTCTCCGCCACGACGACGGGCCGCGAGGAGGATCAGCGGATCGCGGGGGATCGCTCGCAGCCGTCCACGGCAAGCCGGTCGGCGCCGAACGTTGCGCCCGCCGCACCCGACTCGCCGCTGTTGGCAGCGCTCACCGACGCGCCGACGCCGGTAGACCTGCTGGTCGAGCTCACCGGGCAGTCGGTGGCCGAGCTCCAGCTGGGCCTGCTCGAGCTCGAACTCGACGGCTGGGTTGCGCAGACCACCGGCGGCTGGGTCCGGCGAGGGCGCTAAGAGCGACCCTTGTCTCGGCCATCTTCGACACGGAATTCTGGCCGTCAGGCGCGAATGCCGCCTGTTGGGCTATCAGGTTCCTGGGTTCCTGGGTTCCTGGGTTCCTGGGCTATTGGGCTATTGGGTCGTTGGCCCGCCCCACACTTCCAGATGGTTGCGCCGCGCGCGCGACTTCTCCTCGTCGCTCAGGCTCCAGTCGCCGCCGTAAATCGCTTCTTCCCAGGCGCCGTAGGCCGGATTGGGCAGTACGATGTAGCGGCTGCCGAAGGCGTCGGCCTGCGCGTTGACGGCAGCTCGTCGCGCCGCGGCGGTCTCGCGATCGAAGCCGGCGGAAAAGTCTCCCAGGTTGTCCCCCATCAGCAGCACGACCCAGTGCGACTGTGCCACCCGCTGACGTCGCGGCGTCTTGTCGCTGGCATCGGTGCGCGGCAGGAAATGCTCGCTGTCGGCATCGGGGAAGCCGACCTGGCGCAGGTTGCGCAGCGTCGCGTCGGACTCGTTCTCGCGCCGGTTGGTGACATAGAAGACCTCGACCCCGCGGGAGGCGGCGTAGTCCAGAAATGCCTTGGCACCGGGCATCGGCACCGCGCTGGCCTTCTCCACCCACTGATGCCAGCTGTCGCTGGCGTAGTTCTCGTCGTTGGCAATCAACCACGCCTCGTAGGCCGCGTTGTCGAGAACGGTCTCGTCGACGTCGACGATGATCGCCGGCGGGCGCTGCTGATTGTTACCCGGCGCGGAAAGCGCGCGATCCAGATTCATCCGGGCGAGATTGAAGGCCTGATGGCTGAGCGCGGCGTACTCTCCCGAAGACTGCATCCACACCGTCGCCATCACCAGTTCGTCGGAAAGCGACGTCGACTGGCTCGGCGGCTGCGCGGGTTGCTGGGCGCAGGCGGTCAGCCCGCCGGCCAGCGCCAGCGAGATCAGGGATAGAGAGAGTGGAGAACGGGACATCGTCGGTTTCCTTGTCGGTTGTCTGTCGAGGGCCGGTCACTGTCTGTCGAGGTCGGTGAGTGTCTACGAGGGTCGGTCGTTGTCTGGCGATGAGCCTACGACGAGTCAATATGGCTGGCGATCCGAGCATTCGCCAGCTGTGGATCGGCAGGCGGGTGAGGGCGGGTGCGACGTCGAGGCGCGGCCCGAGCCCATGCCGACATGCTAGAATTTGCGCCACGCTCGGTGCCCTTGTTTCCCTTCAGGTTCCGGTACCGGCTTTCGCGCCGATATTCATGTCGTGCAGATTCTCGTGACGCGCAGCTTTTCGTGACGCATAGCTTTTCGTGAATAGAGATCAAAACGAGGCAAGGATGAGGCAAGAGTATGCGGCAGCGGTCGCGGCGCTCCAGCGCGGCGGGGTCATCGCCTATCCCACCGAAGGCGTCTGGGGACTTGGCTGCGATCCGGACAACGAGCGGGCATTGGCCGCGTTGATCGCGCTCAAGGGTCGCGCCAGTGAAAAAGGGCTGATCCTGATCGCCGGTGACATCCGCCAGCTCTCGGCCTGGCTCGAGGGCATCGACGACGCGGCGATGGCCCGGCTGACCGCGACCTGGCCCGGTCCCAATACCTGGTTGGTTCCCGATAACGGCCGTGCCTCGCCGCTGCTTCGTGGCAAGCATTCCACCCTGGCGGTACGCGTCAGCGACCACCCGCTGGTACAGACGCTATGTGCCGCCTGGGGCGGGCCGCTGGTGTCGACGTCCGCCAATCGTGCCGGTGAGCCGTCGGCGATGAGCGCCGAGCAGGTGCGCGAGACGTTCGGCACGGCGCTGGACGGCATCGTCGACGGGCCTTTGGGCGGACGCGATCGGCCGAGTACCATTCGCGACCTGATGACCAACCGGACCCTGCGTGCCTGAGGGCGCGAGCGGCTGGCAGCGAGACTGCCCGATTCACTCTCTGAACTCATATTTTCCGGACCCGAAGGAACGACGACCGTGGCACATCCTCATCTCGAACGCGTCAAGGAATACCTGCTCACGTTCCAGGACCGACTCAGCGACGCGCTGACTGCCCTCGACGGCGACGGGCGCTTTCACGAGGAAACCTGGGATCGCCCCGAGGGCGGTGGCGGTCGTTCGCGGGTGATCGAAGAGGGCGCGCTGTTCGAGAAAGGCGGGGTCAATTTATCGCATGTCTACGGCGAGAAACTGCCGCCCTCGGCAAGTGCGGCGCGCCCCGAGCTGGCGGGGCGCAGTTTCCACGCCGTCGGCGTCTCCTGGGTACTGCATCCGCGTAATCCGCACGTGCCCACCGTTCACGGCAACATCCGTTTCTTCATCGCCGACAAGGCCGGTGAGGAACCCGTGTGGTGGTTCGGTGGGGGCTACGACCTGACGCCTTACTACCCTTATCTCGAAGACGTTCAGCATTGGCATCGTGTTGCCAAGGCGGCCTGCGATCCCTTCGGCGACGACGTCTATCCGCGCTTCAAGGCCTGGTGCGACGAGTACTTCTTTCTCAAGCATCGTAACGAGACGCGCGGCATCGGCGGGCTGTTCTTCGATGATCTCAACGAATGGCCGTTCGAGGAGTGCTTTGCTTTCCAGCGCTCGGTCGGCGAGAGCTTTCTCGAGGCGTTCGAGCCGATCGCCCGGCGTCGTCGCGAGGTGCCTTTCGGCGAGCACGAGCGGGAATTCCAGTCCTACCGCCGCGGGCGTTACGTCGAATTCAATCTGGTGTGGGACCGCGGCACGTTGTTCGGCCTGCAGAGTGGCGGACGTACCGAATCGATTCTGATGTCGATGCCACCGCTGGCGCGCTGGAAGTATCAGTGGACGCCGCAGGCCGGCACCGAGGAGGCGCGTCTGCAGGCGTTCCTCGAACCCCGCGACTGGCTATCCGCAACCGAGGAACCCCAACCGTCATGACCGACCGTTACGCCGTTTTCGGCAATCCCATTGGCCATTCGAAATCACCACGTATCCACAGGGCGTTCGCCGAGCAGACCGCGCAATCGCTGCGCTACGATGCCATCGAAGCGCCCGAGATCGACTTCGCGGGGGCCTGGCAGGCGTTCGTCGAAGCCGGCGGTCGCGGCGCCAATGTCACGGTGCCGTTCAAGCAGGACGCCTATGCGCTGGCGCAGGTGCTGTCACCGCGAGCGCAGCTGGCCGGTGCCGTGAATACATTGATGGTGGGGCGCGACGGCCAGACCTACGGCGATACCACCGACGGTGTCGGCCTGGTCCGTGACCTGCAGGCCCACGCCGCTCCGCTCGAGGGGGCGCGTGTGCTGTTGCTCGGCGCCGGTGGCGCCTCGCGTGGGGTGATCGAACCACTGCTGGATGCCGGTATCGCTTCGCTGACGATCGCCAACCGTACGGTCGCCAAGGCGGAGCAACTGGCGTTGCTGTTTGCCGCCAAGGGCGAAGTGTCCGGCTGTGGATTCGATGACGTCGAGGGGCCGTTCGATCTGGTCATCAACGCGACCAGTGCCAGTCTGGCCGGCGATCTGCCGCCGTTACCCGACGAGACGTTCGCTGCGGAAGGCCTGGCTTACGACATGATGTATGCCGCCGAGCCGACGGTATTTCTGCGTTGGGCGGCCGAGCACGGCGCGCGCACCGTCGACGGACTCGGCATGCTGATCGAGCAGGCGGCGGAGTCGTTCTGGCTGTGGCGTCAGGTGCGTCCGGATACCGCGCCGCTGCGGGAGCTGCTGAGGCGGGAGCTGTAAGCGCTCGTAGTCGGAGAGGCCGGCAAAGCCTGTACGTCGAACTTGCCACCCCCTGACGTCTTCATGACGGTGCTGACAGTTGGAGCGCTGAGACGGGTCTGGCGACAGGGATGTCGCCAGAGGCGCGCCGGCACAGGGATGTGCTTACGCGCCGAACCGGGAGCAGCGCTCCAGCGGTCAGGGTTTCGCCGTCATGCGACGTCAAGAAAGGGGGGCGCGAAGGGATCCCCCTCGCATTCACGAGCAACAGGTCGGTTGACGCCACGTCAGTGGTAACTCGAACACCTTCGAATATGTTGTCCTTATCCCAATCAAACCTTGCAGTTGGGCCGCTTCCCGTCGGCCTTGGCCTGCTCATAGCGCGGCTCGGCTTCGCTGAGCCGGTCATGCAGCGCTTCCATGCGCTGGGCGTTGCTGGGGTGGGTCGACATCCAGGCAGGCTGTTCGCCCTGGCTTTCGGCCGACATGTTCTGCCATAGCTGAATACTCGAGCTGGGGTCGAAGCCTGCGTCGGCCATCAGGTCCAGCCCGACCAGATCGGCCTCCGACTCCTGCTTGCGCGAGAACGGCAGGATCACACCGTACTGGGCGCCTGCGCCCAACAGCCCCATGACCTGCTCGCCACCGGCGCCCTGCAGGCCGGCCACCGACTGCAGTACCGAAAGCCCGCTCTGTGTCGCGGCCTGAGTGGAGACGCGCTCATTGGCGTGGTGCGCCAGCACGTGCCCGACTTCGTGGCCGATGACCGCAGCCAGCTGATCCTGATTGGTGGCGACGTCGAGCAGCCCGGTGTTGACGCCGATATAACCACCCGGCAAGGCGAAGGCGTTGGCGGTGTCGTCCTTGAACACCTTGACTTCCCAATCGGAAATTCCGGCGCTGTCGGGGACGGCCGCAGTGATCGCCTTGGCCACGCACTGGACGTAGGTCGCCTGCGCGCCGCCGACCGTGGGCAGTTCCTGTTCGTACTGGGAAAAGCTCTGCTTGCCCATCTGGGAAAGCTCGTCATCGGAGTAGAACGCCAGCTGGTTGCGGCCCATCGGCGAGGTGCTGCACGCACTCAGCAGTGCGGCGACGCCGAGCGCGCCGATCAGCCGCGAGGACGGTCTTTTCGATGCGAGGGGCGATGTGAGGCGCGATGCGAAAGTCTTCGAATCTTCCATGAGTATCTCCGGAGCTGCCTGAAGCTCTGTCGTCATGACGGTTTGTCGGGACGGATTATCGATCCGCTCAAGATACCCGGCCTGGCGGGGTGGTCAACCCGGCGCGTTCTCTCTCGCGTCCTCGCTTGCGTTTCCGGGTGCGCTCTCCGGCGGGTCACCTGGCGATGTCGTTGGCGGCTCGCCGACATCCAGCGTCAATGTCGGGGCGGTGACGATGCCACCGAGGGCGGCCGGCAGCGTCGGCGTCAACGACAGCCGGCTGCCTGCCGGGAGTTCCCCCGTAGCGCTGAGTCGACGCGCCAGCGCCAGCAGCGACGAGACGCGTTCGGCTTTCGAGCTCATCTCGTCGAGCCCGGTCGGTTCGAGCGCCACCGGCAGCGTCACGGTGGTGGGCTCGCCGCCTTGCAGTTGAACGGGCTCGTCGACCTCGCCAGTGACAAGCTCGGCGCCGGGTACCTGCAGCTGCCAATCGAAGCCCTGAAGTGCGATCGAGGGCGCGCTTGCCGGGAGCATCATCGCCAGCGGCAGGTCGATATTCACCGGTAGCCCGGCCAGCGCCAGCCCGGAACTCAGCAGCGAGAGCTCGTCGATGCCTTCCAGCCCGGGGGAAAAGTGATAGTTACCGATCCGCACGTTTTCCACGCCCATTGACGACAGCGCGATTCGGCCCAGCATCAAGCCGACCTGAGGCAGTGCCAGGCAGCCGCCGAGCAAAGCCACCAGCGTCAGAGCCAAGAACGGACGGCAACGAGAGAGCATCGTTTTTCCAGGCAGTAGTCAGGTGGGGAAGTGGTTGGAAAATGCGGTGAAAACGGCGATTCCATCAAGCAGGGCTCGCCTCGGGCCGGGCAGACAAGGTTGGCCGCCACCGCCCACGACTGGACCCGTGGAATCAACCGGCACAAGATACGCTGTTTCCGGCAATCTGCAATCGTCTGTCACGTCGATCGCCATCGTCGGTAGCGTGGCGCTGCCAGTCTGCTCTGTTTGGCGCATTTTTGCGTTGTTATCCGGGACGTTTCCATCTTCAGCCGAGACGTTCCCATTTTCAAATGGTAGGGAGAATCGAAGATGTATGGGGATCTTGCGCTACGGGTGAGCCGCCTGCTGGATCGTGTCGAAAGCTGGCTGCCGGAGCAGCCGGCAGTCGTGGACTGGAGCCGTGATATCGCGGCGCTGTGGCAATCTCACCCTCTCGGCGGGCAGCTGGTCGCCGTATCGCCACGCGACGGCGTGACGCTGGATGATCTGATTGGCGTCGAACGGCAGAAGCACGCCCTGCTGGAGAATACCCGTGCCTTTCTCCAGGGTTACCCTGCCAACCATGCCTTGCTCTGGGGCGCTCGCGGCAGCGGCAAGTCGTCGATGGTCCGCGCCTTGCTCAATACCCTGGCGGGGGAAGGGTTGCG
Organism: Salinicola sp. V024; assembly: GCF_052645315.1. Classification (NCBI taxonomy): domain Bacteria; kingdom Pseudomonadati; phylum Pseudomonadota; class Gammaproteobacteria; order Oceanospirillales; family Halomonadaceae; genus Salinicola; species Salinicola sp. V024. Next base: position 397,770 of record NZ_JBQXYB010000001.1, read on the forward strand.
TCTGATTCAGGTCGACCGCCACGATCTGGTGGCATTGCCGATTCTGGTCCAGCGGCTGCGCGATCGCTCGGAGCGTTTCGTCGTCTATTGCGACGACCTCTCGTTCGAGGGCAGCGACGATGCCTACAAGGCATTGAAAAGCGTGCTCGATGGCACCCTCACCGGCCCGCCGGACAACGTGCTGCTCTACGCGACATCGAACCGACGCCATCTGTTGCCGGAATCCATGGCCGACAATCAGCAGACGCATCTGGTCGAGGGCGAGCTGCATCACGGCGACGCGGTGGAAGAGAAAATTTCGCTGTCGGACCGGTTTGGCCTGTGGCTCGCCTTTCACCCGTTCGGCCAACAGGCCTATCTCGAGACCTGTGAACACTGGGTCGCGCACCTGGGCGGGGAGTCTGCCTGGAACGAGGCGGCTCGCGCCGAAGCCGTGCGCTACGCCACCCTGCGAGGCGTTCGCAGTGGCCGTGCCGCGTGGCAATTTGCCTGTCAGTGGGTCGGATCGCAGTCTATTCGACGCGCCACGGAATAAAAGATTACGGTACTCTCATGAAAAAGCATGAGCCAAGCTCAGCTCATCAAGGCTTCATGAGGGGAAAAACGGGTGAAAGTCTCTCGCTTACCGATATGGCTGATTCTGCTGGGCAGTGCCTTGCTGACGCTTTTTTTCGGCTGGATGCTACTGCAGGCGTTGTACAACGACCGCGAAGCTTTTTCCCGAGACCTTGATTTTCAGTCTCAGGAGCAAGGCGTCACCATCAATGCCTCTCGAGCGGGACTCGAACGCCGCGTTCAGGTGCTGGCCACCACTCTTGTCGCCAATCCGGTGGTCAGAGGGGTCATGGCGCAGGCTGTGACGCCGCTCCCACCGGGTCGACTTCGAGCGATCCGAGTCCGCCTGCGCGAGAACCTCGCCCCCTATTGGGAGGCGCTGGAGGCGGGCAACGCTCTGGAGCTTAATCTCTTCCTGCCCGGTGACACCGACGCGGATCCCTTCTTGAGCCTGCAGTCGAATGGCGCGTCCCAAGCATCCGGGGACAGTGACTACCTGCTGCGACAGAGCCTGGAAACACGGGAGGCGGTTTACGGCATCGAGTTCGACGGCTCGCGCGCCACCACGGCTGGCGTTGCCCCCATCTTCGCCCCTGAGGATGAGAAAAACGATGTGCTCGTCGGACTGCTGGAGGTGGAATTCGCCGTCGTGCCCAACGTCGATAAGCTTTCCGCGCAGTTGGAAAGTGGTGTCGCGATTCTTGCTCCTCAAGGCGATGGCACCTCGCCCGGGTGGCAAGTCGCCAACCGATCGGACGAATTAATCGATGGCTGGGTGTCGCGACATCAGCTTCCGGTCGTTCACGACCAGGCGAATTGGACCGTGGTCCAGGGGGAGGGTGGACGCGGCTATCTATTGACGCTGGTCCCGCTGAGCCAAACCGGTGATGACAGCTCGCGGGCGGTGGCGGCGGTCGCGGTCTGGAAAGACATCACGACTCAACTTGAGCATCGCGATGCGCTGATCGTCAACACTTGGCTGCGTTGGGGAGTGGCCTGGCTTATTGCCGAAGCCTGCCTGCTGTTGTTGCTATGGGGCACGCGTCGTGTGACCCGGGACACCATGCTTCGTCATCAAAAGCGACTCGAGGGGCAGAAGTCGACGCTCGAGTCTCTCAATCAGCGTCTCGAGGCGCAGAAAGATACGTTGCAGACGCTCAACGACATCGCTGCCTTTCAAGAGACTTCTTTTCAGCGTCTGGTGGAAAAGGCGCTGCAGGAGGGCGCTGAACACTTGGGTATGCCGTTCGCCGTCGCCAATCGCATCGAAGGCGAGGATTATCTGATTCAAGCTGCCTACTCCATCGATCAGCGATTCGAGCCGGGGCAGCATCTGAAAACCAGCGATACATTCTGCGAGCTGAGCATGGCCAGCGCCGATGTCGTCGCTTTCTCCGACGCCGATGCCGATGGTTTCTCGGAGCATCGGTGTCGTTTGCGCTATGAGCTCAAGAGCTACATTGGTGCGCCCATCTGGGTGCATGGCAAGCGCTATGGCGCGCTGGCGTTTAGTAGTGACCAAGTGTATCCGCGACAATTCAATGAGGTTGACGAGGAGTTCGTGCGCCTACTGGCACGCTGGATTGGCGCCACACTAATGCGCTGGAAGGATGTCGAGGCGCGAGAAGAATTGAGCAAGCGGTTGCGCAAGATTGCCTCACAGACGCCAGGTTTGATTTACCAATACCGTCAAGATTCGGCAGGGCGGTCGTCGTTCCCCTATGCCAGTGAAGCGATCAAGACGTTCTATGGGATCACGCCCGAGGAGGCCGCCGAGGATGCTTCTCATGTCTTCGAGCGAGTACATGAAGATGATGCAGAGCGTCTGGCGATTTCCGTCAGCGAGTCCGAGCGTAACTTGACTCCCTGGAATTGCGAGTACCGGGTGAGACAGGACAATGGAGAATTTATCTGGCTCGCCGGACAGTCGATTCCCGAGCGTGAGGACGATGGCGGAACGATATGGCATGGTTTTTTGCATGACGTGACTGCACGCAAACGCGACGAGCGCTTGAAAGGAGAGTTCATTTCGACGGTCAGTCATGAGCTGCGCACGCCGTTGACCTCGATCTCCGGTGCGCTGGGGTTGATTCAAGGCGGTGTCTTGGGCACGCCGCCGGATGCTATGCGGAGCATGCTGACGACCGCGCATAATAACTCCCAGCGTCTGATCCTGTTGATCAACGACCTGCTCGACATGGAAAAGCTGGTGGCGGGCAAGATGTCGTTCCAGATGCAGGACCAGGCGCTGATGCCCCTGATCGATCAGGCAGTCGAGGCCAACCAGGGCTATGCGGATCAGTTTCATACCCACTACGTGATTACCAGGCGCCTCGATCGAGCGATGGTCAACGTCGATGCGATGCGCCTTCAGCAGGTCTTGAGCAACCTGCTCTCCAACGCCGCCAAATTTTCGCCGCCGGAGACGCAGGTCGACATTCTGGTCGAGCCGATCGCCGATCGGGTGCGCGTCAGTGTCATCGATCACGGGCCGGGGATTCCGGTCGAATTCCACGAGCGTATCTTTCAGAAATTCTCCCAGGCCGACGCCTCCACCACCCGCAAGCAGGGCGGCACCGGGCTGGGGCTTGCCATCACTCGCGAGCTCGTCGAGCGCATGCGCGGGTCGATCAACTTCTTCTCGGAAGAGGGCCATGGCGCCTGCTTCTTCTTCGAGCTGCCATGCGTGGAGCCGGCCTCTACCTCAGTAGGCGTCCTGGAGGGCGTCGGGGAAGGCGTCGACGGATCGCGACGGCATCCCGATGAGAAGGCGCTGGCAAGCACGGACGAGACGGTCGCCGCCGGTTCTCGACTGCTGATCGTCGAGGACGACCACGATACGGCAATGCTGTTGGCAACGCTGGTAAGGCATTGGGGCTATCAGGCCGAAATCGCCCACACCATGAGCGAGGCGTTGAAATGGCTGGAACGGCGCAGTTTCGACGCTCTCACACTCGATCTGATGCTGCCCGACGGCAACGGCCTGACCCTGCTGCGCCAGCTGCGGGAACAGCCGCAGACGCGCGATCTACCCGTGCTGGTGGTATCGGCGACGGCGGAAGAGGGCCAGCTCGAGATCGGCGGTCGGATGGCTGCCGTGGACTGGCTGGCCAAGCCCTTCAACGAGAAGCGCCTCGCCGGCGCGCTGCACAGCTCGTTGAGTCTGCGTCCGCAACACGAGCGGATTCTCCATGTCGAAAGCGATGCCGGACTTTCCCAGCGCGTTGCCGGGCAGATCGCCCCCAGCATGACGCTGGATGTGGCGCGTTCACTGCAGGAGGCTCGCTACCTGCTCGACAGTCACGACTATGGCTTGATCTCGCTGGATCTGACCGCGCCCCAGGGCCCCGGCTGGGAGATCATTCCGATACTGAGCCAGCTCGCCAGACAGCCGGCCGTCATCATCCTGTCGGAGGAGGCCCTGGCGCCGACGCTGCTAGGCCGCGTCAAAACGGCGATCGCCAGACCGGGGCTCTCCGCGGAGGCATTGATGGATGCCTTCGATCGTCAGCTCAATGCCACCAGGACGCTTTCGAATGACGAACCCGAGGGCGATTCCCAGAGCGATTCCCAGAACGATTCCCATAACGATAAAGAGGAAGACCAGAAGGAATGAGGTTGATATGAAACCCCTTCAACGTATTTTGCACGTCGAGGACGATATCTCGATTCAGGAAGTGGCCAAGGTGGCACTCGAAATCGTGGGCGGCTTCGAGGTCACCAGTTGCGACGACGGACAGTCGGCGCTATCGCGAGCCGACGCCTGGCAGCCGGATCTGATTCTGCTGGACGTGATGATGCCCGGCATCGACGGTCCCACGACGCTGGGCAAACTCCGTGAGCAGGCCTCGACGCAGGCGATTCCGGTGGTGTTCATGACGGCCAAGGTCCAGCCCAGCGAGATCGAGCACTATCGTGCCATCGGTGCCCTGGACGTGGTGATCAAGCCCTTCGATCCCATGACGCTGGCCGAACAGCTGCGTCGCATCTGGGAGCAGCATCATGTCTGATATCGATGTTCAGGCGCGTCTGGCCGCGCTGCGCGAGCAGTACAGCCGGCGTTTGATCGATGACTTGCAGACATTGATGGCGCAGTCGCGGGAGATGAGTGCGCGGCAAGGCGGAATTGACTTTGCCGCGCTCGAAGTGCTGCGCCAGGGGCTGCATCGCATCGCCGGTTCGGCGGGCAGTTTCGGCTATACGGCGTTGAGTCGTGATGCGCGCGAGATGGAAATCTGGCTGCAGACGGCTCTCGAGAACACCAATCCGCCAACGCCACCGATGCTGGCGGCGCTGCATGACCGGCTGCAGGATTGCTATCGCGCGCTGGAAAGCCCGCCGCTTTCGGAAGTCGACGAGCCACAGGGTAGCTATTATCTGGCCAGCGGCGACCGGGCGATACGCGTGGCGGTGCTGGCGGACGGCGATACCGAGACTCTCATCCAGTCGTTGAGCGGTTTCGGCTATGAATGTCGGCAGCTGTCGGGGGCTCTCGATCCTCATCGAACCTGGTCCTCGTGGCATCCGGACATCGCCATCGTCGATACCGCCAAGGTGGCGGAGGAGATCTGGAAGCCCGCCATGGAGGCCGTGCCTGAGGCGGCGTTGATCATGCTGAGCGCCGAGAGCGGCTTCGAAGCGCGGTTGAAGGCGGTCCGCGAGGGCGCCCAGGGATTCTTCACCCATCCGGTGGATGTACCTTCGCTGGAGCATCGCCTGCGCCATCTGGTCAACCTGCCGCAGCAGGATCCCTACCGGGTATTGATCGTCGACGACGATATCGAACTGGCCGAGCATTTTCGGCTGACGCTGAAGATGGCCGGCATCGAATCGCGAGTGATCAGCGACCCCCAGGACGTGCTGCGGGGTCTGCGCGATTTCGTGCCCGATCTGGTGCTGATCGATATCAACATGCCGGGTTGCTCCGGCCCGGAGCTGGCGCGGATCATCCGTTTCGACGACGACTGGCTGAAGATTCCGCTGGTTTACCTGTCGGCGGAGTCGGATGCCCATCGTCAGGCCCAGGCGCTGGCCCTGGCGGGGGATGACTTTCTGGTCAAGCCGATTGCCGACGTGGCGCTGGTCGCCGCGGTGACCGCGCGGGCGCAGCGTTCCCGTCAACTGAGTCTGGCGCTGGCTCGCGACGGCCTCACCGGCCTGATCAAGCACCCGGCGATCAAGGAGCTGATCGAGCTCGAGATGGCCCGCGGCCAGCGCACCGATACCCCGGCTTGCGTGGTGATGATCGATATCGATCGTTTCAAGTCGATCAACGATACCTACGGTCATGGCACCGGCGACTACGTCATTCGGCTGCTGGCCAATCTGCTACGCCAGCGACTGCGGCGCGTCGATCACGTCGGGCGTTATGGCGGGGAAGAGTTCGTCGCGGTGCTGCCATCGTGCTCGCTGGAAAACGCCCGCGAGGCCATCGAACGCATTCGCGTCAGCTTTTCGGAGCTCGAGTGCGTCGCGGCTACGGAGACCTTTCACGTCACGTTCAGCGCCGGGGTGGCGGGCACCCATGAATGGTCGGATGCCGAAACGCTGCTGGAGGCGGCCGACAGGGCGATGTACGAGGCCAAGCAGGGCGGACGCGATCAGACCCGGATCGCCGTTCCGCCGCGATAAGAGGTAAAACGTGAGCGACGAGGGTGGTGTCAGCGCCGGTTCTTGCGCGCTTCGCGACTGCGGCCCAGTTCACGTTTCTTGGCCTTCTCACGATCGCTAGCGCCAGCGTCGGTATCGTAGGGGTTGTCGCCGGAACGGAATTCGAACCGAATCGGCGTGCCCCGCACCTTCAGCACCTTGCGGAAGGTGTTGGTCAGATAGCGCTTGTAGGCTTCCTGCAGCGATGAAGTCTGGTTGCCGTGGACGACGATGATCGGCGGATTGCTGCCGCCCTGGTGCGCCATGCGCAGCTTGATGCGGCGGCCATTGATCATCGGTGGCTGATGCTCGCTGACGGCGTCCTGCAGGATGGTGGTCAGACGATTGGTCGACCAGTGGCTGTTGGCGCTGTCGAAGGCCTTGTCGACCGACTTGTAGAGATCGCCGACGCCGGTGCCATGCAGCGCCGAGATGAAATGCAGCTCGGCGTAGTCGGCGAAGCCCAACCGGCGCTTGATATCGGAGCGCATCTTGTCCCGCGCCTCGCTCTCCAGGCCATCCCACTTGTTGACCGCCAGCACCAGCGCGCGGCCGCTGCTGAGGACATAGTCGAGCAGGTGCATGTCCTGTTCCACCAGGCCGGTGCGCGCGTCCAGCACCATGATTGCGACGTGGCACTCCTTGATCGCCTCCAGCGTCTTGACGATCGAGAACTTCTCGGCGATCAGGCTGACGTTCTTGCGTCGCCGGACACCGGCGGTATCCACCAGCACGTAGGGCTTGCCGCGGCGCTCGAACGGAATTTCGATCGAATCGCGAGTGGTCCCCGCTTCGTCGAACACCACCACGCGATCTTCGCCCAGCATGCGGTTGACCAGCGTCGACTTGCCGACGTTGGGCCGGCCGATGACGCCGATATGGATGCCGGGGTGGTAGCCGGCCGGGCCCGCGTTGGGGTCGCGCTCGGGGAAGGGCGCCAGCACCTCGTCGATCAGGGTGGTGACGTTACGCCCGTGAGAGGCCGCGATCGGGTGGGGATCGCCCAGGCCCAGCGCCCAGAACTCGGCCATCGCGGCGTGTTCTTCCAGACCGTCGGTCTTGTTCACCACCAGCCAGGTCTTCTTCTGGTTGACGCGCAGATGATTGGCGATCGCCTGGTCGGCGGGCATCAGGCCGGCACGCCCGTCGACCATGAACAGCACGATATCGGCGTCGTCGATGGCGGTGAGCGATTGCTCCGCCATCGCCGCGTCGATGCCGTGTTCGTCGCCACTGATGCCGCCGGTATCGATCACGGTGTAAGTCTTGTCGCCGAGTTGCCCGCTACCGTACTTGCGGTCGCGGGTCAGGCCGGGGTAATCGGCCACCAGCGCATCGCGCGAGCGTGTCAGGCGGTTGAAAAGCGTCGACTTGCCGACGTTGGGTCGGCCAACCAGGGCGATAACGGGGTTCATGGCGATTCGCAAAAGGGCGGTGACAAGATGGACGATCAGCGGGAGGGGTCGGAGAACCCGGTGCGATCGATGCTAATAACCGGGCATTCTAGCATGTGACGAGCATGAAGTCCGAATCCGGGGATCCGGTTCGCTTCAACGCAATCGGCCCCGCATCTGCGGGGCCGATAGAGGGCTTTCGGGTACGATCAGTTGCGATCGGAAAGCGTCTCGAGGTCGTAGGCTGCCAGCGTGCCGTCGTTGCTCAGCGCGTAGATGCGCCGATCACCGGTCAGCAATGGCAGTGTCAGGCCGTCGCCACCCAGTTCTTCGCGACCGCTCATTTCGCCGGTCGCGGCGTCGATGAGGTGGATATAGCCTTCGTAGTCGCCTACCGCGATGTTGCCGTCGACGAACGCGGGCGCGGTCAGCGAACGGCCCTCGAGCGTATCGGAATCCCACATCACGCGGCCGGTATCGGCCTCGATGGCGATGACGTGGCTGGCGGCGTTGACCGTGAACAGATAGTTCCCTACCACCAGCGGTGTCAGGTAACTGGACTCTTCATGCTCCCACAGTACCTTGCCCGACGTGGCTTCCAGCGCCAGCAGGCGACCATTGTAGCTGGTCACGAACAGGCGTCCGTCCTGGGTCAGCACCGGCTGACCGTCGAGATCGACGAGCTGGTCGACTTCGGTGCGCCCCTTGGGTACGGCGACGCGCATGTCCCACAACGGCTGGCCGCTGCGATTGTCCAGCGTCACCAGGCGACCGTTGGCAAACCCGGCAAACGACACCGGTTCGATGACGCGGGGAGCGCCGGTACCACGCAGCGTCAACGCCGGCTGCGAGCTGGAATAGACCCACTTCTCGCTGCCGTCGAGACGATCGAGGGCCGTTACCGCGCCATCGACACTCTGCACCACGACGAGTTCGCTGTTGACCTGCGGCGCGGCCAGCACTTCGCTGGAAACACGCGACTTCCAGTCGACGCTGCCGTCATCGCGGCTCACGGCCAGGACTTCACCATTGCGCGTACCGATATAGAGATGGGTGCTGTCGGCGCCGATCCCGCTGGAGATCGGCGTGCCAAGCTCGACGTCCCACTCGGTCTCGCCGTCGTCGGTATCGATGGCACGAAGATCCCCGGTCTCGTCGACCGCATAGATCGTGCCGTTGTCGACGATCGGCGTGAGCGGGTAGCGGGCGCGACCCAGTCCCTCGCCGATGCCCTGATCCCAGCGCTCGTCGAGGCCGACCTTGGGCGTGAAGTCCTGAAGCGGCTTGGGCGGATATTGCGGCTCGACGCTACCGGCACAGCCGGCCAGCAGCGTGGCGGTCAACCCCAGAGGCAGAAGTAGGTGGGTCAATTTCATTGGGTAGCGTCCTCCGCACCGAGATCGTCTAGCTTGAGCTGCAGGCCATAGATGGTCTGGTCGGCATCCTGCGCCAGACTTTGTGCCTGCTGATAGGCCTTGCGCGCGTCATCGGGACGCTCGAGCGCCAGATAGGCGTCGCCGAGCACGTTCTGGCGCTGCGCTTCGAGCGGGCCGGGCACGGCATCTTCGAGGGTCTCGAGCGCCTGACTCGGGTCGTCGCCGGCGATCTGCAGGCGCGCCAGGTCGATTCGAGCCAGGCCCTGCATATAGGGGCGGTCGCTGTCGTCGACGACATCGTTGAGCGCCTCGCGGGCGCGATCGGTGTCGTCGGCATTGACGGCGATCTTGGCTTCCAGCAGGCCGGCCAGATCGGCATACAGCGTATCGCCGTGATCGCTCTGCAAGCCGTCGGCAAGATCGAAAGCCTGCTTGCGGGCATTGTCGTCGAGCGTATCGCTGCTGGCGATGGCGATCAGCTGCTGATAGCTGTTGGAGGCTTCGGCAGACTGGCCTTCCTGATGGCGCTGCCACGCCTGCCAGCCAAAGACGCCGGCGGCGGCGATGACAATGCCGACCAGCAGGGCGCTACCGTTGGATTTCCACCATTCCTTGATCGCGTCCAGCTGCTCTTCTTCGGTCCTAAGCTCCGCCACGGGCGGTCTCCTTAATTCGTTCCAAAACGGCTATGGCCAGCAACACGGCACCCGCGCCTTCACGGCATTCGTTCGCCGTCGAGTCTGGGTTCTGAACCAGTCGCTCTCGTCCCACTCAGGCGAACTGTCGGCCGAGCCAGGCGATGGCCTCGTCCTGAGCGAGTGTCTGTTGTTCGCTGTCGTCGCGCAGCGGCTTCAATGTCAGTCGCGCGTTGGCGATTTCGTCTTCACCCAGAATCAGCGCGAACCGGGCACCGCTGCGATCGGCGCGCCGGATCTGGCTCTTGAAGCTACCGCCGCCGCAGTGTACCTGAAGACGCAGCTCGGGCAGAGCATCGCGCAGACGCTCGCCCAGCAGCAGGGCTTCACGCTCGGCGGATTCGCCCATCGCCAGCAGGTAGGCATCGGCACCGCCCTTGGCCTCTTCGGGGACCAGCTCGAGTGTTTCGAGCAGCAGCATGAGACGTTCGAGACCGATGGCGAAGCCCACGCCGGGCGTGGGTTTGCCGCCGAGCTGTTCGACCAGACCGTCGTAGCGACCGCCACCACAGACCGTACCCTGACTGCCGAGGGCCGTGGTGGTCCACTCGAACACCGTGCGCGAGTAGTAGTCGAGGCCGCGCACCAGTCGCGGATTGATGCGGTATTCGATACCGGCGGCGTCTAGCGTCGACTTGAGCCGTTCGAAGTGCTCGCGGGATTCGTCGTCGAGATGATCCAGCAGCTGCGGCGCACCGGCGAGCATCTCGCCCATGGCCGGATTCTTGGAGTCGAGGATGCGCAGCGGATTGGTGATCAAACGGCGCTGTGAATCCTCGTCGAGCACCTCGCGGTGAGACTCGAAGTAGGCCACCAGGGATTCACGATAGGCAGCGCGCGCCTCCGGCGAACCCAGCGAATTGAGCTCGAGCGTCACGTGGTCGGCCATGCCGAGCTGACGCCACAGGCGGGCGGAGAGCAGAATGATCTCGGCATCGATATCGGGGCCGCTCATGCCGTAAGCTTCGATGCCGATCTGATGAAACTGGCGATAGCGGCCTTTCTGAGGGCGCTCGTAACGAAACATCGGGCCCATGTACCACAGCCGCTGGGTCTGGTTGTGGAGCAGACCATGTTCCATCGCGGCGCGCACGACGGCGGCCGTATTTTCCGGACGCAGTGTCAGGCTTTCGCCATTGCGATCGTCGAAGGTATACATCTCCTTCTCGACCACATCGGTCGCCTCGCCGATGGAGCGGGCAAACAGAACCGTCGGTTCGACGATCGGCGTGCGGATCTCGCGATAATCGTAGCGATCCACCAGTGAGCGCAGCTGCCGTTCGAGGTATTGCCACGCGGGTGACTGGTCCGGCAGCAGATCGTTCATGCCACGAATGGCTTGTAGTTTGTTGCTCAACTGACACTCCTGCTTATAGCAAAACGCCACAGGCGGCCTGCCTGGGCGTTCGTCGGTGATTCCCGGATCGAGAATGGCGAAGCATCAAGCCTCGCGGACACGCGCTGGCACCTCGCGTGTTCACGCCCCGCGGGCAATGACGGCGTCTTCCTGGCTCTCTTTCTCTTTGGCCTTCTGGCGGATCAGCGCTTCGAGATCGTCGACCAGATGGTCGTTGCGCAGCTTGCTGGCCGGCTTGCCGTCGATGTAGACCAGGTTGGCCGGGCTGCCGCCGGTGAGGCCGATGTCGGTCTCCTTGGCTTCGCCGGGGCCGTTGACCACGCAACCGATCACCGAGACGTTCAGCGGTGTCATCACGTCCTCGAGACGCGTCTCGAGGGCATTCATGGTGGCGATGACATCGAAGTTCTGACGCGAGCAACTCGGGCAGGCAATGAAGTTGATGCCCTTGGCGCGCAGCTTGAGGCTCTTCAGCATGTCGAAGCCGACCTTGATCTCCTCGACCGGATCCGCGGCGAGCGAGACGCGGATCGTGTCACCGATGCCGTCCATCAGCAGCATGCCGAGGCCGATCGATGACTTCACCGTGCCCGAGCGCAGGCCACCGGCTTCGGTGATGCCGAGGTGCAGCGGCTGTTCGATCTGCTTGGCCAGCAGCCGGTAGGCGGCCACGGCCATGAAGACGTCGCTGGCCTTGACGCTGACCTTGAAGTCGTGGAAATCGAGCCGGTCGAGGTGGTCGATATGGCGCATCGCCGATTCAACCAGCGCTTCCGGGGTCGGCTCGCCATATTTTTTCTGCAGATCCTTCTCCAGCGAGCCGGCGTTGACGCCGATGCGGATGGGAATGCCGTGATGGCGGGCCGCATCGACGACCGCGCGGACGCGATCCTCGCGGCCGATATTACCGGGGTTGATGCGCAGGCAGTCGACACCGAGTTCGGCTACGCGCAGGGCGATCTTGTAGTCGAAATGGATGTCGGCAACCAGCGGCACGCTGACTTGCTGCTTGATCTTGCCGAAGGCTTCGGCGGCATCCATGTCGGGCACCGAGACCCGCACGATATCGGCGCCGGCCTGCTGCAGGCGCTGGATCTGGCCTACGGTGGCGGCGACGTCGTTGGTATCGGTGTTGGTCATGCTCTGTACGGCGATGGGGGCACCGCCGCCGACAGGCACGTTACCGACATGGATCTGTCGAGAAAGACGACGGGTGATCGGAGATGGCATCTGCATGGCGCTTCTCAGTCTCCCAGGGTGAAGCGAGCGACATTGTTGCCGCCCGTGTATTGGCTCAGATCGACCGACTTGCCGCGATACTCGAGCGTCACGCCACTGGCGTTGCCGATGGTCAGACGAAAGGGCGGTTCGCCTTCCGCGGTTGCCTGACTGTCGGCGGACTGGAGGCCGCTGAAAATTCGGTCGTCGTTGGCATCATAGATCTCGGTCCATGACTCCTGGCTGAAAGTCAGGGAGAGCTCGTTGTCGCTGGCGTCCGCGGCCGCCGCATCATCATTCGCCGCCGAAGTCTCGTCGCCTACCGCTGCGGAACTGGTCTGTGCAGCCTGGCGTGCGTCGTCGCTCGGCGTCGTCGTTTCCGCCGAGGCGGAGACACCGGTGGTATCGTCGTTGCCGCGCGCGGCCGTTGCGTCATCGGCGCCGGTCGTCGGCGTATTCTGCTGCGTCGGCAGTGGCGGCAACTGGGTATCGGTGTTGGGTGTCATTGCCGAGCTATCGGTGCCGGTGCCATTCGAGCTGCCGGCGTCGGTAGCGGTTGCGGCGTCACTGTTGCCTTCGTCGTTCAGGCGGTCAACGGCGATGGGGCTGTCGTCGCTGCTGCCCCCGAAGATGTCGTTGCCTTCCCGGCTTTGCCACCACAGCAACGTCAACGATATCAGACCAATGATGACCAATAGGGTAAACAGGCGAAAGATCCACGGGCCGACTCGAGAAGGCGCTCGGGTGGTGTGAACCACGCCGAGTTTACGCTCCATGTCGCCGCGCCCATGGGTGGCGTCGTAAGCATTGACGACCCGGGTCTCGTCGATTCCCAGCAGGCGCGCGTAAGATCGCACGTAGCCCCGGCGGTACGCGGCGATCGGTACCTGGTCGAAGCGGTCTTCCTCGAGCCCGGAGACGACGATCGGGCGCAGATTGAGCTGCAGCGCGGCATCCTCGAGGCTCAGCCCCTGGCGTTCGCGCTCGCTTCGAAGCATGTGGCCCGCCGTTTCGTGAGACGGGGCTGGTGCATCTTGCTGGTTGACTGATGGTTCGTTCATTTCGCTCATGGGCGAAAATCCTTTTGATCTTTTCCGAGCACGGGCTCGAGTAAGGGGTTCTGATCGCCTCAGGAGCCGCCGAGCTGCTGACGGTAAAAGGCCGCACGAGTCGAATCTCCTTGCGCACTGGCGATGTCACTCGCCAGTCGCAGGCTATCGTCGTCGGTGCCGGCCACGGTGAAATAACGCTGCAGGCGTTCCCAGGCGCGTTCGTCGTTACCCTGCGTGTGATCGATGCGAGCCAGCGCCAACAGACTGCGCGCGTTGCGCGTATCGATATCGAGGGCGCGCTCGTAGTACTGCTGAGCGGCAGTCGCATCGCCGTTGGCGGTTTCGCATTGGCCCAGATTCGCGAACAGCTGGGCTCTTTGGGTGTAGTTGATATCCTGACTGGCAACGGCCAGTTGCTCGCACGCCTGGGCGTACTGTTCACGCTGGTACAGAAGGGCCGCATAATTGTTGCGAATGCGCGTTGCCTCGGGGTCGGCTTTCAGGGCTTTCTGGAAAAAGTCGTCGGCCAGGTCCAGCTCTTGCTGACGTTGATAGAGCAGGGCCAGACCTTCCAGGGCGCCACTGTCGCCGGCGTCGAGATCGACGGCATGATTCAGGGCCTGCTGCGCGCGGGGCAGATTGCCCTCGGCGAGATACGCCTTGCCCAGGCGGGTGTAGGCTGCCGCCGCGTCTTCAGGGCTATCCTGTTTCGGTCCGTTGGATGAAACCGCCGTGGCGCAGCCGCTCGATAGACACAGCGCCCCCGCCAGACATACGACTCCCGTCGCGATACACAGCGATCGTATCGAACACCAACGAGATGAGCGGGTCATGCGCGGCTCTCCCACGTTTCGAGACAGCGACGAGCCAAAGGTCGAATCCCGAGCAACTGAAAACAAAGCGGTTTTGGGGCTCCCATCAAAGCGCCGCACCGAGTCGAAGTCAAGGCGAGGCCCACTCGAGGTGATGGCGACATCGATGGCTGCGGCAGACATTGGCGGCCGCGTAGCGACTTCATGCCCAAGCGTTCAGTCGGCATCCAGCTGGATCGACTGGATGTAGCGCTCGTGACGCTTTGTGCGATCCTTGACCTTACCTACCAGCTGGCCGCAGGCGGCATCGATATCGTCACCGCGGGTGGTGCGTACCATGGCCGTGTGGCCCAGCTCGTAAAGCCAGCTTTGAAAGCGCATCACTTGATTGCGCGAAGGCTTTTCGTAACCCGAGTGCGGGAACGGGTTGAACGGGATCAGGTTGATCTTGCACGGCAACTCCGCGAGCAACGCCACCAGTTCCTCGGCGTGTATCTGCTGGTCGTTGACGTCCTTGATCAGGGTGTACTCGATGGTGACATGACGCGTCGTCTCGCACTTGGCGAGGTAGCGATGGCACGCATCCAGCAGCGTGCGGATGTTGTACTTGCGGTTGAGCGGCACCAGCTCGTTGCGTAGCTCGTCATTGGCGGCGTGTAGCGAAATCGCCAGGCTCACATCGATGTCGTCGCCCAGCTTGTCGATCATCGGCACGACGCCGGAAGTCGATAGCGTCACGCGGCGCTTGGACATGCCGTAGGCGTTGTCGTCGAGCATCAGCTTCATCGACGGCACCACATTGTCATAGTTGAGCAGAGGTTCGCCCATGCCCATCATCACCACGTTGGTGATCGCCTTGCGTCCGTCGGGGGCGCTCATGCGGCCGCCGGCACGCTGCTGGGCCACCCACACCTGGCCGATGATCTCGGCGCTGGTCAGGTTGCGCTGAAAACCCTGCTTGCCGGTGGAGCAGAAGCTGCAGTCCAGCGAGCAGCCGACCTGGGACGACACGCACAGCGTACGCCGCGCACCGTTGTCGGCCGGAATCAGCACGGTTTCGACGTAGCTCCCGTCCTCGACTTCCAGCACCCATTTGCGGGTGCCGTCGCTCGAAGTGCCTTCGTAGACCACGTTCGGGCCACGGATCTCGGCATGTTCTGCCAGGCGGCCACGCAGTGACTTGGAAAGATTGGTCATCGACTCGAAGTCGTCGCAACCTTCCTGGTGAATCCACTTCATGACCTGGGCAGCGCGAAATTTCTTCTCGCCCAGAGAGACGAAGAACGTCTCCATCTGCTCGCGGGAGAGCCCCAATAGATTGGTGCGCGGAGTAGCGGTGGCAGCGGTCATGGCAACGGAATCGGCTCGAGAGTGGCGGGGTGTGCTGGGACGGAGAAGGCCGACCGGCCCTGAAGGCCGGTCGGTCGACGAATCAGCTGCGCGAGCAGAGTTCGTCATCCTTGAAGAAATAGCTGATTTCGCGAGCGGCGGATTCCGGTGCGTCGGAACCGTGCGCGGCGTTGGCGTCGATGGAGGACGCGAAGTCGGCGCGGATGGTGCCCGGCGCGGCTTCCTTGGGATTGGTGGCACCCATCAGCTCGCGGTTCTTGGCGATCGCGCCTTCACCTTCGAGCACCTGGACCATCACCGGGCCGGAGGTCATGAAGCCGACCAGATCGGCGAAGAAACCGCGCTCGGCGTGCTCGGCATAGAAACCTTCCGCCTGCTCCTTGGAAAGGTGCAGCATCTTGGCGCCGACGATTTGCAGACCGGCTTTTTCGAAGCGGCTGTAGATGTCGCCGATCACGTTCTTGGCAACGGCATCGGGCTTGATGATGGAAAGCGTGCGCTCGGTGGCCATGAATTTAGGTCTCCTGGTAGTAGTGCATTGATAATGAATCGATCGCGATTGTCGCGAGCGGAAAAAAATAGGTAGATGAGGCGAGGCGAAGGTTCATGCCGAACCATTCATTCCCGGCCACAACGCCCCGTCCGAAAAATCGCGCCATTGTAGCGCAAGCCCTTGGCCGACGCATCCCGGCCTCGTTGGTCGGGATGCGTCGATCAGCAAGCGGCGATCAGCGAGCGGCGATCAAAGAGCACCGGGCAGGCCGGGCTGGGATGATCTGAGCGGAGCTCAAACGTTGAAGCTTTCGCCGCAGCCGCACTCGTCGGTGACGTTGGGATTGTTGAAGCGGAAGAAGCGATTGAGCCCTTCGCTGACGTAGTCGACCTCGGTGCCGTCGAGGACGTTCAGCGCTTCCCGGTCGACCAGTACCTTGACCCCACGCTCTTCGAACTCGACATCTTCGGCGCGCAGGTCGTCGGCGATATCGAGCACGTAGCTGTAACCGGAGCAGCCGCTCGGCTTGATCGCCACGCGAAGGCCCAGGCCGCCGCCGCGCTCTTCGAGCACGTGGCGAATCTGGGTGGCGGCGGATTCACTGATGGTAATGTTCTGCATGGTATTTCTCCTGCCGAAGACGAACGGCTACTGCCGTTCCTCTAACGATGATTCATGGCGGCTTTGGCGGGTTGACGCAACCCATTCAGGGCGCGGCGTATGTCGGCGACGGCCGCGTCGATCTCTTCGAGGGTGGTGAAGCGACCAAAACTGAAGCGAATCGAGGCCAGTGCCTGCCGATGCGGAACGCCGATGCCCTCGAGAACGTAGGACGGTGCCACGCTGGCCGAATTACAGGCCGATCCCGTGGAGACGGCCAGCCCCCGCAGCGCCATCAGTAGCGATTCGCCGTCGACGCCGTCGAAAGCCAGGTTGACGATGTTGGGTACGGCCTGGTCCAGCGGCGAGTGGTTATGAATGCCGCCGCAGTCCGCCAGGCCGTCGAGAAAACGTTGGCGCAACGCGCGGACGTGGGCGCCGTCGGCTTCGCGCTCGTCGCGGGCCAGCATGAAGGCTTCGCCCATGCCCACGATCTGATGCGTCGGCAGCGTGCCGGAGCGCATGCCGCGCTCGTGGCCGCCGCCGTGGATCAGCGCCTCGATGCGCAGGTCCGGATCGCGACGCACGTAAAGCGCGCCGATACCCTTGGGGCCGTAGGCCTTGTGCGCCGAGAGCGACATCATATCGATGCCCATGGCTTGCACATCGAGCGCGAGCCGTCCGCAGGCCTGCGCGGCATCGACATGAAAGCGGGCGCCGAACTCGTGCGCGACGGCGGCGAGGGCGGTGAGATCGTTGACGCTGCCGAGCTCGTTGTTCACCGCCATCAGCGAGACCAGGGCGGTGTCCTGGCGCATCGCCTCGCGCAGCTGGCCCGGTTCGATACGCCCGTCGTGGCCCGGCGTCAGCCAAGTGACCTCGAATCCTTCTCTCTCCAGCGCGATCGCGGTGTCCACGACCGCCTTGTGCTCGATGATCGACGTCACCAGGTGACGGCCCCGAGCGCGGTTGGCGCGCATGAAACCGGTCAGCGCCAGGTTGTCCGCCTCGGTCGCGCCGGAAGTCCAGACGATCTCGCGCGGGTCGGCACCGATCAGGTCGGCGACCTGACGGCGAGCGTTCTCCACCGCCTGCTCGGCCAACCATCCCGGCATGTGGCTGCGCGAGGCCGGATTGGCATAGACCCCGTCCATCGTCAGGTGGCGCATCATCTGTTCGGCCACGCGCGGGTCGGTCGGGGTGGTGGCGGCGTAGTCGAGATAAATCGGAGCACTCATGGCACGCAAGATCTCTGGCAGTCGATCGAAAGGAAATCGGACCCGATACATTAGAACAAAATACGCTGAAGCCTAGAGAACAAAAGACGCTAAAGCGTATTCGCTCGCAGGCGTTTGCCTAGTGCGACGACACCGTGATCGTGGCAGCGTCGTCGGCGAGCGAGCGCACGTCGGGTTCGCGTCGCGTGGTCGAGCGGGCCTGTTCGCGATGCACCAGCTCCAGCAGGCTGATATCGCTCAGGAAGCGCTGGATCTCATCGGAGAGATCGCACCACAGATGATGCGTGATGCACTTGCTGCCCTGATGACAGTCCGCCTGTCCGTGGCAGCGCGTCGCATCGATCGACTCGTTGACCGCATCGATCACGCCGGCCACGGAAATCTCGGCGGGCGCCATGCCCAGCAGATAGCCGCCGCCCGGTCCGCGTACGCTGCTGACGAGCTTGGCCCGGCGTAGCCGCGCGAACAGCTGCTCGAGATAGGACAGCGAAATATCCTGCCGCCTGGAGATATCCGCCAGGCATACCGGGCCCTGATCGGCGTTGAGCGCCAGATCGAGCATGGCGGTGACGGCATAGCGCCCTTTGGTGGTCAAACGCATTGGCGAGTATCGGCTGTCGCTGCATCGGTGTCGACATTATGGAAAAACCCAGTAATTCGGTCAACCATTCCGCCGCCGCCGCGCTGCCTTCTGGAATCGCCATCCAGCCATGTCGAGTCAGGACTTGTCGCGCAGCCGCTTGTCGATCGTTCCCAGAATGCCGCGCAGAATATTCATCTCCATGCTGTCGAGATGGGCGCGCATGAATAGCCGGCGCAGACGTGCCATCAATTGGCGGGGATTGTCGGGGTCGTGGAATTCGATCGCCGTCAGCGTTTGCTCGAGATGAACGAAAAAGCGCTCGAGATCGGCGTGGGTCGCCGGCGGGTTGTCCCAGGTCACGCCGAAAGGCTGGTCGACTTCGCGCTCCGGCGCGGACGCGGCGCTCGACGAAGCGTCTTCCAGGGCCAGAAACGCCTGGCGGCACTCGTAGGCGAGCACCTGGACGGCAGCGGCCAGGTTCAGCGAGCTGAAGTCAGGGTTGGTCGGGATGTGCACGTGCTGGTGACAGCGCTGCAGCTCGGCGTTGGTCAGGCCGGTGTCCTCCCGCCCGAACACCAGCGCGACGCGGGCCTCGGCTGGTTCCAGCGCCTGCGGCAGGCTCTCCGCCAGATCGCGGGGCCCGACCATCGGCCAGGGCAGATGGCGGGAGCGGGCGCTCGCACCCACCACCAGCGTGCAGTCGGCCACGGCGTCCTCGAGCGCGTCGAATTGTCGCGCGCTATCCACCAGCGTGGTCGCCCCGGAAGCTCGCGAATAGGCTTCGAGATCCTTGGGGTTGCAGCGGGGAGTCACCAGGGCGAGATCCTCGAGGCCCATGTTGCGCATGGCGCGAGTGGCAGCGCCGATATTGCCGGGATGGCTGGTGCCGATGAGAACGATACGAATACGGTCGAGCATAGAAAGAGGCATGGGACACTGTGAAAGAGGCATCGGGTACGGATCGAATGCTGGGGCAAGCGGGAAAACGCGTAGTCTAGCATGACTGGAAAGGCTGACTTCTGCTAGACTGCGCGGCGTTCTTTAACAGCCTCCGACACCCCAAGGCCAGATCCATGCATCCGATGGTTCAATATGCGCTGCGCGCCGCTCGCAGTGCCGCTGAGCAATTCGTTCGTATCCGTGACCGTCTCGAGGTCAACCACGACGAGCAGGCAACCGCCAATCTGCTCGAGGATACGGCACGTAACGCTGAAACGCTGATCGTTCATCAGCTCTCCCGCGGTTATCCGCAACACGGGATTTCCGGTCGCTACACGCCTTATCGCGAAGGCAAGGGCACCGACAAGGATACCGTGTGGCACATCGAGCCGATCCACGGCGAGTCCAATCTCGGTGTGGCGAATCGCCAGTTCGCGATCTCGATGGTGTGCCTGGTCAAGGGGCGCCCGGAGCATGCGGTGGTCGTGTCGCCATTCAGCGATGACGAATTCCTGATCAGCCGTGGCCGCGGTGCGCAGGGTAACGGCAAGCGCATGCGCGTCTCCAAGACGGTCAGCGTCGAGGGCGCTCGGCTTTCGTTGGCCTGGCCGGCGCTCGACAGCCGCTCGCGCTGGTTGCCGCAATATTTGACCGTGGTCGAACGCCTGGGGCCGCAGATCGATACGCTGACCGGTACCGGCTGTGCGCTGCTTGACATGATCGAGTTTGCCTCGGGCCGTGCCGACGCCGTGTTCGTGATGGGGCTGGAAGAGCAGGACCGTCTGGTCGGCTCCTTGCTGCTGAAAGAGGCGGGTGCGCTGACCGGCGCCATCGATGGCTCGCCCAGCGTCGAGGACGGTGGCAGTCTGATGGCCGCTGGCCCGCGTCTCTACAAGGCGCTGGCGCAGCAGCTCAAGGCCAGCGTCTGAGCGAGCCGCCGAGCGACTGGCGCTCGAACGCCTCGCCACGAAACGAAGCGCCCTGTCGGGTTATCCCGGCAGGGCGCTTTGCGTTGGAGTGGGCACCCAGTCCCGTCAGGGTGTCGAAGAGGCCGTCGGCTGAGGGCGAGTGAGCAAGCTGCCCACCACGAACGCCAGCAGCGCAGCGGCGAGGCCGGCATAGATCGGCGTATTGGCCAGCAGACCATCCTTGAGCATGAAGACGATCACGCCCGCGCAGCCGGCCAGCATGCTGGCAATGGCGCCGGTGGTGGTCGATCGCTTCCAGAACAGCGCCCCCAGCATGGGAATCAGCATGCCGCCCACCAGCAGATTGTAGGCGACCGTCAGCGCGCCGATGACGTCGCTGACGTTGATCGCGATGATGACGCTGACCACGCCGACCAGGCCGGTGCAGAGGCGATTGATCGTCACGCCCTCGATTTCGCGGCCACCGCGGAGTGCCGGCAGGATGTCCTGAGTCAGCAGTGTCGAGGAAGCGAGCATCCCGGCGCTGGAGGTGGACATCATCGCGGCCATGGCGGCGGCGATGATCAGCCCGCGGATGCCGTCCGGTAGCGCCAGTTGCGCGATGGCGGCGAAGGCGTTGTTGGCGTCATCGAGATTGGGCAGCAGGATGCTGGCGGCGATACCGACCACGGCACCGATCACCCCGTAGAGGATGCAGTAGATGCCCGCGAAGGTCCCGGCGCCGCGGGCAACGCGGCTGGACCGCGCGGTAAAGACCCGTTGCCAGATATCCTGGCCGATCAGGATACCCAGGAAATAGATCACGAAATAGGTGATGATCGTGTCCCAGCCGATCGCCGTCAGCGAAAAGCTGGTGGCCGGCGCCTTTTCCAGCAGCGCACTCCAGCCTCCTACCGAATCGATCGTCAACGGCAGCAGCAGCGCCACCATGCCGACGGTCATGATCAGAAACTGCACGATATCGGTCAGCGTCAACGACCACATGCCGCCGATCGTCGAATAGATCACCACGACCACGCCGCCGATGACGACGGCCTGCCAGGCCGGCATGCCGAAGATCACGCTCAGTACGGTGCCGATGCCGATCGTCGAGGTCACCGCCAGCATCAAGTCATAGGCGAACATGATGATCGAGCTGATCAACTTGGCGGCGGGGCTGTAGCGGCGCTCGAGCACCTGGGTCACGGTGTAGAGCTTGAGTTTCATCAGTGGCTTGGCCAGCACCACGCTCAACACGATCAGCCCCAGGCCGAGCGAGGCGCAGAGCCACAGGCCGGAAAGCCCGTAGGTATAACCCAGCCTGACCGTGCCCACGGTCGAGGCGCCACCGAGTACCACTGCCGACAGGGTGCCGATATACATGCCGGGCCCCAGGCGACGGCCGGCAACGAGATAGTCTTCCCGGTTACGGGCACGCTTCATGCCCCACCAGCCCAGGCCGAGCATACCGACCGCATAGAGTGCGACGACGAAGAGATCCAGCATCATGTTGTCCTGTCCTGCCGCTGAGTCAGCGGCGGTTGTTATTGTCGAAAGACGATCTTGTTGGGGGTGACTGCTCGGTGTCGTTCAGCGCTGTTTGACGCCGGGTAGAATGCACAGCATCTCGAACAGCAGGTTGGCGGCGACCACGGCGGTCTGGCCGTGAGCGTCGTAGGGTGGCGAGACTTCGACCAGGTCGCAGCCGACGATATCGAGACCTTGAGCGCCGCGGATGATCTCCAGCGCCTGGGGAATGGTCAGGCCACCGATCTCCACGGTTCCGGTACCCGGCGCATAGGCGGGATCGAGGCTGTCGATATCGAAGGTCACATAGACCGGGCCGCCCTGAACCTTCTCGCGGATCTCCGCCATCAGCGGTGTCAGACTCTTGTGCCAGCACGCTTCTGCCGGCTCCACCCGAAATCCCTGCTGGCGGCCCCAGTCGAACTCCTCGGGGGAGTAACCCGTGCCGCGCAGGCCGATCTGGGCGACGCGATGGCAGTCGAGCAGGCCTTCCTCGACCGCGCGCCGGAACGGCGTGCCGTGAGCGATGGCTTCACCGAACATGTGCTCGTTGAT
The DNA here is from genome assembly GCF_052645315.1 of Salinicola sp. V024. Classification (NCBI taxonomy): domain Bacteria; kingdom Pseudomonadati; phylum Pseudomonadota; class Gammaproteobacteria; order Oceanospirillales; family Halomonadaceae; genus Salinicola; species Salinicola sp. V024. Next base: position 420,071 of record NZ_JBQXYB010000001.1, read on the forward strand.
ATCGGCGTGGGCATCGACGTGGATCAGCCCCACCGGGCCGTGCTTTTTCGCCATGGCGCGCAGGATCGGCAGCGACAGAGTATGGTCGCCGCCCAGGGTCAGCGGGATGACGTCGTGGGTCAGCAGCTCGTCGTAATAATGCTCGATGATGTCGACGCTCTTCTTGAGGTCGAAGGTGTTGATTGGCACATCGCCGATGTCAGCGACCTGCAGGCTTTCGAACGGCGCGGCGCGGGTCGCCATGTTGAAGGGGCGCAGCATCCGGGATTCATCGCGGATCTGGCGGGGTCCGAAGCGGGTGCCCGGGCGATTGGAGGTGCCGATATCCATTGGAATGCCGACGAAGCAGACGTCCAGTCCTGCGGCGCTCTTCTGCGTCGGCAGGCGCATCATCGTGGCGGGTCCGCCGAAGCGGGGCATCTCGTTGCCGCCGAGCGGCTGGTTGTATGGCGATCCGTCGGTCATGGGTATCCTGGGTGTTGTGGTTGTCAGTAGTGATTGCCGAATAAACACCAGCAGGAATCATGCCAATCGTTAAGTGATTGATATATCGCGATGCTGCGAGCTTTTTGATTTATTAATGAATCACTGCGCAAGTCTAAATGATCCTTTTATGGATTAATGATTCGACAATGCATCGACAACGGATTCATCATGCCGATTCGCCATGGCCTGGGTTGATGCCAGTTTCGATGGTGAGAGGCGCGGCTGATGAGACGTTCAGCCGATGAAAGGTGCGGCCGCTGAAAGACGCATCCGATAAAAGGCGCGTCACATAAAAGGTGCGTCACGTAAAAGGTGCAGGGATGACGGATTCGACGAAAACGGAAGACGCTGCGGCTCAGCTCACGCTGGAGACGCTGGTCCAGACGGCTCAGGACCATCTGTTCATCGTCGACCGCGACGGCCATATTCTGGATGTGAGTCCGGGCAGTGCCGCGGTCTACGGCCTGCGTCGCGATGAACTTCGTGCCACGACCGTCCAGGCGCTACAGGCCAGCGGAGTATTGTCGCCCTCAGTATCGCTCGAGGTCATCCGCAGCGGGCAGCCCGCGCAGATCATGCAGCGCACGGGCACCGGCCGCCAGGTGATCGCCGAAGCGTTCCCGGTCTATGCCGACGGCGAGCTGATTCGCGTGATCAGTCGATCGCGGGATCTTACCGACCTACAGCTGCTGCAGGACGAATACGCGCTTCTCCAGCGCCGATTTGCGGAGCATCTCAAGCGCCATCACGAGCCCGCCGGAGACGAGGAAACCGCCGTTGGCGACCTAGTGGTAAAGAGTCGGATCATGCGCGAGATGGTCCACCTGCTGAAGCGCAGCGCGCCCACCGATGCCACGGTACTGATGCTGGGTGAATCGGGCGTCGGCAAGACGGCCTTCGCGCGGCAGCTGTATCGCTGGAGCCGGCGGCGCGACGGTGACTTCGTCGACGTCAATTGCGCGGCGATTCCAGAGTCGCTGTTCGAGTCGGAGATGTTTGGTTACCAGCCGGGTGCCTTCAGCGGTGCGTCGCGGCAGGGCAAGGCCGGTCTCCTCGAGCAGGCTCACGGCGGCACGCTGTTTCTCGACGAGATCGGCGAGCTGCCGCTGTCGATGCAGTCGAAGCTGCTCAAGGTGATTCAGGATGGTTCGTTGATGCGCCTGGGTGATACCCAGTCGCGTCAGGTCGATTTTCGCCTGGTGGTGGCGACCAATCAGGATCTAATCAAACGGGTCGAGGAGGGCACCTTCCGTCTCGATCTCTACTACCGGCTCAATGTCATTCCGGTGACCTTGCCGCCGCTGCGCGACCGGCGCGAGGATATCCGCGGATTGGCCGAGCGCCACCTCGAGCAGCTCAATCGTCGCTACGGTCAGGACAAAGTGGTGCATCCCGGCGCCTGGGCGGAGCTGATGAGCAATGACTGGCCGGGCAATATCCGGGAGCTGGAAAACTGGCTGGAACGAGCCTGGCTATCGGCAGAAGGCAACGTCGTGGGGGCGCCGCCGTCGAATCTGGCGGACGGCGCCGTCACGCTCAGTGACTCGGCGGGTGTCGAGAGTGAGGTGGAGGGAAACCCTGCGATGGACGCTGCGCTCGCACCGGAACAGGGACTCAAGGCGGCCATGGCCGCTCACGAGCGCCGCATCCTGGAGACGCTGGTGGCGACGCATCGCACGACCTATGCCCTGGCCGCGCGTCTCGGCATCAGCCAGCCCAGCGTGGTCCGCAAGCTCAAGCGCCATCACCTTCGGCTCGAACGCTAGGCGCGCTGATCGAACGTTAGCCGCAATGGCTCAACGGCTGATATCGACGTTGGTGTCCATGTTCGTGCTCGCCATGGCACTGACGTCCCGCGATGCCTCGTCCGAAGGCGTGGCTTGATCGCCGCCGCTGGACTGTGTGATCGGCTTGCGTCTGCCATAGCCCCAGCGTTCGGCCTCCGACGGCGCATCCGGCGCATCGTCGTCATGCAGCCACTCTCGCCAGCTGGCGACCAGCAGCGCCATCAACACCGGGCCGACGAACAGCCCCACGATCCCCATCGTCTTCACGCCGCCGATCAGGCCGAAGAAGGTCGGCAGGAAGGGCAGCTTGATCGGGCCGCCAACCAGCCGCGGGCGCAATGTCTTGTCGACGACGAAGAGCTCGAACGCGCCCCAGACGAAGAGCCCGACGCCGTTGATCATATGCCCGGTCGCCAGCAGATAGAGCGACACCAGGGTGAACGTCAGCGGCGCGCCACCGGGTACCAGTGCCATGAAGGCGGTAATCACGCCGAGCACCACCGGCGATTGAATGCCGGCGATCCAATAGGCCGTGCCAAGCACCAGCCCCTCGCCGAGCGCAATCAGGCCCATGCCCATTACGGTCGAGCTGACCGTCGCCGGCACCACGCGCGAAAACCGCTGCCAGCGCGCCGGCAGCACCCGCTCACCGACGATATCCAACTGACGCGCCATGCCGGCGCCGTCCTTGTAGAGAAAGAACAGCGTGATCAGCATGAACAGCAGCGTCAGTGCCAGATGCAGCGCGTTGCTTCCCAGGGCCAGCACCCAGCGCGAGATATTGCCGATATGCTCGCCGCCCACCAGCTGAATCAGATACTCGGGGGCGTGAGGCTCGGCCAGATAATCCTGCCACTGTAGGGCCAGCCAATTCCCCACGCCCGGCAGCTGTCCGACCCAGGCCGGCGGCGGGATGCCGTGCTGGTTGGCGACCATCAGCCAGCCGACCCAACCCTTCAGCTCCTGGAAGGCGTAAGTAGAGGCCAGCACCATGGGAATCACCAGGCACAGAATGATCAGCCCCAGCGCGATGCTGGCGGCGAGCGTCTTGCGTTGCCCGCAGCTTGCCAGTAGTCGGCGATAGAGCGGCCAGCTGGCGAGACAGATGATCAGGGCGGCCAGCACGGGGATCAGAAAATCGATGAAGAAGTAGACACCGGCGACCATCACCAGCACCAGAAGCCAGCGGGCGACGCTGCTGTCGGCAAAGATTGGGGCCATGTAATACTCGTGAAAGGGACGGGGGAAGCCGGGTAGCCCGGACGAAATCGAACGGCATGCCCATCGGCAGCCAGCCATCATACCCCAGCCGGGCGATGAGCGACGGCCACAAAAAAGGCCCCTCGCCGTGCGAGGAGCCCTGAAGTCACTGGCGCGACGCGAAGGCTACGGCGTGTCGTCGACGACCTCGCCTTTCTTCACCGGGATCAGATCCAGACGCTCCAGCTTGAACACGATCAGCAGCGCCGCGGCGACGTAGACCGAGGAGAACGTGCCGGCCACGATCCCCAGGATCAGCGAGATCGCGAAGTTGTGGATCATGTCGCCGCCAAGGAAGAACAGCGCGAACAGCACCAGCAAGGTAGTACCGGACGTCGCCAACGTACGCGACAACGTCTGGTTGATCGCTTCGTTGAAGATCTGCGCCAGATCTTCGCTGCGTGACAGCCGGATATTCTCGCGAATCCGGTCGTAGACGATGATGGTGTCGTTCAGCGAGTAGCCGATGACCGCCATGATCCCCGCCAGTACCGTCAGGTCGAATTCCCACTGGAACAGCGCGAACAGGCCCAGCACGATCAGCACGTCGTGTCCCAGCGAGATGATCGCGCACAGCGCGAACTTGTACTGGAAGCGGAAGGCGACGTAGATCGCCACGCCGGCCAGTGCCACCAGCATGCCCAGACCGCTCTGGTCGCGCAGCTGATCGCCGACCTGGGCGCCAACGAATTCGGCGCGAACCAGTTCGATCGAGGCGTTGCCGCTGCTCAGGGCCGAAACGACCTGATTGCCCACGTCGTTGCTGAAGGTCTGCTGCAGACGCACCAGAATTTCATCCGTGGCGCCAAAGGTCTGTACCGAGAAGTTCTCGAAACCGCTATTGGCCAGCAGCGAGCGGATATCGTCCAGCGACGGCGCCGCGGCATAGTGAAGCTCGACGACGGTGCCGCCGGTGAAGTCGAGCCCGAGATTGAGGTTGAGCAGGGCGAGGGCCGCCACCGACACGATCGTGAGTACGATCGAGACGATAAAGGCGATGCGGCGCTTACCCATGAAGTCGAATTGGCGCATTGCTCGCATCTCCTAGATCCAGAGTTTCTTCACCGGCTTGCCGCCGATGGAGAGGTTGACGAGGGCACGCGACACCATGATGCCGGTGAACATCGACGTCAGAATGCCGAGCGACAGCGTCACGGCGAAGCCCTTGATCGGGCCGGTGCCGATCGAGAACAGCACGACCGCCACCAGCAGCGTGGTGAGGTTGGCATCGACGATCGAGGTGAAGGCGCGGCCATAGCCTGCATGGATCGCCTGCTGCGGTAGCGTCTTCTGCCTGAGCTCCTCGCGTATGCGTTCGTAGATCAATACGTTGGCATCCACCGCCATCCCCAGCGTCAGCACGATCCCGGCGATGCCGGGCAGCGTCAGCGTGGCGCCCAACAGCGACATGGCGGCGATCAGCAATACCAGGTTGACCGCCAGCGCCACATTGGCGATGACCCCGAATGCCTTGTAGCGAATCAGCATGAACGCCACGACCAGCAGACCACCGACCAGCACCGAGAAGATGCCGCGCTCGATGTTCTGGGCGCCCAGGCTAGGCCCGATGGTGCGTTCCTGGACGAAGTAGATCGGTGCCGCGAGCGAGCCGGAGCGCAACAGCAGCGCCAGTTCGCTGGCTTCGGTGGGCGAATCCAGACCGGTGATGCGGAAGCGGTTGCTCAGCGCGCTCTGCACCGTCGCCAGGCTGATGATGCTGCGGCTGGTAGTCGGAATACGCTCCTCGACCTGCTTGCCATCCTTGGTCACGGTGCGCGTGTCCGTGCTGTGATCGATGTACAGCACCGCCATGTTGCGACCGATATTGGTACGGGTTGCCTGGTTCATCAGCGAACCGCCGGTGCCATCGAGGTTGATGTTGACCTGCGGTCGGCCGTTCTGATCGAAGCCCTGGCTGGCGCTGGAAACCCGGTCGCCGGTGATGATCACGTCGCGCGACAGCGTTGCCGTGCGCTGTGAGCCGTTGCGAAAGGGGAACGTCTCGGTCTCGGCGTCCGGCGTGTCCGGGCGCGCCTCGAGCCGGAACTCGAGGTTGGCGGTGGCGCCGACGATACGCTTGGCCTCGGCGGTGTCCTGCACGCCGGGCAGCTCGACCACGATACGGCTCGGCCCCTGACGTTGGACCAGCGGTTCGGACACCCCAAGCTCGTTGACGCGATTGCGGATGGTGGTCAGGTTCTGCTGGACCGCGTAATCCTGGATGTCCTTGATCGACTGTTCGGTCAGGGTCATGTCGAGATAGGCACGGCGGCCTTCGTCGCGGTCTTCCAGCTGGAACTCGCTGAAGGTCTGGCTGATCTGATCGCGGGCGGCGTCACGGTCTTCGCTGTTGGCGAATTCGAGATGCAGGGCGTTGTCGTCGACGTCGGTGCCGCGATAGCGGATGCGCTCGTCGCGCAGGTCGGCGCGAATGGCGCTGGCGGTGGCCTTGAGACGCTGTTCGACCGCGGCGTCCATGTCGACTTCGAGCAGAAAGTGCACGCCGCCGCGGAGATCGAGACCGAGTTTCATCGGCGCCGCGGAAAGACTGGTCAACCAGGACGGGGTGGAATCGGCCAGGTTGAGTGCCACGGTGTACTTGTCGTCGAGCGCCTTGTCGACCACATCGCGGGCGGGAAGCTGCTGTTCGGCATCGTCGAGCCGAATCAGGGCGGTGTTGTTGCCGGTCATTGCTGCCGACTTGACCTGGATATCGTCGTCGGTCAATGCCTGGGTGACTCGGTCGAGCTGCTGACTGCCGAGAGAACCGTTGGTGGTGCTGATCTGGACGGCGGGGTCCTGGGGGTAAAGATTAGGTAACGCGTAGATGACGCCGACAATGCAGACGATCAGTATCAGCAGATACTTCCACAGGGGGTAACGATTGAGCATGGAAGCCCTGTCCTTTCAATCAATGACGATCGGGCGATGACCGTCGTGCGAAGAGTGTCGCGGAAAGAGACGGCTGCCGATGGGAGCATCGGCAGCCAGGAGAGTTACAGCGACTTCAACGTGCCTTTGGGGAGGACGGAGGCCACGGCGCTCTTCTGAACGCTGACGATGGTGCCTTCGGCAATCTCCATGCTGATGAAGTCATCGGTCACGTCGGTAATGCGGCCGAGCAGCCCGCCACCGATCACGATTTCATCACCCTTGGACAGGTTGGTGACCAGCTTCTTGTGCTCCTTGGCGCGCTTGGATTGCGGACGCCACAGCAGGAAATAGAAGATCAACACGAAACCGACCAGCATGATGATCTGGGCAATACCACCACCGCCAGGGCCGCCCGCATCCTGGGCGTGAGCCGCAGGGATGAAAAAGTCCAGCATGGATGTATCTCCGAAGGTTGTGTAATGAAACGGCTGTGTAATGAAAAGGTTGCCTGGGTGAAGCTGACGATACGGCGTACCGGGCGACTACCGAGGACCGTTCGAATCGTCTCAATCGGCCTCGGGCGGCACGGACATTCCGCGTCGCCGGTAGAATTGTGCTACGAAGTCGGCCAATGTACCCGCTTCGATAGCGCCGCGCAAACCCGCCATCAGGCGCTGGTAGTAGCGCAGATTGTGCACCGTGTTGAGCATCGAACCGAGCATTTCGCCGCACCGGTCCAGGTGATGTAGATAGCCGCGAGAAAAGTGCTGACAGGTGTAGCAGTCGCAGTCGGCTTCCAGCGGGTGGGTATCGTGACGATGCACGGCGTTACGAATCTTGACCGTGCCGTCGGCGGTGAACAGATGGCCGTTGCGGGCGTTACGGGTCGGCATCACGCAGTCGAACATGTCGATGCCGCGGCGTACGCCCTCGACCAAATCCTCCGGCTTGCCGACGCCCATCAGATAACGCGGCTTGTCTTCCGGCATCCAGGTCGGCAGATAGTCCAGCACGCGGATCATCTCCTCCTTGGGTTCACCCACCGACAGCCCGCCGATCGCCAGCCCGTCGAAGCCGATGTCGAGCAGGCCTTCGAGCGAGCGCTTGCGCAGCTCGGGGTACATGCCGCCCTGCACGATGCCGAACAGCGCCGACGGTGAATCGCCGTGCGCGGCGCGGGAGCGGGCTGCCCAGCGCAGCGACAGCTCCATCGACTTCTGCGCTTCGGCCTCGCTGGCCGGGTAGGGCGTGCACTCATCGAAGATCATCACCACGTCCGAACCCAGAGAGCGCTGCACCGCCATCGACTCTTCCGGCCCCATGAACACCTTGGCACCGTCCACCGGCGAGCGGAAATGCACGCCCTGCTCGGTGATCTTGCGCGTGGCGCCCAGCGAAAACACCTGGAAACCGCCGGAGTCGGTCAGTATCGGCTTGTGCCACTGGGAGAAATCATGCAGATCGCCGTGGGCCTCGATCACCTCGGTGCCGGGGCGCAGCCACAGATGAAAGGTATTGCCGAGAATGATCTCGGCGCCGATCGCCTCGACATCCTTGGGCGTCATGCCCTTGACCGTGCCGTAGGTCCCTACCGGCATGAAGGCCGGCGTTTCCACCGTGCCGCGCGGAAAGGTCAGCCGGCCGCGACGGGCACGCCCTTGCTGGCCCAGCCGCTCGAATTTCATGAAGCATTCGTCTCGCATGGTGTCTCTCTTCTTTTTTCAACGCGCCCGAAGCCGCGCGCAAGGCGTTTGTCTGTCCACCGCGCCCGGAGCCGCGCGCAAAGCGTTTGTCTGTCCACCGCGCCCGAAGCCGCACGCAAGGCGTTTGTCTGTCCAACGCGCCCGACGCCGCGTGCAAGGCGTTCGGGGATTAGCTGGGCCGACGGGTCAGATACATCGCATCGCCATAGCTGAAGAAGCGGTATTCCTCGGTGACGGCTTCCTGATAGGCGCGCATGACGGCGTCGTAGCCGGCGAACGAGGAGACCAGCATCAGCAGGGTCGACTCCGGCAGGTGGAAGTTGGTCACCAGCGCATCCACGCAGCGCCAGCGATAACCGGGGTAGATGAAGATGTCGGTTTCGCCACGATAGGGCGTCAGCTCGCCGCTGTCGTTCTGGCTGGCGGTTTCCAGACAGCGAACGCTGGTGGTGCCGACGGCGACTACCTTGTTACCGGCGGCGTGAGCGCGATTGACCTGTTCGCAGACCGATTCGTCGACTTCCAGCCACTCGCTGTGCATATGGTGTTCGCGGATGTCGTCGACACGCACCGGCTGAAACGTGCCGGCGCCGACGTGGAGCGTGACGAAAGCCGTTTCGATACCCTTGGCGCGCAACGCCTCCATCATCGCTTCGTCGAAATGTAGCCCGGCGGTGGGGGCGGCAACGGCGCCTTCCCGGCGTGCATAGACGGTCTGATAGCGTTCACGGTCCGCCAGTTCGTCCTCGCGGGTGATATAAGGCGGCAACGGCATGTGGCCATGCTGCTCGAGCAGCGCGATCAGCGGCGTCTCGCCCAGGAAGCGCAATTCGAACAGCGCATCCCGGCGGCCCTCGACCACGGCATGGATGTCGCCCTCGAAAATCAGCTCCGTGCCCGGCTTGGGCGACTTGCTCGAACGCAGATGCGCCAGCCCGCGATGGCTATCCACCGGCCGTTCCAGCAGCATTTCGACCTTTCCTCCGCTGGCTTTCTGGCCGAAAAGCCGCGCCGGAATCACCCGGGTATCGTTGAATACCACCACGTCACCGGGTTCGAGTTTCGCCAGCAGATCGGGAAAGCGGGCGTGCTCCAGCGCGCCGGACTCGCCGTCGACGCAGAGCAGGCGGCAGTCGGTACGCTGTTCGGATGGGTAACGAGCGATCAGCTCGTCGGGCAGGTCAAAATGAAAATCGGCGCGCTGCATGGCGTAGGTCGCGTATCGGCTCGAGTCGGGATGGGCAGGTTGTGTTCGAAAGGGCGCCATCATAAAGCACCCGAACGATTAAGTCAGTGGGATGATTGACGCCGGGCGGGGCGTCCGTATAATGCGTTTCCGCTGCCGGCGTGGCGGAATTGGTAGACGCAGCGGATTCAAAATCCGCCGCTGGAAACAGTGTGTCGGTTCGAGTCCGACCGCCGGCACCATCCGCAAAATCAGTATCTTAGCTTCGTCATTTCTCTCCCTGTTTCATCCTTGTTTCAGTGCTTGGTCGCAGAAAGCGCTCGATGTCGCTCAGTTTCTTGACGACCCGAGATCGTGATACCGGTACGCGCCAGCGTGCAGCAGACCAGTTTCGCTCTCCTTCTATCATCCTGTGCTATTCAGCGTTTCCGTGACCGGTCGAACGTCCGATCCTTGGTCGAGCCCGCGGTTCGCCAAGTGAAACGAACAACGCTTCTCGCTATTCAATTGTGGCTGGCAAAGACTGCCGGCAGGCAGGTACGGTAGGGGGCCAAGCGCAGTTTGAGGCGGTGAGCAGAGCAATGATGAACTGGATCTCTCAACATAGCTCCGCCATTACCGCGCTGACCAGTATATGCACCCTATTGGTCTGGCTTTTTTACGCGCAGCTGCTGTATCTCAACTTCAAGCGGCAGCGACAACCGAAGATCATCATCAACCGGGGCTTCGGCCGCACCCTGCAGGCGCGCTGTGTCATCAGCAACATGAGCCCCGAGCCGATCTTCATCGAGCATATCGTGGTGATCCTGCACACGGATCGCGGCACGCTCTTTCAGGATCTGATCGATTTCGAACGATCTGCTGGCGACAAGGGCAATGCCGATCAACTGGTCGAGACGACGCGGCAGGGGCCGATGGCCTCGGGCAGCTACAACCATATTGGAACCTTTCAGAATATCGTGGAGCGGGTGCTTCGCTCACATGACATTCCGACGGATGACTTTCAAACGACCGACGGTCGCACGTTGCAGGCGGTGGAGCTGCGCGTCATCGCGATCTACGGCAGTGAGGATTCTCCCGTTGGCGCTTCCAGAACCTTTGAATTGACGATGAGCCCCTCGGGCGAGGCCTTGATTCCGACGCGCCTGGATACCCGGCGATATGCCTCCCGGTGGCGGCGCCTTCGAGTCAAGCGCTGGATTCGTGAACTGGAAACCTGATCCCGGATGCAGGAAAGAGCGCTCCGGGAGTGCAAGCCCGCAATTCGCAGCCTGTGGGCCGCCGTTCGATTATATTTTTAGGTAGTTGATCTGTATCAACTTAATTCGTCGATATCAGGTCCACAGTGGGCGCCTGTACCAGGAAGGTACTGGAGAGGAAACTGCAAGGAAGCGGTTGTCACAAGGACGCATGGCAGGATGCCATGGTGCTATTGGCATGGAAAGCAGCGTATCTGAGACCTGCAAGCGATAGGTCTCTTTTCCGCTGTGCCCATTGTCCTCCTGACCCGATGATTGAAATCGTCAACCCTCGATCTGTTGTACACCCCCACCTGTTTTACCCGCTGACCTATCCCTGACCTATCGTACCCCCCTCTCTGTTGTTCGCCGCCCAAACATTGCCAGCTGTGATTATCCACCCACGCGCTCGTAGCTCCCACTCGTGTCTACCGTATGGATCGACTTTAAACGCTTACGCGTATTGCGCCTCGCGCCTCGCGCTGCGCCATCGTCCCTCGCGACATGGCGGGAATTGGAGCATAATTCCCGCGTGACAGATTGTGTGAAGAACGATATGAAAGAAAGCCATGGTTTGAGTCAATCGAGCAGTACCACTGCGTCCAAGGCTTCATTTCTGCCTCAAGCAAGGAGCAGTAGCATGGTAGCAGACGTCTCCTACGCCACTAGTCTGATGGTTCAGAAATTGGAGAGCATCTTCAGTCTCTCCCCCGAAGAAAAACAGGCGCTGCAGGCATTGCCCGTCCAGGTCGAAACGCTCAAGCCCGAGCAGGATATCGTGAGGATCGGTGATCAGCCGACTCAGTGCTGCCTGTTGCTCGAGGGTTTTACCTGCGTTTATAAGCTTACCTCCGAAGGCAAACGGCAGATCCTGGCATTGCACGTGCCCGGTGACATGCCGGATCTGCAGAGCCTGCATCTGCAGGTGCTGGATGTCAGTATTGCCTCGGTCAGCGCCAGCAAGGTCGGCTACATCCAGCATGACGTTCTACGCCACGTTTGTGAGCGTCACCCACGCCTGACGGCCGCCTTCTGGCGTGAAACATTGGTTGATGCCTCGATCTACCGGGACTGGATCCTCAATATCGGACAGCGTGACGCCTACGCCCGTGTAGCTCATTTTTTCTGCGAGCTGCTGATGCGTCTTCAGGCGGTAGGGGTGGTCGAAGATCGAGCATTCCACCTGCCGATAACACAGGCGCAGTTGGCGGATGCGATCGGCATCACGTCGGTCCACATGAACCGAGTGTTTCAGGCACTGCGTTCGGATGGGCTGATCGATGCCACGAGAGGAAGAGTGGCGATTCTGGACTGGGACCGACTGCAGGAAGAGGGCGATTTTGATCCGCTCTACCTTCATCTCAACAAGCAGCGCTCAACTCGATAGGACTGTTGGCGCAGGATAGGCAGGCGCCAAGAGGCGGGTTATGAACGGCGAGTCACGGAATAATAGTGACTCGCCGTTTTTGTGTCTGTGGTAGCCAACGATGGCCCATCAGGATTCTATAATGAAAGGTAAATACATGTTTTAGCTAAGATTCTTATAAGACCTATAATCTATATATACCTTCCGATATACCTCTCAGCTTCAAAAGCTGACCGCGTGGTTGTTCATCGCACGATCCGTAGCCACGGCTCCCATCCGCCAAGCAAGCTCGCCTGAGGACACTGCGTGCCCCAGAATGATCGCCCAAGGTGTTTCAACTGCTGCCAGGGGTATCGAGACATGTCAATTCAAGTGAGAGAGGCGAGAAAAGCAGACATCGGGGAGATCTTCGCCATTCGCACCAGCGTGGCGAAGAATCACCTTTCACTCGAGCAGCTCGCCGAAATGGGCATCACATCGGAGACCATTGCCGCCATACTGGCCCGGGGCCCTTGTCTCTGGATTGCGGAGATTGGCCGAGTACCCGTGGGCTTTTCGATGGTTCGTGACGAGACTGCATGCGTGTTTGGACTCTTCGTCCGCGCCGATCATGAGGGGCGAGGCGTGGGACGGTTACTCCTCGAGCGGGCCGAGCGCCACCTATTCGCAAAATTCGACGAAATTTGGATGGAAACCGAAATCAGCAGTCGAGCCTATGCATTCTACAAGCGCGCCGGTTGGCTACCCATTGAGAAACGGGATCGCCGCTTGATGAAACTCATCAAAGCCCGACCCGTGTCGAGTAACCTTTGAGTGGCAGCTTCCGGCCAGAAGCTGGCGTTAAGCCAGAGTAGATATAACGCAGTCAACACAGGCCGAGCGACAGCGAGGTCCAGCCCGCGTCTTTTTGCGGGCGATTGTGCTTGACCTTTTTTTTAATCTTGAACAATAACCTGTTTACCGCCTACTTTAACAATACGGATCAAGTTATCTGTTGTATGCTTATGCAACCCTATAAAAGTAACAGTTGAGCCGGACTCTACTGCCGCTTTAGCAACACGAATCATGTTGTCCGTAGTCATTTTTTCGCCATTTACATTCATGTTTCCACCCGCTTTTACAATTCGGATGATGTTATCGGTCGTTCTAGACATTTTTTACTCCCAGTTTAGGTAAAAACATAACGCCTGCAGCATGCGCGGCGTTGGAATGGAGACAAAGCCGCAATGGAAAAGACATCGTCTTGTCTGCGACTGTTAAGCACTACCATGCACCTACGAGATTCTTGCCGGTTAAGGATACCGCATTATGCGTACCCGAGGCATCCGCAATACCAATTTCTTGCAGCATTTTCTTCGGAGCTTTTTTGAACCAAGTCGAGCAAATTTCTGCCAGATCTCCATAGGCCATACTCTGAGTTATAATGCTCATATGCTTTGCAGTTGATGCCGGACTTGATTCCAAGTAAAAATCTCCTGGAGTAGCCAACTCAAGTGGTGAGGATGCCATAGCTGAAAGTCGCTTTTGAAACATCTTGGGCGGAATGGATGAGCGACCATTACTTAGCTGCGAAAAAGCAGGTGCCATAAAATCCAGAACCCAACCATCGACCTCCACCCAACAATGAAAGGCATCTTTATCACCGGTCAGTCCAGTCTCGGTCTCTTCGCCGAACACAATAACATCATTATTACCGCCCACGTGATAAGCCGCCAACCCAGCTTTCGGTTGCGCGTTCAATTTAAAATGCTTAGACAGAATATATGAGCCATAAGCGCTGAAGAAAACGCAGCATACTGAGGGATCAGCTCCTTCATTCTTCACAATAGAGTTAACTACTTTGTATATGCGCTCGTAGTCCTTCAATTTTATTAGCACCGCAATGAATCCTCTTCTGCTTAACGCCCGGCTCACGCGTCGATTTGGAGCCGTGAAGCGGCGGAAAATCGGTCGCTGTGCAGACGACTGTTAAATCAATACTGCTTCCCCAGATTTAGCGCTTTAGCCAATCCATAAAAGACCTGATACTCACAATGGGTTTTTACTTTTGGTGAAATGTTTGCGTAATTTCTTTCCTTGAAGCACCAATGGATATGTGGCTTCCCGTCGACAGTTCTTTCCAAGAAGCATAAGACGTTTAAATCGTAGAGAAACTGGAGGAATTCATTTTCTGATTTCATGAACTGTGGCATGGGCTTATCTAATGACCCAAGATACTTTTTCATCTCACCGTACGCTTGGGTGAACTCTTCGTATGAGAACTTATCCTTACCCTTGAGAAACTCAAAGAATTTCAAGAAGATTTCGTAGTCATGGTCTTCATAGTAAAAAGCAAGCTGGTCTTTAACCTCGCCTAGCAAGTAATTGGAATAGGCTCTTTGAAAATTTCTGGCCTCAAAGTCGTCAAGTGAAAAACTCGTCTTTTCTTTGTCTTCCGTGAGCTGTTTTAGTAGGGTGAGTAGCGTTACGATATCCCTAGGCCTGTAGTAAGACCATCTTAGAAAGTTTATGAATGATGTTGGACAGTCATAGGTATCGAATACATTCGGCGAATCCCATGGAAAGTATGCATCCCAATGATTTCCTAAATCTCCTTCTGAAACATCCTGCTGAACGGCGAGCAAGTGGTCAGCAACCTCAAATATTTTTGAATTTCTATGCCTGATATATTCTGTTTTCCAATCCAAAAATACCGAATTGTCTCTAATTTTTGCGTTTTGGTTTTGAAGGCCGGCAGACTCAAATATATCTGGCCTGATCAAAAGAACGACCCTGCAACGCCCTTTGCCGCCCTTAACTGTTGGAAAGAAGTCATTATTCAGTTCCCAAACTGCGTTAGCCAAACCTTTGACACATTCTAGATATTCTGGGTAAGGAATTCCAGACGGCCTTATATCAATACCGTCAATAAAAAGTAGATAGTTATGCTCTAGCCTTATTTGACGAATGGCATCTTGAAACTTTTTCTCTATGTAAAAGAGATTCGCCTGAAACCGGCTTTCGCTAAAAGTGAATGTTTCGCTTTGCTCTCCCTTAGCATTGGCATGCTTAGAAAGAACTTCTGCTGCAAGCTTTGAGTTTTCAACAAACTCCAAAGCTTGAATTATCTCTGGAGAAAAAGCCCCATAATAGTATTCTTCAATCGCTTCGTTTAGTGCGTTAAACTTTCCAAAATTCTTAAAATTAAAAGCGCCTCCCTCAGCCTCTTTTATCCTTTGACTAAGTAGAAGGAAAAGAATTACTTTCCATACGTTTGTATAGTCAGATAGCTGTAGGTGCTTGTCTTTTTTTAGTGATATAAATTTTCTGTACTCAGTTTCTCTTATATATTTTATCTCTGATTTATTATTTTTGTGGTCGTTGTTTGACATGTAAACAGCATATGCAGTCTTTCCAGTTCCTTTTTCCCCAACAAGAAACGAAACGCCGTGATCACACAACTGATCCAAATACTCGTTTTTTATGAAAACGTCGTTAAACCGCTGTTTATTCTCTCTTCTCTTATAATTTTGCGCATCAGCGAAACCGAAATCTAAGTCAGCAATTTTTTTCATCCTACATCCTTATTTTCTCTACAACTGAAAACGATTTAACGCCCGCGTAATATGCGTGAGCTTGCGAGCATCCTAATTGATGCGCTTGTTGCGTGTCTACAGCGTGGGATATACGAGCTTTGCATTATGGTTTTCCGAGTCATCTTCCCAAACTATACGAATAGCGTGCTTACTTTTAGTTCCCATATGAACGGACGCGATCAACTTTACAGACTGAAATTTTTCCATAGATTCTAAGGGAAACTTTTCATCTACATCGGATTGTATAAGTACATCATTCCCTTCGGGAAACTCTAACATGATATTCCGTGCAGTAGCACTACCCTTATTCCAAGTCTTCAGCCGGTGCTTGTTGCTGCCGAGCTTTACAAACGATGCACCCAAATCGGCCTTTTTGCCACTAACAGCTTCGCTTTCTTCTTTTTCGAGAAAAAGGTTATTTAGCCTTTCTTGGCTTTCGATAAGGGATTTCTGTTTTTCATTAAAGCTGGTGGTACGCCAGGTTGCATAAGCTGACATTAATAGTGCAAGACCAGCAATAATGTCACCGGCATCAACTGTTACAGGCATTACTTAATCCTTGTATTTCTGCTGCCGCCAAATGCTTTTTTAGCGAAGCTTTCAGCTCCTTTGCTAGACCTCCAGTAGCTTGCTTGCCTATTTAAAAAACATGCTCTTGAATATTTTTACTGTTCTCATGAATTAACTCATTCTTTGTAAGCTCACGGTCACAAGACGCACATTTAGCCAGCTCAATAGTTTCATCAACGCCTTGCTCATACTCATAGTCAGTGCAGCCGCAAGTGGGGAATTGTAAGCCAATGCTTCTTTGATACTTCTCATCCTTCATAGATTAACTCCATCCTTATTTGACACGTAACGCAGAGTTAAGCCGCCGGTTGGAGCGCAAGCGCAAACCGGTCGGCTCGAGCAGTTTGTTAAGGCACTTGAGTTCTCAGCCGGCACTTTTGATCTGTTCCATAACCCAGTGACTGTCTTTTTCAACCTCTGTCTCAGTGACAAATTTTCGCTCAAGCATTGCCTTTTGCGCAGTGTGCCATACCCTCAGCATGTCCTTTCCAGTCATATTGAGAACGCCGCGATAGGTATGGTGTTCCCCACCACTGAGATGCCGACCGATTACATTGGTTATCAACAATAGAGCGAGTTCGCCAGGTTTTATCCCGTCAATTCTGACCGAATAAATGGTCTTTTCTGCATGCTTGGCAATAGAAACAACTTCTGGCTCTAAAATGCTTTTGCTCGGCCCTGCAGACTGATCTAGGAAAGCTTTTACCTCTTCAATCGTGAGCCTTACCTCATAAGGAGGGAAAAGCTTCCAAAATAGTTTGCGCATCAACCCTCCTTTGCCTTAACAGGTATTAGATAGCGCGATCGTTTGTTGACTTGAACGCGCACGCGCGTTCAACAATATTATCTGGCACACTGTCAGCACCCCAACCTATTGAAATCCCTAAGCATTAAATATAATTCGGCAACATAACACTGATAATTTTATTTGCTGCATAACACCCTTAAACGCGCATGCGACCTTCCTTCAACCATCCGCTTTAAGTCGGTACTTGCCAGCCTTCTCAGTGCTTGTTAGGAATACCTTTGGTATCAATCTGACACATTACGTTTCACTTTTCTATCCAAAGACCCCCACCTTTCGTCGGGTACGCTGCAAAATGCATCATTCCGCATCATTTTATCGCCCCCTAAATCACCCCGCCGCCCCTGTGCTGGCGCGGCCTAGCGCCCTCTGCAACGCCGCATCAAAACCGACCCATTTAGCGCGCAGGCGGGGAGGGGAGTCGACAGCGCGCCGGCGCTGGCGGCGTAAATTGCGCCGAGCCAAGCTCCTTTAGTGGCCACAGCCACTCCACTCGTTACCATGTGGTAACACATTGGCTTACTCTGGTTTTCTCAGGAATGCGCCTTTTGTCTATCTGTTGCCTGAGCCAATACCGCTGGTTTGTGGCTATCGCGCCCGAACTCGAGCCGGGGAAGGGGAGAGCCAGGTAGCTCGATAAGGTCGAGACGGATCAAGGCTCGCAAGATAAGCTCGAACGGGTCATCAGGTATGACGCCCGTCCCTCTTAGATGCCATCACGCTCCACACGAGGACTCGAAGCGATGGATTTTGCCGTATGGCTGACGTACCTCGGTGTTATCACCGCTCTTATCCTGTTCCCGGGCCCTGTCGCTTTGCTTTGCATGCACCACGGGTTGCGTCACGGCCAGCGACGCGCCTTGGCGACGGTGGTGGGGGGAGCACTGGCATCGCTTGCCTTGATGGCGCTGTCGGCTCTGGGCCTGGGGGCGATTCTCGCGACATCGGAAACCGCCTTCGTCGTGTTGAAAGCGGTAGGTGCGGTCTACCTTGTCTATCTCGGCATCCAGGCGTGGCGTGCGCCCGCCGAGCCAATGGCATCGCCCGAAGCCAATATGGACGTTACGAACGGCATTCACTCCAGGCGGCGGCTGTTTGGCAAGGGCTTCACCGTGGGGATCAGCAATCCCAAGGATCTGCTGTTCTTCGGCGCGCTCTTTCCCAACTTCATCGACCTGGGGCAACCGCAGTGGTCACAGTTCGTGATCCTCGCGCTGACGTGGCTCGCGGTCGATCTGGCGACGATGACCGCCTACGCCTCGGTAGGCTCGACGGTCAGCCGCTGGTTTGGCACGCCACGCCGCGTGCGCCTGTTCAACCGCACCACCGGTGGGCTTTTCATGGCAGCGGGTGGCGCCCTGGCCACTTCACACCGCTAAGCCTTCACGGAGATCAGGAATTTCATGGAATCGACAGCCCTGCACCGGCCCATCGCGGTCTTCGATGCCGGAATCGGCAGCTACGCCATCGTGGCGGAGATACAGCGGTGCTTACCTAGACAGGATGTGATCTACTTCGCGGATCGTGCCAGTTTTCCCTACGGGAGCAAGGCGCCCGACGAGTTGGCCCGAGTCATGGAGCGGACGTTGCGCTTTCTGGAGAGTTTCGACCCCTCGGCCATCGTTATCGCTTCCAACGCGCCATCGATCACCGTACTCGAATCGGTGCGCCCCCTGACGCGCTTGCCGGTCTTCGGGGTCTTTCCACCCCTGGAGGCGGCGCTGGCAAGCTCGACCAATCAGGCGGTGGGCATCATGGGCGTCGAGTCGCTGGTCGAGAGCGAGATGCTGGAGAGCTTCGTGGCGTCTCATGACCTCGCCGGTGCCAGTGTCGAGCTGATCAACGCCTCGAGCATGGTGGAGCTGGTAGAAAGCGGGGCGTTTCTGTTCGACCCGCAAGGCACGCAGGCGAGCGTCGACGACTTCGTGGATTCCCTCTTTCGGCGGAAGCCCGATATCGACGTGCTGACGCTATCGAGCACGCACCTGCCATGGCTGAAGGCGTTTTTCGAGCGTGCGCGCCCTCAATGCCGGTTTCTGGACCCCGCTGAGAGTGTGGTGGCGAATCTTGGCTCCGGAACAGTGGGTACGGGGAGGATCAGGACACTGGTCACGGAAGACGCGCGTTATTCGGTCAGCGATTTCCGGCGCATGCTGGATCGACTGGGCGTCGACCTCACGCTCGAGGTCGTCGAGGCGCCGCGGTGATGGACTGCCTCATCGATGGCGTCAGGTTGTCCGATTCACTCGCCAGGTAGCGTGCTCGGCTGCAGGGTCATGCCTGGTGGGAGAGATCGACTTGGTGCCCCCATCAGGATTCGAACCTGAGACCTTCCCCTTAGGAGGGGGACGCTCTATCCAGCTGAGCTATGGGGGCTGACCGGGATCGCCCTGAATCGGGCGAGGTAAGCGGCGCACAGTATAAGCGCCGGATTCGTCGAGATAAACCCGCGGGGGCCATTGCGTCGGGACGGTCCGCGTTGGCGTTGATACAATGCCGCCTTTCCGATTCGAGCCGTCGCTATCTCATGCCTTGTTCTCATGCGTAGTTCTCATGCGTAGTTCTCATGCGTAGTTCTGATGACGCTTCCGCGCTGCCTGCCGCGAGCCCGCGGCACGGCAACGATATCCCCGTGGGGCAGGACCGGATCTTCGACGGCTTGGCCGACAAGTTCGCCAACAGTCTTTACGCTACGGCGCGCGGTCAGATCCGCCTGGCGGTGCTCGATCAGGTCCTCTCGCAGTCTCTGCCGCAGGACGGTGCGGTCGCACTGGATGTCGGCGGCGGCCTCGGCCAGATGAGCGTGTGGCTGGCCGAGCGCGGGCATGATGTCACGCTGGCGGAGCCTTCCGCGGAGATGCTGGCCCGAGCGCGGGCCGAATTCGGCGAGCTTCCCATTCGAACACTGCAGGCGCCGATCCAAGCGTTGCAGGAACTGGCGCCGGGGCCATGGCCGCTGGTCGTGTGTCACGCGGTGCTGGAATGGCTGGCCCAGCCGCGTCGGGCGGTTGCCACGTTGAAGTCCCTGCTGGCTCCGGGCGGTCGTCTGTCGCTGATGGTGTTCAACCGCGATGCGCTGCGTTTTTCCAATGTGGTCAAGGGCAATCTCGACAAGGCGCTGGAAGACCGGCTTTCGGGAACGGGCCAGCGGCAGCGTTTGACGCCGATCTCGCCATTGACGCATGCCGATATCGAGCGCTGGTGTCGCGAAGAGGGGCTGGTGATCGAAAGCGTCGCCGGCATCCGGATCTTTCACGACTACCTGCGGGAACGTGCGCCGAGCGATGCGCAGCTTGCAACGATCATCGAGCTCGAAAAGCGTTACTGCCAGACTGATCCGCACTGGCGCCTGGGGCGCTATCTTCACTACATCATTCGGCACGCGGACAGCGCGGGCCCAGAGGAGACGTTCTGATGTCGACGCAGCCACCGGCCTGTCAACTGCTCGCCCGCCAGGATGCGGACTATCGCGGCTGGTTATGGGTCGCGCCACCCCGCGATGGCTGGCTCGAGTCCGGCGAGGGCAGCGTGTGGAGTGCGGATCTGGATGTCTGCGAGGCCTGGCGCAATGCCGGGCGCCCGGCCTACGGGGCGCTGACCGCACCGCCTGCCGAGGTGCCGGGGGCGGTGCTGTTCTGGCCCAAGAGCCTCGCGTTGGGGGAATGGTGGCTGAGCGCGCTGAATACGGCGCTGCCAGCGGGCACGCCGATTCAGATCGTTGGCGAGAACCAGGGCGGCATCAAGCGTGTCCCGAAGATACTGGAAGGCTTTGAGCAGACGTGCCGCAAGCTGGATACGGCGCGTCGCTGCACGCTGTTCGCGAGCCGGACGGTCGAATCCGAACGCGACCCGGATGCCGTCTGGCAGACGTTCACGGCAGAAGAGCTGACGCTGGCGAGCCATCCTGGGGTCTTCGGCCATGGCAAGCTCGACGACGGCACGCGGCTATTGCTGAAAGCATTGGCGCAGTCGCCGTTGCCGTTGCCGGCGCGCGGTAAGCCGCTGCGGGCGCTGGATGTCGGCTGTGGGGATGGCATTCTGTCGGCGTGGCTGGCGAAGCAGGGCTCCCAGGTCACGGCGGTCGATCTCAACGCCTTCGCGGTCGAGGCCACGCGGCGCACGTTAGTCGCCAATCAGCTGACCGGCACGGTCATCCAGAGCGATGTCTATCGCCAGCTGGAGGGGACCTTCGAGGCCATCGTCAGCAACCCGCCGTTTCATCAGGAGCGCTCGATCGATTACGGGCCGACCCAACGACTGATCCGCGAGGCGCCGGCGCATCTCGTCGAAGGCGGCAGCCTGACCCTGGTCGCCAATGCGTTTCTGCCGTATCCGGATTGGCTGCAGGAGACGTTCGGCAGCTTCGAAACCCTCGCCGACAACCGACGCTTCCGCGTCTATCGTGCGATCAAACCCCGGCGTTGATTCGCCGTACACGCCCGGCTAAGTTCTTCGGAAGTCGGCGCTTAGGAGTTCGGCGCTCGGGAGTTCGGCGCTCAGGAATCGGCGCCGCCGTGCATGACCTGCGGTCGCGCCAGATAGTAGCCCTGGAACAGGTCGCAGCCGGCGCGCTGACAGCAGCTCAGGTCCTCTTCCGTTTCCAGTTTTTCCGCCAGAATCTTGAGCTCGGGATAGTGAAGGCGTAGCTGTTCGACGATGTACTTGAACGTTTCGTCGCAGTAATACGGGTATTCGAGTTTGACGATATCCACGAGGGACAGGTAGGGATGCTCGACGTCCACTTCGGCATAGTCGTCCAACGCCAGAGTGAAGCCTCGCTGGCGCAACTGCTGCAGGCAGTCACGGATGGTGTCGTCGACCGGCGTATCTTCGAGAATTTCTACTACCAGACGTGAGGTATCGAACGGCAGATCGATACTCAGCATGTCGGCGGTGAAGTTGATGAATAACGGCTTTCCCTCGCTGACCGTCTCCAGCTCGCCCTGGCTGAACGCATTCATCAGAACCGTGCTGGTGGCCCGATTGCCATCGAATGGCATCGGCCTCGGGCCGCCATCCGTCGGGCGATAGAGTAGTTCGTAGGCAACGATTTCCAGGGCGGTGTCGAAGATCGGTTGCCGAGCGAACAGTATCGACGATGAGGGCGGATCGATGGCATTCGGCATAGGCTGTCCTCGAGGGCTCGTTCATGTCAGCGACGGATAACTGTCTTTCCACGCCGGTAGGGCGGGCGGTCTGAACCGCACTCCCAGCCTAGCTCGGCTGGGTCTGCGGTCTCAGCTTTCGGAATCGACATAGGCGATATCGGTCACGATGTAATGGGTCTCGCCGCCCGGGGCCGCGACGACGACATCGTCATCCAGCGCCTTGCCCAGGAGCGCCTGCGCCAACGGCGCATCGATGCTGATCCAGTGCTTGTCGGTATTGGTTTCGTCGTGGCCGACCAGACGCACCTGCAGCTCTTCTCCATTATCGTCTTCCAGCGTGACGCTGGCACTGAAATAGATCTTGCCGGTATCCGCCGGCAGGCGATCGACGACCTGGAGCTCGTCCAGCCGCTTCCGCAGATAGCGGATCCGGGCAATGACGCGGTTCAGCTCTTTCTTGTTGTAGGTGTAGTCTGCATTTTCGCTGCGATCCCCCAGTGCTGCGGCTTCGCCGACCTTCTCCGACAGCTGCGGGCGTTTGACCCGTGACAGATGGTCGTGAATGCCCTGTAACCGATTCCATCCCTGCGGCGTGATCAGGTTGCTCTTCTTCTCCTGACGCGGATCCGTCTTGGGATCGCGCCAGCGCGTCATGTTGCGGCCTTGCATAAGAAGATCCTGTTACGCTCATCGAAGGCGGAGCGTATCGTAATCCGGTGTCTGGCGGCCATCTCATGCGATTAAAACCGCCTCTCTTGCGACTAAAACCCTATAGTGATGGATTCAAACGCTCGTTAGATTGCTAGCACGATTGATTATTAGCACGATCCCCCAGGAGAGATGTCGATGCGACAGCAATGCCAGTGGTCCCCGTGCAGCCGTTTTCGACTGATGTTAATGCTCATGATACTGGCCGTGGCGTCCAGCGGCGTTCTCGGTGCGGCTACCGCGATGGCGCAAGCGCCGGACTCTTCCCTCTTTTCCCTCATGCAGCGGTGGGGCAATGTCGAATACCAGATGCAGGGCGATGCCCAGTTACGCGCTTTCGAAGATCTTGCCGGCGAAGTCGACATGCTGGCCAGGAGCGAACCGGAGAATTCCCATATATTGACGGCCCGGGGCGTGATTCTGGCCTCGTACGCCAAGGCCAAGGGCGGCCTCGGCGCCCTGGATCTGGCCAAGCAGGCACGCACGGCACTGGAGAAGGCGATCGCCATCGACCCGCAGGGCGAAGACGGTTCGGCCTACGTGACGCTGGGCGCGCTCTATCAGCACGCGCCGGGCTGGCCGATCGCCTTCGGTGATGACGACAAGGCCCGGCAACTGCTCGAGCGCGCGG
Source organism: Salinicola sp. V024 (assembly GCF_052645315.1). Classification (NCBI taxonomy): domain Bacteria; kingdom Pseudomonadati; phylum Pseudomonadota; class Gammaproteobacteria; order Oceanospirillales; family Halomonadaceae; genus Salinicola; species Salinicola sp. V024. The sequence goes on from NZ_JBQXYB010000001.1 coordinate 443,368, forward strand.
TATCGATTCGGCCTGCCGGTATCGATACCAACTTCTACTACGCCCAGTTTCTCGAGGATCAGGGTAAGGACGACGACGCCTTGACCTACGCCCAGCGCGCCGTCGATGGCCAGTCGCGGGCTGGTCGGCCTTCCGACGAGGCGCTGCGGAAAGAAGCTCGAAACTGGTTGGCCGAGCGCCGCTGAGCGTCGTGCCCGCTCTGACCGGGAACTATCAATACAGGTTGGCCTTGAGCAGCGGCTTGAGCAGATAGTCCAGCACGCTGCGTTCGCCGGTCTGGATGTCGACCTGAGCGATCATGCCGGGAATGATCGGCAGATTCTCGCCGTTGTGGGTCAACGAGCCGCTGTCGGTCCGGATATAGACCTTGTAGTAGGACTCCGTGCCGCGCGGCGTTTCCTCTTCGATGGTATCGGCACTGATTTGATCGACGGTGCCCTCGAGATCCCCGTAGATCGTGTAATCGTAGGCCGTGATCTTGACGCTGGTGAACATGCCCGGCGCCAGGAAGGCGACATCACTCGGCTTGATCTTGGCCTCGATCAGCAACTGATCCTCCATCGGGATCACCTCCATGATCGTCTCGCCCGGCGGTACCACGCCGCCCCGGGTGGTGTAGTTGATGGCGTTGACCCGGCCATGTACCGGCGAATGCAGCTCGGTGCGCTGGTACTGGTCCTGACGCTGTACCAGCACCTGCTCTAGCGAGGAGAGTTCGCCTTTCTTGTCGGTCAGCTCGGTATAGGCGTCCTGCACGTAGCTGTTCTGGATTTCGGCGCGTTTACCCCGTAGCGACGCCATGTCCTGCTACAGCTGCAGCGCCTCCATCTCGCTCACCGCCTTGCGCTTGACCAGCGGCTGGATCAGATTCAAGCGACGCTGCGCCATCTGGATTTCATGGTCCAGCGATTCAGTGGCCTCACGCAGCTTTTCACGCCGCGCGTGAAACAGCTCGCGCTCGGACTGGGCCAGCGAGCTCTGCGCATCGACGCTCTCCGGGAACGTGATGCTGTCCTGTTCCAGCACTTCGGCCTGCAGTCTGGCGATGGCCGCCCTCAGTGCCTGGACCTGATTCTGCGTTTCCTGATAGGCGCTGCGAAAGCGGGTGCCGCTGAGCTGGACCAGCAACTGGTCCTTGTCGACGATATCGCCTTCACGAACCTTGAGGTCTTCGATGATGCCGCCCTCGAGACTCTGGATCGACTGGATCCGGCTGACCGGAATCACGCGGCCCTCGCCATGGGTCACCACGGCGATGTGGGCCCAGGCGGCCCAGCCGATGAAGCTGAGCAGGCAGATCAATACGGCCCATACCACCGGGCGGGCAAGGGGATGGCGCAGATTGGCGCGTGGGTCGCCCAGTTGACGCTGCAGTTCCTGATCGCTGAGTGTGGTGGCCATCTAGCGTCCCTCCCTGGGTTTGGAACCAAGGTTGGAGCTGGCGCCCTGGTTGCCGGTGGCGGCGACACGGTTGCCCTTGACGACCTGATCGAGATTGCCCTGCATCGCCAGCTTGCCCTCGCGCAGGACGATGGCGCGATCAGTCAGCTCGAGCAGCGGCTTCTTGTGGGTCGAGACGATCAGCGTGCGGCCTTTCATCCATCGCTTGAGGAATTCCACCGCGCGCTTCTCGTTGGTCTGGTCGAAGGCGGCGGTGGGTTCGTCCAGCAGCACGATGCGGGGATCCTGCAGCACCAGGCGCGCCAGGCCGATGGCCTGACGCACCACGAAAGGCCTATGGTTTCCATGGAATGCTCTTGGATGACTGATGAAAGAAGTAGAGAAGTAGAGAAGTAGAGAAGTAGAGAAGTAGAGAGGGGGGAGCGTCGATCTATTGACGCATCCGGGCATTACCTCCCTGGCGTCGGATCGGCATCCGACTTCCAGGGAGTGAATTTCCAGCGGTGACTCAGGCGCTGCAGCGGACTACGACTAGATGTTGTCGTCGCTCACCGGCTTGCCCGAGACATCGACTTGGGCAATGGCTGGCTCGTTGGCGCTGTCCTGGTCCAGTTTTGCCAGCAGGTTTTCCGATTCGCGTTTGAATGCTGCCAGGGCATCGCCTCGCAGTCGCTGGGATTCCGGCAGCTTAACGCGCATGGGATCGACCTGATGGTTATTGACCATGACTTCGTAGTGCAGGTGGGGGCCGGTAACGCGGCCAGTACTGCCCGACAGCGCGATCTCTTCCCCCATCTTGACATGCTCGCCGGGTTTGACGAGTGCCTTGCTCAGGTGCAGAAAGCGAGTTTCGTAGCCATTGTTGTGGCGAATCACGATATAACGCCCGGCGAGCGGGTGATTGACTACGCGTTCGACGACCCCGTCGGCCGGGGCGTCAATCGGCGTGCCGGAGCGCATGGCGAAATCGGTGCCCTTGTGAGGGCTGATGCGACCCGTGACGGGATGCAGGCGTCGCAGATTGAACGGCGAGCTGATGCGGTAATGGCCTTGAAAAGGATAGCGATCGAACGCCGGATCGAGGCTATTGCCATCCGGCGTATAGAAATGGTCATCGGCGCTGTTGCGAAGCACCGTCAGATCCATCCGTTCCCCTTCGTATTCGGCGGCCAGAACTTTGGAGTCCATGGAATGACCGTCGATCATGTCCGATTCCACCAGTACCCTGAACTGATCGCCCGCGCGCGCATCGCGGCGGAAATTCAGCTTCTTAGAAAGGATGTTGGTGAGCTCGGAAACTTCCGAGCTGGACAGGCCGGTCGACTGTGCCGACGAGGCAAACGAGCCGCTGACGGTGCCGGTGAACATGCGCTGAGCGGCTTCTCCCGCTTTCTCCACTGGCGAGTAGGCGAACTCTGCCGTCTCGTCGCCTCGCTTGAGCAGATAACCCTCGCGAGGATTCTTCATCACGCGAAGGGCCAGTAGCTGACCGTTCTCGTCGAGCTTGTAATCGAAGCTGTGCCCGACTTGCCATCGCGTCAGGACTTTCTTGTCCGGCACGGTGTTGAGAATCTGCATTACATCACTGTAAGCCAGACCCAGTGTTCTTTCGGCGGTGAGTGCGAAGGAGTCGCCGCTTTGAATGGTATAGCTCTGCCACTCGGGCACGTAAGTTTCCCGAGACGCGATTTCGTCACCCAGCTCCGTGTCGCCTGAGGGGTCCTGTGCGTTATCGAACGTCCAGTCTTCGTAAGAAGTGCCACCAATGCCGTCATCGTCTTCACTTTCGGCTGACGTGGCATCTTCCGACGGAAGCTGCATGGCCAGCTTCACCTCACTCGGCTGAGTCGGGGGCTTGGCAATGGGAGAAAAGGACTGGGCCTGGGAGTCATCATCGGCACGGGCTTCGGAGATGAAATCGAGATGCATCACCTCCAGCGGCTTGAGCTGAGCCAGCGGAATGCCTTTCGATAAATCACTCATCGTAAGAGAAGCGATAGCCGCTTCGCTCGAGGCGGCTGAATTGACGATCGACTGAGAAATCGTGGTCGTCGTCGCGACGGGAATCTGTGTCTGAGCGTCTTCGGTATCGCCGAAAACACCAATGATCTTTTGCGTACCCAGCACGGTGACCATGGTGGCAACCGGTAGCAATAACACTTTATGCGTGCGGGGCAGCGAATGGAAAATTCGCAACATGAAGAGATGAGCCCGGATAAAATAGGATGACAAGTTTAAATAAAGGCCGAAGAACCATACCCCAAGCTAGTGTTAATTGCCTAGTCTGTATTTATGTACAGCATCGGAGGGCGCACGGTTTGGGCATTGTGCAAAAAAATGGCTTCAGGCGAAAGTCGTAGTCAAAGAGGCGAAGCGTAAGTAGATGTAATGCACCCGTGCATACTGTTGCACCAATATGGTGCTTTGAAAAACCTTGTTTCCTGGCTAACTATTCTTTCCGTAAAACCCTTGTAAAGGTTTTTTTATTCAAGGTTAGTGGCTCGATAGCGCCAATTTAGCGTCTAACGTGACGTTGAGTAAGTCATAATGGCGGTCATGATTTCTGCTCTGGTGGCAGCAGGTCGATAACAAGACCCGTCAGCGGTCGCGGGTCATTTCGCTTGCCGGAATTTAGGGCTAAAGGGAGAAAATCGTGCCGAAAGTGACATTGCTGCAGTGGCAAATGCTGGCGGCGGTAGCGGATAGCGGTGGATTTGCCAAGGCTGCCGAAGTCGTTCACCGAAGCCCTTCGACGCTCAACCATGCCATCCACAAGATCGAGGAACAGTTGGGGGTCGTACTTTTCGAACCGAAAGGGCGTCAGGTCGTGCTCACCGAGGCGGGAAGTCTATTACTGCGTCGAGCGCGCCAACTCATCGAGAATGCGGCGTCGTTGGAGGACGTGGCGGAGCGCTTGGCCGGCGGATTGGAAGCGGAAGTCACACTGGCCGTGGATCAGGTCTTTCCGGGGGATGCTCTGGCCGATGCGTTGACGCAGTTTTCGGCCGCGTTTCCCCATGTGCGCGTCCAGCTATACGAAACCGTGCTCAACGGTGCTGTCGAAATGTTGTATGAGAGTCGGGCGGACCTGATCATATCGGGGGTCGTCGCGCAGGGGTTCCTGGGCGAGCCTATCGTCGAGGTGCCTTTTATCGCGGTGGCTCACCCGCAGCATCCACTACATCAATTGCAGCGTGAGCTCGATCTGCGCGATCTGGAACGCCATCGTCAACTGGTCGTGCGCGATTCAGCCATCCATCAGCGACTCGACGCCGGCTGGTTGAAGGCAGAACAGCGCTGGACCCTGGGTCATCTGTCGACATCGATCGATATGCTGGAACGGGGGCTGGGTTTCGCCTGGGTACCGGAAACGCGCATTCGCTCGGCGCTGGACCAGGGACGCGTCAAAGCGTTGCCGCTGCGCGCGGGCGGGGTGCGACGAGTGGCACTGCAGATATTCCATCGTGACGTCGATGGCGCGGGTCCCGCGACGCTGGCCCTGGCTCGGACGCTGAAGGCCAGCGTGACGGCGAACTGTCCACGAGATGCCGTTTCCCCGAATCTGTATTCATCGATGCCGCCGAACGAATGAGTCGAGTTATTGCGCTCGACCTCCGGCCGCGGGGGCCTATCCTGTTGTTCTCAAGACATCGAGTGGACAGGAGGCATCATGGGACTGCTTGTCGAGGGTGAATGGCGGGATCAGTGGTACGACACCAAAAGCCACGGTGGAGAGTTCGTTCGGGAGTCCGCCAGGCTGCGGGACTGGATCACGCCTTCGGGCGAGCCGGGTCCTGAGGGCCAGGCTGGGCTTACAGCAGAGGCCGGGCGCTATCATCTTTATGTATCGTTGGCCTGCCCCTGGGCGCACCGTGCGCTGATCATGCGCAAACTGAAAGGATTGGAAGCGCTGATCGGTGTCTCTCATACCAGCCCGTTGATGCTCGACCAGGGTTGGTCCTACCGCATCGATGAAGGATCGAGTGGCGACGACATCAATCATGTCGATTTCCATCACCAGCTCTATACGCTGACCGATCCTCACTACTCCGGGCGGGTGACGGTTCCGGCGCTCTGGGATCGGCAACGACGGTGTATCGTCAACAACGAGTCCGCCGACATCGTGCGCATGCTGAATTCGGCCTTCGACGAGCTGACCGGCAATCGCCGGGACTTGTACCCCGCCGATTTACGTGAGGTCATCGACGAGATCAACGCGGACGTCTACGACAACGTCAACAATGGGGTCTACAAGACCGGGTTCGCGACCGAGCAGTCGGTCTACGAGAAACACTTCGCCGCGCTGTTCGCTTGCCTCGATCGTCTGGAGGCGCGCCTCGATACGCAGCGTTATCTGGCAGGGCAATGGCTCACGGAAGCCGATATACGTCTGTTCACGACGTTGGTGCGTTTCGACCCGGTCTATCACGGGCATTTTAAATGCAATCGCCAGCGCATCGCCGACTATCCCAATCTGTGGAATTATCTACGCGAGCTGTATCAGTGGCCGGGCATTCGGGAGACAGTGGATTTCGATCACATCAAACGCCACTACTACTATAGCCACCCGACGATCAACCCGACTCGTATCGTTCCGGTGGGCCCGGCATTGGCACTGGACGAGCCCCATGATCGTCAACGGTTGCCGGGGCAGGGGATCCGCGGAACCGATCGATGAAGGGTGGGCGGTCTCGAAGCCCGTTCTCAGGAACGGGCGTGACGCTGCAGCCATCGATCCAGGGCATTGGCGAATTCGCGGCGATCCCCGTCGGTGTAGGCGTTGGGGCCTTGGGTGTGCTCGCCGCTGGCGCGCAACGTCTCCATGAAATCGCGCATCTGCACGCGTGACTTGATATTGTCGAGGGTCAGGCGCTCTCCCCGAGTGGTCATGACTTCGGCGCCGCGTTCGATCACCTCCTGCGCCAATGGCAGGTCGCTGGTGATCACCAGATCGCCGGCAGTCGCGGCTTCGACGATCGCGTTATCCGCCGCATCGAAACCCTGCGCCACCGTGCGAGACTTGACCCAGGCCGACGGCGGTAGCGGCAGCGCGTGGTTGGCCACCATCCAGGTCTGGGTGCGAGTGCGCTCGGCGGCACGAATGATGATGTCGCGGGCCACCCGGGGGCAGGCGTCGGCATCGATCCACAGCGTGGGTTTAAGTGTCGGCATGGCAAGAGGGCTCAAGGTGCTGGAATTCAAGGTACTGGAAAAAGTTACTGGAATAAGGCACTGGAACAAACAGCGTTGAAGCCAGTCTACGGCCTTCGATCGATCGCTTCATCTGTCGGATTTTTACGTTCCGGTGGTGAAACGCCTACACCAATGGTATAGTGGCACTTCCTCGCATGTGTTGACCCCACCATCCTGCCGATATGTCTGTAATCGACGCCATCGACCTGTGAATCGATGCCCAGCACCGGACGTATCTCGTACATGACGCACGGCATAGCCGTTTTTCGCGTCCGGATGCAATGATGGAGCGCCTAGATCGGTTGATAATGAGTTCAACCGGGCGCATCAAGGTCGCCACATACGCTATCGCTTCGTGACTCGCGAGACGATAAGCGCAATGCCTGGTGCGACCGGCATTCAGTGGTGATCACGCCACCGATGCCATGACATTTTCGCCGGTGCCTACCGGCCACTCCAAGGTGTGAAATGACCTCGACTGTTACTGCTTCGCCTAGCTTTGGCGATCTGGCTCTGTTGCCGGAAGTACTGACTGCCCTCGAAACCCTGGGCTATGAAATCCCGTCACCGATTCAGACGCAGACGATTCCTGCGCTTCTGGAAGGACGTGACATGCTGGGCCAGGCGCAGACCGGTACCGGCAAGACTGCAGCGTTCGCGCTGCCCCTGCTGAGCCGACTCGATCTCGGCCGGCGTGAACCGCAAGTATTGGTGCTGGCACCGACCCGTGAACTGGCGCAGCAGGTTGCCGTGTCGTTCACCAAGTACGGCCAGAATCTGAAAGGCCTGGAAGTGGCGACGCTGTGCGGCGGCCAGGACTATCGCGAGCAGCTTTCGGCGCTGAAGCGTGGCGCCCAGGTTGTCGTGGGTACGCCGGGTCGTGTCATCGATCACCTGGATCGTAAAAGTCTCAAGCTCGACGGTCTGTCGGCGCTGGTTCTCGACGAAGCCGACGAGATGCTGCGCATGGGCTTCATCGATGACGTCAAGCGCGTCGTCGCGGACACCCCGAAGAATGCTCAGCGCGTGTTCTTCTCGGCCACGCTGCCGAGCGAAATCGAGCGCATCGTCAATCGTTATCTGGTGGATCCGGTCAAGGTCACGATCGATTCCAAGATCAGTACCGGCGAGAACATCAAGCAGCGTGTGGTGCGTGTCGAAGGCCCCAGCAAGCTGGAAGCGCTGGCACGTATCCTGGAAGTCGAAGCCGTCGACGCGGCCATCGTGTTCGTGCGTACCCGTGCCGCCTGTACCACGTTGGTCGAGCAGCTCACCGCTCGTGGCGTCAACGCTGCCGGCCTGTCGGGCGACCTCGACCAGAGCCTGCGTGAACGCACCGTGACGCGTCTCAAGCGTAGCAAGGTCGACGTACTGGTCGCCACTGACGTTGCGGCTCGTGGTCTCGATGTGCCGCGGATCACGCACGTCATCAACTACGACCTGCCGCAGGATTCCGAAGCCTATATCCACCGTATCGGTCGTACCGGCCGTGCGGGCCGCGACGGTATCGCGATTACCTTCGCCGGTGGCCGTGAATCGCGCAAAGTGCGTTGGGTCGAGCAGGCGACCGGTCAGTCGATGACCGAGATGCCGCTGCCCGACGATGCAGCGATTCGTGCCCATCGCGACGACCGCTTCAGTGCGCGCCTGCGTGAAATGCTCGATGCCGGGTCGGCTCATCAGCGTGGGCTGATCGAGAAGCTGGTCGAGGAAGGTCACGATCCGATCGATCTGGCCGCAGCGCTGGCGACATTGGCGCGCGGCGGAGAAGCTCCGATCGGTCGCATCACCAACGCCCCGGCGCGTCGCGAGAATGGCCGGGATGGCGGTCGCGAAGGCGGCAATCGTGAGCGTGGCGGCCCGCGTCAGCGTGACAGCGCGCCTCGCGAAGGCATGACTCGCTATCGCGTGTCGGTTGGCCACAAGGATGGCGTCAAGCCGGGCCAACTGGTCGGCGCTCTGGCCAACGAAGGGGGAATCGAAGGCGGCCGTATCGGGCGTATCGATATCCGTAACGCCTTCTCCGTGGTCGAACTGCCGAGCGGTCTGCCGGCCTCGATTCTGACCAAGATGGCCCGAGCCCGCGTTGGCGGCCGCTCGCTGGAGATCGCGGAAGATCAGGGCTCACCCGAGCGCGCACCGCGTCGTCGTACCGACGGCGATGCACCGGTTCGTCGTTCGCAGGCCTGATTCGCGAGCCAGACCGGCCAGCGGGGCCCGCCTCGCTGACGTTCGAACGCCGTCCACCTTTGTGGGCGGCGTTTTCTTTTGTCTGGCGGTTCGATCTGTCCGCGTTCTCTGGGTCGACTCGGAAAAGCCCCGGCGCTACCTGGAGCAGGTCCGAGGTCTGCCTGTGGGATAGTCACTGTCGGACAGTGATGACGGACAGTGATGACGGACAGCCCCTGTATGTCATGGATAGTCCCTATGTCTGGCAGCCAGTGACGATCTTTGTATGCAATACTCGTTATCGCTGAATCGTGGCACGTCCCGATTTGTCCCCTACATTCGGCGGGAATGAGGTTGATGGCGAAGACGCTCAAGGATCAATTGTACGATGCGCTGTTGCGCAGCATGGCCAGCGGGCATCTGGAGCCGGGTCTGGTTCTGCTCGAGGGCAATATCGCCGATATCTTCGGCATGAGTCGTTCGCCGGTGCGCCAGACGCTGGGGCGTCTGCACGATGAGGGCGCGATCAGTCGTTTCGAAGGGCGGGGGTTCCTGGTGGGACGTGAACCTCGCGCGATCGTGCGACGTTCGTTGACCGCTGCAGACTTCCGAGCTGCCGGCGGACAGGCTTCCGTCAAACGCACCGAGTCCTGGCGCGCGTTGGCCGAGAAGGTCGAGCACGATGTCGTACTTTGTTCGATGAAAGGCCGCTTCGAGCTCAACGAACTGCAACTGGCCAAGTCGCTGGATGTCAGTCGTGCCACGACGTATCGAATCCTGTTGCAGCTGCAGTCTCTAGGCGTGGTCGAGAAGATCAAGTACAGCAGCTGGAACGTGGTGCCGCTGGACGATGATCGGCTCCATCAGCTCTACGAGGCTCGGCGACAGTTGGAGCCGTTCATGATCGCACATGCCTGTGAGCGCATAGCCGACAAGGAGATCGTCCGGTATCTCGAGCGACTCGATCAGGCTCAGGCCCGCTATCCCGCCGTGCAGGCAAGCCAGCTCGATGCACTGGAAAACGATCTTCATCACGAAGCGCTGGAGAGTGGCGGCAATGCCGAAATTCTGATCATGCTCCAGCGCACGCGGCCGATCCTGCTGATCAGCAAGCACTTGCTGGATGGGGAGATCGAGCTGCCGCCGGGTGATCCCTTCTTCGCGGCGCACCGGGAAGTCTTCGAGGCCATGCGGGCGCGTCGTTCCGCGCTTGCCAGCTCGGCGCTGCATCGACACCTTCAGGCGTCGGAATCGCTGGTTCAGGAGCGACTGGCCAATTTCCGGCATGCCGGTGAATTACGGACACCTAGATACCTGCGTTGGCTCGGCCAGCGCTGAACTCGGTCAATCCACCGGCATGCCATTGCGCCGACGAAGTTCCCGAATCAATCCGCTGTGATCCAGCTCGCCGTCGCCATGGCTCAGCATGTCGCCGAACAATGCATCGGCCTGACGACTGACCGGTAAATCCAGTTCCAGTCGATTCATTTCCGCGATGGCGGTCTGGGTATCCTTGTACTGCCATTTGGCGGCGCCGCCGGGGGCGAAGTCTCCCTCGAGCATGCGCTGACCGTGCATCTTGAGAATCGTCGAATCGGCGAAGCCGCCCATCAGGGCCATTCTCACCTGGGCCGGATCGGCACCGCCGCGTTCCGCCAGGAGTAGTGCTTCCGCCACAGTGGCAATGGTATTGGCCACGATCATCTGATTGGCGAGTTTGGCAAGCTGTCCGCTTCCGGCAGGACCCACGTGAGTGGGGCGGCCGAAGTTCTGCAACAGCGTCTGGCAGCTGTCGAACACCGCGGCCTCGCCGCCGGCCATGATCGCCAGGGTGCCGTCGATGGCCCCGCGTTCGCCCCCGGAAACCGGCGCATCCAGATAGCCGATTCCATGCCGGGCGGCGATGATCGCCTGATGGCGGGCGGTATCCACCGGAATCGAGCTCATCACGACCAGAATACTATCCGGCGACATCGCGGCGATGACGCCGTCGTCGCCCAGTAGAATCTCGTCGCATACCGGCCCGGCGCTCAGCATGACGATGACGACATCGGCGCCGCGTGCAGCGGCTATGGCCGAGCTGAACGCTTCGACACCGGCTTGTTGCAGAGGAATCAGCTTGTCGGGCGAGCGGTTCCAGGCTCGCACGCGATGCCCGGCCGCGGCCAGGCGACTGGCCATGGGGGCACCCATGATGCCGGTCCCGAGGACCCCCACGATGCGAGGCGTCTGTTCCGAGGGGGAGGCGTGCGAATCAGTCATGGGTGGTTCCTGAGCGAGGTGGTGCCGCGTTCGAAGTTTGGCCGCTCATTCGATCGGGCGGGGCAGAATCCGGCCGGGTGACATCAAGTATCGTGGATCGAGCAGACGCTTGAGACCTCGCATGATCTCGTATTCGGGCTCCGGCAACGTCTCCAGGAAGGCGGTCTGCTTGAAGCGCCCGATGCCATGCTCGGCACTGATGCTGCCATCGAAGTCGTCGACGATCTCGAATAGACGTTCTTCCAGTTCGTGCAGCAGCGCCGCACGCGCTTCGGCCTCGAGCCCGGGCGGTGGCAAGATATTGAAATGCAGGTTGCCATCGCCGATATGGCCGTAGGCGATGATCGTCGCCTGTGGACACAGCGCCTGGATCTCGTCGGAGGCGCGTTGGTGAAATGCGGTCAGCGACGAGATGGGTAGCGAGACATCCGTGCGCAGATGTTCGCCGCGATTGCGCTGACCCTCGAGCATCGCTTCGCGAATGTGCCACAGGTTGCGAGCCTGAGTATCGCTGCTGGCAAGCACGCCATCGGTCAGCATGCCAGCCTCGAATCCGCGCTCGAACAGATCCTCGATCATCGCCTCGAGATCGACCGGTCCGCTGGCCGCCGCCTCCATCAGCACATAGACCGGGGAGGGCGCTTCGAGCGGATCGCGCAGGTCGGGAGAGGCTTCCATCGCAAGTTCGAGACAGGCTCGCGGCACCAGCTCGAAGGCCGTCAGCAGATCGCAGCAACTGCGTCGAGCCAGGGCGTAGAGACCGAGCACGGCATCGATGTCCGGGCAGGCGAGCAGGGCGGTACGGCTGACCTGGGGGCGAGGAAAGAGCTTGAGCACGGCGCCCGTGACGATGCCAAGCGTCCCTTCCGCGCCGATGAACAACTGCTTCAGGTCGTAGCCGGCATTGTTCTTGTGCAGTGCCTTCATGCCGTTGTAGATGCGCCCGTCCGGCAGCACCACCTCGAGCCCCAGCACCAGCTGACGCATCATGCCGTAGCGCAGTACGTTGAGGCCGCCGGCGTTGGTCGAGACATTGCCGCCGATCTGACAGCTTCCCTGGGCACCAAGCGATAGTGGGAAATCGCAGTCGGCCGCTTCGGCGGCGTCCTTGATCGACTGCAGCACGCAGCCACCGTCGACGCTCATGGAGAAGTTGATGGGATCGACCTGGCGCACCGACGCCATTCGCTCGAGACTGACAACCAGTTCCGGATAGTCGGCGTCGGGTAGCGCCCCGCCCACCAGACCGCTGTGACCGCCCTGGGGGACCAGCGGAATGTCATGACGATGACAGTAGCTCACCACCTCGGCGACCTGACGTGTCGTCGTCGGCCGTGCCACCGCCAGCGGCTCGGCGCCGCGATAGCCCGGCCAGTCGACGCGATAGCGCTCCATGTCGCCGCTCTCGGTCAGCAAGCCGCCCTTGCCCAACAGCGCCGACAGGTCGTCGAACAGCGCTTCACGCGTGATCATGCATCACCTCTCGAAACGTCATCAAAAAGCGCTTCATCGAAACACTCGATGTCATCGAAATCTCCTCGCCTCAGCGATACCACAGCACGATCTGCGGGAAGAGCAGGAACAGCACCAGCAGCGCGATCAGCGTGAAATAGAACGGCAGCAGGCTCTTGACCAGGCTCTCCATACCGACCTTGCCCACGCCGCAGCCGACATAAAGTACCGTCCCGACGGGGGGCGTGATCAGCCCGATCCCCAGCACGAACGACATCAGCACACCGAAATAGACCGGATCGATGCCCAGTTTGACCACGACCGGGGTCATCAGCGGGGCCAGAATCACCATCGCCGGGGTCAGGTCCATGAAGAAACCCACGACCAGCAGAAATGCGGTCAGTATCAGCAACAGCAGCAGCCGGTTCTCAGTGATGGTCGACAGGCTCACCACTAGCTGTTGCGGAATCATGTTGGCCGTCAGCAGCCAGGCCAGCACGCTCGCGAAAGCCAGCAGCAGCATCACGACGCCGGTGAGTTTGCCGGTGGCGATGCAGAGTTCGAAGAAGCGCTTCAGCGTCAGGCTACGGTAGATGAAGAACGACACCGCGAAGGCGTAGACCAGCGCGATCGCCGCGCTTTCGGTCGGTGTGAACACGCCCGACAGAATGCCGCCGACGATGATCACTGGCAGCAGCAGGGCCAGCAGCGATTCCTTCAGTGCGGCAAACAGTTCCGGCACCGAAAACGGCTGGCCGCGGCCGTTCTTGCGCGACTGTACGTAGGTGGTGATCGCCAGCCCCAGCGTGATCAGGATGCCGGGCACGATACCCGCCATGAACAGCTGCGAGATCGAGGTATTGGTCACCACGCCGAACAGAATCATCGGGATCGACGGCGGGATGATGATGCCGACCACCGAGGCGGCGACCACGATGGCGGTTGCCAGCGGCGCGCTATAACGGTGCTGCTTCATCGGTTCGATCATCATGCTGCCCACGGCCGAGGCATCGGCCACGGCGGAGCCGCTGATGCCGCCGAAGAACATCGAGGTCAACACCGCAACCTGGCCCAGGCCGCCGGCGACGAACCCGACCAGGGCGCTGGCGAGACGCACCAGCCGTGTGGCGATACCTCCGGCACTCATCACCTCGCCCACCAGAATGAACAGCGGGATCGCCAGCAGCGGGAAGGAATCCAGACCGTTGACCGCCTGAGAGACGATCGGCGACAGCGAGTAGCCGGATTCAAAGAAGATAAACAGGCTGATGGCCGCCAGACCGAACGAGATCGGCATGCCAATGACGATACAGACCGCCAGCCCTATCAGAATGCTCCACAGGATCATGGCGTCTTGCTCCGAAATAGGCCAACCAGGGCAATGGTGTTGGCGATCATGGTCAGAATCGCCATTACCGGCATGGCGCTATAGAGGAAAGTCTGCGGAATGCCCAGCATCGGGGTGGCGCTGGTGTAGCCTGAGATGACTTCGTTGAACCCGAGCAGGATGCAGATGCAGACGATGTAGATGATGGCGATGCTCAGCAGCACGGCAGCCTTGCGCAGCCCGGCAGGGGCCTTGTCGCGGAAGAAGGTGACTGCCACGTGTTCGTTGCCGAGACTGCCGACGCCGGCGCCCAGCAGCACCAGCCAGATGAACAGTACCCGGGACAGCTCTTCGGCCCAGGTATAGGAATAGTTGAGAACGAAACGGCCAAAGACGTTGGCCGTGACGCAAAAGACGACGCCCAGCACGAGAAGCCCGGCAGCGATTTCCAGCGTTTGACGCAGCCAGCCCAGGAGACCCCGGGTAGCAGGGGAGTCGGCACTCATCATGACCTCCGTCATCACACAAGGTTCGCCGCCAGCGCCCATGCGCCGGCGGCGAAGCGACACTTACTTCGAGTCGACCTTCGACTCGGCGCGGATGCGGTCGATCAAGTCGCCGCCGATCTTTTCACGCCAGTCGTCGTAGACCGGGGCCAGATCCTTCTGGAAGACGGCGACCTGTTCCGGCGTCAGCTCGGTGATCTTCATGCCGTCATCCTTCAGTTCCTGCTTGATCTGATCGTTCATGACGCGGCTGACGTGGCGCTCGTAGTCGCCCATCTGCTTGGCGGCATCACGCAGCAGCTGCTGATAACTCTCCGGCAGCCGCTTCCAGGTGCGCTCGGAGACCAGCGTAATGAACGGCGTGTAGACGTGGTTCGTCTCGGTGGCGTACGGCTGCACCTCGTTGAACTTGGAGGACTCGATGGTGATCCACGGGTTTTCCTGGCCGTCGACTACGCCCTGCTCCAGCGCGGTGAACAGCTCGGCGAACGACATCGGTGTCGGGTTGGCCCCGAGCGTACGCCAGATATCCAGATGGATCGGATTCTGCATGGTGCGGACTTTCAGGCCATCGAGATCGGCGGGTGAGGTCACGGCATGTTCGCTGTTGGTCAGCTGGCGATAACCGTTTTCTGACCAGCCGATAGCCACCAGCCCTTTGGTCGAAGCGTCCTTGAGCATCTGCTGACCGATATCGCCATCGAGCACCTTGTCGGCGATCTCGGGCGTCGGGAACAGGAACGGCAGATCGAACACCGCGAACTGCGGGAACATGCTGACCATGGGTGAAGTGGAAGGCGCCGTCATGTCCAGCGTACCGGCCTGCAGTGCGCTGACCGACTGGAGATCGTCGCCAAGCTGGGCACTGTGGAATGTCTGGACCTTGATATGGTTGTCGCTGCGCTGCTCGACGATCTTCTTGAAATACTCCAGACCACGATACTGGGCACTGGACTGCGTCAAACCGATGTTGAACTTGATGTTGTAGTCGTTGCCATCGCCTTTGACGACATCACCGGTGACGTCCGGTAACGGAGGCATCTCGGTGGCAGCCACCGCCGACAGGCTGGTCAAGCTCAACACCGCGGCTGCCATCAGCGTTGTCAGCGAGGAACGAGCGCGGGGGCGCGTACTGCGATGGGAAGGTGTGATTGTTGTCATCTTCAACTCCAGAGCGTGAATGGCGTGAAAAGCCTGTATGGCCTGCGAAAGGGCGCTGCCGTTTGTCGGCGGCGCCCCAATGCTCGGGGTGGCGGCGTGAGCGGCACCAAGGGTCGATCTTCAGGCGCCCGTGCCAGCAGTGCCTGAACCGCTATTGCCAGGCACTACCGCCGGGAAACTGGTGTGCGCTCAGCGATTCCGGCTTCATGGTGACGCCGTAGCCCGGGGCCTCCGGAACGAGATAGTGTCCGCGGCGCATCTGTACCGGATCGACGAAGTGCTCATGCAGATGGTCGACGTACTCGAGCAGCCGGCCTTCCAGCGAGCCGGAAACGGCGATGTAGTCGAACATCGAGATATGCTGGGTGTATTCGCACAGGCCGACGCCGCCGCCGTGCGGGCAAACCGGGATGTCATACTTGGCGGCCAGCAGTAACACAACGATCACTTCGTTGAGACCGCCTAGACGGGCGGCATCGAGCTGGCAGAAGTCGATCGCATCGGCCTGAAACAGCTGCTTGAACATCACCCGGTTATGGCAGTGCTCGCCAGTGGCCACGCCAATCGGGGCCAGGCGATGACGAATCTCGGCATGTCCCAGGATGTCGTCGGGGCTGGTCGGCTCCTCGATCCAGTGGGGGCGAAATTCGGCCAATCGGCGCATGTTGACGATCGCCTCGTCGACATCCCACATCTGGTTGGCGTCCATCATCAGCAAGCGCTCCTCGCCGATCTCCTCGCGCAGAATGCGGGCACGTCGGCGGTCCTCCTCGATATCGCCACCGACTTTCTGCTTGAAGTGTTCCCAGCCCCCGGCGATGGCCTCGCGGCAGAGCGCGCGCATCTTCTCTTCGGAGTAGCCCAGCCAGCCGGCGGATGTGGTATAGGCGGGATAGCCGTGCTCGCGGATCGCGGCTTCGCGCTCGGCCTTGCCCGCTTCACGACCCTTGAGCAGGCCGATCGCTTCCTCCGGCGTCAACGCATCGGTGACGAAACGGAAGTCGAGACAGCGCACCAGTTCCTCGGGGCTCATGTCGGCCAGCAGCTTCCATACCGGCTTGCCTTCGCACTTGGCCCATAGATCCCAGACGGCATTGATCATCGCGGCACTGGCCAGGTGAATGACGCCTTTTTCCGGCCCCAGCCAGCGCAGTTGGCTATCGCCGCTGGTCAGTTCGCGCCAGTAGGCGCCCATGTCGGCGGTGATATCCGATAGCGAGCGCCCTTCCAGGCGAGAAGACAGAGATTCGACGGCCGCCACGCAGATCTCGTTGCCGCGACCGATGGTGAAGGTCAGGCCATGGCCGGTGACGTCATCGCCGGCGTCGGTATGCAGGATGACGTAGGTGGCCGAATAGTCCGGGGCAGCGTTCATCGCGTCCGAGCCGTCTAGCTCGCGGGAGGTCGGGAAGCGAATATCTTGAACCTCGACCCGCTGGATCTTGGGCATACTGAGAATATTCCTTGAAAATCATTACCGAATTGTAGAAAAAACATAACGATCTGTTGGCGAATTAGTTAACGATAATACGTCCCGTATTGTTCGCTGATTTTCTCGTGATTCGGGATGAGTTCGCCGTTTTATCGCCAGCAATCGACGTCTTTTTTCTGATATATCGCTAGCGTAATTGGCGGTATAGTCCGGTGGCTAATCTTTTTTTATGTTACCCCGATAACCGGGGGTTATTATTTTAGACTAAAGCCTTATGCGGGTGATCGCGATGTCCGACGATAGTCGTATACACGTCAAGGGTTGGATGCGTATCAAGCATCTGGTGCTGCTGGTAACGCTGGATGAAAGTCGAAATCTCCACGCCACGTCGCGCCACATGAATATGAGCCAGCCCGCGGCCAGCAAGATGCTCAAGGATATCGAGACGTTCTTCGGCATGACGCTTTTCTATCGGCTGCCCCGCAGCATGGAGATCACCGATTCGGGGCGCCTGTTGGTGCGCTATGCCCGCAGTATTCTCAACGATACCGACCGCCTGATCGACGAGCTGGTATCGATGCGGGAAGGGGGATACGGCAAGTTGGTCATCGGCGCGGTACCGGGGGCAGCGCCGCTGCTGTTGCCCAAGGCGATCAACACGATCAAGTCACGGCGGCCGCAACTGGCGGTGAGTCTGTTCGAGAACTCCAGTGATCGGCTGCTGGCAGACCTGGAATACAAGCGCCTGGATGTGGTGATCGGTCGCGTGACGGAAAACGCTCAGCACCAGCTATTCGATTTTCTGCCGCTGCAGGCGGAACCGGTCTCGATCGTGGTGAGAGCCGGTCATCCACTCTGTGAACGTTCGCCGGGGCTTAGCGAGGTCGTGCGCTGGCCATGGGTTCTGCATCCGATGAACAGCCCGATGCGAGGACTGTTCGAGATCGCGCTGGCAGAGGAGGGAATATCGACACCGCGCAACGTGGTGGAAACCACCTCGACACAGACGACGCTGCAGCTGGTCAGCTCATCGGATGCCATCGCGTTGCTGCCGACATCGGTGCTCAAGACGGCCGTCTCGGCGGGAAAGTTCACGGCGCTGCCGCTGGTGATCGGTGAGCCGTTGGGCTACTACGGCGTGTTGACCCGAAAGGAAGAGGAAATTTCCGACGTGGTCGGGGAGTTTATCGACACGTTGCTGATGCGAGACCGCTCATGAATGGCGATCACCGTCACCGCTATCATCGAAGAGCGGCGACGGTGATCTTGCTGCAGGTTTCCCGGAAGTCGCGCCTCAGCGCTGACTGAGATGGGCCAGCAGCGCGCGGATGCCGAAGGTCCAGGGGGGCAGGCGATCGCTGCGATCGACGACGTTGGTCAGCGCTCCCAGCTTGGGCGTGGCGATGGTCACGCGGTCGCCGAGATGATGGGTAAAGCCCTGACCTTCGCTGTCGCGATCCTGGATCGGCGAGAACATGGTGCCGAGAAACAGCATGAAACCGTCTGGATACTGGTGATGGGAGCCGTAGGTCTGCGCCACCAGATCCAGCGGGTCGCGGCTGATCTCGCGCATGTCGCTCTTTCCTTCCAGCACGAAGTCGTCGTCGCTGCCTTCGATGCGTAGCGATACCTGGGCACTGCGCACGTCATCGATGCCGAAGTGATCATCGAACAGACGGATGAACGGGCCGATCGAGCACGACGCGTTGTTGTCCTTGGCCTTGCCCAGCAGCAGGGCGCTGCGGCCCTCGACGTCGCGCAGATTGACGTCGTTGCCGAGCGTGGCTCCGCGGACGTGCCCCTCGGCATCTACCGCCAGCACGATCTCCGGTTCCGGATTGTTCCATTCGGAAGCCGGGTGCAATCCGACGCGGGCGCCGTGGCCGACGGCCGACAGCGGCTGCGCCTTGGAGAAGACTTCGGCGTCGGGGCCGATGCCGACTTCCATGTACTGCGACCAGCCACCGCGCGCCTGCAGTTCTGCCTTGAGCGCCATCGCCTCCTCCGAGCCGGGCTTGATTCGCGACAGATCGCCACCGATCAGCGACTGGATCTCCTGGCGCAGCTCGCCGGCGCGCTTGAGATCACCGCCCGCCTGCTCCTCGATCACCCGCTCCAGCAGGCTGACCGCGAAGGTGACGCCGCACGCCTTGATCGCCTGCACGTCGCACGGTGCCAGCAGGTAGGGCGCTCGTGGTGTATCGCCGTGACCATTGGCCAGCACCTCGTCAAGCGTGCCGATTGTGTTGCCCGGTGCCTCGCGAACCAGATAGGCGGCATCGTCGCGTTCCAGCAGATCGGCCATGGTCGAGACATGGTCGGAGAGATCGATCAGCTCGTCGCCGCGCACTGCCACCACGGCGGGGCCGGCGCGGTTGACGGTGGACTCGGCGCCATCGGCGAGCCAGGCTCTCCCGACCAGCAGCGCTCGTTCGGCATCGTCGGGAAGGCAATCATCGTGAGTGGTTGAAGCCATGAAAAAACGAACTCCTTGGGAAAAGGGAAGGGATGAACGCTGAGCGGTCAGCCGAACGGTGTCGTTCGCGCCAGGGACGAGTCTGCCACGGCTTCGCGCATGGCATCGACAACATCCGTCGGCAACGGAATACCGTTGTCGAGATAGTCTCGGCGGCGGGCCAGCCCTGCCTGGCCAGGCAGGCGAACCGGCTTTTCGGGGTCGCGCGGGCGGCTGTCGAGGCAACGTCTGGCCACGTGATCGGTCTCGTCGAGAAAGGGCTCCACGCCGCCGAAGCGTGCCGGATCGATCACCATGACCATCACCGACGCGCCCCAGCCGTCGGGTGAGTCCTTGCGACCGAAGCCCGAGAGCGCCGAGGTCAATGCCTCGACCATCAGCCCCAGTGCGAAGCCCTTGTGGCCGAACGCCAGCTCACCCAAGGGCAGGATACTCCCTTCGGGAGAGGCGAAGTAATCCTCGGGATCGTCGCTGACCTCGCCGTGGCCGGTCAGGATAGCCGGATGATCCAGCCGGTCGCCTGCGGCGCGGGTCTTGCCGACCGTGCCGTTGGTGATGGTCGACATGCTGACATCGATTAGCAGCGGCTGCTCGCGCCCGGGGATGCCGATCGCCAACGGATTGGGCGTGTACACGCGATCCAGGCCGCCGTAGGGCGCCACCGAAGCGACCGCAGGGTCCGAGGTCAGAATCAACGGAATCAGATTGGCCTCGACCAGCGGCTGCAGATACGCGGCCAGACACGCGATGTGATGCGAGCGCCTGAGACTGACCATGCCGATGCCGAACGCGCTGGCGGCCTCCCGACACTGGTCTAGGGCGCGCTGGACTAGATAGGGGCCCAGCAGGTAGTGGCCGTCGAACAGCGCCGCGACCGGGCTGTTCTGGTGAATCTCGAGCCGCGTGTGGTCGCCGCAGGCATGCCCCGCCTTGAGATCCTTGAGATAGCCGTTGGCTAGTTTCACCCCGTGGGTGTGATGCCCGAGCAGGTCACCCTCGACCAGAATGCGTGCGGTGGTTTCCGCAACCTCGGGGCTCGCGCCGTTTTCCGCGAACAGAGTGGTTAGCGTAGAGCGCAGGTTGGCGGCGTCATAACGTGTCATGAAGACCTCGGCTTGCGATAGTTTTTGCGATCATTTTCGGGAGAAGATTGCGATGGACGGCGCCAGTGGCGGAACAGCCGGATCAGCGACGGCAGTACCCAGATCAGAATGACCAGTGCGCCCAGCGCGGCACTGATGGGACGCTCGAAGAAGGCCAGCATGTCGCCATTGGATTTCAGCATCGAACTCATGAAGCTGTTTTCCAGCGTACTGCCGAGTACCAGTCCGAGAATGGCAGGTGCCATGGGGAAGTCGTTGCGTGCCAGCACGAACGCTACCATCCCGATGATCAGCATGATCCAGATATCGGTGATCGAATTGTTGATGGCGAAGGCGCCGACGATGCAGAAACTCAGGATCAACGGCATCAGCATCTTGCGTGGAGTCAGAATGAAGACCTTCGAGGCCCGAATGGCGAGATAGCCGATGGGCAGCATGATCAGGTTGGCGACGAAGAACACCGTGAACAGGGCGTAGACCTGACCGCCGCCATTCATGAAGATCGTCGGGCCGGGATTCATGCCCTTCATGTAAAGCACGCCGATCACGATGGCGGTGATGGTATCCCCGGGGATGCCGAATACCAGTGCCGGGACCCAGGCCCCGCTGATACCGGAGTTGTTGGCGGAGCTGGCATCGACGATACCCTCGATATGGCCGGTACCGTACTTCTCTTTCTCCTTGGAGCGACTCTTGCCCATCGCGTAAGCGATCCAGGCTGCGATATCTGCACCGGCACCTGGCAAGGCGCCAATCAAAGTGCCCAATGAGCTGCCGCGCAGAATGTTGCGCCAGTAGGTCCTGATATGCTTCGGCGCCATGGAGAAGACGCTATCCTTGGTCATCACCGGAACGTGGCGTGCTTCCGTCCGCGAGCCGTAGAACATCATGATCTCATTGAGCGCGAACATGCCGATCATTACCGGAATGAAATTGACTCCGGCCATCAGATCGGGCACGCCGAAGGTGAAGCGCGGCGCGCCGCTCATCATGTCGAGACCGACCGTTGACAGCAGCAGGCCCACCGTCAGCGAAAGGAACGCTTTGACCCTTGAGCCGATGGCAATGAAGATCGAGCTGCTCAGGCCGAGCAGCGCGAGCCAGAAGTATTCGAACGAGCTGAAGTTGAGCGCCATCTCCGCCAGCGAAGGCGAGACGAAAACCAGTACCAGCGTACCGAACAGGCCTCCGATGACCGAGCAGACCAGGTTGGTGCCCAGTGTTTCCCGAGCTCGGCCCTTCTGGGCGAGCCGGTAGGATTCTCCGACATAGGCCGCCGAAGCTGGCGTGCCGGGAATATTGAGATAGGTTCCGGGAATGTCACCGGCAAAGATCGCCATCGCCGACGTCGCGACGATAGCGGCAATGGCCGGGGTCGCATCCATATAGAACGTGATCGGCACCAGCAGCGCCACCGCCATGGTGGCGGTCAAGCCAGGAATGGCACCGACGAACAGCCCGAATACGGACGCCGCGACGATGACCAGCATCGTCTGGGCGTTGAACACCATTGCCAGGCCTTGTAGAAAAGCGTCCATGAGCGATCACCAGGCTAAGGTAAGATTTGAGAGAGCAGGGTGCCTTCCGGCAGCGGGATCAGCAGGTAGCGGGAGAACAGCAGATAGATCGCCGCTGCGATAACGATCGATACGATCAGAGAAAGCCACAGCTTGGCGCCACGCACCTGCATCAGGAGCAGCATGCTCAATGCCATGCATAGAGGAGCGCCCAGGAACTCGCTGGTCAGGATATAGAACACGATCAGCGCGCAGGGCAGCAGCGAGATCAACAGGCTGCGATAGTCATAGCTCGTCGTCTGGGATCGGGGACCGGCAAACGCGCTCCTGAGCCGACCGACCCGAGTCAACGCCAGCACCAGTCCGCCGATCACCATTCCCCCGCCGATCAGCGAGGGGAACAGTGAAGGCCCGAACTGCAGGGCAGGCATCGTTGGATAGGTCCGGGCGACGGCGATGACCACGCCGCCGCCGATCACGAACGCCAGTCCGAGCAGGAAGTCTCTCATGAAGTCGTCTCCCGGTCGGGTCGTCGGATCACTTGGCCAGGCCTACCTGCTCGACGATCTTGCCGAAGCGTTCATCCTGTTCGGCCATAAACTGGCCGAAATCGTCCGCACCGCGCCACTCCGTGCCAAACCCTTGCTTGGACATGAAGCTCTGGTAGGTGTCGCTGCTGTAGGCAGCTTCGACCGCTTTCTCGAGCGTATCGACGACGGCCGGGTCCATACCCTTCGGGCCGGCGATACCTCGCCATTCACCGATGGTGTAGTCGCTGCCGATAGCTTCTTTCAGCGTGGGTACGTCGGGAAAGCTGTCGAGTCGCTCCGGTGCCATGATTGCCAGGCTCTTGGCTTTGCCAGCGTCGACCATCGAACGCCCTTCGGGAACCGAGCTGGGGACGATGTCGATACTGCCGGCGGCCATCTCGGTCATCGCCGGTGCAGCACCCTGGCTGGGAATCCAGGAGACGCGGTCGGCTTCCAGGCCCTGATCCAGCAGGAAACCGGCGAAAGCCAGGTGCCACACGCCCCCCTGGCCGGTGCCGGAAGCGGTATAAGTTCGAGCGGGTTCGCTTTTGACCTGATCGACGAGTGATTGGACAGAGTCAAACGGGCCATCGGCGGCAACCTGGATGCCAGCGTAGTCATAGTTGATCTGGGCGATGGGGGTGTAATCCTGGTAGGTCAGCTGCGTCAGCCCCTGCCAGTGCATCATGTTGATCTCGCCGGTGATCAGGCCAAGGGTATAGCCATCGGGTTTGGCCATCGTCATGGCCGTATGTCCCACCACACCGCTCCCGCCGGTGCGGTTGACCACGTTAACCGTCTGACCGAGTTCCTCTTCCAGTGCCGCGGCGATGGTTCTGGCGGTGGCATCGGTTCCGCCGCCCGCGGCCCAGGGGACGATCAGCGTGATCGGTTTTTCGGGATAGTCCGCCATTGCCGGCAGTGGCAGCAGCAACGACAGGCCCAGCAATCCTGCGAGATGAGTTCGGGTGATCGACGTCTTCATGGCGTATCTCCTGGGGAGCGATATTTTGTGTGGTTATTGACGGGCTTTTCGCTCAATGAAGCTATGGTTTATGACTATTGAATGCAATAAGCGTATTGGATAGACATTGGTATTACTGCCGCCCAAAAGGCAGAACGATCTATTTAGAGATAGCCATCAAGGTCCTGTTTAGGCGTTCTATTTTGCCTTGATTTATCAACATCATTCGGCAATAAAACCGATGAGGAGCAGATGTCGAGGGTTGGCCGTCGTATCTAGATTACGCTGGTTCGCGTTGAGCGTATTTGCTCCGAAAGTCTATGTTGTACTTATCTGTCATATGTTCAACATAGGCATGGCGTCGTCATGGGTGGTTGTTGCGCCGCATTCAGTGAACGCGTTCACTGAACTGGATTGCCGCTGAGGGACGTTAGCGCGGTGGTGCGAATCGGTAGTGCGAATCGTAGTTAACTCGAGGAGGTAGGTAATGCGCCTGATACAGTGTCTGAACGATGATCGACTGACCGTGGCAGTGGTCCTGAACGAACGGGAGGTTCAGGTCGTCAATGCTGATGAAGGCGTCTACGGCCTGGCCAAGCGCGCCATCGACGAAGACAAGCCGCTGACGTCGGTGGTCGAAGCCGCGCTGACCGAAACCCGGCTCGACTACGCCAAGCTCATTGATGAGCGCCGTCTGCTGCCCCCACTGACGCACCCGGATCCGGCGCACTGTCTGGTGACGGGGACGGGGCTGACCCATCTCGGCAGTGCCGATACGCGTTCGGCGATGCATTCGGCCGACAAGGTCGATGAGAGTGAACTCACCGATTCCATGCGCATGTTCCGCATGGGTGTCGAGGCCGGCAAGCCGAAGGCGGGAGAGGTCGGGCCACAGCCGGAATGGTTCTACAAGGGAGACGGCGACTGCGTGGTGGCACCGGAAACCGAGATTCCGTCCCCGGCTTTTGCTCAGGATGCCGGCGAAGAACCGGAACTCGCCGGCCTCTACGTGATCGGCAGAAACGGCCAGCCGTGGCGAGTCGGTTACGCCGTCGGCAACGAGTTCTCCGATCATGTCACCGAGCGTTTCAACTACCTGTGGCTGGCGCACTCCAAACTACGCGCCTGCAGCTTCGGCCCGGAACTGTTCATCGGCGAACTGCCGAAAAATCTGGAAGGCACCAGCCGGATCGTGCGCGACGGGCGCACACTGTGGGAAAAACCGTTCCTGACCGGCGAGGGCAACATGGCCCACAGTCTGGCCAACCTCGAGCATCACCACTTCAAGTACCGCAACTTTCGCCGGCCGGGCGACGTGCATGTGCATTTCTTCGGTACCGCCACGCTGAGCTTCGCCGACAAGATCGTGGTCGAGCCGGGTGATCGCTACGAGATCGACCTGCCGGCGCTGGGCAGACCCTTGCGCAACACCCTGGGTAGCGAAGCGGACTTCGGCTATTCAGCGGCGAAAGCGCTGTAACCCCGGCCCATCGTCGCCCCTGGCTGGCAGCTTCCACCGTTGCATTCACGTTACAGCGGCCAGACGGCAACTTTGCAGCTGCCACGACTATCAATTTGCTTGAGAGAGTTTCGAACATGCCCCAACGTCCCCGCCGAACCCCCGACCAGCTGCGGTCGCGCTGGTGGTTCGACAACCCCGAGCACGCCGGTACCACGGCGCTGTGTCTAGAGCGTTACATGAACTACGGCATTACCCTGGAGGAGCTCTCTTCGGGCAAGCCGATCATCGGTATCGCCCAGTCGGGCTCCGATCTGACGCCCTGCAACCGCCATCACATTCAACTGGTGGAGCGGGTCAAGGCCGGCATCCGAGCGGCCGGTGGCGTGCCGTTCGAATTTCCGCTGCATCCGATTCACGAGAACGTGCGCCGACCCACCGCCGCGCTGGATCGCAATCTCGCCTATCTGGGGCTGGTCGAAGTGCTCCACGGCTATCCGCTCGATGGCGTGCTGCTGACCACCGGCTGCGACAAGACTACGCCGGCCTGTCTGATGGCCGCCGCCACTGCCGATATTCCAGCGATCGTGCTTTCCGGTGGGCCGATGCTCAACGGCTGGCGCGGCAAGGACCGCGTTGGCTCCGGCACCATCGTCTGGGAATTGCGCAAGCGGATGGCGACCGGCGAGATCGACTATCCCGAATTCCTGGCTCGGATCGCAGACTCGGCACCGTCGGTGGGGCACTGCAACACCATGGGCACGGCTTCGACCATGAACTCGATGGCCGAAGCGCTGGGCATGAGCCTGCCGGGTTCGGCGATGATTCCCGCGCCCTACAAGGAGCGGCCGATGGTCGCCTACGCCACCGGCGCGCGCATCGTCGAGATGGTATGGGAAGATCTGCGTCCGAGCGACATCATGACGCGTGAGGCGTTCGAGAACGCCATCGTGGTCTGCTCGGCGCTGGGCGGCTCGAGCAATGCGCCCGTCCATATCAACGCGATTGCCCGCCATGCCGGAATCGAGCTGAGCAACGATGACTGGCAGCGACTCGGCCACGATATCCCGCTGCTGGCCAACGTGATGCCGGCGGGCGCTTATCTGGGCGAGGAGTTCTTCCGGGCGGGCGGCGTTCCGGCCGTGGTACATGAGTTGCTGACGGCAGGGCGGCTTCACGGCGATGCGCTGACCGTCAACGGCCGGACGATCGGCGACAACTGTCGGGGTCGCGAGACGCAGGACGAGGACGTCATCCTGCGCTATGACCACCCACTGGTGGAGTCGGCGGGCTTCCTCAATCTCAAGGGCAATCTGTTCGACTCGGCGCTGATGAAGACCAGCGTGATCTCGGACGATTTCCGTCGCCGCTACCTCTCCAACCCCGGCGATCTCGACGCATTCGAGGGCAAGGTCGCGGTGTTCGATGGCTCAGAGGACTACCACGCGCGCATCGACGATCCGGCGCTCGAGATCGACGAGAACACCATTCTGGTGATGCGCGGCGCCGGTCCAGTGGGCCATCCCGGTGGCGCCGAGGTGGTCAACATGCAGCCGCCGGAAGCGCTGATCAAGCAGGGTATCGAATCGCTGCCGTGTCTGGGCGACGGCCGTCAGTCGGGAACTTCCGGCTCGCCATCGATTCTCAACGCTTCGCCGGAAGCGGCGGCCGGTGGCGCGCTGGCGCTGCTCGAAACCGGCGATAGGATCCGCATCGATCTCAAGCGTGGCGAAGCCAATCTGCTGATCGGCGACGACGAACTGGCGGCGCGGCGCGCCAAGCTCGAGGCCGAAGGCGGCTATCCCTATCGTGATCACCAGACGCCGTGGCAGGAGATCCAGCGCTCGATGGTCGAACAGCTCGATCGCGGCATGACGCTCGCGCCGGCGACCAAATATCGCGCCATCGCCTGGGATCTACCGCGAGACAACCACTGACGAGCCACGAGCCACCTGCTGCTGACATTCGAAAAATCGACAACGCCGGGCTTTCGAGTCCGGCGTTTTGGATACCGTAGTGGTGCGCAGAGGCTGGCGCCAAGGAGCTGGACTTCAGCGCGCAGTGGATGGGCGCTTTGGACAATGGCGCGGTCTCGGTCGCGTGGAACAGCGGCGCGGCTTCGGGCGTCCTAGAAGGTCCCCGGGTAGGCGCCGCCGTCGAGCAGCACGTTCTGCCCGATCATGTAGGCGGCCTGCTGGCTGCAGAGAAAGGCGCAGACCTGGCCGAACTCCTCGGGCGTGCCGAAGCGCCCGACGGGAATGGCCTCCATACGCGCTCGGGCCATCTCCTCGTGGGAGCGACCGGTCTTGCTGGCGGCCTTGTCTATGCCGCCTCTCAGTCGCTGGGTATCGAAGGCGCCGGGGAGCAGATTGTTGAGGGTGACGTTGCGACTGGCCAGGCTCGATTGGCGCGCGGTGCCGGCGACGAATCCGGTCAACCCGCTGCGGGCGCCTCTTAGGCGCTTCGATCATCGGTATCAGCTCCCAGATGGGGGCGCACGCAGTTTGTCGGAAGCGGTTTTGCTGACCAGCCTCCTGGGTCAGCCAGCGATCGGAATCCTGCGCGTGCTGCGCTGCATTGCTCCCCGCAGCAGGTAACGTGACTCCGTCAGTAGCCGCATTGCCAGGGTGCGCGCCGGGCGCCGCCCAACTCTTGACCACCGACGCGCGGTCGGGAGGGATCCCGTTAGCCTGGGACGCCGGCATGCTCGTACTTGCCGGCACGTGGAAAGAAGCCATCACGGAGGCTGTCCATTGGCTTCCTTAGTGACGCAACATGGATGCTGCTGCTACCACCATGATCGTTGCCGCGCCGCGAAACAGGTTCTGTTGGGCGCGAGGGCTCGACAGCCAGCGTCGAACACGTACCGCGGCGACAATGAACAGTGCGCCAACGCTCAATAACACCAGAACGGTAAGAGGCGCCAGCATCACCGCCCAAGTTTGCAACGAGACTCCCTTCAGGTCGATGACCAGTGGCAAGATTGCCAAGTAGAAGGCGATAGTCTTAGGGTTGCCCAACGTAATGGTTAGCCCGGACAATGCTGCCGACAGCAGTTCCCTCTTCTTCGCCGATTTTTCCATTTCTATCGCTTGATGGTTGGCGAACCAGAACTGCCAAGCTAGATAGCAGAGATATAGTGCTGCCCCCCAACGCACCACATCAAACAGTGCGTTGAAATGCTCGGCGATCATCGCCAGACCAAAGACCGCAAAAGAGAGATAAATTAGATCACCCAGGATCAATCCGAGCAGTAGGAAAAAGCCCGAAATGGCACCGCCACTGACACTGCGGGCGACCAGGGCGGCCATACCAGGGCCGGGAACGGCAGCAGCAATACCCAGCGCTACCGAATAGGAAAACACCTGCGTTAAATCGAGCATGTCACGATCCTAATGAAATGGTTATGGAGGGCAGTGGCATGTGAAGAGCCGCCGCCTGATGGCCTCACGTGAAAAGACCAAATCCTGGACTGCCAGTCCGACCGACTTGAAGATACTCACGGGCTGCTCATTTAGTGGCGTGTGACTGGCATGCAGGGTGCCGATTTCTGTTCCGACCTCCGGCGCAGGCAGCAGGCCTTTCTGAACGGCCTTGATCACGCATTCTGCTGAGGCAAGTACCGAACGATTGCAGTCTGTGAACAAGGCGCTGTGCTCATACATGTCTTCGTGCAGCTCTTGAAAGCCAAGAGCTGAAGAGCCAATTGCGTTGATGTGACACTGTGCAGGCAGGTCAGTACGGGTCAGGATGGGAGAGCTCGCGGCTGTGGTGGTGCAGATGATGTCGCTGTCGTGCACTGCCTCGGCCACCGTGGCGTGAGTTGAGATCGGAAAATTGCAGTAGCGCTTGCTCCAGGTGGCAAATTCCTGGCGGGCGGCTTCGGTGCGCCCCCATATGGAAAGTTGGTTGACCGGCTTGACGACTTGCATTGCCAAGAGATGGGCGCGGGCCTGTAAGCCCGTGCCCAGAATAGCCAGGCGGCTGGCGTTGGGCGCGGCAAGAAGGCTCGTCGCGTATGCCGAAGCTGCCGCCGTGCGGATTTCAGTGATCGCTCCAGCATCGACTGCAACGACCGGGGATGCGCCGGTCTCGTCATAGATCAGGACGCTCCCCAGATGAGATGGGCCACAAATCTCGGCCCCCAGCCTGACGACCACCGATTTCAAACCGAACCCCTGGTAGTGACCGGATTTGATATAGGCAGGCATGACGCCCAACAGCTCGTTTTCGCTTCCTCTGACGATTGTGCGCAGCGGCTGTTCTACCTGATTCGAGGAGTGCAGCCTGAATGCCTCCTCGCTAAGCCGGATGCCTAGTTTGAAATCCAGGAGTTTCCTGATTGAGTCGCCATCCACGTGACGCATCATTCAAGCTCGCCCGTCTGCTTGATTCCTCGAAAGGTATCCCACTTGAAGCGAGCGTCGATTTCCGTATCGGCTATATTGTTCAGAATGGTCGACATGTTTTTCTGTGAAACTCCGAGAATCACGTCCAACATGTTTTGTTTACTGAAACCGGCTTGAAGGATGGTATCTATTGCCTGTTTTCCCAGACGACCGCGGCAGTGAATCACTTTCAGAGTGAAGTTGTGCAACTCCCGGAGCCCGTCATCGAGGCTGGGCAAATCGTGCGCAACGGCGTCGACCACGCGCTCGTCCACGCCTTTGGACAAGGCAATGTAGGCATGTGCCTGAACCGTGTAAGCGCAGTTGTTTTCGACACCGCAGGTTATCCATACAACGGCCTTTTCTTCTTCGTTCAACGAGCTGTCGATGAACAGGTCATGTGCTCGCTGATAGGCTGCCAATAGAGATGGCGACTCCGCCATATAGGCACTCTGGTTAGGAATCCAGCCAAAGCTGGCGATTGAGCTCTGGAGTAGCGCTTTGCTTTTTTCCGGTGCCGAGTCGATCGTGTGTCGTTTCAAGATAGGCATCATGACCTCGCAGGATAGTCCAATGGCGGTTCAATCAGAGGGCGAGCTCCACGTTCAACCTGTACGGGTTGACTTCGGCTAGCCGTGTGCTCCAGCGCGTATGAGCAAAGACAGACCAGAGCATCCGGATCGGACGGGTATTTGAGATGAAATGCAACCCATGGATGTTGGCCGCCACTTCCGTGGTCAGGGCCACATCCACCTCGCTTCTGGCTGCTGCGGCAGCGGCGGCACTAGTGGAAAGTGCGAGGATCACGGAATCAACTTCCAGGCCCTGGGGCAGTAATTCTTCGATCAGGAGCCGTGGCGCCGGGTGGGTTGCGATGGTTGGTTTGCTGGTCGTCAATGGCCCCTTGCTCGCCAATCCGTACAAAGGCGTATCGAATACAAAGGTTGCGACCAAGCTGAGTTGCGGTTCCATGTAGAAGTTGTGGATGTCTGGATAGGCATTGGCCACGATCAACACCGCTGGGGTGTCTTTTTCCATGCTGGAACGGGCTTTTTCGTAAGAATCACTGAGTTTGAGCCGCACACGCGAGCCGGGATATCGCTGCTCGAACCATTCGGCAAAGAATCCGGCGGCGGCTTCACTGCTGGTTCCGTTGGGTCCCAATGTGTGAACGATGAAGTCGCGCCAATCTCCAATACCCAGATTCAGGAATCTGTTGTCCATAGTCACGAGTCTCCAGTGAGTTCAATTTGATACCGGGGTCAGCCAATGGGTGTACTTGGTATTCAGACCTTTTACGGTTTCTAGATAGAGCCTCCTGATTGCAGTGCTTATTTCTCCCACGCCACTTTCTTGCAGTTTGTAGTGGTCGATTTGCGTCACTGGCACGACCTCAACGCCGGTGCCGGACAGAAAGCATTCGTCGATCGAGAACAGTTCGGAAAACGAGACGTCACGCTCGATGACCTTCAACCCCAGTTCGTCTCTGGCCAGAGTAATGACCGTATCGCGTGTAATGCCCTCGAGAATGTGGGCACTCAAAGGGGGAGTGATAAGGTTGCCATCCTTGACGATGAAAACATTGGAAGTGGTCGATTCGGCCAGATTGCCATGCACATTCAGCATCAACGCGTCATCACAGCCAATGCGCTGTGCAGACTCCATGGCCAGGGCCGAATTTGCATAGCTGCCGGTGATTTTTGCCCGCGCGGGGAGTGAACAGTCGGGAATACGGCGCCAACTCGAAACAGCACAACGAATGCCTTCTGCAGGCATGTAGGCCCCCATGGCCAGGGTGTTGATTGCCAAGCCAGTGCTGACGCCAGTTAGCTTGACGCCGAAACCGAAGCCGGGCATCAGCGCCTTCTTGTAGGCCAGCGGTCTGATGTAGCTATCGGTCGATACTTGGTTGCGCCGCAGCAGATCGAGAATGACTTCCTTCATCGCCGGGCGTCGCGGCAGGTCTTCCAACTGCAGAAGCCGGGCCGAACTCTCCAGGCGCTTCAGGTGATCATCCAGCCTGAAGACATTCAGTTCGCCATTGGTAGTGGCATAGGCGCGAATGCCCTCGAAAACGGCGGTGCCGTAATTGAACGCTTGAGTCGTTGTAGATATCCGAGCTTCTGCAGCCGCTACAACCTCTCCATCCAGATATACCCAAGGGTGCGGTTTGTGTGAGGCAGATAAGGCAGTGCCTAACGAGTCAGCCATGGTCAGGCTCCCCGCGCAGCAATCTTCATTGCGGTTTCGCGCTCCTGGTTATCACTGCCCTGGCGCTTATCATGGAGTCTGGCGGCCTTCCAACTGACCATCGCCGCAGTGCCTGTAACGGCATCGGTCGAGCCAACCGTGATGCGAACATTGGCATTCAGCTTGTCCGCCATGGAACTGGTAATGGTCTCCAGGTTGTTCTGGGTTACGCTGTTGTTCTCCAGTTCCAGCGTGACGCTCAACTGATCGGCACCCGCAACGGTTTCGACCTGAATGTGATAGTCTAGGCAGCCTTTGAGGTTTTCGAACAGTGCAGCTTCGATGTCGTAGGCGCAGTGGTTGCTGCCGTTGATCACCAAGGTGTCTCTGACCCGGCCGATGGGAACGATGTACCACTGGCCTTGATCCATTACCTGAGCTCTGACCATATCGCCGGTGCGATAGCGGATCAGCGGTTTCTGCCCCGGATACAGGTGAGTGATGACCAGTTCGCCAGTCATTCTGGCATCCTCAGGTTGTAAGACTTGCTCCGTTAGAGGATCGATCACTTCATAAACGACGTTCAAGGGAACCGTGCAGAGGTTTCCATCCTTGTCGCTTGCGGCCAGGATCGATGATTCCTGTGAGGCATACATGCAGTTGTAGACGGCACTGCCCCAAATTTCGCCGATATTACGCAGCAAGGCAGGCGTGGTGAGCTCGCCCAAAGTGAAAATCAGTTTCACGCCCAAATCGGAAGGTACGCAATCTCTTCGGAGCAGATGTTTGGCCAAGCTGATAGCGATGGCCGGCGTACAGACTAGAGCGGTGATCTTCAGCTCCTTGATCAGCGCCATCGCGCGATCCAGCCCTACGACGGGTGAACGCGGCCACATTTTCACGACGGTGTGGCCCAAACTGCGGCACACATCCTCGAAAGTATCGCCGGTCGAATGCAATTCCGTAGGCCCCATCACGCCGACAATATGCTGCGGGCCATGGGCACGGAAAATCTCACCATAGCGGAGTATCAGCGGGGTGTTGTTGGATATGGAGTCCTGCTCGTTGCGCGGACAAGGTGTGGCCCCGCCCGTGGTGCCAGTGGTCTCATAGTAGGTCCAGGCTTCGGTCAACTGAGCAGCAGCCATGCCATACCCTGCAGTGCGCAAATCATTCTTGGTAGTGAATGGCAGTTCTCGAAATGAATCCCAGTCCAAGCTATCTATATTTGAATCAGACAGAACAGAAAGCTCGTTCCGGTAAAAAGGCGTGTTCGCTTTGACATAGCGAAGCGTACTTTTGAGCCGTTCCAGCTGGATATTGCTCAGTTCTTTGGCGGAAATCCTACCAGTTTCAAATAATTCATGTTGTTTATGAGTCGCACGAGCCAGTTCTAGTAGTTCGGGCTTAAATAAGGCGTACACGATGGCCTCCTTGTTATTTGAATAGTGGAAGACTGCCGGTTAGTCTGCTGATTTTTTTCTTTGGCCCGATCAATCCAACAGCAACCAATTCAATGGAAGAGCTGTCCGCTTCTGAAATACGCTCTTCGTATTCTTGATAGGTTTTGCAGGATTGCGCCAAGGCACTGAACGGGATGCTGTTGATTTCTTCGTCCACCAGCGCCTCCTCCAGGGTTTCACGCAACAGTTCGTTGCTGGAGAGCAGAATAGGTAAGGGCGAGTAGATGACGCCGGGGTAATTCACGTTGTCCTTGCTTCGCATGTCTGGCCCAACCAGACCTTCTACTGAGCGTCCCATGCTGACGCCAATCACGCTGACGGCATTGGCTGCATGTCCCGCCCCAAGTGCTTTGTCGACCACAATGACGCACTTGTGAATGGCAGCATCGAAATCCATTGTTCTCTCCTTTGTGTTCAAAAACTATTTAGCTCTATACGAGTGCTACACGGTTGTTGGCAATACCATTGAGTAACCCGAAGAACCTTGTCGTGTCGCTGCCGAGATCAATATCCACCACTTCCCAACTGGCAATTTTCTTCCACTTTCGAACACCCTGTTGATGATCGGGATGAATCAGATATGCCGAAAGGTCCTCTTGGTTTTCAAATAGCCCCATCACCACGAAGTCCATGGCTTGTTCGCGCAGACTGATATTCCGGGCACAAAACCAGCCATTGATTTCTTTGATCTGCTTTGGATGTTGGCGTGTCGCTGCTTCAGCATCGACAACTTCGTCATCACACCATTGGAAAGGGTTGCTAAGTTTGAAAACCACTAGGTGGAGAATCATTTTTCATCCCCGCATCGCGCTTCGCAAAGGCGACTATCAAATTATTGATTGGCTCAAACGACGTGCCCTACATGCAATAAAGAATGCGGCACAATAGTTATCGCGCATGATGTTCTAGGCGAAGAATTCTACGTCATCCGACCGGGAAAGAGTTTTCTGTTTTTATTGGAAGTTAGGTGAAAAGTGGTAGAGTTTACCTAAATCAAGCCAATAGGTGGAATTTGTGACCGATCTCGCGCTGAATCCGACAGATGTGAAAATCCTTACCTCCCTGCAGCAAGATGGCAGGGTCACCAATCAGACGCTGGCCGAGCAGATCGGCATGTCTGCCTCCCCATGCTGGCGTCGGGTGAAGCTGCTGGAGGAGGAACGCTACATCCAGGGCTACCGGGCGGTTTTGGATCGCCGAAAGATCGGGCTGGGAGTCATGGTGTTCATACGGATCAAAATCGACCGTCATAGCGAGGCCGAGGCGAAGAAGTTTGAGCGGGAAGTGATGGAGCTGGAAGATGTCGTTGCGTGCTACAGCATCGGTGGCGATGCCGACTTCCTGTTGCAGGTGGTGGCGCCTGATCTGGACTCGTTCGCCGACTTTGCAATGTCCAATGTTCGGCAGCTACCCGGCATCAAGGAAATGCAGAGCATGTTCGTGCTCAAGGAAATCAAGCCTTTCGTATCGTTCCCGGTAAAACGCCCTCAAGGCGTTTGAAGGTGGCTATTGAGGATATTTGGGATCGGGGATATTGGTCTGAGCACTGAAGGCTCGTGGCCATCGTGAATTGACGACCAGATTGACGCCTTCTTTTGCCAAAGCAATC
Source organism: Salinicola sp. V024 (assembly GCF_052645315.1). NCBI lineage: Bacteria > Pseudomonadati > Pseudomonadota > Gammaproteobacteria > Oceanospirillales > Halomonadaceae > Salinicola > Salinicola sp. V024. Next base: position 477,970 of record NZ_JBQXYB010000001.1, read on the forward strand.
GCGCAATCTTTGCCCAACCCCTGACTGGCCGCACAGATGATGGCCCAGCGGCCGCGAATACCGAGATCCATACACTTGTCCTCTTGTGGGAACGGGACGGGCATCGCAGAGGTGATGCTCGAATCGACGAATCGTTGTGTGTCGATAAATGGTAACGCTGGTCAAGTCTCGAGGGCCGCCGGTACCTCTCCCAGCAAGGTTTCCGGCATCTCCATCCCCAGTGCGTCGGCGGTGCCTTCCAGCACGGCTACCGACGCGAAGAAGGCGTCTCGAGGCCGCCGGGTGCGAATGCATTCCATCAAATACCGATGGCGTTCCAGGCTCTGCTCGGGATCGCTGGCGCTGACATTGGATGTCTGCACCAGCAGATGAATCGAGGGACGCAGAATATGCGACAGCTGGGTCCAGACGATATTGTGCGTCGCCTTGAAGATGGCGACATGAAACGCGACGTCATGGTCGCTTTGCAGTCGCCCCCGGTTGGCTGACTCCGGATTGTGGAAATCGTGGCCCATGCCTTCGAAAGCTTCTTCTATCGCCACCAGGTCCCGCGCGGTGGCGCGCTTGGCCGCCGTCATCGCCACATAGGGTTCTACGTCGAGCCGGAAGGTCAGGATCTCGCGCTGGATACCGGGGTTAGGCGTGGCGAACTGAACCATCCACTCGGTAACCCGAGGGTCGAGAATATTCCATTCGGAGTAGGCACGGACCCGCGAGCCGTAGCCGGAGATACGCTCGATGATGCCGGCATCCACCAGCCGACGCAGATCGCTGCGCACCGCCGAACGGTTGAGCGCGAACTGTTCGCACAGATCGATCTCCTTGGGCACGAAATCGCCGGGCTGGTAAAGCCCGGCGAAGATCTCCTTGGCCAGCGCTTCAGCAACGCTGGGGCGTTGAGGGGAACGGGGTGTTGGCGCGTCCTTCACGAAAATCGGTTCTCGGCAGTCGAAGTCGGTTGAGCCGTATGGTCAACATTGGCTGTCTCAACTCCATCTTACCCATCCCGTCACGCGCTTTGCGAACGGCAAAGGTCGACATACGCCCATGGTCGTACTCGAGAGCCTTTATTCGAGGCACCGCATCGGGGTCAGAACACCCAGTTGGGCAGCGTCAGCGACACCGCGGGTACGAACGTCACGACCAGCAGCAGGGCGACCAGCAGCAGCCAGTAGGGCACGATCGCGCGAATGAAGGCGCCTATCGAAACACCGGTGATACTGCAGGTGGTGAACATCACCGTTCCCAGTGGCGGTGTGATCGTGCCGATCGAGGCGTTGAGGATAAACACGATGCCGAAGTGCACCGGATCGATGCCGAACTGCGCCGCCACGGGTGCCAGCAGCGGCGATAGCACGATCAGGATCGCGTTGCCCTCGAGGAACATGCCAAGGATCAGCAGCAGCGCGTTGGCGATCAGCAGAAACGCCACGGCGCTGCCGACGCCCGACGACAACATCAGCGCGATCTGCTGGGGAATCTGCTCCCAGGTCAACACGCGCGCGAAGCCCGAGGCGACCGCGATGATGAACAGCACGTTGACCGAGGCCATCAGCGATTCCTGGGTCGCCACGGCGATACTGCCCAGCCCCATCTGCCGATACACGAATAGCCCGACGATCAGGGCGTAAAGCACAGCCATCGCGCCCGCTTCGGTCGGCGTGAAGACACCGACGCGGATGCCGCCGATCACCACCACGGGCAGCAGCAGGGCGATGATCCCGGCACGGGTGACGCTGATCCATTCGTGGCGCGATACGCGTTCGCGACGCGGTTTCTGATAGCCGAGACGGCGGCACTGGATCGAGACCAGCACCATCATCGCGACCGCCATCAGCACGCCGGGCACCACACCGGCGAGAAACAGCCGGCCGATGGAGACATTGTTGACGTAGCCGTAGACGATCAGCGCGATCCCCGGCGGAATGGTCGAGGTGATCAGCGACGACGAGGCCGTGATCGCACTCGAAAACGCCTTGGGATAGCCGGCCGCAGTCATGCTCGGCACCAGTAGCTTGGCGTTCATGGCCGCGTCGGCGATGTTGGAGCCGGACAGCCCGCCCATGAACGTGCTCAACAGCACGTTGGCCTGGGCCAGACCGCCGTGCATTCGACGGGTCATCAGCTCGGCCAGCGTCAGCAGGCGCTCGGTGATGCCGGAGTGGTTCATGAACACCCCCGCCATGATGAAGAACGGAATCGCCAGTAGCGAAATCGACTCGAGCCCGCCGGCAAGGCGCTGGATCAGCGTCACCATCGGCTGGTCGGCGCCGATCAGAAAATAGGCCAGGCTCGACGCGAACAGGGCGAAGGCCACCGGCGTACCCAGGCAGAACAGAACGAAGAGCGCGACGAGCGCGATTCCAACGGCCATTGCTATCACTCCTTGGTGGCGGCGGTCTCGGGAATCGCTGCCGGGGACGCCATGTTTTGGTCACTGGTAACCAGCCGATCATTGGTGATCAGGCGTACCAGGCCGTGGTAGAGCATCATGGCGGCACTGATCGGAATGGCGACGTGAATCCAGTAGTAGGGAATCTGCAGCATCGGCGTGCTGCGGAAACGCGAGAACGGTAGTAGTTCCAGCCCCCAGAACAGCATCGCGGCGGCGCACAGCATGACGATGCCGACGTTGAAAATGCGGGTGTTCCAGCGCGCGACGGGTGCCGGCAATCGCTCGTTGAGCAGGCCGATCAGCACGTGTTCGTTACGACGAACCAGCGCGCTGGCGCCGAGGAACGTCGCCCACACCATCAGCAGCTGCAGAATCTCCTCGCTCCAGGCCAGCGGCGACGAGAACAGGTAGCGCATGAAGACATTGGCGATGGCCACCACGAACAGCCCGAACAGCGCCAGGCTGGCGACGACCTCATCGAGCCGCATCAAGCGGTCGATCGCCTTGAAAAGCGTTTGCATGGTCAACTCCATAGCGCCCACGCTCGGCGTGGAGCGGGGCGCTGTCATGCTGGGATCGAGGCTCGATCAGCCGTTGATGATGTCGCTGACCTGTTGATACAGCCCGTCGCTCCACTGCGGAAAGGCCGCCGGAATTTCCTTCTGGGCGCGTTCGCGGAACGGAGCGGTGTCGACCTCATGAATCTGGACGCCGGCATCCTTCAACTGCTGCAGCGACTTGTCGGTTTCCTTCTCGACCAGCCCCCGCAGATTCTTGGCCATCTCCTGGCCGGTCTCGGTCAGAATTTTCTGATCTTCCGGGCTCAACTGCTCCCAGAACGCTTCACCGGTGACGAACGGTGCGACCGTATGCATGTGGGCGGTGAGGTTGAGATTCTTGACGACTTCATAGAACTTGCCGCCGTACAGCACCGGCAGCGGGTTTTCGACGCCGTCGACCAGGCCCTGGGCCAGTGCCGGATAGACGTCGCCCAGCGACATCGGGGTCGGCACGGCGCCCATCGCCTTGATCGCGGCGACGTACATGGGCGAGTTCTGGACCCGAATCTTGACCCCGGCCAGGTCCTCCGGCGTCGACACCGCTTCGCGCGAGAGCAGATGGCGTACGCCATAGACGCTGTTGGGGATCACGATATGGTAGCCGGATGCCTCGACCTTCTTCTCCTGTTCGGCGAACCAGTCGGAGTCGAAAACCTTGAGCTTGCTGTCGAAATCGTCGGCCAGGTAGGGCGCGTCGAGCACGGCGAGATCCGGCACCGAGCTCATGAAGTTCGAGTAGGCGGTGATGGTGATCAGCGGTGAGCCGAAACGGGCCTGCTCCATCACCTCGGTTTCGCCGCCGAGCTGGCTGGCGGGAAACGCCTTGAGCGTCAGCTCGCCGTCGCTGGCCTTGTCGACGCTTTTCGCCCATTCCTTGACCGCGACGTCGACCGGCTCGCCGGGTTGATTGCCGTAGGCAACGCGGATTTCGGTGGCGGCCTGCGCGGTGCTGGCGAGGACAAGGGTACTCACGCCCGCCAGGGCGAGCGAAGCCGTGAATCGGAAGAATCGATGGGTCCTCATGGGCATGCTCCTGATGTAGTCGATCGGTGGCTTGTTATTGGTTGACTGGTTATCAGTCGAGGGGCTGTCGGTCGATGAGCCGCTAGCCGAGTGGATGTTGCCGGTGGCCTGGTGATTGCCGGTGGATGAATCGTCGTGCTTTCGGAGGTCGAGCCCGTCATGTCAGCGCCTCGTCGAGGCCGGGCGTGGCACGCCCCTGAAGGCGCGCTTTATCGACCACCGGTTGCAGACGTCGCTGCCGCTTGGCGGCGTGGTTCTGGGCGATGTCGGCGAGGCGGTGATCGAGAAATGGGTTGGCAAACCGCTCCAGCGTGGTATCCCGATAGGCCTGAAGCTGAGCCAGCGGCAGTTCGACGGCCAGCGTCGGCAGCACTTCCTGATCGAGTACGACACGCAGCGAGTCGACCAGCGCATCGTTCTGCATGGCGTCACGCACGAATTCGACCGGTTGGCCGGCGCGCTGCCATCGATCGACCAGATAGGAGTGTGCGAGGTTGAGAATATGCAGCTTGCAGGTTGCCTGCGGTCCCAGATCATCGACGATTTCGACATCCGGATGCGCGCAAGGAACCGCCATGCTTGGCTGACGGGCGATTGCCCATAGGGCATAGGGTTCGGCGATCGCGCCGAGGGGTTCGAGAGCGGTTGAGACGATGCGATCGACCAGCGTGTCGGCCCACACGCAGCGGTGTTCCAGCCAGTCCAGAAAGGCCTCGCTGTCGCCCTTGATTTTGCTGTCTCGGCGAGCCAGCGACATCACCAGCGATTTCAACTGCTGAGCATTCTGCTCGATCAGTTCGCACGGCAGGATCGTCAGGCCGTCGTTACCGGCCTCGAAGCGCGCGCGAAGCAGGTGGGTCAGCTTGCCCGGAAAGCTTGTCGGCACTGTCGCGAGACTCGAGTCGTCGCCAATGTCGTAGCCGTTATCGGCCGTGTTGGAAACGATGATTCGGGCGTGTTCGACCACATGTCGCTTGAGGGCGTCCCACTGCTCGACGGCGATCAGGCAGCCGGCGACGCTGTCGACGGTCTGCTCGCGGTCGATCGTCTCGCCGTCGCGCCGGCCGCGAATTCGCACGGGGTAGTGGCGCTGCTCGGCGAGCAGGCGCGCCTTGCGCTTGCCTTCTTCGCGAGTTGAACTCTGCACCACCAGAATGCGTTCGTTGCTGTCTCCACGCTTCAGTGATTCAGATACCAGTGCGTCAACGTGGGCGAGCAGAAAACGCCCGGTGCCGAACTGGACGATCCCGGCATCACGGTAGGGGTTCTTGTTCTTGGAGAGACTCATAGAGAGACTCCTCGCTTCCAGGGGATGAAGTCGTGCTGGGAGAGTCGCTGGGCTTGCGAACGATGACGGCCCGAGGCGACCTCGAGGCACAGTGTCAGGAGTTCCTCGGCCAGCTCATCGATAGTGCGCTCGCCACGCACGATGGGGCCGGCGTCGAAATCGATGATGTCACGCATGCGCGTCGCCAGTTCGCTGTTGCTGGCGATCTTGAGCACGGGTGTTACCGGGTTGCCGGTGGGCGTGCCGAGACCGGTGGTGAAGACGATCAGATTGGCGCCGGATCCGGCCAGCGCCGTGGTCGATTCCACGTCGTTGCCCGGCGTGCAGAGCAGGCTGAGGCCAGGGCGGCGATGTGGCTCGGTGTAATCGAGCACGTCGACCACCGGCCCATCGCCGCCTTTCTTGGCCGCACCGGCGGATTTCATCGCATCGGTGATCAGGCCGTCACGAATGTTGCCGGGCGACGGGTTCATGGAGAAATCGGCGCCCACCGCGGCGGCGTGGCGTTGATAGGCCTGCATCAGACCGCGAAAACGCTCGGCGACCGCGGCATCGACACAGCGGGCGACCAGTTCGTGCTCGACGCCGCAGAGCTCCGGGAACTCGGCGAGCATGCCGCTTCCGCCGAGTGCGACCAATCGGTCGACGACGCCGCCCACCAGCGGATTGGCGGAGATCCCGGAAAAGCCGTCGGAACCGCCGCACTCGACCCCGAGCGTGAGCTTGGCGAGAGGGGCCGGTTGACGCCGAATGCGATCGGCGGCCGCCAGACCGTCGAAGATCGACTGCAGCGCATTGCGAATCAGCGCTTCTTCGCTGGGTGAAGACTGCTGATCGAAATAGTCCACCGTGCGCAGCTGCTGCGGGTCGCGTCGGGCCACCGCCGCCTTGAGCATCTGAATCTGCGCCTTCTGGCAACCGAGACTCAGTATCGTCGCACCGGCCACGTTGGGGTGGCAGATGTAGCCGGCGAGCAGCTGGCACAGTGCCTCGGCATCGTCGTCGGTGCCGCCACAGCCGAGGGTATGGGTCAGAAAGCGCACGCCGTCGACGTTGGGAAAGCGTCGTGGCGCTTGCGCCTGGAAAGGATCCGGCGAGGTCTCTCCGTCGAGCGTGTCATCGAGCATCCCGTCCAGCATTTGCCGGGCCATGCGCTTGTAGTCACGATAAGGGTCGTCGCCCAGCGCATCGGCAACGCACTGGCGCAGCACCTCGATATTGCGGTTCTCGCAGAACACCAGCGGGATGACTAGCCAGAGGTTGGCGGTGCCGACGCTGCCGTCGGGGCGGTGGAAGCCGTCGAACGTGGTGCCCTGGAAGCGTGTCACATCGGGCGGTGTCCAGGCCTTGCTGCCGGGCTGGATGTCGTCGCTTTGCGTAGCGTGGGCGACGTTGCCCACGCTGATGATGCCTCCTGCGGGGATGGCACGCGTCGCCTTGCCGACGGTGACGCCATACATGGTGACGATAGCTCCCGGCGAGAGCGCCTCGAGCGTGAACTTGTGCTTGTGGCGAATGTTGTCGGCGAGCGCGATATCGCGATCGTCGATCACGACTCGGCGGCCGGCCGGAAGATCGGTCAGCGCTACCGCCACGTTGTCGAGTGGGTGAATGCGCAGGGCGATGCGAGCCGGGCCGGGCTGTCGGTGCCGATGGTGTCACTCATGAATGCCTTTCCACCGGGTCATCGTGTCCCGCGCTTTCGAGCGTCACCATCGCCTTGACCACACCGCTGCCGGGCGCGCACCACTGCGGCATCAAGGTCGGCAGGTCCTCGAGCCGGCCCCGATGGGTGATCAAGGGTTCGGTGAGGATGTCGCCGCTGGCCATCAGCCGGGTGACGGTTTCGAAGTCCTCCCGCGTGGCGTTGCGGCTGCCCAGCAGGGTCAGCTCCTTCTTGTGGAAGTCCGGATCGCTGAAGGTGATCTCGGCCTTGACCACGCTGACCAGCACGTAGCGCCCGCCGTGACCGGCGAAATCGAAACCGCGATTCATGGCGGCGGGGTTGCCGGTGGCATCGAACACCACGTCGGCCAGTGCACCGTCGTTGATCGCCTCGATCTCGGCGATGACGTCGTCCTCGCTGGCATGCCAGACCGCATCGGCACCCAGTTCATCGCGACACAGCGCCAGCCGATCACGATTGGTATCGATCATCGCCACCCGCGCGCCGCGACTTCTGGCGACCTGGAGCACGCCGATGCCGATCGGTCCGGCGCCGACGACCACGACCAGTTCATCCTTCTCGACCTGACCGCGACGCACGGCATGCGCGCCGATGGCCTGACATTCGACCAGCGCCAGGGCTTCCGTCGACAGGCCCGGCACCGGCATGAGATGCGAGGCGGGGACATTGAGAAACGTCGCCATGCCGCCGTCGCGATGCACGCCGATCACTTCGAGTTTCTGGCAGCAGTTGGTACGGCCCTGACGGCACGCTCGGCATTCGCCGCAGTGCAGGTAGGGGATGACATAGACCGACTGGCCGACCAGGCCGGGTGCGACATCGCCGGCCATGGCGACCACCTCGCCGCTGAGCTCATGGCCCAGCACGCGGGGGTAGACGAAATAGGGTTGATTACCGCCGAAGGCATGAATATCGGTACCGCAGATACCGATGCGGCGAATCGCCACCAGCGCCTCGCCGGGCGCGCACTCGGGCACCGGCTGGTCGATGACGGCCATCTCGTTCGGCTTCGAACAGACGACGACTTGCATGACAGCGCTCCTTGAGGCGGCAATCGACAGAAAACTGACGAAAATAGGCCCAATGGTATGGTCAATCGGGGCGTAACAGCCCGCCGGCAGGTCGGCGGGCGGGTCTATCGGCTGATCAGCTCTCGACGCAGCGTTGCTGCTGTTCACCCAGACCTTCTATTCCCAAGCGCATGGTCTGACCCGGCTTGAGAAAGATTTTCGGGTCCTGGCCCATGCCGACGCCCGGCGGGGTGCCGGTGGAGATCACGTCGCCCGGCTGCAGGCTCATGAAGCGGCTCAAGTAGGCGATCAGGTGCGGAACCTGGAACACCATGGTCTGGGTCGAGCCGTTCTGATAGCGCTTGCCGTCGACCTCGAGCCACATGTCCAGATTCTGCGGATCGGCGATCTCGTCGCGGGTGACAAGCCAGGGGCCGAGCGGGCCGAAAGTGTCGCAGCCCTTGCCCTTGTCCCAGGTGCCGGAACGTTCGAGCTGATACTCGCGCTCGGAGACATCGTTGACCACGCAGAAGCCTGCGACGTGGCTCATGGCATTGGCTTCGTCGATGTAGCGACCGCCCTTGCCGATGATCACGCCGAGTTCCACTTCCCAGTCGGTCTTCTGGGAGCCGCGGGGAATTTCCACGTCATCATTGGGGCCGCAGATGGCGCTGGTCCACTTGTTGAAGATCACCGGTTCTGCCGGCACTTCGGCGCCGGTCTCGGCAGCGTGATCGGAATAGTTCAATCCGATGCAGATGAACTTGCCGACACGGCCGACGCAGGGGCCAAGGCGAGTACCGGCGGCGACTTCCGGAAGACTGTCGATATCGATCTTGGCCAGCTGTGCCAGGCTCTCATCGGAGAGGGCTTCGCCGGCGATGTCGTCGATCTTGCCGGAGAGATCGCGGACCGTGTTGTTGGCATCGACGATGCCGGGCTTTTCCTGACCCTTGGGGCCGTGGCGTAGCAGTTTCATGCGGTTTCCTTTTCTGTCTTCATTGGTGAATTCGTTATCGCTGGCTTCTAGCGCTGAGAGCGAACCTAGTTGGACCAGCCGCCATCGATCAACTGCACCGTCCCGGTGATGAATCCCGCCTCGTCGCTGGCCAGATGCGTCGCTAGCGCCGCGATCTCTTCGACCTTGCCCAGCCGGCCCATGGGCTGGCGGGCGATGAATTCGGCAAAGACTTCATCCGTGGTACGGCCCTGCTGGCGCGCCTGCTCGGCAACCCGCTCGCGCAGGGACGGGGAGTCGACCGTGCCCGGGCAGATCGCATTGCAGCGAATGCCCCGGGTCATGTAGTCGGCGGCCACGGATTTGGTCAGTCCGACAACTGCGGCCTTGGTCGTGCCGTAGGCGAAGCGATTGACGACGCCCTTGGTGCTGGAAGCGAGCGACGACATGTTGATGATGCTGCCGCCACCGTTCTCCAGCATCGACGGCAGCGCTGCGCGAATGGTGTAGAACATCGAGTCGACGTTGAGGCGCTGGGCGAAAGCCCATTGGGCGTCGTCGCACTCGAGAATCGAGCCGCTCGGCACCGTTCCCGCGCAGTTGAACAGGATGTCCAGCGGCGGCAGCGACTCGATCAGCGTGCGCACGGCCTCGGCATCGGTGACATCGAGGGCGTGGCACTGGGCGTTTTCCAGCCCCTCGAGCTTGGCCGCATCGATATCGGTGGCAATGACTCGAGCCCCCTCGGCCAGGAATCGCTCGACGGTGGCACGGCCGATGCCCTGACCGGCGGCGGTGATCAAAGCGGTTTTGTTGGCGAGTCGCATGACCGATGGCTCCTGAAAGCGGTTTTGATCTGCACTTTTCTGCTTCTGGGCTTTTTGCTTCTCAGCACAGGTTTGGTTCTAATGTCTAAAGGCCTGACCTTTGATCCAAGTATTATCCTTTGTGGAAACGGCCCGCAAATCGCCAAACGTCTAATAGTCCCGGCCAGGCCGGTGAAAACGTTCGAATTTGCGACCAATGTCTAACTCGTCCTGCTCATGAAACCGGGAGATCGATGGATGCCGATCCAGACTATTCGCGCGCAGCGGCTCTATCGACAGATTGCCGATCAGCTATTGGTATTGATTCAACAGGGTGAGTTCCCGCCCGGCAGCCTGCTACCGCCGGAGCGCGATCTGGCCCAGCAGCTTGGCGTCAGCCGGGCATCGGTGCGCGAGGCGCTGATCGCGCTGGAGGTAGTGGGGCAGGTCGAGGTTCGCGTCGGCCATGGCGTGCTGGTGCTGGAGCGTTCGGGCGAGGTCGAGTCGTCAGTGATGAGTGCGGCACGGCGTTTGGAGGGGTGGGCGCTGGACCCGGAGTTCGCCAGCGAGATCGAGCTGGATCTGGATCAGGAAATCCCGCCGTTCTCGCTGCTGCAGGCGAGACGCTATCTGGAACCCGAAACCGCGGCGCTGGCCGCGATCAATGCCAGCGAGGACGATCTCGCGGCGATGCGTGCCGCCTATGCGCGCAATGTCGAGGACAACCGCCACGGCGGGCGTAACCAGGCGGGCGACCGGCTGCTGCATATTCGGATTGCCGAGGCCTCGGGCAACGCCGCTTATGCCATGACTATCAAGCATCTGCTCGGGCACCAGTACGGCAAGATGTTTCGTCGACTTCAGGAGCTGTTCATGGAGACCGACATGCCGCGTCAGTCACAGAACGATCATCAACGTATTCTCGACGCGATCGAAAATCGCGATCCCGACGCGGCAAGACAAGCGATGGAAGTGCACATGGACCACGTGCTGAAAGTGTTCTTCGATGCGTGACTGCTGGTGGCGGGAAAAACCCTGGATCTACGCCACCATAGGCCAGCCGCCCTGGCGAATTACCGGGCAGCCCGCGACGTCGCGATTGTACAAGTAGAGCCAGGCGGGGCCGAACGCGGTGTCGTGAACGGCGCGATCGTAGTCGCCGGATTTCGGGCGGCGTACTCGATAGTCTTCCAGCCGGTCCAGTCCCTTCAGGCAGACCGCGTCGACGCGGAAGACTTCGATCTCGATGCCCCGTGACGGTTCGGCCTTGGCGCCTGGATAAGGGCCGATATCGTAGAGCGTCGCGGTGGTGATGACATCGCTACCGACGAACTCGGCCCCATCAAGCCAGTGATGATTGCGCAAACCGCGCTTCAACGTGCCGTAGACGGCGACCAGCGCGGTGCGGCGAACGGCGAGGGCGGGCGTGGTCATGAATCAGGGTCTCCGTTGGTCGATGAAAGCGGGAGGCGGCAGCACTCATCGCGTCAGCCGCTCGCCCAGTCGCTGCATGAATCGGTCGCCGGCCTCGAGCTGGCTGATCTCAATGTACTCGTCCGGCTGATGGGCCTGTTCGATACTGCCCGGGCCGCAGACGAGGGTCTGCAGGCCGACGCGCTGGAACTGGCCGCCTTCGGTCGCGTAGGCGACGCCGCCGGTCTCTAGGTTCGGGTCACCGAGGCATTCACGACACAGTTCGACGGCTGCGGCGTTGTCCCGATCGGCCAGCGCCGGCACGGTGTCGACCATCTGCTCGGTGACGATGCTAATCTCCGGTGCGCGCTGCTGGAGTTCGGCCTCGAGTGCTCTGGCGTAGCGCTCGAAACGCGCGAAGACGACGTCGAAGCCGTCGCTGGGCAGATGACGGATCTCCCAGTCGAACTGGCAGTGGCGCGCCATGATGTTGATCGCGGTGCCGCCTTCGATCAGGCCCACGTGCAGGCTCGAATGCTGGACGTTGAAGACGGATTCCAGGGCACCTTCGTCGACCAGTTCCTGCATGATCGCTTCGATCTGAGTCACCAGCCTCGCGGCGACGTGGATCGCCGATACGCCCTGGTTGATCTGGCTCGAATGCGACTCCTTGCCGGTCACGGTGGTGCGCATCGTGGTGATCCCTTTCTGCGCTACCACCGGCTGCATCGAGGTTGGCTCGCCGATGATGACCGCGCCGGGCAGCGGCTCGTCCGCCATCAGCTGTTCGATCATCGAAGGCGCGCCGAGGCAGCCGATCTCCTCGTCGAACGAGAACGCCAGATAGATTGGCCGCTTCAGATCCAGCGCCTGCCAGGCGGGTACTTGCGCCAGGGCACAGGCGAGGAACCCCTTCATGTCGCAGCTGCCGCGACCATACAGACGACCGTCGCCCTTGTCCGTGAGGATGAACGGATCGCTGCTCCAGGGCTGGCCGTCCACCGGGACCACGTCGGTATGACCGGAAAGCACCACACCGCCTTCGACCGCCGGCCCGATGCGGGCCAATAGATTCGCTTTGCTGCCATCGGCGTTGCTGATGCGCTGTGACACGACTTGATGAGACGCGAGGTAGCGCTCGACGAAGTCGATCAGCTCGAGGTTCGAATGGCGGGAGACGGTATCGAAGCCGATCAGGCTCGTCAGCAGGTCGCGGGAAGTCGTCATCACTGGCTCCGATCCACCAACGTGGACCACTTTTGGGTGGGTGTGCCGACAGAATAGCGGCTAATCCTGCCTGCCAACAAACGGCTGAACCGACGGGCGTGGCGGGTGGAGTGGTGATCCCATGCTCGGAAAGCGTTCGATATCTTCGCGGGTTCCGGCGCAAAAAATGCAGTGGCCCGGTGATGGCATCGCCTCATCGCGCGGGCTAGCCTGAGAGGCGGTTCGTCGTAAAAACCCGATCTCTTCAGGAGAACTCCTATGAGCAAAGTGCTGGTGTTGTACTACTCGAGCTACGGCCACATCGAGACCATGGCCAAGGCTGTCGCGCAGGGCGCCGAAGGTGTCAGCGGCACACAGGTCGACATCCGTCGCGTGCCTGAATTGGTGCCGGAAGAGGTGGCGGTGAAATCCGGCTACAAGGTCGATCAGGAGGCGGCACTGATCGAAGGGCCCGATGCCCTGGCACAATACGACGCCATCATTGTCGGCACCCCGACCCGTTTCGGAAACATGACTTCCCAGATGCGCAACTTCTGGGACATGACTGGCGGCCCCTGGGCGCAGGGTCAGCTGATCGGCAAGATCGGCAGTGCGTTTGCCTCGACGGCGACCCAGCATGGCGGCCAGGAAACCACGTTGACCTCGATCCACACCACCTTGCTGCATCACGGCATGGTCATCGTCGGCGTGCCTTATAGCTGCCCGGAGCTCTCCAACATGAACGAGATCACCGGCGGCACGCCCTACGGCGCGACGACGCTGGCCAACGCCGACGGCAGTCGTACCCCGAGCGAGAACGAACTGACGATTGCCCGGTTCCAGGGCAAACACGTGGCCGAGATCGCCGCGAAGATGGCGGGATGAAGAGATAGCGTCCAGGGTTCCCAGCGTGACTGTCGCCGTTCGAAGTGCTGTTTCCTAGAGAAGGTATGGGAAGAAGGCTCAGAGGGGTTTAGAGAGCTTCTAGAAAGGGCCCCCGAAACAGGGTCCCGAAACAGGGCCTCAAGAAAGAGCCTGGGGGAAGAGCTTCGAAAAAGACCTTGGAGAACAGTGCGGGAGACAGCGTCCCAAAAAGAAGGCCCGCGCCATCCGGCGCGGGCCTTGCTCGTTGCAAGCTACGTGATGCTTAGATCACGGCGTATTGGCCGCTCACTCGTACGCCATATCCTCGAGTTCCTTGCCGTTGGTTTCGCGCACGAAGCGAGCGACGAAGATGACCGAGAGCAGGGCGCAGATCGCGTAGAAGCCATACGCGCCGGTGAGGCCGATCGATGCCAGCATGATCGGGAAGGTCATGGTGATGGCGAAGTTGGCGACCCACTGGAACAGCCCGGCAACGGCCAGTCCCGACCCGCGCACCTGGTTGGGGTACATCTCCCCGAGCATGACCCACATTACCGGGCCCCAGGAGACGTTGAAGAAGAAGACGTAGGCATTGGCCGCAAGCAGGGCGAGGATGCCGTTGCCCGAGGAAAGCGCCAGGCTGCCGTTGACGATCTCTGCGGTAGAGAATGCGTAGACCAGAATTGCCAGGGTGATCGTCATGCCCACCGACCCTGCCCACAGCAGCGGCTTGCGACCGATACGATCGATCAGGCCGATCGTGACCAGGCAGGCCGCGATGCTGACCGCGCCGCTGATGACGTTGATCATCAGGGCATCGCTTTCGGAGAAACCGACCGCCTGCCACAGTACCGCACCGTAGTAGAACACCACGTTGATCCCGACCAGCTGCTGGAACACCGCCAGGCCGATGCCGATCCAGACCAGTTTCAGCAGCTTGCCGGTAGCGGGGTTGATCAGGTCCGACAGGCGCGGTTTATGACGGTTGGAAAGCGAGGCGTGAATGTCTGCCAGGCGCTTTTCGGTTCCGGCTTCGTCGTAGACGAGGCGAAGAACGCGTTTGGCCTTGTCGTCATGTCCGGCACTGACCAGAAAGCGCGGGCTTTCCGGGATGAACATCAGCGCGATCAGGAAGATGCCGGCCGGAATCAGTTCCATCCAGAACATGCAGCGCCAGGCTTCAAAACCGAACCACAGCTCGGCGGTGGAGCCGCCGGCGATATTGGCCAGGGCGTAGTTGTTGAGAAACGAGAAGAACAGCCCGCCGATGATCGCGACTTGCTGAATGGTCGCCAATCGGCCGCGCAGGTGCGAGGGGGCGATTTCACTGATGTAGGCCGGCGACATGACGCTGGCCGCACCCACTGCCAGACCGCCCAGTATCCGATAGATCACGAACTCGAATGATCCCCCGGCGATGCCGGAACCCCAGGCGCTGATGATAAAGAACACGGCAGCGACCAGCAGCAGCGTACGGCGGCCGAATTTATCCGCCAGTCGGCCGGCGAAGAAGGCGCCGACGGCGCAGCCCAGCAGCATCGAGGCGACGTTGAAACCGGTGCCGACACTTTCCGACTGGAAAGCCTGCTGAAGGCCGTCGACGGTGCCGTTGATGACACCGCTATCGAAACCGAACAGGAAGCCGCCAATGGCGGCCACGCAGCAGATAAGTAGAACCACGACAGGATTTTGTGAAGTGCTTGATGTTGGCATTGTTGAACTCCAATGGTCTCTCGATGAGGGTTCCGAGGCAGCTTGCGATCAGAGCCAGCCGGCATCGACCCAATAGTTGTGAGCGGTACAGGCGGCCGCGGCGTCCGAGGAGAGGAAGAGCACCATGGAGGCCACGTGGTGAGGATGGATACGGACCTTGAGCTTCTGTTCGGCGACGATCTGCTCTTCATCCTCGGGGCTGTACCAGCGCGACTGGCGTGGCGTCTTGACGTTGCCGGGAATCACGCAGTTGACGCGGATGCCGTCGCTGCCAAGCTCGCTCGCCAACGCTCGCGTCAGCCCCTCGATGCCGGCCTTGGCAGTCTCGTAGAGCACCAGGCCAGGCTGCCCGAGGTGCCAGCTGATCGAGCCCAGATTGATGATGACGCCCTCACCTCGACGGCGCATGGCAGGCGCCACTTCGCGAGCAGCCAGCACCAGATGGCGCAGATTGACCGCCATCCGATTTTCCCAATACTCGGGGGTAATATCCTCGAGGCGGTGGCGATCGTCGTTTGCCGCGTTGTTGACCAGGATGTCGACATCGCCGATGGCGGTGAGCGTCGCGATCAGCGCCTCAGCATCGGTCAGGTCGCACTGATGGAAATGGACGTTGCTGCCGAGCTCCTCGGCCAGCGCCTGGGCGTCATCGATAATATCGATGAAGTGGATTTCGGCGCGCTGCTCGGCAAAGGCACGTACCAGGCCCTCGCCGATGCCGGAACCGCCGCCGGTAATGACCACGCGCTTGCTTTCGAGACCGGGATAGATGGCTGACGGCATGAAGGCTCCTGAAGGTTAGTAAAACCTATTAACTAAGTTGAGGGCGATCATGCGCGCATGTGGTGCCGGCTGCCATTGACCATTGGTGTTAAGACCATTGTCTTTGAGACTAATGGATCTAAGACTTAAGGCTCATGATGGTGGTGCTTCTCGGTCGATCTCAGCGGGCTTTGGTATAGTCGCTGTATCCACCGCCACCCGACGCTGTCCTCTTTCCCATGCCCAACTCCTTCACCCCGCAAACTGCCGGTGATCTCAACTATCTGAAGAGCCTCAATCGCAGCACGATTCTGAGCACCGTGCGGCGCAGCCCGGGATTGTCGCGGGCCGATATCGCGCTCGAGACAGGCCTGACCAAGGCGACGGTAGGCAGTGTGGTGCAAACGCTGGTCGAACGAGGCTGGCTACGCGAGGGAGAGTTGCATGCGCGCGGCGGTGGCCGGCCGGGGCGCGCGCTCTATCTGGATGGAGAGCGACACTACATGCTGGGTGCCGAAGTGGGGGTCAAGGGCCTGCGGCTAGTTGCCTGCAATCTTGTCGGGGAGATTCTGGCAAGCAGCCATCAGGAAGCGCCGCCCGCCGATCCCGTTTCCACCGCGACGCGTCTGGCGAAGCTGCTGAACCAGCTACGCGAAGCGCCCGCCATCGCGGGTCGGCGCTGTCTGGGGCTGGGCGTTGCGGTGCCCGGCCCCGTCTCTCCCACCGCGCCGATCCTCAGCCTGGCGCCCAATCTGGGCTGGATCGACGTCGATTTTCTGGCGCTGCTGCGGGAAGAGCCGGATCTACCGGATGGAGTCTGGCTACTGGACAACGAGGCCAACGCGGCGGCGTTCGGCGAGTTCTATTTTTTCGAGGGCATTCCGCCCGAGTCGCTCGCCTACATCAGCGCCGATATCGGTATCGGCTGCGGCGTGGTCAGCGGTGAACATTTCCCCGTGGTGCCACGCGGCTATCAAGGCCTGGTCGGGGAGATCGGCCATACCGTGATTCAGCCGGGCGGAGCGCTTTGCCATTGCGGCAACCGCGGCTGTGCCGAAACCCTGGTCAGCGGTTGGGCGCTGCGCGAGTCGCTGGGTCTCGATATCGATGACAGCCTCAGCGCCTCGGTACGAGCCCGGGCCGGTGAGGCGGACGTGCAAGCCTTGATTCAGCGCGCCGGAGAAGCACTGGGGCTGCTGATGCTCAACCTGCATCACACGCTCAACCCGTCGATGCTGATTCTGGGCGGGTCGTTGATGTGGCTGAAAGGGCCTCTGATCGAGCCGGCGCTGGCCTACTTCGAGGCCCATCAAAACGATCTGCTCAGGCAGTCGCAATCCGTTCCGATCAAGATCATCGAAGACAGCACGTTCACCGCCGCCAGAGGTGCCGCCGCTCAGGTCATGGCCCGGGCGGCGATCGAGGTGTGACTCATGGCGTCGACTTCGCGCGCGCAGCTTGCGGGCGATAGCCGGCCGTCAACGGCGCTGAATCACCAGCCGGCTGGCCCCGTTGCCGCTGGGTTCGACCCGAATCTGTAGCGGAATCCGCTCGTGCATCTCCTGGACGTGAGAGATTACCCCCACGCGGCGCCCCTGGGCCTGCAGGCCGTCGAGCGCGTCCATCGCCAACGCCAGCGATTCGGGGTCGAGACTGCCGAATCCTTCATCGATGAACAACGATTCGATCGCCAGCTGGTGGGAGGCCATTGACGCCAGCCCCAGCGCCAACGCCAGCGACACCAGAAAGGTTTCGCCGCCGGAGAGCGAGTGGACCGAGCGGCGCTCGTCGGCCATGTCGCCATCGATCACCAGAATGCCGAGCTCGCTGCCGCCGCGTATCAATCGGTAGCGTGGCGTCAGCGCGCGCAGATGCTGATTGGCGTGGGTCAGTAGATGGTCGAGATTGTAGGCCTGGGCGATGCGCCGGAAACGCTTGCCGTCGGCACTGCCGATCAGGCCGTTCAGGCGCTCCCAGCGATTGACTTCGTGCCGGGCCGATTCGCGCTCCTGGGCGCCATCGCGCTGCGCCTGACGACGACGATCGTCTTCACGAAGCTGATGCTGGGCGGCGTCGCGGGTGTCCTGACGCTCGTCTCGCTGGCGGATCAGGGCTTCAGCGGTCTCGCGCTGGTGGATCAACCGTGCCGCCAGTTCGCGGGTAGCCGCGTCATCGAGCAACTGGTTTTCGTCTCGGTCCGGAAGGAGCGCGCGGCGCTGCTCGCGTAGCGCCTGCTGACGTTCCTCGCGCTTGACGGTGACAGCGGCGAGGTCGCGCTCGGATTGTGCGCTGCGCTCCCGGCGGCGGCGGTGATCCGCCTCGCTGACCGCCAGCAGGGTGTCGATCGTGTCGTCGTCCAGCGCCGGACGCTCGCGGCGCCAGGCTTGCCAGTCGCCGTCGAGCTCGTCGAATTCCGTCTGCGCCTCTCGCTGGCGCTGCTCGAGATCCGTCAGCCGCTGCGTCAACTGGGTCCGGGTCTGGGCCAGCGTCTGCCAGCGCGTTCGATGTTCCTCGAGCGTCGCTTCCGCCTGCTGGCGTCGCTGCTCCAGTGCCGCCTGCCAGGCCGGAACGGAGTCGTGACTGCCGAGCCGGGCTGCAAGTCGTGATCCGGTGTCGTCCACCTGCTGTTGCAACGAGGGCAGCGACGTCTCGAGCGTGTGCAGACGCTCACGGTTCAGGGAATGGCGCTCCTCCAGCTTGCCCAGTTCGAGTGACAGCTGCTGCCATTCGGCTTCCAGCGGCTGCAGCAGACGTTCCGCCTCGTCGAGCGCGGAGAGCTGGTCGCTGGCCTGACGCCATTGCTGGTTCAGCCGCTCGCGCCGCGCCTCGAACCAGCCGCCGGCCGCCTCGCTCTGACGCAGGGCCGGGGCCGCGGCGTGAGCGTCAATGGCGCTCTCGGCCTGATCGAGCCGCCGGGACAGCGTCTCGAGCTGGCGCTCGCGTTCGAGCAGGCCCTGGCGGCAGGCGCGGTAATCGGCGCTGCACTGGTGATAGACGTGGTGGGCGTTTTCCACCTGTTCGCGATGGTTGTCGAGCTGTTGTCGTTCCTGCCCCTCGATCGCCTCGATCATGGCAGCGCCGGGGTGTGCCGGTGGCGCGTGTCGGTAGGGGTGAGCCGTCGCCCCACAGACCGGACAAGGTTCGTCGTCACTCAGGTGCTGGCGCAGCTGTTCGACGCTGTCGCTTCGCGCAGCGCGGGCGCCTTCGATCTGCTGGCGGATCAGCGTCTCTTCGGATTCCGCCGCCTTGAGCCGCTGTGCGGCCTGCTTGCCCTGAGTTTCCAGCTCCTGGAGCCGGCGGCGCTCGCTGTCGAGCTGCCGGCGCGTCTCGGTCTGCTCTTGGCGTAGCCGTTCTCCTTCACGCCAGTCCTGCTGCAGATCCTGCAGTGCCTGCAACTCACCTTGCGCCAGATCGCGCCGGCGATTCAGGGTCGAGCGCAGTTCATGGGCGCTTGGACGCTCGCCCGCCTCGCCAGCGCCTTTCAGCAGCCCTTCGAGGGTCGCCTGCTGCTCGCCAAGGCGTGTCTTGAGTGGCTGGCGTGCTTCCTGCAATTGCGTTCGGCGCTGCGCGTCGGCCTGCGTTGCCTCGGCGAGCTGGCGGTGCTCGCGCTGCTGCTGGGTGAGCTGCTGGCGCTGGTGTTCGAGATCGGCGGCCAGCTGGCGGGCCTCGTCCAGTTGCGGCTGGGCTTCCCGATCGTCGAGCCGGGCTTGTTCGTGGGCTTGCCGGGCGCTAGCGAGCTGCGGCTCGAGCGCCTCGCGCTCCCGGTCGCAATCCTCGGACTGGCGACGCTCCCTGGCCAGCGTCTGGCGATGCCCGGCAAGTGTACTTTCGAGCGTCCGACGGCGCTTTGCCCGCTCTCGCCAGGGTGCCAGCTCATCGAGCTGGGCGAGCTGCTCGCGTTCCCCCCGATTTTGTCGCCATTCGCGATCGGCCTGGCGCCAGCTGTCATCGGCCTGCTGCCAGGCTTGCGCCAGTTGGGCCTCGCGCTCGAGTTCGATGCCCTGTGTCTGATGGCGCGACAGCTCGGCCTGGAGATCGGCCAGCGCCTGCTCCTCGGCCTGAGCCTGTCGTTCATAGGCCGCGCGCGTCTCGGCGTCTACCGGCAACGCGTCGGCGAGCCTGACCTCGATGGCATCGAGAATGCTTTTGGCATCCCGAACCCGCTGATAGGCAGCTCTGGAGATTTCCGAGTAGTGCTGCGTGTCGGTCAGACGCTCCAGCAGTTCACTGCGCTCGTTGTCGTCGGCCTTGAGGAAGGCGGCGAACTCGCTCTGGGCCAGCAGCACGGCCCGGGTGAACTGGTCGAACTTGAGTCCCAGCCGCTCGGGCAGCAGCTTCTCGAACTCCCGCGTCTGTGCGGTGAGCAGCTGGTTGGCATCCAGGTCGGTCAATGACTGTTCGATCTTCTGCAGGCTGCCGTCGATCTTGTTGCGGGCGCGGCGCACCGCCCAGCGTGCCCGATAGCGGCGCCCGTCGCGGCCGACGAAATCGACTTCCGCGAAGCCACTGGCGCAGCCTCGACGCAGCAAGGTGCGCGCGTCTGCGGTGGTCAAGGTGTCGTCATTGACGTCGGCGATCTGAGAGTCCCGTTTCGGTGCCTGGCGCAGGCGCGGTGTGCTGCCGTAGAGCGCCAGGCACAGCGCGTCCAGCAGGGTGCTCTTACCGGCGCCGGTGGGGCCGGTGATGGCGAACAGACCCTGGTCGGCCAGCGGTGAGGCGGTGAAGTCGACCTCGTGATGGCCGGCCAGCGAGGCGAGGTTTTCCAGACGGATGGCGAGGATTTTCATGTCTCGCTCCCCTCATGGCGGCTTTCCGCGTCCTGAACCTGCTGCAGCAGGCTGGCAAAATCCGCCATGACGTCATCCGGAGGCGCATCGCCGTAGCGCGTCTGCCAGGTGCGGGTGAAAATCTCCTGCGGGGTCAGGCTGTCGAGGTCAACGTTGGCGTCCGCATCGTCGCGCCCGCTGGCGTTGGGGTAGCGGCTGTGAATGCGCAACAGACGTAGCGGCTTGTCTGCCATCGCGGCCTCGATCCGGGCGCGCAGATCGGGGCGAGGGGCGTCGAGATCGACCCGGATCTCCAGCCATGGCCAGCGTTCACGAGGAAGATCGGCATCCGTCTCCAGTTCGCCAAGCGTCTGCTCGACCTCTTCGATACTGCCCGGGCCTACGCGTATCAGTGCCACGTGACGCGGGATCGGCAGCGTCTCGATCTCGCCCAGCGTTTCGCCGTCGAGGGTGAGTTCGACCACCTGGTGCGGATAGTGGCTCTCGCTGAAATCGAGCGGCAGCGGCGAGCCGCTGTAGCGAATGCGTGGCTCGCCGACCTGCTGGGGCCGATGCAGATGGCCGAGCGCGACATAGGCGATCGAATCGGGAAACAGCGTCGCCGGGACCGACTCCTCGCCACCGATGACGATGGGGCGCTCGCTCGCCTCGGAGACAGCGGCACCCTGCAGATGCGCGTGACTCATCGCCACCAGCGCCTGACCCGGCTGGCGGCACGCCTCGGCCGCGGCGATCAGCTCTGCGTGGACGCGAGCGATGCCCTGGCGATAGTCATCGATCTCGCCGCCGGTCACCTCGGCGGGGCGCAGGAAGGGCAGCGCCAGACACCAGGCTTTGAGCGTGCCATCGACGTCGTGCAGCGGGATCAGCAGATGGTCGCTGTCGAGACGACCGTCGTCGAGCCAGTGCACGCGGCCCAGAGCATGGGTCTTGAGGCTCTTCATCAACGGTGCCGGCAGCTCGATACGCGAACCGCTGTCGTGGTTGCCGGCGATCATCACGATCTCCAAGTCCGGCAGGGCGGCGTGGGCGGCAACGATGAAGTCGTAGAGCAGCTCCTGGGCGCGCAGCGAAGGATTGACCACATCGAAGATATCGCCGGCGATCAGCAAGGCATCGGGGCGGCGCTCGACGAGTGTCGCCAGCAGCCAGTCGAGAAAGGCGCGATGTTCGACATGGCGTTCCTGGCCATGGAAAGACTGGCCCAGATGCCAGTCGGCGGTGTGGATCAATTTCACGGCGCGGCGCCCTGTTGCAACGAAGAGAGAGTGAAGAGGCAAAAGCGTCGCCAAGTGTAACGTGGCGGGCGTGGGGGAAAAGACCCAATGCGCGCTTCCTTATGGCCGCGCACCGCCACGACCGCGCCTCAATATTGCCTCGGCCGTTGGAGAGACGCGCGACCTGGGACTAGTCTTTCGGACTCATGGAGACAACCGGGAGAGCCCAGGATGGCGCTACACGAATGGAATCTGACGCCCGAGGCGGCGATCGCGCTGCAGAAGCAGCTGGCGCCAGCAATCATACGCGAGGATACGCTGGGTGAGGTCGACCTGATCGCAGGCATGGATATCGGCTTCGAGGATGGAGGCGAGACGACGCGGGCGGCGCTGGTGCTGCTCGAATGGCCATCGCTCACGCTGGTCGAGCAGGTGGTGCACCGCGAGCCGACGCGGATGCCGTACGTGCCGGGCCTGCTCTCGTTTCGCGAAATTCCGGCGGCGCTGGGCGCGTTCGAGCAGCTGTCGCAGCGCCCGGACCTGATCATGGTCGACGGGCAGGGCATCGCGCATCCGCGTCGACTGGGAATCGCCTCCCATCTGGGGCTGTGGCTCGATCTGCCGACCATCGGCGTGGGCAAGAGCCGGCTGTGCGGGCAGTTCGGCGAGGTACCGTCGGTCAAAGGCGAATGGACGCCGCTGACCGATCGCCGACGTGAACAGGACCCGAGCGACGTTGCCGTCGACGAACGCGGCCGCGTCACCATCGGCGCCGTGCTGCGCTCGAGAGAGGGCGTCAAACCGCTGTTCGTGTCACCGGGGCATCGAATGTCTCTCGATAGCGCGGTCAATTGGGTCGTGCGCTGCCTGGGCAAGACCAAGCTGCCGGAGCCGACCCGGCTGGCGGATCGGCTGGCGTCCCGGCGCGGCTCGGTGGCGACCACCGGACAGCTGTCGCTGTAGCGGCTCTGGTGTCGAGCACTGCGATGGGCGTCGGACTCGGGAATTCGGCGCTGCGATCATCGATTCAGACGATATCCAGCGATACCGGCTCCTTGGGTGCCGGAAAGGCGTCATCGAGCTGCGTGAGGTCCTCGCTGTCGAGTTCGATCTCGAGCGCCTTCGCATTGGCCTCGACGTGGGCGAGATTCGACGCCTTGGGAATCGCAATGACCCCACGCATGCCGTCCTGACTGACGCAGGTGGGGCGAATCACCCAGGCCAGCAGGATCTGCGCGGCGCTGGCACCGTGTTTGTCGGCGATCTCGTTGACCACGCTCGACGAGAGCAGTTTGGATCGCAGCCGGCCGCCCTGGGCCAGCGGGCAGTACGCCATCACTGGAATGTGGTGGTCCTGCATCCATGGGATGATGTCGACTTCGACACCGCGGGAACCGAGATGGTAGAGCACCTGGTCGGTTGCGCATTCGGCGGCGGCAGGAATGGCGTCCAGGGCCCTGAGATTGTCGGCATCGAAATTGGAGACGCCGAAGCGCCGGGTCTTGCCCTGATCACGTAACCGCTCGAAGGCCTCGAACGTCTCTTCGAGGGGAATATTGCCCGGCCAATGCAGCAGGTATAGATCCAGGCAATCGATCCCCAGGCGTTCGAGGCTGCGCTCGCAGGCGGCGATGGCGCTATCCCGGCCGGCATTCCAGGGATAGACCTTGGAGACGACGAAGGCGTCGTCACGGCGACCGCGTATCGCCTCGCCGACGACCCGCTCGGCACCGCCGTCGCCATACATCTCGGCGGTATCGATCAGGCTCATCCCGAGATCCAGGCCGTAACGCAGGGCGTCGATTTCCTGCTGACGAGGAACGAGATCCTCTCCCATGTACCAGGTGCCCTGACCCATCGCCGGGAGAGCAAGTGACGGTGCCCCGAGGCTTTCGGGCAGGACGATATGCGGCGGCGTATCTGGCATCGGAAACTCCCTTTCCATGAAGGTGTTACTGTTATGCTGGCCGCCGCTCGCGGGTTTCGCAAATCACTTTCGCGGTAACTGCGTAACATTACTCGACTTGTGTGGCGCGTACGTTCGCTTTACGTGAATCGATTTGCGATTTGTGTGAAGACGCCACCCGGGTGACCCATCCGAACTCAGGAGTTCCGTCATCGAATCTTCTTCGATCAGCCTCACCCGAGCCTGGCTCGAATCCTTCGTCGTGGCCCACGATATCTGTCCTTTTGCCGGGCGCGAGATGCGCCGGAATGCCATTCGTTATGCGCTGGCCGAGTCCGCAGAGCTGGAAGGGTTGCTGCACGAGCTGGTGGACGAATGTCGCCGACTGGACGCGGAGCCTTCGATTGCCACCACGCTGCTGATTGCGCCCGCCGGCATGGACGATTTCGATGATTATCTGGATTGGCTCGAGCTGGCCGAGCGGCTGTTCGACGATCTGGGCTATCGCGGGATCTATCAGCTGGCGAGTTTTCATCCGGACTATGTCTTCGATGGCGTCGAGGCGACCGATGCGGCCAATGCCACCAACCGTTCGCCTTACCCGATGCTGCATATCCTGCGCGAAGCCGAGCTCGAACGAGCACTCGCAAGTCACGCCGACCCCGAGGCCATCCCCGAGCGCAACATGACGTTATTACGCGCTTCGGATTCGAAAGCCCTGGCGGTATCGCGGGAACTGCTGACGCGATCGTCCGGCAAGGCCGAGGGATAGGCTATGCTGGTCTGGAATGGCGCGCCGCGAGGCACGCCACCTCTCTAGTTCCTTTGATCTCTGAATCATTCCAGCGGGAGTAGACAATCATGCAAAGCGTGACGCGAGGCGGGGTGCCCGTCGAAGTGGGTGATGAATTTCCCGTCGTTGGCGATACGGCGCCCGCCTTTACCCTGACCGACGCCGAACTCGGGGAGCGCTCGCTTTCCGACTTTGCCGGTCAGCGCAAGGTGCTCAATATCATTCCCAGCGTCGACACCAAGACCTGCGCGATGTCCACGCGCAAGTTCAACGAGTATGCCAGCGGCCTCGACAATACCGCGGTGCTGATCGTGTCGGCGGATCTCCCTTTCGCCCAGAGCCGTTTCTGCGGCGCCGAGGGTCTGGACCGCGTGATCACGCTGTCGTGCTTTCGTCATCCCGAGTTTCGTCAACGCTACGGCGTCGCCTTGCAGAGCGGTGTCATGGCCGGGCTCTGCGCGCGGGCGGTCATCGTGATCGACGAGCAGGACAAGATCTTGCATGCCGAACTGGTCAGCGAGATCAAGAACGAGCCTGACTACGACTCCGCGTTGGCAGCACTCAAGGCCTAAAACAGGATTTTCGGGTTCGAATCGGCTCGTTGGAGAGCGATTGGGATGACGTCTGGCGCAGGTGGTCTACACTGACTGCCACTCCATCCGCTGTGATGGCAGTAGCCTCGAACGGTTACATCGAACCAGAAGGAGTTGATGATGACGATCAAGAAATCCGGATCCGCCGAATGGAAAGGTAGTCTCAAGAAAGGCAAGGGTGTCGTATCCACCGAGAGCGGCGCGCTCAAGCAAAACCCCTACGGTTTCAATACCCGTTTCGAGGGCGAGCCAGGCACCAACCCGGAAGAGCTGATAGCGTCCGCGCACGCCAGCTGCTTTTCGATGGCGCTGTCCATGATGCTGGGTGAAGAGGGCATCGAGCCGGAGAGCATCAAGACCGACGCGACGGTGATCATGGAGCAGGACGACAGCGGCTTCACCATTACCGAAGTCCAGCTCAAGACGGTAGCCAAGATCCCCGGCGCCGATCAGTCGACCTTCGATAGCGCCGCGCAGAAGGCCAAGGAAGGCTGCCCGATCTCCAAGCTGCTGAACGCCAAGATTTCGCTGGATGCCAAGCTGGAAAGCTGAACATCCGGCGATGATGAAAAACCGGTCCTCGGAGGCCGGTTTTTTTATGTCCGAGTATTAGGCGCTCTGGCGCGGGGCTAGGAGCACCAGCCGCCCTTGTGGTGCGATCCAGTTCCGCCGTGAGGATGCTGGCCTTTGGGACATGCATGGACGGTCGATACGCCCAGCGTGGAGACGAGGAGCAACAGGATGAGCAAGGGTTTCATGACGTGGGCCTGTGATTGGAGCGGACGAAAGAGACTCTAGCGCAAGCCTCTCCGTATCGGTATCTGGATCTTGTGCGGAAGCCAACCAAGGACCCGTCGGCCACACTGACGGAACTTATAAAGTCTGATAATGTCATGACCCCTTCGTGCGGCGGATGACACCCTCTGTCGAGCTTCCGTGAAGCACGTTGGCTACTGGACACGTACGTTTCAACGCCTCAGAAAAAAGAACACGGCCATGGCTAACGCACCCCAATACGATGCGGCTCCGTCGCGTCCGCTGTCACGCGGTGACATCAAGATCCTGTCGCTCTCCGCCCTGGGCGGCGCGCTGGAGTTCTACGATTTCATCATTTTCGTCTATTTCGCCACGGTCATCGGGCATCTGTTCTTTCCACCGGACATGCCGGAGTGGCTGCGGATGATTCAGACCTACGGCATCTTCGCCGCCGGTTATCTGGCGCGCCCGCTGGGCGGCATCATCATGGCGCACTTCGGTGATCTGCTGGGTCGCAAGCGCATGTTCACGCTGTCGATCTTCCTGATGTCGGTGCCGACGCTGCTGATCGGCTGCCTGCCGACCTACGAAACCATCGGCTATCTGGCACCGCTGCTGCTGGTATTGATGCGCATCCTGCAGGGCGCTGCGGTGGGCGGCGAAGTCCCGGGCGCCTGGGTCTTCGTCACCGAGCACGTCTCGCGCAAGGACGTGGGTCTCGCCTGCGGCACGCTGGCCTCGGGCCTGGTCGCCGGTATCCTGATCGGCTCGATCATCTCGGCGTTTCTGAAGTCCTACTACACCCCCGAAGAGATGAGCGCCTATGGCTGGCGCGTGCCGTTCCTGATCGGCGGTGTATTCGGATTCCTGGCGGTCTATCTGCGTCGTTACCTCGAAGAGACCCCGGTGTTCGCCGAGATGCGCGCCAAGAAAGCGCTTTCCGACGGGCTGCCGGTCAAGCGTGTGCTGAGTCGGCATCTGGACAGCGTGGTGCTGTCGATGGCGGTGACCTGGATTCTCACCGGTGCGGTGGTGGTGGTGGTGCTGATGACGCCGAGCCTGCTGCAGTCGGTCTACGGTATCGATGCCTCGCTGGCCAACGTCTGGGCGATCGTCTGTGTGATCATCGGCTGCGTGGTATCCGGGTGGTGCTGCGATCGCATCGGCAGCGGTATCACGATCATTCTGTGGAGCCTGCTGCTGGGAATCACCTACTGGGTCATGATGCACACCGTGCCGACCCATCCCGACCAGCTGATGCTGCTCTACTGCCTGGCCGGCTTCGGCGTGGGTATCGTCGGCGTCGTGCCGACCATCGCGGTCAAGTCGTTTCCGGCAGCGGTGCGTTTTTCCGGCCTGTCGTTCTCCTACAACGTTGCCTATGCGATCTTCGGCGGGTTCACGCCGGTGGTGGTCTCGACGCTGATGGCGAGCCATCCCGCGGCCCCGGCGTACTATATCGCCGCGTTGTCGGCGCTCGGCGTCGTCATCGGTATTTTCCTGCTACGCGCGCCGAACGGACAGCGTCTGGCATTGATGCAGCACTGAGCCGCGTCTCGAGTTACGAACCGCGCTGGCGGGCGAGTTTCGATCTCGGCAGTTCCGCTATGGAATGATCGCGACGGCACCTTCGGGTGCCGTCCTTTTTGGAAGATCGCTATGTCTCACGACCCCACCTCGTCCGAATCGCCGCGTCCGCTCTCCCGTGGCGACGTCAAGACGCTGTCGCTGTCCGCCCTCGGCGGCGCGCTGGAATTCTACGACTTCATCATCTTCGTCTACTTCGCCACGGTCATCGGGCAGCTGTTCTTCCCGCCAGACATGCCGGAGTGGCTGCGCCAGATCCAGACGTTCGGCATCTTCGCCGCCGGCTACCTGGTAAGACCGCTGGGCGGCATCGTGATGGCGCACTTCGGCGACCTGCTGGGGCGCAAGCGCATGTTCACGCTGTCGATCCTGCTGATGGCGCTGCCCACGTTGGCGATCGGCTGCCTGCCCACCTACGGGTCGATCGGCTATCTGGCACCGCTGTTGCTCGTGCTGCTGCGCATGCTGCAGGGCGCAGCCGTGGGCGGCGAGGTACCCGGCGCCTGGGTGTTCGTCACCGAGCATATCCAGCGCCGTCATGTCGGCTTGGCCTGCGGTACGCTATCGGCCGGGCTGGCAGCGGGAATTCTGATCGGCTCGTTGGTGGCGGCGGTGATGAAATCGCACTTCTCTGCGCCAGAACTGGCGAGCGGCGCCTGGCGCATACCGTTTCTTCTCGGTGGCGCGTTCGGACTCATCGCCGTCTACCTGCGCCGCTGGCTGAGTGAAACCCCGGTCTTCGCCGAAATGCGCAAGCGCCGCGCCCTGGCGGCCGAACTGCCGGTCAAGACGGTACTTCGCGATCACTTGGGCGGGGTACTGCTGGCCATGGCGGTCAGCTGGATTCTGACCGCAGCCATCGTCGTCGTCATGCTGATGACGCCGCCGCTGCTGGCGGCGCAGTACGCCGGGCTCGACGCCTCGCTCGCCAACGTGGTGGCGATTCTGTGTCTAATCGTCGGCTGCGTGGTCGCCGGCTGGTGCGCCGATCGTTTCGGCAGTGGGGCGACGCTGGTGGGGTGGAGTGCGCTGCTGGGGTCGAGCTATTGGCTGATGATGAGCGTGGTCGGCCAGCGCCCGGAGCAGTTGATGCCGCTCTACGCACTGGCCGGTTTCTCGGTGGGTATCACCGGCGCGATACCGGCGATTGCGGTCAAGGCCTTCCCCGCGGCAGTGCGTTTCAGCGGGCTCTCGTTCTCCTACAACGTCGCCTACGCACTCTTCGGTGGTTTCACGCCAATCATCGTCACTACGCTGATGCGCTGGTATCCCATGTCGCCGGCGATCTACGTCGCGGCGCTATCGGTGATGGGCATCATCATCGGCCTGTTCCTGCTGCGCTCCCCGGCAGGGCGGAGGTTGGCGGTGATGCCGTCCTGATGGCTCGGTGATAGCAACCTGGTGCGGCCAGGGATACGGCAAGGAATGCGGCGGTGCGGTCAGTCTTCATCCACCGGCCGCTGTCGCTCGCCGGTTTCAACCGGCGCCTGACGCTGCTGTCGAGCCGCCTCCACCAGCGCTCGGATCAGTCGTTGTTGCGAACGGCTGAAGAGCAGGAATTCCGGATGCCACTGTACGCCGATCAGGAACGGGTGGCGTTCACTCTCGATGGCTTGAACGAGATCGTCGCGATCGTGGGCGACCACTTTCAGGCCGTCCCCCGGCCGGTCGACGGCCTGATGATGGAGGCTGTTCACGTTGCAGTAGCGGCGGTTGAGAATGTCGGCCAACTGGCTGAACGGCTCGATCTCGATTCGCTTGCGAGGCAGAACCATGCGACGATTTTTGATGTGGCTGTAGGTCGTCTGAATATCTTCGATCAGGCTGCCGCCGCAGTGAATGTTGATGATCTGGGCGCCGCGGCAGATGCCCAGGATCGGCAGACTCGACGGCAGGTAGTGGCCGAGCAGATCGAGTTCGAGTTCATCGCGAGCCGGATCGATACGAACGTCAAGCTGCACTTCGCCACCGTAGCGCTGGGCGCCGATGTCGTCACCGCCGCCGATGACCAGGCCATCCACTGGCTGCGTCAGAGGCCGTGACGGCGAGATACGTAGTGGTTTCCCGCCCGCGCGCCAGACCGAGAGCCAGTCGCACCACCAGGCCAGAAGGCTCTTGTGATCCGAGGTGGTGATGCCGATCACCGGGCGAGTCTGGCGCGATCTGGCTTCCGTTCCCGGACGTTTCGCTGAATTCATCAATGACGCATCCAGTGTCGAAGGGAGTCGAGCCAGCGGCTGAGCGTCGGCTGGGCGAGATGTTCGCGATAGGCGGCGCCGCGCTCGGCCAGTCGATCCGGATCGGCGGCGAGCCGCTCGACTTCCGCCCAGCGGTTCCACTCCACGACCACGCCCCATTCCGGGTCGGATAGCGCCGCGTTGGGCAGCCGGTAATGATAGGTCGGGCGCGGCTTGACCAGCGTCTCACGCAGCAGTTCGTTGGGGTGATCCGGCATCAGCCACGAGAACAGTGGCAGCAGATCCAGCTCACGGTTGCGCGTCGGATTGGCGAGCAGGTAGTCGTCGATCAACGTCTTCAAGGAGGGATGGTAGTCCGGTGCCAGTACCTTCCGCGTGTAGTCGCTGTGAAAGGGCTGGGTATGCGGCAGCATGTCCCGCGTCACGTCGACCACGATCTCGTCGCGTAGCCAGTCTGCCAGAATCAGATACGCGCGAAGATGGGCCAGCACGCTCTCGACCCTCGGCGAGGGGATCTCCGGATTGAGATGAAGCCCGAAACCGTAGAGCAGACTGGCATCGGTACCCTGGGCGCCATGGCTGCGTAGGGCAACGAACAGCTCATCCAGCCGTTCCAGCTCGTCCCAAGGGATCGGCGGGCAGACGATTTCGGTCGGCACCAGACCTGCCACCATGTCGCCTAGCCACTCGCGGGTGCGACTGTGCACGCTGGCACGAAGGTGTTCGCCGATCCCCGGGGGTTGACCATCGCTGGCACGAATGCGGTCGAGTATCTGCTCATCGGGGTGGACATACTTGCTGTCCAGCTCGACATGAAAATGGCCCCATGGGGTGCCGGTTACCGTCAGCCGATGGGCGCTGTGCTGCTCGACGTGACCGCCGAAGGTCATTTCGACCAGGCGCGCGGCCTGAATCGGGCCGACACCGGCAAATTCGAGTTCGACACCGACCTTGCGCGGCTGACCGTCGGCATTGGTGGCGTTGGGTGGAGCGATAAGAGACAAAATGGGCTCCTTGCCGATCGCTGTCGCCTGGATGGCTTTCGTCTTAGTGAGCGTCGATGCGCGCCGCAAGACGGTTGAACGGCGTTGGCAGGGCAGTGGCTCAGTATCGTTAAGCCTAGCAGTCTTGCCGTGGTATGGCAGTCATCCCCAATGCGTCAGAATGACGCCACCCAGAATCAGCCCGGCAGCCAGCAGGCGTTCACGGCGTAGCGGTTCCTTCAGCCAGACCACGCCGATGGCGATGGCGAAAAGAACGCTGGTTTCGCGCAGCGCGGCGACCAGCGCGATCGGGGCCTGAGTCATGGCCCAGATCGTGATGCCGTAAGCGCCGATGGACAGCGCGCCGCCGATCAGGCCCACTCGCCAATGGCGCGTCAGCTCGGGGAGAACGCGAACGCCACGCATGGCGATCAGAACCAGCAGCATGCCGAAACCGTCGAGCAGGAACAGCCAGATCACATAGCCGATGGCATCGCCGTTGGTACGAGCGCCGCTGCCATCGGCCAGGGTGTAGCCCGCGATGAAAGCCGAGGTCGTCAGCGCATTGATCAGCGACGCGCGTTCCAGGCGCGGCCCTTTCCCACCGCGGAACGCCATACACAAGATGCCCAGCACCAGCACCACGATGCCGAGATAGCCGAGCCAGGAAGGGTGCTCGCTGAGCGCGAAGACACTGATCGCGGTGACCAGCAACGGCGCGCAGCCGCGGGCGATCGGGTAGATCTGGCCGAGATCGCCAACCCGGTAGGCGCGTGCCAGGAACACGTTGTAGCCGATATGCAGAACGGCCGAACCGGCAAGCCATGGCCAGGCGGCCGGTTGCGGTAGTGGCACGAAGGTCACGCCAGCGAGAGCAATGAGCGCGCAGGCGGCCTGGATCAACGAGATGCTCAGCAGCCGATCGAGGCCCACCTTGACCAGCGCGTTCCAGCTGGCATGCATGAGGGCGCCGGCGAGTACGGCGAGGAAGACGGGCGTCGTCAACGTGAATCCTTTTTTATTCGGTTTTGGCTTGTTCGGGGGTTTGCTTATTCGGGGTTTTACTTATTCGCAGTTTTGTCTCGGCAGCGACGAGGCGTCGACGATAGCGCTGTCATGAGATCGTCATATCTTGCCACAGGCTCTGGATGATCGTCGCCCTGCGCCACGGTAGGATGGCACGATCGTTACCGATATCTCATCGACTCCAGAACCCGGGAGAGCGGATGTTCAGCGTCCTGCATGCCAATCACCTCGAAGACCTGCACGATCTGGCCCTGGCGCTGATCAAGCGTCACCGCATGCCGCCGCTGACGCCGGAAACCTTCCTGGTGCAGTCCAACGGCATGGCGCAATGGCTGCGGCTGTCACTGGCGGAAGCGGACGGCATCGCGGCGTCGGTGGATTTCCCGCTGCCATCGAGCTTCGTCTGGCGGGCCTACCGTGCGGTACTCGAGCAGGCCGGGCCGGAAAACGAGCGTCAATCGATTCCGCTGCATTCGCCGTTCGACAAACGCCCGCTGGCGTGGCGCATTCTGCGTCTGCTGGAGGGCGAGATCGTGCGGGATCCGGTCACCTTCGCGCCGCTGGCCCACTATCTGGATACTGAACGTGAGGATGCAAGCCCTGGACGGGCGTCGCCGACGCATGGGTTGGTGCAGCGCCAGGCCGCCGAGCAGGCCGAGCGCAAACGTTGGCAACTGGCGGTGCGACTGGCCGACCTGTTCGATCAGTACCTCAACTACCGCCCCGACTGGCTGGCGGCCTGGGAGGCGGGAGAGGACTCGCCGAAAGATCTGCCTGCCGATCAGCGCTGGCAGCCGGCGCTCTGGCGAGCGCTGATCGCCGATGCCGACCCCGACGAACGGGCCTTCCACCGCGCCAATCTGCACGGGCGTTTCCTGCGTGCCGCCCGGGCGTTGGAAAGCTGCCCCAAGGCATTACCGCCAAGAGTTTTCGTGTTCGGTATTTCGACGCTGCCGGCACAGACGCTCGAAGCACTGCACGCGCTCTCCGGGGTCATCGACGTGTTCCTGATGATCACCAACCCTTGCCGCCACTACTGGGGCGACATCATCTCCGACCGTGAGGCGATCAAACGTGCCGGGCGGCTCTCGGCCGACGCCGTGGCACGGCAGCAATCCCGTCACCCGGAGGCCCCATGGCTCGAGGCCCTGGACGAAGAGGCGCTGCATCTTCAGGCCAACCCGCTGCTGGCGGCGTGGGGCGCCCAGGGGCGGGATTTCATCGTCGGTCTCTACGAGTTCGAGAGCCAGGATGGCGGCTTCGATGTCGAAACCGACCTGTTCCGCGATCCCGCGCCGGACGACGAATTCCCCGCCGAGCAGGCGCCGCTGCTCAATCAGCTGCAGCAGGACATCCTGGATCTCAAGCACCCCGGCGAGCGGACCCGAGAAGCCGGCGCCAAGCGAGTGATCGCCGAAGACGATGCCTCGCTGTCGCTCTACAGCGTGCACTCGCCGCTGCGTGAAGTGGAAGTGCTGCACGATCGATTGCTGGCGGCGTTCGAGGAAGCCAGTGGCCAGGGCACGCCGCTGCGGCCGCGGGATATTCTGATCATGGTGCCGGAGATCGACGTTTACGCGCCGTATATCGAAGCCGTCTTTGGGCAGGTGCCGCCGAACGACCCCCGCCATATTCCGTTCACCATCGCCGACCAGGTCGCCAGCGAGGCGCATCCGATGATGGTGCTGATACTGTCGTTGCTGGAGTTGCCCGAGCGGCGGCTGGGGGTCAGCGAGCTGCTCGATGCGCTCGACGTGCCGGCATTTCGATCGCGCTTTGCCATCGAGGAGTCGGAATTGCCGCGCCTGCGGCAGTGGCTGGCGGAAAGCGGCGTGCGCTGGGGCTTGTCCGGCGCACACCGCGAATCTCTCGGTTTCCCCGGGCTGCATGAGAACAGCTGGGCCTTCGGGCTCGAGCGCATGCTGCTGGGGTATGCCACCGGGGCGCTGCCATCCACCGGAGCTTTGCCATCGACCGGAGCTTTGCCATCTTCCGGCCCGATGCCGCCGAGGCAATCCACCGGGTCCATCCACCGGTCCGATGCCGCCGGGCCGCAAGACCCGAACGAAACGTCTGCCGACAGCGCGTGGCAGTTCGACGGTATCGTGCCCTACGACGAGGTCGGCGGGCTGGAAGCGGATCTGGCCGGGCGCCTGGCCGAGCTGATGCAGGTGATGGCTGGCCAGTGCGAAGCGTTGAGCCATGACGGCACGCCGGAAGCGTGGCTGACGCGACTGCGCGGGCTGATGGATGCGCTGTTTGCACCCACGGCGCTGGATGAGCACGACGTGCTGGCGCGGGTGGATCAATCGCTGAGTCGCTGGCAGCAGAGCTGTGAGCTGGCATCCTTCACCCAGCCGATCGGCCTCGCCGTGCTGCGCGACGCGCTCCGCGCCGAACTCGACGATGGCGGGCTGGCTCAGCGCTTCCTGGCGGGCAAGGTCAACTTCGCTACGCTGATGCCGATGCGTGCCATTCCCTTCCGGCAGGTCTATCTGCTGGGCATGAACGACGGTGCCTATCCGCGAACACGCCAGCCCCAGGATTTCGATCTGATGGCGCAGCGGCCCCGGCCGGGAGACCGCTCGCGCCGCGACGACGACCGCTATCTGCTGCTCGAGGCGCTGCTCTCCGCCCGCGAGCGGCTGACGCTTTCCTGGGTCGGGTTCGATCAACGTGACAACACGCCGCGGCCGCCTTCGGTGCTGATCGGCGAACTGCTCGATACGCTGGAGCAGGGCTGGCGGCCGGCCTCTACATCAGTCGAGGCTGGCGCAGCGACGCCGAGCGATGAAGCGGCGCTGGTGAAGCGACTGATCGAGACGCACCCGTTGCAGCCGTTCTCGCGGCGCTATTTCCAAGCCGAGGATTCACGTTTCACCTTCGATACCAGCTGGGAGCCGCTGCACCTTTCTACAAAGGGCGAAGAACAAGCTACAAAGGGTGAAGAACAGACAGCGTCGTCCGCGGAGACCGACTCTGTCGGGTTGCCGGCGGAAGCGTTGGGGCTGGCCGATCTGCAGCGGTTGCTGCGACGGCCCTGGAGCGTCTACCTCGGCCGGCTGGGCGTGCGCTTTCAGGATCCGGAGGTGCCCGACGAGGATAGCGAGCCGTTCATTCTGGACGCTCTCGAGGACCACACGCTCAAGCGCGAACTGCTCGATGCCGGCCGCCGTGGCGAGCCGCTGCTGCAGGTCGCCGATCGGCTGCGGCTGGCCGGGCGTCTGCCCGCCGCCGGCTTCGGTCTGGCGCTGATCGAGCCCCCGCTCAAGCGACTACAGATTCAGCTGGAGAGCTGGCATCGACGAATCGCCGACAGCGAACCGATCTCGCCCCCGATGCTGCGTTTCTCGATCGACGACACTGACGACTGTCCGGCGCTGGCGCTGGAATCTCGCGTCGACGGGCTCTATCGGGAGCAGGATGGCAGCCTGAGCCTGGTAACCCTGGAGGTGAGCCATTTCGGCCACTTCGATAGCCAGGGCCAGAATGCCGGCAACGGCCCGTGGAAAAAACTGGGCAAACCGCATCGACTGTTCTCCGGCTACGGCCGCTGGCTGCTGGCCAACGCTCGCGGCGAGTCCCCGTGCCGCTGGACCGCGATCTTCGAGGACCGCTGGCTCGAGTTTCCGGCATTGACCCCGCTCGAGGCTCGCGAGTCGCTGGAAGCGTGGCTGCGGGCCTGGTGGCGCGCCTGGTGCGCACCGTTGCCCGCCAGCGGCGCGCTGGCCAGGATGCTGTGGGGCCTGGGCGATCGCGAGGCGCTTGCGGGGCTGGCGGCGGGCGAATCGCTCGACGCGAGTTGGCGCGACCGTCTGGCGGAGGAGTACGAGGAGGGCGGCTTCGGGATGTTGTCGCTGATTCAGCGCGAGGGCAGTCTGGGTCAGCTATGGCCGGATTTCGACGCCTTCGAAGCGGCGGGCGGCGTCCGCGAGAGCGTGGCGCACTATCAGCCGATTCTGGAGGCGCTGCTGCGGGCTTCCCAGCAGGTTCATGCACACGCGACGGCGAAGCGATCTGCGGAGGCAAAAGCATGAACGACTCGAATGAGCCAGCGACCGCGGGCATGGTCGAGTCAATGAGTGACGAGCGAATGCCTGATGAGACCGTACCGCTCGAACTGACTGGCCTGCCGCTGACCGGCCATCATCTGATCGAAGCCAGTGCCGGCACCGGCAAGACGTTTACGCTGGCCGCGCTCTACGTGAGGCTGGTACTGGGGCCGTTGCCCGGGCGTGAAACGGTCGATTTCCCACGCCCGCTGACACCGCCGGAAATTCTGGTCGTCACCTTCACCGAGGCCGCCACCGCCGAGCTGCGCGGGCGTATTCGGGCGCGTCTCAAGCAGGCCCGCGACTGGCTGCTGGCGAGTGCCGAGACGCGTCAGGATGCGGTATTGGCGGACCTGCTCGAGCCGCTTGTCACGGCGGGCGAGGCAGCCTGTCGCAGTGGCGCCAGACGACTGGACCAGGCCGCGAGGCTGATGGACGAGGCGGCGATCTTCACCATTCATGGCTTCTGTCAGCGCATGCTGACTCGTCACGCCTTCGATGCCGGCGCGCGTTTTTCCGCCGAACTGCTGCAGGATGGTCAGACACTGCTGAACCAGGCCGTCGAGGACTACTGGCGGCGCGAATTCTATCCGCTCGACGAACGCTGGCAGCGCCAGATTCGCGCCCAGTGGAGCGGGCCGGAGGCGCTTGCGGGGGCGCTGCGCCCGTTGCTGAAGGATGGCCAGCCGCAGCCGCTCTGGGTCGCGGGAGAAGAGGTCGAAGCACCGCGCGCGCTGGGCCCGCTGTTCGCCGAGTTGGAAAGCGGCCTGGACGAGCGGGCGGCGCTTGAGAACGGATTGACGGCCGCCTGGGATCGCGAGGCCATCGCGGAGATCATGGCGGAAGCGTTTCGCAACCAGACGCTCAACAAGACCAGCTACAAGAGCCACGAGCTGGAGGATCGGCTGGCAGCGTTCGAGACCTGGCTGGCCCAGGGGGATTTCGGCGCGGGCGACGGCATCACCGACAGCAGCGGGCGATTCTGGCTGAGCCAGCAGAAGCTCGACGGGGCGCTGGTCAAGGCCGCCGCCAGCAAAGGGCAGACCGCGCCAACGCACCCTTTCTTCGCGCTGCTCGATCGCCTCGCTGCCATCGGTCAACCTTTCGCCACGATTGCCAGGCAGGTGCTCGTTCACGCCCGTGACCAGGTCGCGGTGAGCTTTGCCGCCGACAAGCGTCGCCGGGGGCTGTGGGAGTTCTCGGATCTGCTCAACGATCTCGACGCCGCGCTGGCTCGCCCGCAATCGGCGGCGGTGACCGACAGTCCGGCGCTGCGGCTGGCGGCGCGCATCCGCCATGAGCTTCCGGTGGCGCTGATCGACGAATTCCAGGACACCGATCCGGTCCAGTATCGAATTTTCTCGCACATCTACCGCGCGCCGGAGAGCGATCCGGCCGCGACCGCGCTGTTGATGATCGGCGATCCCAAGCAGGCGATCTACGCCTTCCGCGGCGCGGATATCCATACCTATCTCGATGCGCGCCGGGCGACGCCCAGTCGTTTCACGCTGATGCGCAACTTCCGCTCGACCCAATCCATGGTCGATGCCACCAACGCGCTGTTTCTGCGTCACCCGCAGCCGTTCGGCAGCGACGAGATTCCTTTCGTCGCCGTCGAGTCGAACCCCAAGGCGACGCGTCTGGTCGACCGCGAAGGCCAGCCGGTCGAGGCGCTCGGGGTGTGGTGGCCGGATACCGAGCGCCACGCCAGAAACGACTATCAGAACGTGATGGCCGCCGCGATCCGTGCCGAGGTGCAGCGGCTGCTGGAGGGCGAGTGGCGCTTCGTCGGCGATTCCGGCGAGCGCTCGGTGAAACCCGCCGATATCGCCATCCTGGTCCGTCACGGCGGCGAGGCGCTCAAGGTGCGCGCCGCGCTCGCCGACGGCGGCATTCGCAGCGTCTATCTGAGCGAGCGTTCGAGCGTGTTCGATACGCCCCAGGCGTTCGAGCTGCTGCAGCTGTTCGAAGCCGTGGCACAGCCGCGTCAGGACTCTAGGCTCAAGGCGGCGCTGGCGACCAAGCTGCTGAACGAGTCGCCGCAGGCGCTGGAGCCGCTGCTGGCCGACGAGCTGGCCTGGGAGCGCGAGGTCGAACGCTTCAGTGATTACCATCGCCAGTGGCAGCGGCGTGGCGTGCTCCCCATGCTGCGCGCGGTGATGCGGGATTTCCGGATTGCCGAGCGCCTCGCCCAACGCGCCGACGGCGAACGCGCGCTGACCGATCTGCTGCATCTCGGTGAACTGGCACAGAATGCCCAGCAGCGGCTCGATGGCGAGCAGGCGCTGCTGCGCTGGTGGCACCGCGCACTGCAGGAAGGCGTCGAGACGCTGGATAGTCAGGCACTCAGCCAGCGCCTGGAGAGCGACGAGGACCTGGTGCGGGTGATCACGGTGCACAAGTCCAAGGGGCTCGAATATCCCATCGTGCTGCTGCCGTTCATCTGTTCGCACCGCCCGGCGGAACCCGATAGAAATACCAAGCTGCTGGCGCTGCGGCCGGCCGAGGGCGAAGGCAGCGTGATGGTTGCCTCGCCTGATGACGCGCAGACGCGCGAGGCCGACCTGGCCCGCCTGGACGAGGATGTGCGCCTGCTCTACGTCGCCTTGACCCGCGCGGCCTACGCCTGCCGGATGGGTGTGGCGCACGTGGGGCGTGGCCGGGGCAAGAGCGGATGCCTGCACGAAACGGCCCTGGGGCGACTGCTGGGCAGCGAGAAGGACGACGACGGCGTGGCGCTGCTGGAACGGCTGCGACAGGGCGAGCGGGCTGGCTGGCTGGCGATCGAGCCTCCGCCGGCACTGCCGGATCATCGGCTGCGTCTGGCCAGCGTCGCGCCGCAGACCAAGCCGGCGCGGCGCTTTCAGGGCCGGATCGATGACGACTGGTGGATCGCCTCCTATACCGCGCTGATCGCCGACGCCCGTCAGGATACGGGTCGAAGCGAGCGAGGCGAGGGCGAGGGCGAGGGTATCGGCGAGGATGAGGGCGAGGGTATCGGCGAGGACGACGCCGCGGCCAGCGAGGATCTGCCAGCGACGCTGGACGTCGAGGTCAGCCGCGAGCGCGACCCCGTGCCTCGGCCCAGGATTCGTTCGCTGTTCGATTTCCCCCGTGGCCCGCGCCCTGGGACCTTTCTTCACGGGCTGCTCGAGATGCTCGATTTCGACCGCCTGGCGGATCCCGCCTATGCGGATACGCTGCGCCGGGATGTCGAACGCCGGCTGGTGACGAGTGGTTTCGACGTGGCGTGGGCGCCACTGCTGCTCGAGTGGCTGCTGGAGCGACTGCGACAGCCGTTGATCCACCTCGACGGGCAGCCGGTGCATCTCGATCGGCTCGAGGCATGGCGCACCGAGCTGGAATTCTGGCTCCCGGCGACAGCGGCCTGGAGCGAACCGCTGGATCGGCTCGTCACTCGGCTCGAGCCGCTGCCGGGTCCGCGTCCTCGGCTGGCGCCGCGCAAACTCAACGGCATGCTCAAGGGCTATATCGATCTGGTCTTTCAGGCGCACGGGCGCTGGTACGTGCTCGACTGGAAGTCCAACCATCTGGGCGACGACCCGGAGGATTATCAGGGCGCGCGGTTGGCCGCGGCGATGGTGGATCACCGCTACGATCTGCAGTACGTGCTCTACGTGCTGGCGCTGCATCGGCTGCTCAAGTCCCGGCTGGAAGATTACGACTACGACCGCCACGTCGGCGGCGCCTGCTATGTTTTTCTGAGGGGGCTTTCCAGGGACTCGCTTTCCAAGGCGCCCGAAGCCGCGCCGGTTTCTATGGCGCCGCTCTCTACGGCGCCCGAAGCCGCGCCGGTTTCTATGGCACCCGAAGACGTGCCGGTTTCTATGGCGCCCGAAGCCGCGCCAGACCCTTCCAAGGCTCCGATTTCCAAGTCGCCCGAGGGCGCGCCAGACCTTTCCACGACGTCGGTTTCTATGGCGCTCGAAGATGCGCCGATTTCTATGGCGTCGGAGGGCGTCGTGGGTTCGTCGGCGAACGGGGTGTTTTATCGTCGCCCGTCGCGGGCGTTGATCGAGGCGCTGGATGCGTGGCTCGACGGTGACGCCGAGCCGGCGCGGGCGCTGATTCAGCAAACCCGGCGGCAACCAGCGGAGGCCGATTCATGAGTCGAACCGGACACGATGATCAGTTCTCGCTGGCGCTCGATACGGCGCAGCCATCACCATTGCCACCGTCATCGCTCGATCGCGAGACGCTGTTCGCGACTCTGGCGCTATGGGTCGAGCTTGGCTGGCTGCGACAGCTCGATCGCCATTTCGCGATCTTCCTGGCCGCACGTGATGATGATGTCGGATCGCGCAGCGATCCGCTGGTGTGGCTGGCGGCGGCTCTGGTCAGCCATCAGGTCGGGCGGGGCCATGTGTGCCTGTCGCTACCGCGGGCTCTCGCCGCACCCAGGTCCGCACTGTCGTTGCCGCCCCTGGATGGCGGCTTCGAGACGGAGGTGCCGGTGACGCTGCCGGAATCGCTGCTCGAGGGCGTGACGCTGGCGCACTGGATCGAGGCGTTGCTGAGATCGTCCACCGTGGCTGCCGGCGATGCCGCTGTCGGCCTTGCCACGCCGCTGGTGCTCGAAGGCGATCGGCTCTACCTGCGCCGCTACTGGCAGGCCGAAAGCGGGGTCGCGGCGCATCTTCGCCTACGGCTGGGCGAGCCGTTGCCGGTTGCCGCCGACCTGGCGGATCGTCTGCAGGCATTGTTCGCCGGCAACCAGCGTGAGGGTGACGAACCCGACTGGCAGCGCGTGGCCTGTGCGTTGGCACTTCGTCAGCGATTGACGATCATCTCCGGCGGCCCGGGAACCGGCAAGACCACGACGGTGACGCGGCTGCTGGCGCTGCTGCAGCAGCAGTCGCTGGCCGGCGGTGGCGCGGCGCTGCGTATCCGGCTGGCGGCGCCCACCGGCAAGGCCGCAGCTCGCTTGTCAGAATCGATTGCCGGTGCCGTGGGCCGGTTGGACATCGATGAGACCGTGCGTGAAGCGATACCGCAGCAGGCGTTGACGCTCCATCGGCTGTTGGGCGCGCGACCGGATACCCGTCATTTTCGTCACAACGCCGAGGAGCCGTTGAGTTTGGACCTGCTGGTGGTCGACGAGGCTTCGATGGTCGATCTGGAGATGATGGCGGCGCTGCTGGACGCGCTGCCGACGGACGCACGCTTGATCCTGCTCGGCGACAAGGATCAGCTGGCGTCGGTGGAGGCGGGTTCGGTACTCGGCGATCTGTGTGCCGGGGCCAATGTTTTCGATGCAGCCGCCTCGGCTGCCACTAGCTCGATTGCCACTGGCTCGATTGCCACTAGCTCGGCTGCCGGAACGCTTGGCTACTCGGAAGCGACCCGCGACTATCTGCAGACCATGACCGGTGAATCGCTTCCGGCAGCCGGCGACGCCAATCTGCTGGCCGATCATGTCGCCATGCTGCGCAAGAGTTTCCGTTTCCACGCTGACAGCGGCATCGGCGAGCTCGCTCGCGCCGCCAATGCCGGCGACGGGCGGGCATTTACCCGAGCGCTGGCAGCGGGTTTTGCCGACGTCTCGACGCTGGATATCGATGCTTCGGCGTTCGAACGGGCCGTGGTGTCGGGTTATCGGGAGCTGTTCGAGGCGTTGCGGGACAAAGGTTCTCTACCGTCGATCCTGGCGTTGCAGAGTCGCTTTCAGGTCCTCTGCGCACTGCGGCGGGGGCCGTGGGGCGTCGAGGGATTGAACGAGCGGATCGCGCGGGCATTGTGGCAGCAGGGCTTTATTTCGCGCACCGATGGCTGGTTCGCCGGCCGTCCGGTGATGGTGACCCATAACGATCCGCAACTGGGGCTCTACAACGGCGATCTGGGGCTGACGCTAACCGACGAGGCGGGGCGATTGCGAGTCTGCTTCCCTCAGGGCGACGGCGTGCGACAGGTGCTGCCGTCCCGACTCGATGCCGCGGTAACCGCATTCGCCATGACCGTGCACAAGTCGCAGGGTTCGGAATTCGAGCATGTGCTGTTCGCGCTGCCGGGGCGAGCCAACCCCATCGTCACCCGGGAGCTGATCTACACGGGTATCACCCGGGCGCGCTCGCGGCTGACCTTGGCGCTGGCGCGAGGAGGCAAAGACGAGCGCCAGCTGCGCGACGCCGTGGGGCGGCAGGTGGTGCGGGAAAGTGCGATCGCCGAGCGCTTGCTGCGCGGTATTCCGGCATCCAGGTCGGCTGATTCGACAGGGAGTGAAGCATGAGTGTCCATCACTGGCAGGATTTGACCACGACGGAGCTCGCGGGGCTGGTCGACGACTCGACGGTGGCAGTGTTGCCGCTGGCGGCGATCGAACAGCACGGCGGCCATCTGCCGCTCTCCACCGATCTGGATATCGGCCTGGGGCTGCTCGAGGCGGCAACCGAGCAGCTAGAGGCGGGGCAGACGGTGATTGTGCTGCCACCGCTTGCACTGGGTTCGAGTCTCGAGCATACCGCTTTCGCGGGCACGCTGAGCCTGATGCCGGAAACGGCGATTCGCGTGATCGAGTCGCTGGGCGAGGCCGTTCATCGTGCCGGCATTCGACGCCTGGTGCTGTTCAACAGTCACGGTGGCAACAAGGCGGTGATCGATCTGGCGGCGCTCCAACTGCGCGCGGCCCACGCCATGCTGGTGGTCAAGGCCAACTACTTTCGCTTCGCGCCGCCAGCGCAGGCGCTGCCCGCCGAGGAGTTGCGCCACGGCTTGCACGGCGGCGCGCTGGAAACCTCGATGATGCTGTATCTGGCGCCTCATAAGGTTCGTGCAGAGCATCTGGCCGATGCGGTGTCCGCGGGCCAATTGCAGGAGCAGGCCGGTTCGACGCTGGGCCCGGAAGGGGACGCCGGCTACGCCTGGATGGCGCAGGACCTGCACCCGAGCGGCGTCACCGGCAATGCGACCCTGGCCGACGTCGAGATCGGACGCCGGCTGGTCTCCCATTTCGCCGATCGCCTGGCACGGATCATCGAGGAGACGGGCCGCTTCGATCTGGCGACGCTGCGCTAGCGCGTACGGTTCTGCCGGGACGCTCGCGGCGGCTCAGTCAGTGCTAAGTGCTGAGTGCTCAGTGTGCCGCGGGTCGTCTGAGCGGCGTCACCGGACCCTCGTCGCCATCGTTGAGCACCTCTTCCAGCCAGTGGCCGGCGCGCTTGGCCTTGGCATCCAGGTAGCGCCGGTTCTGCTTGGTCAATTTGCCGTAGACGCCGCGACGATTGACGACTTCGACACCGCCCTGGTCCATGGCGGCGATCTTCTCCGGATTGTTGGTCAACAGCTCGATGCGAGTGATCTCGAGCTGTTCGAGCATCTCCAGCGCGACGCCGTAGGTGCGTTCGTCGTTGCCGAAACCGAGGACGTGATCGGCGTCCACCGTATCCAGTCCGCCATCCTGCAGGGTATAGGCGCGTAGCTTGTTGGCCAGGCCGATGCCGCGTCCTTCCTGGGCAAGATAGAGCAGCACGCCGCCGCCGCGTTCATCGATGGTACGCACGCTCTCGCGCAGCTGTTCGCCGCAGTCGCAGCGCAGGCTGCCGAACAGATCGCCGGTAAGACAGGCAGAGTGCAACCGCACGGGGACGGCATCGCTCCATTCCGCGGGCTCGCCGATGACGATGGCGATATGTTCCCGCATGCCGTCCGCTTCGCGAAACATCACGAACTTCGCGCGCTCCGCGTGGGACAACGGAATTTCCGCGTCGCTGGTGCGCTTGAGAAAGTGCGAACGAGCGTCGGCGTAGTCCGAGACCTGTTCGGCAGCGACGGCCAGCACCGTGCCTTCGGCAACCAGTGTCTCCACATGCTCGCGCTGGGCATCGCTGATGTCGGCGACGATCGCCGCCGGGATCAGCAGCCCGATTCGCATCAGGTCCAGCGCTGCCACGCTGCCCTCACTGGCAGCGTCCGGTCGACGATCCGGCGCCAATCGATGCCCGA
Source organism: Salinicola sp. V024 (assembly GCF_052645315.1). Taxonomy (NCBI): domain Bacteria; kingdom Pseudomonadati; phylum Pseudomonadota; class Gammaproteobacteria; order Oceanospirillales; family Halomonadaceae; genus Salinicola; species Salinicola sp. V024. The sequence goes on from NZ_JBQXYB010000001.1 coordinate 521,512, forward strand.
CGGCACTGGCTCGGGCTATGACGTCGTCGGCGCTGTCGGCGGGATCGATCGGCATCAGTCCAACCCTCGGCTCGAACTCGATGCCCAGCCGGGAAAGGCGATGGCGCGTCAACGCCAGGGCGGGGCGATTACCGCTGAAGACGTGCAGCGCTGCCAGGGCATCATCGTCGCAGCCCTCGAGCGGGTGAACCATCACGTCGCCCTGGTCGGCTCGTATCAGAACCGGAAGGCCGCGTCGCAGATCGAAAATCGCGCGTTCTACCTGTCGCATGCTCGTCTCCTCGCTTTGTCGTCCATGATTCGTGTCATCCGTGATCCGTTTCACCTGTCATCCTGCAGTCCGCGTGGTTGGCGGGTTTCCTCGATCGTCGGGCCAGCGTTCCTCGTTCGACGATCTTTGCCACGACGATCTTTGCTACTCGGTTTTACGACTCGGTTCTACTACTCTGTTTTGCTACTTTGTCATGCCGTCTGGCCAAGGAGTGACCATGACTCTTCGCGAACCTTCCCTGCCGATCGCTTCCGAGCAGAGCGTCGAGGCCTGGCGCTGGATTCGTCGCGTGGCAGCGCTGACCCGGTATGGCAGGGCCGAAGCGCGCTTCGACGGTGTTATCGTCGAGGGCGATCTGCGCCTCGAGATCGACGCTCACGGCGGCTGGTCCTGTAATCATCAGGTCGACGATCAGGCCGCTCGACTGCTGTCGATCTGGTTGCCGTGGTGCATGACGGACACGTCTCGTGGCCCCTGTGTCATTGCCCAGATCGGTCAGAGCCTGGACGGCCGAATCGCCACGGCGAGTGGCGCTTCCCACTACGTCACCGGCGCGCAGAGCCTGGTTCACCTTCACCAACTGCGGGCGCTGGTGGATGCCGTCGTCGTGGGCGCAGGAACGGTGGACGCCGATGATCCGCAGCTGACGGTTCGCCACGTCGAGGGGGACAATCCCTTGCGCGTGGTGCTCGACCCGCGCGGCCGGGTGCCGGCAGAGCGCGGCGTGTTCCGACAGCCGGTCGCGCCGACCTGGCATCTCGTCAACGAAGGCGTGGCCGGCCACGGCGACGCTGATCACGTCAGCGTGAAACCGCTGTCGCCGGGGCCGTCCGGTATCGATCCGGCGCAGATCGTGGCGCTGCTGGCCGAGCATGGCCATCGACGGATTCTGGTCGAGGGCGGCGGGCTGACGATCTCGCGGTTTCTCGAAGCTGACTGTCTCGACCGTCTGCACAGCGTTGTTGCGCCGATGCTGATCGGCTCCGGCCGTCCGGCGTTGACGCTGCCGGAGATCGACACGCTGGATGAAGCGCTGCGACCGGCCTGCCGCCATTTTCGACTGGGCGACGACATGCTGTTCGACCTGGACCTGCGCGATCGCGTAGCGACTGGAGAGTGATCTCATCTTGGCTCTCCTCCCGAGGCGAGGCGATCGGGAGCGACGCTATCGGGGGCGAAAATCTCGAAGTCCCGGACGGTTCGCCGATCAGCCGCTCGTCGGCCAGCATTCCGGCGGGCCCACCGATGATCCATCAACAGCACGGCTAGGCCGGGCAGGCTCGCGGCGAGGATCAGCAGGCCGTAGGTCACCGATAGCATCACGCCTTCCTGCGCCGGCAGGCCGGCCAGCGGCCAGATCACGGCGGCGGCACCTTCACGCAAACCCCAGCCGGCGATGGTCAGCGGAATCGCCATTGCCATCAGTAGCGGGGGGATCAGCGGCAACAGCTCGCCAACGGGACGTTCGAGTCCGAGCGCGCGGGCGGCGCACAGGAATACCGCGATATAGGTCGCGACGACCAGCAGCGAGCTTGCGAGTTGTGCCGGCCACACTTTGACCGTCAGCAGGGCACGATGAAGATCCTGCCAGAACCGTTTCAACGCTGCCCCCGCTCGGCTTCGCGTCAGCCAGAAAGCGGCCAAAAGCACTAAAGCGGCAGTCAACGATAGCCCGATGATGCCCACCCAACCGGCGCCAGCGTGTGCGTGCCATAGCTGACGAATGCCACCGCGCAGCGCGGGTGAAAGCGCTATCGCCAGAATGGCGACGCCCAGCAGGGCGACCTGACCGGAAGCGCGTTCGATGATCACGGCGCGTATCGCCGGGCCGGACTGCGACTTTGACGCCGCATTCGACGTCTGCCCGGCGTTGCCGTGGCGCCAGGCCCGCGCGGCATCGCCCACGACGCCGCCGGGCAACACCTGATTCAGGAACGTCGCCAGATAGTATTCGCGAATGGCGGTAGGCCAGGGCAGGGAGATTCCTACCTGATGCGCCGTCATACGCCAGCGCCAGGCCGACAGTACGACCTGGGGAACGCCGATGAGGATGGCCAGTGTCACCCAGCCGGGCGACAGCGCGCCGAGTCGATCCAGCAGTTCCCGGGTGTCCAGCTGCCAGGCCAGCAGGCCGAGCAGCGTAAGCGTTGCCGCCAGACGTAGCCCGGGCGATAGCCAGCGGTTCACGCTGGCGCTCCCGAAGCGCTCGCCATCGGTGTGGCGAACAGGTCTTTATGGCCGACGGTCAATGTCAGCTTGTCACGCATCAGCCCTTCGAGACGTTCGCCATGCCAACGATCGACGCGGCTGCTCTGCTGCGGCAGCTGCTCGTGGAGCGCGCTGCGCCAGCCGGCGAGCAGGGACTCGGCGAGCGTCAGTGATTCGGGGCCGAGACGCCAGGGCGAAGTGGCTTCGCGAATATGGTAACCGCGACGATGGAAGGCTTCGCGAAGATGGCGAGATGCCTGCGCCCCCATGGCCGGGCCGCTGCCCTTGTCGCGATGCTGATGCGTCTCCAGCGCCGCCAGCAAGAAACGGTCGTCGTCGCTGAATAACGGCGCTCCGCTGGCATCGTGGAAGCGGATATGGCCATCGACGCTAAGGGCGAACAGCACGGCGCAGCCGTGGTTCTGGCAGGCGTCCGCCAACGCTTCGACATCGGCGGGCGTCAGCAGGTCGAACAGTGCCGACGCCGTGACCAGATCGGCGCCTTGCAGGCCGTGTTCCCAGGCTTCGGTCAGGCTCGAATGCCGGGACTCCAGATGGATCGGTTGGGCATCGGCACTGGATAGGTGCTCGCAGCGCAGTCGAGCATGGGCCAGCAGTTCGGCGTCGTGATCGATCAGGCGCCAGTGCTGGGTGCCGTGAAGTCGCGGTGCCAGATAGCGCAGATTCGAACCGCTGCCGCATCCCAGGTCCACCAGTGTGCGCTGCGTTTCCAGCGGCCGGGCCGGCGTGGCTCGTCGTGTCAGCCAGCGATCCGCGGCATGGGTGAGCTGGGCATCGCGCGCCAGGTGATCGGCGGGCTCCCGCAGCGTCAGCCATTGATCGCTGAAAAGGGCATCGCTGAACAGGGCGTCGCCGGACAGGGTGTCGGTGGCAGGTGATGAAGGCATCGACATCAGCGCGTCGCCTCCGCTGTCGTGGCGCGTTTCAGGGCCTCGCCGAAAGCCTCGGCGGCGGTTTGCCAGTTGCCGAGCGTGGCGCGAATCTCTCGAGCGCCCGCCTGATAGCGTCGGTAGGTTTCAGGCTCTTCCAGCATGCTCCTGATCGCCTCGCGGAGCGCGTTGACGTCACCCGGCGGCACCTTGATTCCGGCGGTGTCCGGCAGAGTATGAGCCAGAGCGCCCCCTGTCGTGGTCACCACAGGAAGACCGTGGGCGAGCGCTTCGGTGATCACCATGCCGTAGCCCTCGTAGTGCGAGGGCAGCACGAACAGATCGGCCTGCCGATAATGGGCGCTCAGGCGCTCGCTGGACTGGGAGCCCAGCAGGTGGACGCGATCGTTCAGCTGATGGCGCGCGATCGCCTCTCGCACCTTGTCGACGTAAGCCTCGGCGCGATCGAGGGCACCGATCAGATCGCACTGCCAGGGTAGCGAGGTCAGACCGGCCAGGGCTTCGACCAGCAGGTCCTGGCCCTTGCGTGGCGTGACCGTAGCGATACACAGCAGGCGCGGGGTCCCGCTGCCGTCGCCGCTCGCCAACTCTCCAGTTTCGACGCCGGGCTCGATGACTGCGATCTTCTCGGCCGGCACGGCAAAATCGGCCAGCCTCCGGGCGGTATAGACACTGGTGACGATGACACTCTCGACGGCCGCCAGGGCCCGGGTCTCACTGATCCGGAAGCGCTGCTGTTCGGGCGCCCCCAGCCCGGTCTCATCGGCGAGCGGATGATGCACCAGCGCGGTGATCGATAGTCGTGACGCATGACGCTCGACGATCGCCGGCAGCCCGCCCAACGCGAGGCCGTCGATAACGGCTCGACTGCCGTCCGGTAGCGTGGTCAGGGCGCTATCCAGAGCATGAGAGGCGACGGCGTCAGGCTCCGGAAAGCGGCCCTCGAGTCCGACCACGTCGATCTGCCAACCGTTGGCGCGTAGCGCCTCGACGATTCGCGCGTCGTAGACGTAGCCGCCGGTCAACTGGCCGGGGTCGCCGGCGACGATCATGGTGAAATCGCTCATAGGCCCCCTTCGTAGCTTGCCCAGGCAACGTGCGACTCGTGCAGCGTGACGTCCAGCGCGGTGAGATGGCGAGCGCCATCGCCCAGTTCGCCATCACGGATGGCATGGGACAGACGGTCGAACACGACCTTGGCCATGAATTCGGTCGTGGTGTTGCGACCCTTGAACTCGTCGATCTCGTCGAGATTGTTCAAGGTGAACTCGCCGAGAATGCGTTTTAGAACCTCGCTCGCCAGACCAATATCGACCACCAGATCGTCGTGGTCGAGCTCGGGGCGCTTGAAGGTGACGTCGACGACGTAGGTGGCACCGTGCAGCTTCTGCGCCGGGCCGAAGGTGTCGCTGTTGAAACTGTGGGCGATCATCATGTGATCGCGGACGGTCAAACTGAACATTGTTGTCGCTCCTTGATGAGTGCGTCCTTGTTGCATGATTCGTTCGATCCAGCCACTGAACCGCTGAGGCACTACGGCGACGAGTTCAATAGCTTTACGTGGTATCAGCCGTAGCGGATGCGCTGGCACAGCGTATCGTCTTCGCGCTGACTCAGGCGCTTCAGCGTCTCGGGCAGGTCTCTAAAATGGCTTTCACCGCTGATCAGCACGTCGAGACAGTCGTGATTGAGCAGCGATAGCGCCAGAGAGAGCCGCCGCTTGTGATCCCAGCGAGGTCGATGCCCGGGAGAAACGCTGCCGACCTGACTCGAGCGCAGCGTCAGGCGATGAGCGTGGAAGGCTTCGCCGAGCGGCAGGTTGACCTCGCGGCTGCCGTACCAGCTCATCTCGAGGACGGTCGCTTCGAATCCGGCCAGCGAGAGGGCGGTCTGCAGGCCGGCATCGGAAGCGCTGGCGTGGATGACCAAATCCTGCTCGGCCGCTGCCGTTTCGGGAGTATGGAAATCGACGTCCAGGGCGTCGCCGAGGAAACGTTTGCGTTCGTCGATATCGATCAGTTGGACGCGGGCGCCGGGTAGCCGGGCACACAGCCACGCCACCAGCGAGCCGACCACGCCGGCACCGATGACGCTGATGCGGTCGCCGATCCCGGGGGCGGCATCCCATAGCGCGTTGAGTGCCGTCTCCATGTTGGCGCCGAGGATCGCCCGTTGCGGTGGTACGTCGGCGGGCAGCGGCACGACATCGTCGACGGTCACGCGGTAGTGGGTCTGATGGGGATGGAGGCAATAGACGTAGCGGCCGTGCCAGTCATGCGCGCCCTGTTCGACGACGCCGACATTGGAGTAACCGTATTTGACCGGCCCCGGGAATTCGCCGCTCTGAAACGGGGCGCGCATCCGCTGGTATTCACTGACCGGCACCTGACCATTGAAGACCAGGGTTTCGCTGCCGCGACTGATGGCGGAGTAACAGGTTCTCACCATCAGATCACCGCTGGCACTAAGTTCGGCCTGGCGAATTTCACCGCTGCCGTCGCCAAGAGACCAGAAAGCATGGGCGTAAGGCGTGGTCATCGAGAATTGCGCTCCTTGAAGTCGGACATGACTGATGAATTCGTCGTGGCGCTGGTTCGTCGCTACCCTGAGACGAGTATGGCAGAGTGTGACGATTTGGCATTGTACAAGAAGTGTACAGATAAATGGTGTCGGTCGAAATTCACGGCTGCGGCGGCCGATCGCGATCGCCTCCCCGGCGGGCGAGCACTAGCTGGCGTTTCAGCCTGGCGGCCTGCCTGCAACCGGCCAAGACCGGCGGTAACGACCCTATAGCGTCAGCAGGTCGAAGTGCATCCAGAGTTGTACGAGTCGCGTATCCATGTCAACGGCGACGATTCGGAAAGTACGTGGACGGTATGCCGAACGGGAATCAGGCAATGTTCTTGCGAAGTGGAGGGATCCAGCGATGCGACATTCGTCGGCGCGTATAGCGGTGGCGCCTCGACGGCGGCTTCAATCCGTTCGAGGATGGATCGAGCTGGCGGCGGGCCTGGCTTTGGTTGCCTTGCTGACCGAGTGGGTACAGTGGGCATTTTCCGCCCCCTCGGGGTTGCGATTCACGGCAGGCGGGATCTATGTGGCGATCGCCACGGCCGTGCTGTGGGCCTGGCCGGCGTCTCGTCACGGACTGGGCTGGGCCAATCGGATCACGCTGATCCGGGCCGTTCTGATCGCCATTATCGCGGGCGTGGTCGTCTATCCGGACTTCATCCAGCGTCATGCCGAGGGCATTGCCGCGCTGGCGCTACTGGCGCTATCCCTCGACGGTATCGACGGCTGGGTAGCACGCCGGACCGGTTCGGCGAGCGCCTTCGGTGCGCGCTTCGACATGGAGCTGGATGCGTTTTTCATCGTCGTGCTGTGTACCGCACTGATCGCGCTGGACAAGGCCGGTGCCTGGATTCTGATCATCGGGCTGGCGCGCTACGCTTTCGTGATGGCGGGGATGTACGCGCCCTGGCTTCACCGCACGTTACCCGATAGCGTCTTCCGCAAGACGGTCTGCGTGTGGCAGGTGGCAACGTTGATGGCCTGCCTGCTGCCTTTCGTCGAGCCGACTTGGGTAACCGGCTTCACGTTGCTGGCGGCACTGCTGCTGGCGCTCTCCTTCGGCCGGGATATCGTCTGGCTGTGGCAGCGCCGAACCGTTGACGCCAGCGGGCTTTGATTCCCGTCGAACGTGACGCTTTTTCCGTCATTCGCACTCGAGACAAGGAGTTCACCATGGGCCTGATGCGATTGCCTCTACTCACCGCTTCCATGGCGTTCGTGCTGGGTTCGTCGATCTCGACCGCGCAGGCTGAGCCGCGGCGTTTCGAGATCGATCCCGAGCACTTCACCATCGCGTTCATGGTGAATCATCTGGGATACGAGAACCTGCTGGGCCAGTTTCTGGAGGGCGAGGGCAGTTTCGTCTACGACCGCGAGACGCAGGAGCTGAGTTCAGCCCAGGTCACGATCCAGGCCAACAGCGTTTTCACCAATCTCGATGCTCGTGACCGCCACCTCCGGGACGACGATTTTCTGAATGCCGATGATTACCCCCGACTGCATTTCGTGGCCACCGATTTCGAGCCCTCTTCACCGACCACCGGGACGCTGAACGGGGAACTCACCATGTTGGGACGCACCGAGCCGGTAACCCTGGACGTCACGCTGAATCAGGATGAGGTCTACCCTTTCGGGCATGGACGTCCCACCCTGGGTCTATCGGTCCGCGGGGCGCTCGACCGCAGCGACTGGGGCATGGATTACGGCGTCGACAACGGCATGGTCGGCGATCACGTGACCCTGATCTTCGAACTGGAAGCCGTGGAGCAAGACGGCTCGCCATGATGGCCTGATGGCTTTACGATCTCAGGATCTTCTTTACCGATCCATTCATTATCAAGGCTACTCATGGCGCAGGAAGCTTTCACCCTCGTTGGCGAGCGAATCGAGCCGGGCACTCGTCGCCAGGTCGATGTGCCGGTCGCCAAACTCTATACGCACGCGCCAATGCATATTCCAGTCGAGGTGGTGCACGGCCGTCAGCCGGGCCCAGTACTGCTGGTCTGTGGCGCCATTCATGGCGACGAACTCAATGGCGTCGAGATCGTCCGTCGACTGCTGAGGTTGCCCAACCTCTCACGGCTTCGGGGAACGCTCATCGCCGTGCCGGTCGTCAATGTCTTCGGCTTCGTGCAGCAGTCCCGCTACCTGCCTGACCGGCGTGATCTCAACCGCTGCTTTCCGGGCAGCGAGGGCGGATCGCTGGGCTCGCGGATCGCCGCGCTGTTGCGTGAAGAAATGGTCGATCGGGCCACGCACATCATCGATCTGCACACCGGGGCGATTCATCGTACCAACTTGCCGCAGATTCGCTCCCAGCTGCGCCAGAATCTAGAGACCCAGGCCATGGCCGAGGCATTCGGCGTGCCGGTGATTCTGAATGCCGAGTTGCGCGAAGGGAGCCTGCGTGAGTATGCCCAGAACCGCGGCGTGCCGGTGCTGACCTACGAGGCCGGCGAGGCGCTGCGTTTTGACGAGTGGGCAATTGCGCCCGGGGTCAGAGGGATCCGGCGTGTCATGCGTCTGATCGGCATGCTGCCGGCGGACAGCCGCCGACGGACGCCGCCAGCGGCGGAGATCGCCAACGGCTCGAGCTGGGCGCGGGCGCCGATCGATGGCATCCTGCGGCCACGGGTCAGGCTGGGGGCGCGGGTCGCCAAGCAGCAGACGCTGGGGGTGGTCGCCGATCCGTTCGGCAATGCCGAGGCCCCGGTGGTCGCGAGTGCCGACGGCATCGTCATCGGCATGAGCAATCTGCCGCTGGTCAATGAGGGCGAGGCGCTGTTTCACGTCGCTCGCTATGAGGAGATCGACGACGTCGAGAACGCAGTGGAAAGCTTTCAGTCCCGCTACGAGACCACAGGCTTCTAGATCTCTTCAGATGAGGCTTCCATCAGTTTCTGCTCGTCCACCAGACCCACGGCGTCATCGTAGATCCTGATGCCGGCACCGTCTCGATGAGCATGTTCCGACAGATGACGGCGGAACCGGCGGCCTCCTTTGCAACCCTGAAACAGCCCCAGCACATGCCGAGTCACATGGTTGAGCTTGGCGCCCTCGTCGAGCCGCTCGATCACGTAGGGACGAAAGGCGCGAGCGACATCGTGGCGACTGAAAGCCGGCGCGTTCTCGCCGTAGAGCATGCTGTCGACCCCAGCCAGCAGCCAGGGGTTCTGATAGGCTTCGCGGCCGACCATCACGCTATCCACGCCTGCCGCCAGATGCGTCTGGCACGCTTCCAGCGTCTTCACGCCGCCGTTAATGCCGATATGCAGCGCCGGATGATTGGCCTTGAGACGATAGACGCGCTCGTAGTTGAGCGGGGGCACGTCGCGGTTCTGTTTGGGAGACAATCCCTGTAACCACGCCTTGCGCGCATGCACGATGAAGGTGTCGCAACCGGCCCCCGCCACCTGTTCGATGAAGCGCTCGAGATCGGCATCCTCGTCCTGGTCGTCGATACCGATACGGCACTTCACCGTGACCGGGATCGAAACGGCGCGACGCATCGCGGCCACCGCCTTGGCCACCTTGTCGGGGTAGGCCATCAGACAGGCGCCAATCATGTTGTTCTGCACCCGATCGCTGGGACAACCCACGTTGAGATTGACCTCGTCGTAGCCCCATTCTTCGGCAATGATTGCGCACTCGGCCAGTTCCCCCGGGTCGCTACCGCCCAGCTGTAGCGCCAGCGGATGTTCATCGGCGTTGTAGCCCAGGAAGCGCTCCCGCGGCGAACCATGCAGAATCGCACCGGTGGTGACCATTTCGGTGTACAGCAGAGCACGCCGCGTCAGGCAGCGAGCCAGCGCCCGGTAGTCTCTGGTCGTCCATTCCATCATCGGCGCGACGGAGAAGGTGCGGTCGAGCGGATGCCGTGTGGCAGTAGCCTTCACGGCAGTGGGGGCATTTTCGATAGCGGCCATATCAGGTAATAGTTGCAGTGATTCGTTTGGCATTGCGCAAGAAACGATCACATCCTGACACCTCGTGACGCGTCAGCATGCAATGACCTTGGCCTGTATCGCCAAGCGCAAGGGGATGGACGCAAGTTTCTCATATTCGGCGCGTGTTGGCATCGCCTTTACCGTCATGGCGGCGAGACAAAATCCCGTACATGTTTGTGCAGGCCTGCACTCGAAGAATGGGGGGAGGGTGCTGGAACGCCGCGGTACGGAGCTTGCCAGAATGGCAGAGGCCACTCACGGAAATGCTGGCAAGCGTTATCCCAGTCAATTCCGTCACGGGCGTGGTGATTCGTCACTCCTTAAGCGCTTGGGCAACTTCCGGATCTTGGGCATCAGCAGGGCACTGAATCGCTAGGGGGCGCCTACCTGGCGATGAGTAAATCGGTTAACGTGTCGATGAAATAGTGTCGTTGAATAGTGTCGATGAAAGCGTTAATCAAGGAAATAAAAATTCTAGGCATCAAAGCGTGACGTCTAGCTGTCCAGGTCGTTTTGAGAGAGGGTTTATGGTTGAAAGAGAAGAGGGGGGTGTCGAATCTGCTTTTGCCAAACTGCAGGAGGAGGTGAATGGCTTTCTAGACAATCCCTCGGCAGGTTCCGCCTTCAATTTTATTAACTGCGCCACGGAGTTGAAGAATGAAGATGCGATCAAGCTATCTGATAACGACAATAGCTTGGTGGTGCGAGTCTTTTGGGCCGTAAATTATGTGCTTTTCGATAAAGATGTTTTCGCCGCTCAAGAAGTCTTTTTTTCAAAGTCGTGTGGTGAGCCCAGCGATGATGAAGTGCTGATCTGGTTTTTTTTGCTGGTCAGATGCAGGGTATTGGTGGACGCCACTTATGAAGCCTTCTCAACCGTCAGGAAAAGGCAGTTGAGCATCTTGGGTAAAGCAGCAAAAGAGATGGTCAGATTGAAGTGGCGGTATGAAGGTCCTGATGAACAGTTATTGAATTATATATTTCAGTTAAGGCAGAGCATCAAAAGCAAGGAGTTGACGAGAGAGTCTGTGGCGTTGAGTTTGTATTTAAATAAAACGGATATCGTTGCTGTAGAAGTTAACGAGCATGCTTGGCTTAAGCATGAGTTCAACAGGCTGCTCCCTCTTGCTTCATTTTTGTTTGAAAACAATTTGTCTGAAAGCCCTGATGTCATCTTTTACCACAATATGCATCTTGAAATACTGCATAATTCAAGTCAGCTCGCCCAACAGATTAAAGAAGAAACTGTGGCTGTGGTCGGTAATTCACCATGCGAATTAGGTAGTGGTAAAGGGAAAGTGATCGATTCCTATTCATTGGTCGTCAGATTCAATTATTTCTCCGTTCGGGAGCATTACTCTTCTGACTATGGCCGCAAGTTTGATGTTCATGTGAGAGGGGCGGGAGATACAGAAGAGCTGGCTGATCGTTCCAGCGACGCCCGTTTTGTTGTTCTCAATCAGTATGATTTTTTATATCATTTTCGACGATGGGAACATTTGAAAGCGCTTTATGAAAAAGGTGTCAGGTTATGCTGTCTTCCTAGCGGTCATCATTTCCCGCTTCAAAAAGAGCTTAAAGCTGAGCCTAGTCTAGGCCTTTCCTTCTTGAAGTTTGTGAAAGATGTTACGAATCATGTCGAAAGAAGTCAGTGCTTTGGCTTTTCGTTGTCTGATCAGTTATCCGGAAAAGCGCACTATTTTGATCACAGGCAACCCGCTTATACTCACAACTGGATCAAAGAGAAGCAGATATTTGAAGGCTGGGTTGACAATAATGACAGATTTGAAAAGAGTGGCTATCTCGGGAAGGCGTTTGTTCGATTAAAGGAAACGTTTTTTCCAGATAAGGCTGACACGACACCGCGGTTTAATGCCCCGTGATAATCGGATCGCCGAACTGGGATGGTCATGACAGACGCGTCGAAATGGCAGCGCAAAAGTATGACACCTTGGAAGTCCCTTCGCAGGGTGCCGCATGGCCTCGGGCGCATTCAAGTCCTCCAGGCGTCGGCCGATAAAGCTTTCATCAAAGGCCGGGCTCGCACGTTCGCCGCCGATGATCGGGCCAACCTTCGATGACATTGAATCGAGTCGTCCGACGCTTTTTGTCGCTTCCCTGCGACGACTTCGACTCGATGCTCGGGGTGGCAACGCCAGGTGTCATCGAGTCGCTTTTTCCCTGCGAATCTCAGCGCCAGTTTTCCACACTCTACATTCGATTGATGGCTCTCGAGAACGGCACTCCGCCTTCAAGCTTGGCATGAAGCGGGCATTTTCAGAATGGGAATCACGCTTCTGGGGAGGGCGTATCTATCGCAGGGGGCGAATTATCTATCACACGGGCCGTGATCTACCGGGAGCCGATAGTGATAGTATAATGATGATGAACACCGGAACCGTCGATCATTTGCAGCGAGGGAAGGTCTAGCCTGAAGATGGTGCCCGGAGCCGGGCTCGAACCGGCACGGTGTTGCCACCGAGGGATTTTAAGTCCCTTGCGTCTACCAATTTCGCCATCCGGGCCGACGACAACCGGTCAATCTTGTCCGGTCGCTTTCTGAAAACGAAGTGCCGGTAACCAGGAGAGTAACCGAATCGCTCGGATTCGATCTACTTGAGAAGTGGAGGCTGGAGTCGGAATCGAACCGGCGTACACGGAGTTGCAGTCCGCTGCATAACCACTCTGCCATCCAGCCTGATTTCGAGTTACGAGAATCTGTCGTTTGAACTGATCTTTTCAGTACAGATGACTTGGATATCTCGGATCGAAATATGCGTTTGGAGCGGGAAAGGAGATTTGACCGGGCTGGCGTTCCAGCTTCCGACCCTCGCTGACCGTTTCCATCACAACATGTTTGGAGCGGGAAAGGAGATTCGAACTCCCGACCCTCGCCTTGGCAAGGCGATGCTCTACCACTGAGCTATTCCCGCTGAACACGCCGTCGCATTATAAGGATAAGTGCGTAAGTGTCAAACGCTTATGTCGTTTTTCGGTCAGAGCGAGCGGGTCAGTTCCGGCCATGCGGCCTTGAGATACTGAGCCATCGACCACAGCGTCAGACATGCCGCCGCGTAGAGCAGCACGATGCCGAGATGGGCGATGAGGGTGGACGGGGGAAAGCCCAGTAGCAGCAGCAGGGAGATCATCTGCAGCGTCGTCTTCGACTTGCCGATCCAGGATACCGCGACGCGCTTGCGCTGGCCGATTTCCGCCATCCATTCGCGAAGGGCCGAGATCACGATTTCCCGACCGATAATGACCAGGGCCGGCAGCGTCAGCCACCAGACCTGGTAGCGCTCGATCAGCAGCGCCAGCGCGACCGCCACCATGACCTTGTCCGCGACGGGATCGAGGAAGGCGCCGAACGGTGTGCTCTGATCCCAGCGCCTGGCCAGATAGCCGTCCAGCCAGTCGGTGATCGCGGCAAGGCCGAACAGCGCCGCCGTCACGAGCATGCTCCAGCTGTAGGGGATATAGAACAGCACCACCATCAGCGGGATGAACACGATTCTAGCCAGGGTGAGCATGTTGGGAATGTTCATCGTGCCTCTAGCATCCTTACTGGGAGGTGAAAGTCGGGCATTTTACGCCTGATGAGTGTGGTCATCCATGAAGCGCCTGGTGAATCGTAGCTGCCATCTGTTCATTGATCCCGGGAACGCGTGAAAGATCGTCCCTAGTTGCCTTGCGTACGCCCTGCAGCCCTCCGAAAAAGCGTAACAGCTCGCGGCGACGTTTCGGCCCGACACCGGGAATATCCTGCAGCGTCGAGGTCCGGCGCTGCTTGTCGCGGCGTTGACGGTGACCGGTGATCGCGAAACGGTGCGCTTCGTCGCGAATATGCTGAAGCAGGTGCAGCGCCGGAGAGCTGGTATCGAGATCGAGTGTGCGGTCCACCGTCTCGATGAACAAGGTTTCCAGGCCGGCCTTGCGAGTGGTGCCCTTGGCGACGCCAATCAGGGCGACCCCGGTAACCTCCAGTTCGACAAGCACTTCCCGGGCCATGTTCAACTGGCCCTTGCCGCCGTCGACGATCAGGATGTCCGGCAGTTTGCCTTCGCCTTTCTGCAGACGCTTGAAGCGTCGGGTCAATGCCTGCCGCATTGCCGCGTAGTCGTCACCGGCGGCCACGCCTTCGATGTTGAAGCGACGATAGTCGGATTTGGCGGGGCCTTTGTGATCAAACACCACGCAGGAGGCAACAGTCGCCTCGCCATGGCTGTGGCTGATGTCGAAGCACTCGAGGCGAGCAGGAGTCGCCGGCACGTCCAGTGCCTCGCGGAGCGACTCGAAACGCTTGCCCAGTTGACTGCGATTGGCGAGCTGGGTCGCCAAGTGCTGCTCGGCGTTGGTGATGGCCAGTTTCCGCCACTGCGCGCGGTGGCCGCGTACCTGGGCAGCAACGCGGATTCGGCGGCCGGCGTGCTCGCTTAACGCAGCCTGCAGCAGTTCGCTATCCGTCAACGGATGCGAGGCGATGATCTCGAGCGGAATCTCCTTGGACTGCCCCAGGTAGTACTGACTGACGAATTCGCTGAGCAGTTCGTCCGCGGCGAGATCCAGGCCGTTGTCGGGCTGATGGTGCCTGGCGCCGAGCATGCGCCCCTGGCGAATGGCCAGGACGCTGATGCAGAGTCCGCCCGGCTGCTCGGCCAGCGCGAAGATATCGGCATCACCATCGGCGTTGTCGACGTACTGCTTTTCCTGAAGCCGGCGCAGCTGCTGAACCTGGTCCCGCAGGCGTGCGGCCTCCTCGAAATTCAGCGAGTCGCTGGCGCGCTCCATGCTGGCGGCCAGCTGCTGCGTGACCTGCTCGCTGCGCCCTTCGAGGCACATCATGGCGTGCTCGACGTCCTGACGGTAGTCGGCTTCGCTGATGTAGTCGACGCAGGGCGCGCTGCAGCGCTTGATCTGATACTGCAGACAAGGGCGGTGGCGATGAGCAAAGACGCTATCTTCGCAGTTGCGGATACGAAAGATCTTCTGCATCAGCGACAGACTCTCGCGAACCGCGGTTGAGCTCGGATAGGGCCCGAGATAGCGCCCGTCACGCCGCTTCTGCCGAACCCGTTTGAACTCCAGCGCGGGGTAAGGGTGCCGGTCGCTGACGAAGACGTAGGGATACGACTTGTCGTCGCGCAACAAGATGTTGTAGGGCGGGCGCAGCTCCTTGATCAAGGTCTGTTCGAGAAGCAGTGCTTCGGTCTCGCTGCGGGTGATCGTGACCTGGATGTCTTCGATTCGCGCGACCAGCGCCTGGGTCTTGGCATTCAGCGCGCCACGAAAATAACTGGCCAACCGCGGCTTCAGCCGTTTGGCCTTGCCGACGTAAAGCACGTTGGCATGCTCGTCGAGCATGCGGTACACGCCCGGCGACTCCGAAACCGACTTCAGGAAGTGCTTGGCATCAAAGCGTGGCAGGGTATCGATCGAGGATTCATTCATCGCCGAAGTATATCAAAATCCTGGCGGTACACGCCGAGGTTTACCGCTGTGGAAAGGCGTAGAATCCATGATTTCCGGGCCATCACGATATTGGTTCGAAGCCTTCCAGCATGCCGTAGCGCAGGCCGAGATGGGTCAGTTCCACGTCCGACTGAACCTGCAGTTTGTCGAAGATACGGTAGCGGTAGGTGTTGACCGTCTTGGGGCTGAGACAGAGCTGCTCCGAGATCCGATTCACTTTCTGGCAGTGGATGATCATGGTCGCGATCTGCAACTCGCGGTGCGAGAGCTGATCGAAGGGGCTCTGAACTCCTGCGCTGCGAGCGAGCACCAATCGCTGCGCAATGTCGGGACTAATGAAGCGCTCGCCGGCGGCAACTCGGCGCACAGCGTCGATCATCAGGTCCAGTTCGGTGCCCTTGCTGATGAACCCGCTGACGCCGGAATCGATCAGCCGCTGGGCCGTGCCTTCTTCGACCTGGCCGGTGAGGACGACGATCCGGATCGCGGGTTGCGTCTTGAGCAGTTTCAGAATCGTTTCCAGACCGCCGATGCCCGGCATTCGAATATCGATCATCGCGATATCCGGTAGATGCTCCCGACAGCCTTGCAGCGCACTTTCTCCGCTGTCGGCTTCGGCAACGATCTCGATGTCAGGCTCGCAGGCCAGTACGCGAGCAATACTTGTACGCACCAGATGATGGTCGTCGGCTACCAGTACCTTGATCAAGATGACTCCTGAATTCTGGCGTTATCCGCGCAAACTCGCCGTGGACGACCATATTGGGCGCCCACCAATGGCAACATTGAAATCTGCTTTTTCTGCATGGGCCAGCCACGCGCTGAGGTCCAAGGTGTTAACGCCAGGATCCGTCTAGCTGAGGCCTCGATGATAGTGAGGAACGCTGGATCGGTATTCTGCGATGTCCGATTTTGCTTATCCCTTGTTGATCGAGTGTGCCAGATTACCCGATCATATGCTCCCTATTCGAGCCGGGAATTTGCGGCCGACAAAACCGTGTCGGGCGGCGATATTCGGCGTGCCGGGCGCATGTCGCGGCGGCGAATTCACCCGGGGGTTGACCTCGAGTTCGAGGCCTTTTATAGTGCGTCGCGTCCTGAGGGACAGTCGTTATCAGGGGCCTTAGCTCAGCTGGGAGAGCGCAACACTGGCAGTGTTGAGGTCAGCGGTTCGATCCCGCTAGGCTCCACCAGAATCGCCTTCGAAAAAGCCGCTCGCCGCCAACGCGTCGAGCGGCTTTTTCGTGTTTACGGCCTAAGTTCTGGCTTAAGTTCTGATTTAAGTTCTGATTTAAGTTCTGATTTAAGTTCTGACCTAGGTTCTGGCCATTCGAATTAGGCGAATTATGCGGGCTTCTTCGCCCGTTTGCCTCGCCGAACGTCTCCCACAATGTTTCAAGCCGCGAACGCGACCGCGATTCGTGTCGAGCAGTCACAATGATAAGCCGCGATGTGGTCAGGGATATCGGCGGGGAGCCCTATGCAAGAGTTCGTTTTCGATGTGGTCATCAGACCTAAATTTTCGTCTCCGCGATGCTGGGAGGCGTTGGTACCCGCTCTGCCGGGGCTGACGACGGAGTCGCCAAGCGACATGGAGGCCTTCGAGCAGCTCCTGGATCAGATCCTTCCTCACCTGGCGCGGCGACTCGCGCGTGGCGAAGGCGTTCCCCGGCAATCTCGAGTCGGTCAATACGTCGGCAGCTATGGCCTCGTTTTCTGGCAATTCCTGAGCGTGCGACTGGGTCCCTTGAAGGCCGGGCAGATCGCGATCGAGCCGATCTTTCCTGATATCGGCGAGCTGATGACGAGACTCGAAGGGGGCGACCTGTCGGCGGAAGAAGCAGAAGTCGAGTGACGAGGCGTGACACGAGTGAAGGTGCTGCGTGAGAGAGACCGGGAACGCGGACGAACGAGGTGTCGACAAGGCCGCGCCACCGATTGACAGGGCGAGTCGGCACACGGCACTATACCGGACATGAAAACGAACCAATCGCACAGACCGAACCAGTGGTGGTGGCGCCTTTAACGCAAGGGTGGCTCGCCGGCGTCTGTGGATTGACGTTCGATAACAATGCCGCCCCATGGGGCGGCATTTTTTTTGTGTGCTCGTTTCGTTCCATGAGGTGGCATCGCTGAAACGATCGGCTCGGGTGATGATTCCGAGCAGGAAATCGGGAACTCAGGCCGATTGATTCGACATACCAGGAGTTTGTTTCCATGTCCGTCCTCATGATCGATAACTACGACAGCTTTACCTTCAACATCGTCCAGTATCTGGGGGAGTTGGGGGCGAAAGTGATTACCGTGCGCAACGATGAAGTGGACCTCGCTGACCTCGAGCGCTATGAACCGACTCATCTGGTGGTTTCGCCCGGGCCGTGTACGCCCAACGAGGCGGGTATCTCGATGGCGGCGATTCGCCACTTTGCCGGCAAGATTCCGATATTGGGCGTGTGCCTGGGTCATCAGGCGATCGGTCAGGTGTATGGTGGCGACGTGATTCGGGCGCCGCAGGTGATGCATGGCAAGACCTCACGAATTCGCCACCGGGAGCAGGGGGTCTTCGAGGGGCTCGAAGATCCGCTGGAAGTGACGCGCTACCATTCACTGGTAGTCGATGCCGAAAGCCTGCCTGACTGCCTCGAAGTCACGGCATGGGTGGACGACGACGATCCGACCCCGGGGCTGATCATGGGGTTGAAGCACAAGACGCTGGATATCGAAGGGGTGCAATTTCACCCCGAATCGATTCTGTCTCGCCAGGGGCACGAACTGCTGGCCAATTTCTTGAAACGGCGCGCCTGATCCGAAACGGTCGGCCGGGAAGGGCGAGGACACAACATGCAAATGCGGGACGCGATTGGCGCGGTCATGCGCGGTCATAATCTCAGTTACGAAGATACCCATGCCGTGATGCACGCCATCATGACCGGGGAGGCGACAGAGGCGCAGATCGGCGGCTTCCTGATCGGACTGGCGATGAAGGGGGAAACCGCCGACGAGATCACGGCGGCGGCACAGGTGATGCGTGAACTGATGCAGCCGGTCTCGATCGACTGCGACAACATCGTCGATATCGTCGGTACTGGCGGCGACGGCGCCAACCTGTTCAACGTCTCCACGGCCTCGAGCTTCGTCGTCGCGGCGGCTGGCGGCCACGTCGCCAAGCACGGTAACCGGGGCGTATCGTCTTCCGCCGGCAGTGCGGATCTGTTCGACGTAGCGGGCATCTATCTCGATCTGGATGCGGCGACCATTGCGCGCTGCATCGAACAGGTCGGCGTGGGTTTCATGTTCGCGCCTCGGCATCATCAGGCGATGCGTCATGCCATCGGTCCGCGACGCGAGATGGGCGTGCGCACGGTATTCAACATTCTCGGGCCGTTGACCAATCCGGCCGGTGCCCCCAATCAGTTGTTGGGCGTCTACGCGCCGCATCTGGTGCCGCTGGTGGCGGAGTCGCTACGCAAGCTGGGCAGCGAACACGTCCTGGTCGTCCACGCCGAGGATGGTCTGGATGAAATCTCGGTAGCGGCACCGACGCGCGTCGCCGAGCTGCGTGATGGCGAGATCCGCGAGTACACCATCACGCCCGAATCCCTGGGGATCGAACGGCAATCGCTCGAAGCGCTGAAGGTCGTGACCGCCGAAGACAGTCTCAAGCTGGTCAAGGAGGCGCTGGTCGGCAAGGGTACGGCAGGGGATATCGTGGCGCTCAACGCCGGCGCGGCGCTATTTGCCGCCGGCATCGCCGACTCGCTCAAGGAAGGCGTGCTGATGGCGCAGGACGCGCAGGCTTCCAAGCTGCCGCTGGAGAAGCTCAAGGAGCTCTCCGACTTCACTCGCGTCTTTGCCGACTGATGTCAGCGCGTCTTTATAGCCCCAGTGCCTTTTAGCCTAAATGCCTTCTAGCCTAAGTGCCTTCGCCGAACGAGCGTTGTAGCCGAACCAGCTCAACAGGAATCCAAGATGACCGACGCCGCCGATAATGAACTGCCGACCATTCTGGCCAAGATTCTGACGCGTAAGCGTGAGGAGATCGCCGAGCGTCGCCAGGCGGTCAGCGAGCAGGAATGGCTCGAGCGGGCGAAAACGCAGAGCGCACCGCGGGGATTCGTCTCGGCGCTTAACGCCTGCATCGACGGCGGAGACCCCGCCGTGATCGCCGAAATCAAGAAGGCCTCGCCGTCCAGGGGCGTTATCCGCGAGGATTTTCGCCCGGCGGAAATCGCGATCGACTACGCGGCAGCGGGCGCCAGCTGTCTGTCGGTATTGACCGATGCCGACTATTTTCAGGGCCACGAAGACTATCTGATCGCCGTGCGGGAAGCATGTGATCTGCCGGTCATCCGCAAGGATTTCATCATCGATGGCTATCAGATCGCCGAAGCGAGAGGGATCGGCGCCGACTGCATCCTGTTGATCGTGGCGGCGCTCGACGACGCCCAGCTCAAGGATCTCCATCAGCAGGCGACGGCGCTGGGCATGGATGTGCTGGTCGAGGTACACGATATCTTCGAGCTCGAGCGGGCGCTGATGCTGGACCTGCCGCTGGTCGGCATCAACAATCGCGATCTGCGCACCTTCGAAACCTCGCTCGACACCACCTTCGAGCTGCTCAAGCGCATCCCCCAGGGGGTGACGGTCGTGACCGAATCCGGCATCAACACCCGCGACGATGTCGCCCGCATGCGCGAATACGACGTCAACGCCTTCCTGGTGGGCGAGGCGTTCATGCGCGAGGAAGAGCCGGGCAGCGCGCTACGCCGAATGTTCTTCTAGCCTCGATTTGCGTTTGACTCACGGCCCGGAACGATCATCGATCCTGTCGACGCCGCTTCTCGAGTATCAGTCGAGGAGCGGCGTCTGTCGTTGGTTAGGCGGGCGCTCTCGACGCATTGACGGCATGGCTTCGTGGAGATGCGAGGCCAGCCGGGAAGTCCAGTCGGGGAAAGGGCGGGTCAGAACTCCGGTGAATCGGGAAAGATCAGGCTGATCAGGGTGTCGCCGGCTTTGGGCGTCAGCGGCTTGTCGGCGGTGGCGATACGGATGCGACCGCTGGTCGAGAGCGTGAACAGCGTCAACAGCCGATCGCGATGGATGCGCCGATAGTCGTCGATGTCGAAGCTATCGCTGATCTTGGCGTGACGAACGGCGGCGCCCTGGGAGATCAGGCTGGATAGCCGGGTGAAGGTGGTATTGCCATCGAACAGCAGTGGCAGGTGGGCCAGTGCCTGCTGATGGTGGCGCCGCGCGCTGCGCGATGATTCGACGGCCAGGCGAAACACCTTGCCATGACCCAGGATATGCTCGAAGTGCAGCGCGGCGAGGTTGTTGAGCTCGCGATAGGGCGATAGCGGCAGCAGGTGGCCGAGACCGGCCAGGCCCAGATGCTGGGAGGCGTGCTCCGACAGCGGATTGCCGTAGTAGATGGGCAGATTGGCCATTCGCGCTTCCTGAATCGCATCCCAGTTGTGGTCGCACAGGCGCACCGCGAAGCCGGCTTCCTGCAGAGCGCTGCCCAGTGCTCTGGCGACCGGGTTGGCGCCGATGACCAGAAAGCCCGACGCCCTCGGCGCATTGACCTTCAGGAGCCGGGCCAGCGGCCGCGAAAACAGGCTCTGTACGACGACGGTACTGATGATCACCAGAAACGTGATCGGTACCAGCAGCTCGGCCCCGGGCACTTCCAGGGCTTCGAGTCGAATCGCGAACAGCGACGCCACCGCCGCCGCGACGATACCGCGCGGGGAAAGCCACGCCAGTAACGCCTTTTCCCGCCAGTTGAGCGAGCTACCCCAGGTGCACAGCCACACCGCCAGCGGACGCGCCACCCATACCAGAATGGCCAGAAACACCCAGGCTTCCCACGACAGCAGTCCCAGCTGCTCGAGACTCAGGCGTGCCGCCAGCAGAATGAACAGTCCCGAGATCAGCAGGATCGACAGCGTCTCCTTGAATTCCAGGATCGGCTGCGTCGGCACGCCACGCATGTTGGCCATCCAGACGCCCATGACGGTCACTGTCAGCAGACCGGATTCATGGAACAGCTGATTGGAGAGGGTGAACAGCGTCAGCATGATCATCAGGGTGCCGAAGCTGTGAAGACGCTGCGGCAGCCAGTAATGACGCAGCACGCTGCCCCACAGGTAGCCGCCTGCGGTACCTAGCCCGAAACCGATCACCGCCGTCTGGGCAAAACTGATCAGGGTATGGGCGGCGGCACCGTTGGAGAGTCCCAGCGAGACGAATTCATAGACCAGCACGGCACCGATGGCGCCGATCGGATCGATCAGAATGCCTTCCCAGCGCAGAATCTGGCTGACGTGTTCGCGAGCGCGAAGCGTCTGCAGCATCGGCAGTACCACGGTCGGCCCGGTAACCACCAGCAGGGCGCCCAGCACGCTGGCCATTTCCCACGACAATCCCAAGATGAGATGAGCGGCGGCGATCGCGATCAGCGCGGTGATCAGCGCGCCCCAGGTCACCAGCCGACTGACGGTCCGGCCATGGCCGCGCAGCTCACGAAAGTCGAGCGTCAGCGCCCCCTCGAACAGGATCACCGCCACCGCCAGCGACACCAGCGGAAACAGCAGCTCGCCGAGCACCGCGTCGGGTTCGAGCACGCCGGTCACCGGACCCACGACGATGCCGGTTATCAGCAGCGGTAAAATGGCCGGGACACGCAGTTGCCAGGCGACCCACTGACAGATCAGCGCCAGCAGGCCGATGCCGGTCAGCGCTAGGGCGGCATTTTCCATGGCAGTCTCTCCGGGCCGGGGCAAAGGGCGCGCAGACTAGCCGGGGCATGCGACCGATGCAATGCCGAACGGCCCGAGAAACGAGATTTTCAGGGTGTGGCAGTTTGTCGCCGGACCCAGCTGACGATATCCGCCTGACCCATGGCGCCGGCCTGGCGGGCGATCTCGCGACCGCCGCGAAACAGAATCAGCGTGGGGATGCTGCGGATGCCATAGCGTGACGCAACATCGGTGGCGGCTTCGGTATCCAGCTTGGCCAGGCGGATCTGCGGCTCGAGCTCGCCGGCAGCCTTGGCGAATCCCGGTGCCATCGCTTTGCACGGGCCGCACCAGTCGGCCCAGAAATCGACCAGCAGCGGAAGATCGCTGCGCGACAGGTGGCGGTCGAAGTTGGCGGAATCCAGCGCCAACGGTTCGCCGGTGAACAGCGCGTTGTGGCACTGCCCGCAGTTGGGACTGTCCGTCAGGCGCGCGTTGGCGACGCGATTGACGGCGTGGCAGTGGGGGCAGACGACGTGTTGGGCTTCGGACATGGCGAGACGAGCTCCGGATGAAAGGATTGCCGCCGAGCATAGATGAAGAAGAGTGCGGTTGCTCGGGTGATCGACGGCCGTTGAGTCATGCGGTTTCGGGGTAGCGCTTCAGGTGTACCGCGCTCTCATGTCGCAACTTCAGCGCAGCGTGATCAGTCGACCGCCGTAGCCGATGAACACGACACCAGCGCAGCGTTCGATCCAGTGCCGCGTGCGCCGATACAGGGCGCGCAGCCGCGGCGTGGTAGAGGCGAGTGCGATCAAGCTGTACCAGCACACGGAGACCGCCAGCATCGCGGCGATACAGATAATGCCCATCCATGCCGGTGCGTGGGCCGGCAGCGTCGAGGCGAACAGGCTGCTCACGAACAGCGCCGTCTTCGGGTTCGAGGCGCCGGTGAGCACGCCTCGGCGATAGACCTGACCACCGGATAGCCCAGGATTCGTGTGGATCGCCTCATCGCCCGCGCCGCGGAAGCTGTGCAGAATCAGTCGTCCGCCGAGAAACAACAGATAGGCACCGCCGACCAGTTTGAGCGTGAGGTAGAGCCACGGCGCCAGCGCAAACAGCAGGGCAATGCCGAAATAGCCGAACAGCCCCCAGGCGAATGTACCCGTGGCGAGCCCGGCGACGGCGATCATCGCTGCACGGCGTCCGTGTACGATCCCTGTCTGCAGCGTCAGGAAGAAGTTAGGCCCCGGGGTGACGGCAGCTACTGTCCAGATGGCGATGAAATTGACCAGAATCCAATTGCTCGACATGAAGCGTGCTCCTTCTCAATGAAGCGACAGGCCAGAACGTAAAGCGACAGGCCCTGGGTCGGCAAAGTATGGCACGAGATCGACGGTTGCCGACGTCCGCCGATGGATTACGGTCTCGTCTCAACGTCAAGACACTGCGCCGACGATCCTGACGTGCTTCAGCAGCGCCTGCAGCGGGTGCGGTAATGTCTGATCGGAGAATCGCTTGACTTGGCTCCGGCAGGAGTAGCCGGTGGCCAGCAGTCGGCCCGAATGGGCATCGTCCTCCACCGGCGTGCGCCATGAGAGATCGTAGATCGTTTCCGACGTCTCGCGATGGCGGGCTTCATGACCGTAAGTGCCTGACATGCCGCAGCAGCCAGTGGCAACGAGATCCAGTGTGAGCCCGAAACGCGCGAACAGTTGCTGCCACGCCTTGGGACTGCCTGGAGCGTTGGTTTTCTCGGTGCAGTGGCTCATCAGACGATACCCGGGATCGACGGATTCGAGAGCGTCGGCGCTGAAATCCGGCGGCAGGATCGAGGGCCCCAGCGACAGCAGCCACTCCTGCAGCAGCAGGACTTCCGGTACCGCTTGCGGCCCCAGTGTCTTGATGTACTCCTGCCGATAGGTGAGCGTCATCGCCGGATCGATGCCCACCAGCGGCACGCCGAAACGGGCGAGCGCCCTGAGTCCGGCGGCCTGCTTTTCGGCCGTGCGCGCGAAGCGGCCGAGGAATCCCTGCACCTGCAGCGGTTTGCCGTTGGGCTGGAACGGGGCGACGAACACCCGGATATCGAGCCGTGACAGCAGTTCGATCACGTCCATCACCAGCCGCGACTCGAAGTGGCTGGTGAAGGCGTCCTGGACCAGCACCACGCTGCGACGCTTCTGCGCGTCGGTCAGCCTGCCCAGCGTCAGCGGCGTGGCCTCGGCGATCCCCCAGGCATCGAGCATTTTCCCGAGGCTGGCGCGGGAGAGCTTCGGGCTATCGACGATGCCGAGACCTTTCGCCAGGAAGCGATCGACCAGGCGGTTGTCGAGCAGGGCGTTGTAGAGCGGTGCGGCAGGCTGCAGGTGTGGAATCACGAACTCCAGCCCGCCGATCAGGTAGTCCCGTAGCGGCCGGGCGTAACGACTGTGATAGCTCTCGAGAAAGCGCGAGCGGAAGTCGGGCACGTCGACCTTGATCGGACACTGGCCAGCGCAGGACTTGCACGCCAGACACCCGGCCATGGCGTCGTAGACCTGATGCGAGAAATCGTCCTCGCCCCGGCGCCGGGCAATCGCTCGCTGGAGCTTGCCGGGCTGGGCGGCGAGCCAGGCGCCGAAGCCGGCGCGGCGCTGCGCCTGAGCGATCTCGAGGACGTCGACGCCGGCATTGCCCTGGCGGCGAAGCCATTCGCGCATCAGACTGGCTCGCCCCTTGGGGGAGTGCACGCGCTCGCGCGTCGCCTTCCACGACGGACACATGGCGTCATCGGGGTCGTAGTTGTAGCAGGCGCCGTTGCCGTTGCAGTAGACCGCGCTGGCGTGTTCCTGCCACACGCGCTCATCGATCTGGCGGTCCAGTTCGCCCCGCGTCGTCACCCCATCGATCGCCAGCAACCCGGGATCGTGACCGTCGACGATACCGATCTCGGCTGACCAGGCTCTCGACGCTGCGGATTGCGTGGCGGTCTCATTTGCGCTGCCCGCGGCTTCGGGCGGGATGGAAAGACCCTCGGCCTCGGGAGGGCTAAAAAGCGGCGGGATGGAAAGAGGCGTCGCGATCTTGCCGGGATTGAACTGGTTGTGCGGGTCGAATGCCGCCTTGACGCGTTGCAATGCCGGGTAGAGCTCGCCGAAGAAACGCGGCGAGTATTCCGAACGCACGCCCTTGCCGTGCTCGCCCCATAGCAGGCCGCCGTAGCGCTGGGTCAGCGCCGCGACTTCGTCGGAAATCTCGCGGATCAGGCGCGCCTGATCGGGATCCTTCATGTCGATGGCGGGGCGCACATGGAGCACGCCGGCATCGACGTGACCGAACATGCCGTATTCGAGGTCGCGGGCGTCCAGCAACTGGCGGAACTCGGCGATATAATCGGCCAGGCGTTCCGGCGGCACCGCGGTGTCTTCGACGAACGGGATCGGACGTTTTTCGCCCTTGGCGTCGACCCTGGCATTGCCGAGCAGGCCCACGGCACGTTTGCGCATGGCGTAGACCCGGCCGATCTGCGGTCGGCCCTCTGCCAGGGTATAGCCGAGCCGCTCGACGCTGGCATCCGAGCCCAGGTGATCGGTAAAAGCGTTGACGCGTTCGGCCAAGCGTTGCGGATCGTCGTCGTTGAACTCGACCAGATTGATGCCGCGAATGGGCGCGCCTCGATCACCATTGTCATTAACGACGGCAGGGAAGAACTCCGCCACGCTGTCCCAGACGAAATCCTCCATCGCCAGCTGGAGCACGCGATCGTCGATCGTCTCGATCGAAGTGGGGTCGCCTACCGACATCAGCGCCTTGGCATCGCGCAGCGCCTCCATGAAACTGGCGTAGCGCACGTTGACCAGGGTCGAATGGCGCGGCAACGGCAGCACGTTGAGCGTCGCCTCGTTGAGCAGCGCCAGCGAGCCTTCGGAGCCACATAGCACGCTGTTGAGATCGAAGCGGCCCTGGTCATCGACCAGATGGGCCAGATCGTAGCCGGTCAGGCAGCGGTTGAGCGGCGGGAAAATCGAGGCAATGCGTTCGCGCTCGGTTTCGGCGATGCCGCTCACCGCGCGATGGATCTCACCGACCCGATCATCGCGTTGGCAGGCGGTCGTCAACGCTTCGTCGTCCAGCGGCCAGCTCTCGAAACGCTCGCCGCCCGGCAGCACGATATCGAGTCCGAGCACATGGTCGCGGGTCTTGCCGTACTCGCAGCTGCCCTGACCGCTGGCATCAGTGGAAATCATGCCGCCGAGTGTGGCGCGATTGGAGGTCGAGAGTTCCGGAGCGAAGAACAGGCCGTGCGGTTTGAGAGCCGCGTTGAGCTGATCCTTGACCACGCCTGCCTGTATCCGCACGCGGCGGTTTTCGACGTCGATCTCGAGGATCCGGTTCATGTGCCGGGAAACATCCACCACCAGCCCGTCGGTCAGCGACTGACCGTTGGTGCCGGTGCCGCCGCCACGCGGGGCGAGCACGATATCGCGATACGTCTCCCGGCCGATCAGCCGAGCGATCAGCTCGAGATCCAGGGCGTCGCGTGGATAGAGAACCGCCGCCGGCTGGCGCTGGTAGATCGAATTGTCGGTGGCCAGTACGGTGCGGTTGGCGGCGTCATCGCCGATATCGCCGTGAAAGCCGGCCGCAGCCAGCTCGTCGAGGAATCGGCGGTAGCGCTCGGGCAGCGTCAGCTCGGCATCGGCCGGGTCAAGGCGTGTCATTATCGTCATGCAGCAAGCCATCAGGTCGGGCCGGTCAGGCGGCCGTCGCCGGGTGGATTTCCACCTGGCAGGTTGTCGGTTCACAGCGCCGAAGGCGCTACTAGAGTCGGTTCACAGCGCTTTCAGCGCTCGAGGGCGAACAGTTTAGCGCGCCAGATCGCGGTGTGACACGAATCCCGGGTGGCGCATGGTGCCGGGGTGGGGTTTTCCCTACAATATTCTCCTCGTAAAGAGTGATCGCCAGAACGGTGAGCTGCCGTCGCCGGTCATGCGGCTGTTGTCACGGTTTTCATTTCAGACTGTTCATTTCGAACTTTCCATTTCGAACTTTCCATTTCAAACAACGGAACCCACTCATGCTCGATCCGAAGCTGTTGCGTAGCGATCCGCAGTTCGTCGCCGAACGCCTGGCCCTGCGGGGCTTCACTCTCGATACCGCGCAGCTCGAGTCGCTCGAGTCCCGCCGTCGTGAGCTGCAGACGCGGACCGAGCAGCTGCAGAACGAGCGTAACGTGCGCTCCAAGTCGATCGGCAAGGCCAAGGCCGCCGGCGAGGACATTCAGCCGCTGCTGGCCGAAGTCGGCCAGCTCGGCGACGACCTCGATACGGCCAAGCGTGAGCTGGGCGAGGTGCAGCAGGCCTGGGATGATCTGGTCGCCGGACTGCCCAATCTGCCACATGCAGACGTGCCACAAGGGGCGGACGAGAGCGACAACGTCGAGCTGCATCGCTGGGGTGCGCCGCGGGAAGTCGATTTCGACGTCCGTGACCATGTCGATCTGGGTGCCCGATTCGGCTATCTCGATTTCGAGATGGCGACCAAGCTGACCGGTTCGCGTTTCGCCGTGATGCGTGGACCGATCGCCCGCCTGCACCGGGCGCTGGCGCAGTTCATGCTCGACAAGCAGACGCAGGAGCACGGTTACGAAGAGTGCTATGTGCCGTATATGGTCAACGCCGAGACGCTGACCGGTACCGGACAGCTACCCAAGTTCGGTGAGGATCTGTTCAAGCTTGCCGACAGCGACTATTACCTGATCCCCACCGCCGAGGTGCCGCTGACCAACTTCGTGCGCGACGAGATTCTTGATCATGCCGCGCTGCCGCTGAAGTTGACCGCCCATACCCCGTGTTTTCGCAGCGAGGCCGGTGCCTACGGTCGCGACACGCGTGGCATGATCCGTCAGCACCAGTTCGACAAGGTCGAGATGGTCCAGGTGGTCGATCCGGCCACCAGCTACGAGGCGCTGGAATCCATGCGGGGGCACGCCGAGGCGATCCTGCAGGCGCTGGAACTGCCGTATCGGGTGGTGACCCTGTGCACCGGCGACATGGGCGCCAGCGCCACCAAGACCTACGATCTGGAAGTGTGGCTGCCGAGCCAGCAGACCTATCGCGAGATCTCCTCGGTCTCCAACTGCGAGGATTACCAGGCGCGGCGGATGCAGGCGCGTTTCCGCAGCCCTGAACAGAAAAAGCCGCAGCTGGTACACACGCTGAACGGCTCCGGTCTGGCGGTAGGGCGCTGTCTGCTGGCGGTGCTAGAAAACTACCAGAATGCCGACGGCAGCGTGGACGTGCCGGCAGCCCTGTCGCCGTACATGGGCGGACTCACGCGCTTCAACGCCGAGTGACGGTGTGACGGCCCCCGACCCTTCATAGCAAAAGGTTATGAAGGGTCATTTGGTTATAACCCTACAAACAAGCGTTACTTCGCCTATCCGCTACGGGGCATTAAACTTTGCTGCTTGCGTCCTGAACCGATGGCTGGCGGCATACCAGACGCGACGGTTCCATCGCCCATCCCCAACCGACGGCCCGACTCGTGACCGATTTCCTCACCCTGCAATACGATCCGTCCCGCCTCGACGTTCACCTGATCGGTGGCGGCAGCGAGGCGCTGGCGCTGGCGCAGCGTATCACCGGGCTGATGCCGGTCGTGACCGTGCATGCGGTTTCGCTGATGCCAGCCCTGGCGTCTCTGTGCGGCGCGCAAGGGTGGGTGGTGCGTGACGATGAACCGGTGGCTGGGGCGGGGCAGCTATGGCTGGTTGCCAGTGGGGATGGGGAGCGGGACCGGGAAGTCGCCAGCGTGGCAGTAGAAGCCGGCGTCGCGGTTTACGTACCGGCGCATCCGACACTGTGCAGCGTCCGTCTGCCGCCGCGGGTGACCGTGAACGATACCGCGCAGGCCGCCTCTGCCTCCGTCCCTGCCGATGGCCATTGGCGACGGGGCCATGTCTCGCTGGTCGGTGCCGGTCCCGGCGACCCGGAGTTGCTGACGCTGAAGGCGCTCAGGCAGCTGCAGCGCGCGGATGTGGTGATACACGATCGGCTGGTCAGCCAGGAAATCCTGGCGCTGATCGATCCCTCGGCGCGGCGTTTCTACGTCGGCAAGGCGCGTTCAAGGCACAGTGTGCCCCAGGAGGGTATCAATCAGGCGCTGGTCGACTGGGCCAAGGCGGGTAACCGGGTGGTCCGTCTCAAGGGCGGAGACCCGTTCATCTTTGGCCGGGGCGGTGAGGAGCTCGAGGCGCTGGTCGCCGCCGACATCGATTTCGACGTGGTGCCGGGAATCACCGCGGCCTCCGGCTGCGCCGCCTATGCGGGAATTCCGCTGACCCATCGCGATCATGCTCAGTCGGTGCGCTTCGTCACCGGCCATCTCAAGAATGGCAGCTGCGATCTCGACTGGACGGCGCTGGCGCGTGGCGATCAGACGCTGGTCTTCTATATGGGCCTAGGCGCGTTGGATCTGATTCGCGAGCGGCTGATGGCGTACGGGCTGGATGGCGCTACGCCGCTGGCGCTGATCGAGCAGGGCACGACAGCCAATCAGCGCGTGCATCTGGGTACGCTGTCCCGCCTGCCCGATAGCCTGGGCGCGCATCAGCCCCGCCCGCCGACCTTGATCGTCGTGGGTAGCGTAGTCGAGCTGGCATCGCGTCTCGAGTGGTTCCAGCCAACCGACAGTGGCAGCCTCGGCTGGGTCGAAGGCAAGCATCCCACGCCACTCTCCCGGGCCGACAGCGCCTGACTGTCGTACCGGCTCCTGCCGATCCGTCTTCCCCGCAGTTGCGCCCGCCGCTGGCCGATCCTTGCGCACCGGACGCATTTGCCCGTATCGGGTTCCCGACGGTTTCCATCGCGAGATCAACCGGATAGCGAACGAGTCGTCGTTGACGCCATCTCTTGGCCCTTCGACAATGAGAACTCGCGACGGGGGAGAAGGGCATGAACGTTGAACAGCTGGATATCCGAGGTCACATGGCGCAGTTCGCGCCGTTCGACAATCTCCCCGATGCGTTGCTCGATCGCATCGCCGGCGAGGTCGAAATTCGCTATTTTCAGGCCGGCAGCGAGCTTCTGGTCAAGGACCAGCCGATCGATTCGCTCTGGTACATCCGCAGCGGTGCGGTGGAGATGTACCAGCGCAGTGGTCGGCTGTTCAACCGTCTGAGCGAAGGCGACATCTTTGGCTATTCGGACCTGCTGCGCAGCAATCGTCGCGTGCGCTACCCGGTCGGTGCGATCGAGGATACGCTGATCTACTTCATCCCCGGCGATGTCTTCGAGGCGGTGTGCGAGGAAGACGACGACTTCGCCGAGTTCGTTGAGACCGGCGGGCAGCGCCTCAAGGTGACGGTCGAGCAGCAGCGCGACGACAGCGGGCTGATGACCACGAGGGTGCGCAAGCTGATCAACCGGCAGCCGCAGATGGTGGAAGCCACGACCACCCTGCAGCAGGCAGCGCAGCAGATGCGCGACGCCAATGCCACCTGCGTACTGGTGATCGATGTCACCGAGACGCAGTCCGCCTATACCTTCACCGGGCCGGACGGCCGCCACTGGAAACTCAACGGTATTCTGACCGATCGCGACTTCTGCACACGCGTGTTGGCGGAGGGCAAGTCGCCCCAGACCCCGGTGGGCGATGTCATGTCGCGCAAACTCATCGTCACCCAGTCCGACGAGTCGGTCTACGAGGCGATGCTGAGCATGCTGCGCAACCAGGTCCACCATCTGCCGGTGCTGTACCGACGCCAGCCGGTCGGCGTGCTGCATCTCTCCGATATCGTCCGTCACGAAACCCACAGCAGTCTGTTTCTGGTCAATAACGTCTTCGTTCAGAACAGCGCGGAGCAGCTCGCCAAGCTGGCGCCCGAAGTGCGCACCGGGTTCGTGCGCATGGTCGCCGATGGTGCCAACTCCGAGATGGTGTGCCGGGCGCTGGCGACGATCGGTCGCGCCTTCACACAGCGTCTTCTCGAACTGGCGGAGAGCGAGCTGGGCCCGGCGCCGGTACCGTACTGCTTCATGGTGCTGGGCTCGATGGCGCGAGAAGAGCCGACCATCAACGCCGATCAGGACAATGCGCTGGTACTCGACGACGACTACGATCCGGACCGGCACGGCGAGTACTTCGAGGCGCTGGCCAAATTCGTCTGCGACGGCCTCGACGCCTGTGGTTACCCTTACTGCAAGGGCGATGTCATGGCGACCAACGCGCGCTGGCGGCAGCCGCTGCACGTCTGGAAGCGATATTTCACCGAGTGGATGGAGGAGCCCAACGGCGAACGCCTGTTGCACAGCTCCATCTTCTTCGATCTGGCACCGGTCCATGGCGAAGCGCCGATGGTCGAATCGCTGCAGGATCTGATCGCCGAACTGGCGCCACAGCGGCCCGTCTTTCTGGCGGCACTGGCGCGCAACG
Organism: Salinicola sp. V024; assembly: GCF_052645315.1. Taxonomy (NCBI): domain Bacteria; kingdom Pseudomonadati; phylum Pseudomonadota; class Gammaproteobacteria; order Oceanospirillales; family Halomonadaceae; genus Salinicola; species Salinicola sp. V024. The sequence continues at coordinate 553,049 of NZ_JBQXYB010000001.1, forward strand.
CCAGAAATCGCACGCCCCCGCTGGGGTTTTTCCGTCAGTTCGTCATGGATCAGGACGGCGAGCATCGCAAATCGATCAACCTCAAGCGTCGTGGCACTGCGCCGCTGACAGATCTGGTTCGCGTGCATGCGCTGGCGTGTGGTTCGAAGGCGCAGAATACCTTCACCCGCCTCGACGATATCGCCGAGACGAAACTGCTCGCGGACGGGGTCACCGATCGTCTGCGCTACGCGTTCGAGTTCATGTCGATGGTGAGAATTCGCCATCAGGCGGAGGCGATCGAGCAGGGCGTCGAGCCCGACAACAGCGTCGATCCGGAAAACATCGGCAGTCGGGAGCGCCACAACCTCAAGGACGCCTTCGAAGCCATCAGCAACGCGCAGAAATTCCTCTCGTTTCGCTACATCATGCCCACCCGGCCGAGCTCGTCGAAAACCGAGCCTGACAGGTCGGGATCGCCACAGGGCGGTGCGCCGCGCAGAGGCGGCCGATGACCTGGCGCTGGGGAGCCAACAAGAAGACGGAGCCGAACTGGCCGGATTATCTGGCTTCGCGGGCCCTGCGGGTACGCGAGCCACGCCTGGCCAGTTTCTATGCGCAGGGTACGCTGGATCCCGATACGCCGATCGGCGAGGCGCCGCTGGTGGCGATGGACTTCGAGACCACCGGTCTCGATGGCAGTCGCCATGACATCGTCAGCGTCGGCGTCATGCCATTTACGCTGGGACGGATTCGGCCCGCCGATGGCCGTTACTGGGTGCTGTCGCCCCGGCGCCAGCTCAGCGATGAGTCGGTCGCCTTCCATCACATCACCCACGCGGAAGTCGCCGACGCGCCGGACTTCGCGGCGATCATCGATGAGCTGCTACCGCTGCTCGCGGGGCGACTGGTGGTGGTCCACTACCGCCAACTGGAGCGCACCTTCCTGGACGCCGCCATTCGCGAGCGTCTGGGCGAAGGGCTTTTGATGCCGATGATCGACACCATGTCGCTGGAGGCGCGGATACATCGGCAACCGTGGTGGGCCCGGTTGCGGCGTTGGGCGGGGCGGCCGATGGCATCGATTCGCCTTCACGAGAGTCGGCAGCGCTATCATCTTCCCGCCTATACGGGCCACCACGCGCTGGTCGATTCACTGGCGACCGCTGAGCTACTGCAGGCGCAGATTCTCTATCACTACGATTGGCAAACGCCGGTCAGCGCGCTGTGGCGATAAGCTCAATATCTTGGCGAGAAGCGTTATCGGGTATTTCAACGCAAAGCGGGCGGCTCCATGAGCCGCCCGCTTCTTGTCTGCCATCTTTTTGTGACGATGGCCTATGGCGTCAGCCGCGAGGCTCGGAACGCAGCCCCTGGATGATCGCATAGCAGGCTGCCAGCAGTACGATCGTGAACGGCAGACCGGTGGTAATAACCGCCGCCTGCAGTGCCGCCAGACCGCCACCCAGCAGCAGGGCGATGGCGATGGCGCCTTCGATCAAGGCCCAGAACACGCGCTGCGGCGTCGGCGCATCGACCTTGCCGCCGGCCGTGATCGAGTCGATCACCAGCGAACCGGAGTCGGAGGAGGTGATGAAGAAGACCATCACCAGGATGATGCCGACGAACGACGTGATCGAGGTCAGCGGCAGCTGGCCGAGCATGGTGAACAGCTGCAACGGCAGAGCCGCTTCCTTCACCCCTTCGAAGCCATCACTGACGAGCTGATTGATCGCGGTGTCGCCGAAAGCGGTCATCCACAATACGGACACGATGGTCGGGACCAGCAGCACGGCAATCAGGAACTCGCGCACGGTACGGCCACGGCTTACACGCGCAATGAACATGCCGACGAACGGTGACCAGGAGATCCACCAGGCCCAGTAGAACGCGGTCCAGCCATGCACGAAGTCTGCATCTTCCCGACCGAACGGATTGGACAGCGCGGGCAGATTCTTGAGGTAGGAACCCAGGTTCTCGACGAAGCCGGTGGCGATCAGCATGGTCGGACCGACGATGATCACGAACAGCAGCAGCAGGAACGCCAGCCCCATGTTGAGCTGCGACAGACGCTGAACGCCCTTGTCGACGCCCAGCACTACCGAGCCCAGCGCAACCAGCGTGATACCGATGATCAGCACCACCATGGTGACGTCGGTATTGGGAATGTCGAACAGATAGTTGAGCCCGGCTGCGGCCTGCGAGGCACCGAAACCCAGCGAGGTAGCCAAACCGAACAGGGTCGCCAGCACCGCCAGGATATCGATGACGTGGCCCGGCCAACCCCAGATGCGCTCACCCAGAATCGGGTAGAAGATCGAACGCATGGTCAGTGGCAGGCCCTTGTTGAACGAGAACAGCGCCAGTGCCAGGGCGACGACGGCGTAGATACCCCACGGATGCAGGCCCCAGTGGAAGATCGTGGCTGCCATGGCCAGCGACTGGGAAGCCGCCTGGTCGCCTTGGGCGCCGCCCAATGGTGCCCAGGAGTCTCCCGTGACGGACGTGCCGAAGTGCGTGATCGGTTCGGAGACGCCGTAGAACATCAGCCCGATGCCCATGCCGGCGGCGAACAGCATGGCAAACCAGCCGGCATAGCTGAAGTCCGGTTTGGCATGCAGGCCGCCGAGTCGGACCTTCCCGAGTGGCGTGAAGATCAGCACCACGGCGACTATCACGAAGATATTGGCGGCAAACAGGAACAGCCAGCTCAGATTGTCGGTCAGGAAGCTCTTCGCGCCGTTGAACAACGGGCCCATCTGATCCGGTAGCGCCAGCGTGATGATCACGAAAAACAGGATCAACAATGACGAGACCGAGAAGACCTTGCCATGTAGATCGACATTCATGCCGAATTTGTTGGTCTGGATATTGTCCTGGCCAATCACATAATCGGTATCGATGAGATTGGCGGGACCCTCTGGTGCCGGCACGCCTTCCTTTGGCGCATCCGGCTGGTTATTAGCGTCTTGAGCCACTAGCCGTCTCCATTTGGTGTGTCTTTATTAAAAGCCGCACTCGCATGGCGAATGACGACGATTCCCTTGCGCTCCCTTGCGTCGTTCGGGCGTGGTGTCAGCGAGCGACCACCCTGTCGAGGGAGTACTCAGTCTGACGTATCCGCGGGAACACGCAAGTTTCCCAATTATCCTGAATCAAGTCGGGCCTTCCAACCGTCTAGGCCAGAATCTCCGGTTTTACTGCCATTTATCAGCTGAAAGGCATCTCCCGGGTCGGCTTTATCGCTGATCGAGCGCTAGACCAAGGTCAGGGTGAAGACGGCAGTCCTTTTGCCTATAGTCTTGGCTGATTTGAAACGAATGTTTGAAAACCACCGGGAGAGTTCGAATGGCCGACTATCGTGCACCGCTCGTCGACATGCGCTTCATTCGTGAAGAGGTGCTCGACGCCGAGCGGGAGTGGCAGGCCATGCCGGCGACCGCCGAGCTTAGCGCCGAGCTCGCCGATGCCGTGCTGGAAGAGGCCGGACGGCTTGTCGAAGCTGAACTGTTTCCGCTCAACCAGCGTGGTGATGCCGAAGGATGCCACTTCGATGGAGGCGAAGTGAGGACGCCTGCAGGGTTCCAGGGCGCTTTTCAGGAACTCGCCCAGGGCGGCTGGTGTGGATTGGGAGGCAACCCGGACCATGGTGGCCAGGGCTTGCCGAAACTGCTGACCCAGGCTTTCGATGAAATGCTCTACGCCAGCAACGCCGGCTTTGCTCTCTATCTGGCGCTCAACAACGGCGCGGGACTGCTGCTAGATGCCTATGCCGACGAGGCGACCAAGGCGCGGTACCTGCCTCGGCTCTACGCCGGTGAGTGGCTGGGCACCATGTGTCTGACCGAACCGCATTGCGGAACCGATCTGGGGTTGATCAAGACGCGGGCAGTGCCCGGTAGCGACGGGCGATATTCCATCACCGGCAGCAAGATCTGGATCACCGGCGGCGAGCACGATCTGACCGAGAATATCGTCCATCTGGTGCTGGCCAAACTGCCCGACGCGCCGGCGGGCGCCAAGGGCATCTCGCTGTTTCTGGTGCCCAAGCGTGAGGTGCGCGAGGACGGTTCGCTGGGCGACGCCAATGGCGTGGTCTGCGGCGGGCTCGAGCACAAGATGGGGATCAAGGGCAGCGCGACCTGCGTCATGCACTTCGACAATGCCCAGGGCATCCTGATCGGCGAGCCGCATCAGGGTCTGGCGACCATGTTCACCATGATGAACTACGAGCGACTCTCGATCGGCATTCAGGGGTTGGGGCTGGGCGACGTCGCCTACCAGAGCGCGATGGCGTTCGCGCGCGAGCGTCGCCAGAGTCGTGGCCCCGGCGGCGTCGCCGAACCCGATCAGGCGGCCGATCCGATTCTGGTTCATCCCGACGTCAGGCGCATGGCGCTCAACGCCCGCGCCTGGAACGAAGGTGGTCGGCTATTCGCCGCTTTCGTCGCGCGCGAGCTCGATCGGGCCAAGTACCACCCTGACGCAGAGGTGCGAGAGGTGGCCGAGGATCTGGTGGCACTACTGACGCCGGTGGCCAAGGCATTTCTCACCGATCGCGGCTTCGCGACCACCGTGGAGGCGCAGCAGATCTATGGCGGCAGCGGCTACTGCGTCGAGTGGGGCGCCGAACAGTTCGTGCGCGATGCCCGAATCGCGATGATCTACGAGGGCACCAACGGGATTCAGGCGATGGATCTGGTCGGACGCAAGCTGATGCGCAACCAGGGGGCTTATCTGCGTCGCTTCGCCGAGCAGATGCGGGCCGATCTCGACACCGACTCGGGTGATCCGACAGTGACCCCCTTTCGACGAGCGGCCATGGAAGAGCTGGCACGCCTGGAGCGCGTCTCCGCGCAGTTGATGGAGATGGCGCGAACGGATCCGGCTGCCGCGGGCGCCGCGGCCCATGACTACCTGCAACTGCTGGGTTACACCGCCTACACTTGGATGTGGTGGAAGGCCGCTCGGGCCGCTCGCCACGGATTGACAGTAGACGGGACATCGGGCGAAGCGTTCTACCGCGCCAAATTGTTGGTGGGTCAGCATTTTCTCGAGCGCCAGCTACCTCAGAGCGAAGCGCTGGAACGCCAGATCGCCGCCGGCCCGGCAGGACTGATGGCGCTGGATCAGAGCCTGTTCTAGGTCACGCGGATTCCATCCCGGCGTTGACGCGGGGGCGCTAGCGTTTGGCGACGCGGCCCGCATCCTCATGCGCTTCTCTGTGCGCCTCTTCAGTGCGCCTCTCTGATGCGCCTAACTATGCACCTTCATGTGCCGCTTGCCGGTTTCGATGCGCTTCCGAGCACGAAAATGGTGCATTGCCCGCGGCGGACTGGCGCCTGCTGCGCCAACCGTGAAAGTCCTGACGGATTTGCGGGTCTTTTTCTGCACCAATTTCTTTCTCGTTGGACGAAGTTCTCCCTTTTTTCGCGTTCCTTGTATACAAAAAATGAGTGCGAAGAGATCAAGGCACGAAAAATGCATAGGGTTCTGCGATCGTTGCCGGCGCGTCCTCGCACAGGGCTTTCGATCACCAGGCCGATCAAGCCGATCATCAAGGGCCATGACCAGGATCAGGAGAACTCAATGACAACAAACTCCCTTCGCAAGTTGATAGCCGGCTCCAGCATCGCGTTGGGGCTGGCCGGCTTTGGCAATGCTGCCGTCGCCCAGCAGCAGGATGACGGTCCGATTCGGGTCGGTATTCTGCATTCGCTTTCCGGCACCATGGCGATCAGCGAATCGACGCTGAAGGACGAGATGCTGATGCTGATCGACAAGCAGAACAAGGCGGGTGGACTGCTCGGTCGCAAGCTCGAACCGGTGGTGATGGACCCGGCATCGGACTGGTCGCTCTATGCTGAACAGGCGCGTGACATGTTGACCGGCGACGATCATGTCGACGTGATCTTCGGCAACTGGACCTCGGCTTCGCGCAAGGCGGTGCTGCCGGTGGTGGAAGAGCTCAACGGGCTGCTGTTCTATCCGGTGCAGTACGAGGGCGAGGAGTCTTCCGAAAATATCTTCTACACCGGTGCCGCGCCCAACCAGCAGGCGATTCCGGCAGTGGACTATCTGAAGAGTCAGGGCGTCGAGCGCTGGGCGCTGCTGGGCACCGACTACGTCTATCCGCGCACCACCAACAAGATTCTCGAGGCCTATCTCAAGGCCAACGGCGTCGCCGATGACGACATCATGGTCAACTACACGCCGTTCGGTTTCAGCGACTGGCAGTCGATCGTCTCCCAGGTCAAGGATTTCGGCAGCCAGGGCAAGAAGACCGCGGTGGTGTCGACCATCAACGGCGATGCCAACGTGCCGTTCTATAACGAACTTGCCAACCAAGGCATTTCGGCGGGTGATATCCCGGTGGTCGCGTTCTCGGTGGGCGAGCAGGAGCTGACCGGCATCGACACCGCACCGCTGGTCGGCCACATGGCGGCGTGGAACTACTTCATGAGCGTTGATAGCGATGCCAACTACGACTTCATCGACGACTGGGTCGCCTATACCGGCAACGACGAGGCGGTGACCAACGACCCGATGGAGGCGCATTACATCGGCTTCAACATGTGGGTGCAGGCGGTCGAGAAAGCCGGTACCACCGATGTCGATGCGGTCAAGGATTCGATCATCGGCGTGACCGTGCCCAATCTGTCGGGCGGTGCCTCGACCATGATGCCCAACCACCACATCACCAAGCCGGTGATGATCGGCGAGATCCAGGATGACGGGCAGTTCAGCGTGGTCTGGCGCACACCGACGACCGTCGCCGGCGACGCCTGGTCGGATTACCTGCCGGAGTCGAAGAACCTGATCAGCGACTGGAGGGCCCCGCTGCGCTGCGGCAAGCTCGACGTCGAATCGATGACCTGCGAAGACGGCCCGGGAGCGAACTGAGGTCGAAGCATGCCTGAGCACGGCCGGAGCCGAGGAGTTTTCCTCGCGCTTCGGCCATCGATGTCGGTGCCCGTTGTCGTAGGAATAGGAATAGGAGTAGGCGTGGGCGCCGACGACAGTGAATCTCGCGTCGTGTGTGACGGCGCGGGATCTCCTTCGAGCATCGCATCGTGAGCGTTGAACCATGACCCCGAATTCTTCAGCAGGTGGCCGCTCTCTCGGGCGCCTGATCATCGAGTGTCTGTTGCTCTGCCTGCTGCTCTGGGTGGCGGTTCTCGCCCGGCCCGCCGCGGCGGCTCCTGCCGAGCCGCAGACGCTACTGGAGGCACTCGATACCAATAGCTTCCAGGCCAAGGGCGACGCCGCTCAGGCGATCGCCGACAGCGATATAGAGCAGAAGACGCGCTGGCTGCAGGCGCTGCTCGACGGTCGCCTGGGTAAGGAGCGGCGCGGTGAGCGCTTTTACATCATTACCGATGATAGCGGTCGCGAGTGGCCGATCATCGACGCCATCACCCTCGAAGACGCCGGCACCGGCACCCGGCGCACGGTCGATGTCTTCAAGATCAACAACGACCTGCGTACTCGGATCGAGGGGCTGCTGGCCTCGCTCTCCCTGAGCGCCGGAGACGAGGCGTCACGGCTATCGGCGGCCAGTCGCCTGATCGGCGAGGTCACGGCCGACAGCGCCGACAGCGTTCGCACGATGCGCGACCAGGAGAAGAGCGAGGCGGTTCGCGGCCAGTTGGCTGTCGCACTGGCGCTCTTTGATGTGCAGCAGGGCGATGCCGATGCGCTCGAGACGCTGCGCGGCAATCTCGACACCCGCGTGCGCAATACCCTGACGCCGATCGCCGCCGGTGATTCGGCACTGGCCGCCGAGGCGCAGTCGGTGCTCGGCGGTATCGAGAGCAAGCGGGCCTGGTACGACCGCGCGCAGACGCTATTCTTCGGCCTCAGCGCCGGATCGATTCTGGTGCTGGCGGCAATCGGTCTGGCGATCACCTTCGGTGTCATGGGCGTGATCAACATGGCCCACGGCGAGCTGATCATGATCGGTGCCTATACCACCTGGATGATCCAGCAGGCGCTGCCCGGTCAGCCGGGGCTGGCGCTGGCACTGGCGATTCCCGGCGGCTTCCTGGTCGCGGGCGCGTTCGGCGTGGTGATCGAGCGCACCGTGATCCGCTTTCTCAAGGGCCGACCGCTGGAGACGCTGCTGGCGACCTTCGGTCTCAGTCTCGTCCTGCAGCAGCTGGTCCGCAGCGTGTTTTCACCGCTCAACCGCCGGGTGGCCTCGCCGGACTGGCTTCAAGGGGCGTGGCAGATCAACGAGGCGCTGTCGCTGACGCTCAATCGTCTGGCCGTTCTGCTCTTCTGCCTGGTGGTCTTCGCCGGGCTATGGGCGCTGATGCGCTATACCCGGCTGGGGCTCGAGGTGCGTGCGGTGACCCAGAACCGGGCAATGGCTCGCGCCATGGGCGTGCGCGCCAGCCGCGTCGACATGCTGACCTTCGGGCTGGGGGCGGGCGTCGCCGGGTTGGCCGGCGTGGCGCTGTCCCAGCTCACCAACGTCGGGCCGAACCTGGGCCAGAGCTATATCGTCGACTCCTTCCTGGTGGTGGTGTTCGGTGGCGTGGGCAATCTCTGGGGAACGCTGGTTGCGGGGATGTCGCTGGGGGTGATCAATCAGGTGCTGCAGCCCTGGGTCGGTGCCGTGCTGGCCAAGATCATCGTGCTGGTGGGCGTGATCCTGTTCATCCAGAAGCGCCCGCAGGGCATCTTCGCACCCAAGGGGCGGATCTCATGACGCTGACCGACAACCTCGGGCGTGGCGATCGTTCCCGTCAGGCCTTTCTCTCCCGCTCGACGCTGCTGACCAGCCTGGTGCTGATCGTCAGCATGCTGGCGGTGCTGATACTCAACGCGCTGCCGGACTCGAATGCTCTTCACGTCAGTGGGGCCACGGTAGCGCTGTTGGGCAAGTACTTCACGTACATGCTGCTGGCGCTGGCGGTGGATCTGATCTGGGGCTATCTGGGCATCCTCAGTCTGGGGCACGGCGCGTTCTTTGCGCTCGGTGGCTATGCCATGGGGCTCTACCTCAACGCGCAGACTTCGCCGCTACCCGGATGGCAGTCGATCATGAGCTATTTCCCGGTGGCGGCGCTGGCGATCCTGCTGGCGCCTGGCCTTTTGGCGCTGGTCTTCGGCTGGCTGGCATTTCGCTCCCGCGTTACCGGCGTCTACTTCTCGATCATCACCCAGGCGCTGACGTTTGCGCTGATGCTGGCGTTCAATCGCAACGAAATGGGGTTGGGTGGGAGCACCGGGCTGACCCGCTTCTACGAACTGCTGGGCTTCTCGCTCGCGGGCGAAGGCATGACCGTGGCGCTGTTCGTGGCCTCCGGCATGGCGGTGCTGCTGGCGTTCTGGCTATGCCGGGCGATCACGGTGTCGCGTCTCGGCCGGGTCAGCATGGCGACGCGCGATGCCGAAGCGCGGGTGCGATTCATCGGCTATCGGGTCGATCACGTCAAGCTGGCACTATTCGTGGTGTCGGCGATGATCGCCGGCGTCGCCGGGGCGCTCTACGTGCCCCAGGTCGGGATCATCAACCCCAGCACCTTCGCGCCGCTGTTCTCGATCGAGGTGGTGGTGTGGGTGGCGCTGGGTGGCCGGGCGACGCTCTATGGTGCCTTGCTGGGCGCGCTGGTCGTCAACTATCTGAAGACGGTGCTGACCGGCGCGATGCCGGATGCGTGGCTGTTCATCCTCGGTGGGCTGTTCGTGCTGGTCACGATGCTGCTGCCGCAGGGTATCGCCGGGGTGATTTCGCAGTGGCGCGGCAAACGACGGGATCACGAAGGGGGCCGAGATCGGCAGGAACAGCAAGATCGGCGGGAACAGCAGGAGGCGAGCGCATGAGTTCGATCGATAGCACCCTCGACAAGTCCTCCCGTTTGGGGCGTCTGCGGGAGCTCGCGCGTCCGGATCGGGTGTTCGACTTCATGGCGCCGGCGCAGTCGCCGGTGGATGTCCGGCACGGTCCGATTCTCTATCTCGAGGACGTCAGCGTCAGTTTCGACGGCTTCCGGGCCATCGATCGGCTCAATCTGACCATCGACGACGGCGAGTTGCGCTGCATCATCGGCCCCAACGGCGCCGGCAAGACGACGATGATGGACATCATCACCGGCAAGACCCGGCCGGATCAGGGCCAGGTCTGGTTCGGCAGTCGCCACAATCTGTTGACGCTGGACGAGCCGCAGATCGCCAACCTGGGGATCGGCCGCAAGTTCCAGAAGCCGACGGTGTTCGAGGCGCTCGACGTGAGCGAGAACCTGGAACTGGCCATGGCCGGCGATCGCCGAATCTGGAAGACCTTGCTGGCCCGCCTCGATCGGGAAGGCCAGGCCCGGATCGACGAAGTGCTCGAGACAACGGGGCTGACCTCGGAACGCTATCGCCTGGCCGGGGTGCTCTCCCACGGGCAGAAACAGTGGCTCGAGATCGGCATGCTGCTGATGCAGCGGCCCCGGCTGCTGCTGGTCGACGAGCCCGTCGCCGGCATGACCGAGCCGGAAATGCATCGTACCGCCGAGCTGCTGACGCGGCTGGCAGGCAAGCAGTCGGTGGTGGTGGTCGAACACGACATGGGCTTCGTGCGCTCGATCGCCCGCCAGGTCACCGTGCTGCATCAGGGCAGCGTGCTGGCGGAAGGCACCATGGACGAGGTCGCCGGCGACCCGCGGGTGATCGAGGTCTATCTCGGCGGCGACGAGGAGGCAGCCTGATGCTCAGCGTCGACAAGCTCGATCAGTACTACGGCGAGAGCCACATTCTGCGCGACCTGTCACTCGACGTGCCCGCCGGGCGCTGCACCTGCGTCATGGGGCGTAACGGCGTCGGCAAGACGACGCTGCTCAAGACGATCATGGGCGAGATGGCGGCGCGCAGCGGGGCGATTCGCTTCGACGGCGGAGACCTGCTCAAGCGCCGCCCGGAAGCACGAGCTGGCCTGGGAATCGGTTACGTGCCGCAGGGGCGCCAGATATTCGCCACGCTGTCGGTGGAGGAAAACCTGCGTATCGGCCTGCCGGCGCGAAGAGACAGGCAACGCAGGATTCCCGAGCGAATCTATGAGCTGTTCCCGGTGCTTGAGGAGATGCGCTATCGTCGAGGCGGCGATCTCTCCGGCGGTCAGCAGCAGCAGCTGGCCATCGGCCGGGCGCTGGTGCTCGACCCGAGGCTGCTGATTCTGGATGAGCCGGGCGAGGGCATTCAGCCCAACATCGTCGCCCAGATCGGTGAGGTCATCCGTCGTCTCAATCGCGAAGATGGTCTGACGGTATTGCTGGTGGAGCAGAAGCTGCCGTTCGCGCGCCAATACGCCGACGGGTTCATGATCATGGACCGCGGCCAGGCTGTGGCCAATGGCGATATTGCCGAACTGAGTGACGAATTGATCAAGCGACATTTGACGGTATGACGGCAGACCTTTCACGCCACTGGCGAACGGCGCCTGCGGATTCGGGCCATCGGTTTGATGCGAGCCGGCATTGGGACGCCTCGCTGTCGCTCGAGTTTGCCGCCCGTCCCACGGTAATGGCCACGGCAATGCCCGAGGCAACGCCCGCAGCGACGCGCACGCGGCTCATGCGCGCGCGTCACCATGGGCCTCTGCGGGTACAGCGGCCGTTCTACCCGGAGTCCCGCGTGGCGGGGCAGTCCGACCCCTGCCACGTCTATCTGCTTCATCCGCCGGGTGGCCTGGTCAGCGGCGATGCCTTGAAGGTCGACGTGGGCGTCCAGGCGGCAGCCCATGCGGTACTGACCACGCCGGCGGCGACCAAGCTCTACCGTGCGGACAGTCACGCCGTCGCCTGGTCGCAGATCAATCGATTCCGCGTCGAGGACGGCGGGATGCTGGAGTGGTTGCCGCAGGAAACCATTGCCTTCGATGGCTCCCGGGGTGAGCAACATACCGAGATCCTGCTGCAGGGAAACGCCCGCTGCCTGGGTTGGGAGATCATGGCCCTGGGGCGGCCGGCCAGCCATCTGCCATTCGAGAGCGGACGTATCGAGCAGCGCTTTCGATTGATGCACGACGGCCGGCCGTTGTGGCTAGAGCGTCAGCCGCTGGATCCACGGCACCCGCGTTTCGTGGGTCGCTGGGGGCAAGGCGGAGCGACGGTACAGGCGACGCTGTGGGCGGCTGGGCTGTCTTCGACGCAGGACGCCGTGGACGCGATTCGCGCGGCGCTGCCGGCGGCGACGAACTGGGCGGTGACTCAGCGCCACGGCGTCGTGCTGCTGCGTTATCTTGGCGGTTCGCGCAACGAGGCGTGGGCCCTGTGTCGGGCGGCCTGGGCATGCCTCAGACCGTTGCTGGCCGGACGCGAGGTCTGCGAGCCGAGGATCTGGCGAACGTGATCATCCAAAATCCGCCGTTCGTCGCGTTTTTGATAGCGCCCTGAAGCCGGCGCATGGCTTTTTACAGCGCCCCGAAGCCGGCGCAACATTGCAAAGCTCGTAGCTCGTAGCTCGTAGCTCGTAGCTCGTAGCTCGTAGCTCGTAGCTCACAGACAGGATATCGATATGGAACTGACACCCCGAGACAAAGACAAGCTGCTGCTGTTCAGCGCGGCGCAACTGGCCGAGCGACGACGCGCGCGCGGGCTCAGGCTCAACTACCCCGAGGCGGTGGCGCTGATCAGCTTCGAGATCGTGGAGGGCGCGCGCGATGGGCGCAGCGTGGCCGATCTGATGAGCTATGGCCGCGAGATATTGACTCGCGAGGATGTCATGGAGGGGATCGCCGAGATGATCCATGAGGTCCAGGTCGAGGCGACTTTTCCGGACGGTACCAAGTTGGTCACGGTTCACGACCCCATCGTCTGACGCGGCTGCGTTCGATCAGACAGCGGAAACGTCGCTCCACAGGACAAGAATCGATAAAAGGGGAAACCGATGATTCCCGGTGAAATGCAGATTCAGGATGGCGAGATCGAGCTCAATGCGGGCCTCGAGACGATCACGCTGGATGTCGCCAATACCGGTGACCGGCCGGTTCAGGTCGGCTCTCACTACCATTTCGCCGAGACCAACCCGGCGTTGGCGTTCGATCGCGCCAAGGCGCGGGGCTATCGCCTCGACGTGCCGGCCGGTTCGGCCATTCGTTTCGAGCCGGGCCAGACTCGTGAAGTGACGCTGGTGCCTTACGTCGGCGAGCGGCGAGTCTTCGGCTTTCGCGGTGATGTCATGGGTTCGCTTTCTAACGCGCCCACAGCCGCGCGAACTAACGCTAACGCGCCCACAGCCGCGCGAACTAACGCGCCGCCTTCGAATGCGCCGCCTTCCAATGCGCCCAAGGCTGCGCAGGACACGCAAGCCACGCGTAGGGCACGCGATGATAACGGCGACGAAGGGGGAGCGAACTGATGGTCAAGATCACCCGGCAGGCTTATGCGGACATGTATGGCCCCACCGTCGGCGACCGCGTGCGACTGGGCGACACTGAGCTGTGGATCGAGGTCGAGAGCGATGCGACCGTCTATGGCGATGAGGTCAAGTTCGGCGGCGGCAAGGTCATCCGCGATGGCATGGGCCAGAGCCAGCGTCACGATGATTCGGTGATGGACACGGTCATTACCAATGCGCTGATTCTCGACTGGTGGGGCGTGGTCAAGGCGGATGTCGGTCTGCAGAAAGGGCGGATCGCGGCGATCGGCAAGGCGGGGAATCCGGACGTGCAACCTGACGTCGAAATCGTCATCGGCCCGGGTACCGAGATCATCGCCGGCGAGGGCAAGATTCTCACTGCCGGCGGCATCGACGCACACATTCACTTCATCTGTCCGCAGCAGGTCGAGGAAGCGCTGATGAGCGGGGTGACGACGATGCTCGGCGGCGGCACCGGTCCCGCGACCGGGACCAACGCCACCACCTGCACGCCGGGCGAGTGGCACCTGGGCAAGATGCTGCAGGCGATCGATACGCTGCCGATGAATATCGGCCTGCTCGGCAAGGGCAACGCCAGCCTGCCCGACGCGCTAGAGGCCCAGATCGTCGCCGGGGCGATCGGGCTCAAGCTGCACGAGGACTGGGGCACCACGCCGGCCTCGATCGACAACTGCCTGAGCGTGGCCGAGCGTTTTGATGTGCAAGTGGCAATCCACACCGACACGCTCAACGAATCCGGCTTCGTCGAGGACACCCTGGCGGCGTTCAAGGAACGCGGCATTCACACCTACCACACCGAAGGGGCCGGGGGCGGTCACGCGCCGGATATCATCACCGCCTGCTCGAAGGACTACGTGCTGCCGTCGTCGACCAACCCGACGCGGCCCTACACGGTGAATACCATCGACGAGCATCTCGACATGCTGATGGTCTGCCACCACCTCGATCCCAACATTCCCGAAGACGTGGCCTTTGCTGATTCGCGCATCCGCCGCGAGACCATCGCGGCCGAGGATATCCTTCACGACATGGGCGTGATCTCGATGATCGCGTCTGACTCCCAGGCGATGGGACGCGTCGGCGAGGTGGTCTGCCGAACCTGGCAGACCGCACACAAGATGAAAGTCCAGCGCGGCCTGCTGCCGGAAGACGAAGCGCTCGGCGCGGACAACTTCCGCGCGCGGCGTTATATTGCCAAGTACACCATCAATCCGGCGCTGACCCACGGTATCGCCCACGAAGTGGGATCCGTCGAGGTCGGCAAGCTGGCGGATCTGGTGCTGTGGAATCCGGTCTTCTTCGGCGTCAAGCCGGCATTGATCATCAAGGGCGGGATGATCGCTGCCGCGCCGATGGGCGATCCCAACGCGTCAATCCCGACGCCGCAGCCGGTTCACTATCGGCCGATGTTCGGCGCTTTCGGCAAGGCCGCCAGTGCGACGCGTCTGAGCTTCGTCAGCCAGGCGGCGCTGGACGCCGGGATCAAGTCGCGGCTGGGGCTGGAGAGTGAACTCTCCGCTGTCAGGCAGGTGCGAGACGTGCGCAAGAAGGACATGAAACTCAACGACGCCTGCCCGCACCTTACCGTCGATCCGCAGACGTATGAAGTTCGCGCGGACGGTGAGCTGCTGACCTGTGAACCGGCGACCGAGTTACCGCTGGCTCAGCGTTATCACCTTTTTTGATTCGACTATTCATCTGCCGGCCGGGCTTGTTTTCGGTTATCTATATCGAGGTCATCCCGAGTCCCGTATCCGGCCATCACGAGGTAGACAGACATGTGGAAATTGATTGAACGGCTCGAGGCGACATCCGATGCCGTTGCCGTCGACAGCGTGACGCTGCCGTTCGAACTGCGGATGCGGGGAAGATTGAAGGCCGTCAGCGACAACGGCCGCGAGATCGGTCTCTTCCTGGATCGTGGCCCGGTGCTTCGCGACGGGGCGCTGCTGCGCGCCGAGACAGGCGAAATCGTTGCGGTCCGAGCGGCCGACGAACCGGTGGTGACGGCAAAGACCGCGGCCGGTCTGGTCCAGGCTCGGCTCTGTTACCACCTGGGCAATCGCCATGTGCAGTTGGCGATCGGCGGCGACGAGGCGGGCGGCTGGGTACGATTCCCGCCGGACCATGTGCTCGAGGCCCTGGCGACGAGACTCGGGGCGACGCTCGAACACCACCGGGCGCCGTTCGATCCTGAGCCCGGCGCCTATGCCGAAGGCCATGGTCATGATCATGGGCCCGCATCCGGCTCCGGAGGCGGGCAAGGCCATGAGCATTCTGGTCAGTCCCACGACCATTCTCACGGCCATTCTCAAGGTCATGCCCACGACCATCCTCACGACCCGGTGCACGGCCATGGGCAGCGGCACGCCCAGGTCTACGATTTCCAGCACCATCTATCGCACCGCGACGGTCTCAAGCATGAGCTTTGAGTGATGGCGTCCGAGTCGACGCGCGATCCCTTGGCGCTGATGGGGTTGATGCAGTTGGTCAGTCCGGCCTTGCCGATCGGTGCCTTTGCCTGGTCTCAGGGTCTGGAGAGTGCATTCGAGCTGGGCTGGGTGAACGACGAAGAGGGGCTGGGCGCCTGGTTGTCGGGCGTGATCGAGGATGGCCTGACGTCGTGCGAGCTGCCGGTTCTGGCCAGACTGCAGACGGCCTGGGCAGACGAGGATCGGGAGACATTGCAGCGCTGGAACGACTGGCTCCAGGCCACCCGCGAGACTGCCGAGCTGGCGGAGGAGGACCGGAGGCTGGGGCAAGCCCTGGCGCGTCTGCTGGGCGATCTCGACCTACTGCCGGCTTCCGGCTGGTTACCCCAGCGACCCGCCTACGTCACGCTGTTTGCCTGGCTGGCCCATCGGCGCGGTATCGTCGTCGCCGACGCTCAGCTCGGCTTTGCCTGGGCGTGGCTCGAGAATCAGCTTGCGGCGGCCTGCAAGGCGCTGCCGTTGGGGCAGACGGCGGCCCAGCGGCTGATCGAGCGGCTGCGTCCCGAGCTTGCCATCGCAGTCGACACCGCCAACCGGTTGACGGATACCGAGCTGGGCCCGGTGTTACCGGGGCTGGCGCTCGCAAGCGCCCTGCATGAAACACAGTATTCGCGGCTGTTCCGCAGTTGAGAGTAGGCAAGGAGAGATGAGTACGATGAAGCACTGTTTACGCGTCGGTGTCGGTGGCCCGGTGGGTTCCGGGAAGACGGCACTGCTCAAGCAGCTGTGTCTGGCGCTGCGCAACCACTACGATATCGCGGTGGTCACCAATGATATCTACACCCGTGAGGATGCCGACTTCCTGCTGCGCCACGACGCGCTGGCAGCAGATCGGATCATTGGCGTGGAGACCGGGGGCTGCCCGCACACCGCGATTCGCGAGGACGCCTCGATGAATCTGGCGGCGATCGATGATCTCCACGCGCGGCATCCGGATCTGGAATTGGTGCTGGTGGAGTCCGGTGGCGACAATCTGGCCGCCACATTCAGTCCCGAACTGTCGGATCTGACGCTCTACGTGATCGACGTCTCTGCCGGCGACAAGATCCCGCGCAAGGGTGGGCCGGGTATTACCAAGTCGGATCTGCTGATCATCAACAAGATCGACATTGCCGACTACGTTCACGCCTCGCTCGATGTCATGGAGCGTGACGCCAAGATGATGCGCGGCGAACGCCCCTTCGTTTTCACCAACCTCCACGACGGTGTCGGTGCCGAGACCATCGTTCGCTTCATTCTCGATCGTGGCATGCTGCCCGAACGGCGCGGTGACGCCTGTCGTGCCATCCAGGATCAAGCACTGCTGACTGCCAACTGACGTTGCGTTCGTTGCATACAATATTCGTAAACTCAATATTCGTACGCCAATAGCCGTACGATCCAAGGAGAACTGTCATGACTTCATCCTCTGTCGCTGCTCGTCGTCTGGCCTGGCTGGCCGCGCCGCTGACGTTGCTGGTCGCGTCGGCGGCCCTGGCGCATCCCGGGCCGTTGCCGCATACCCACGGTGGAAGCTTCTTTGCCGGGTTGATGCATCCGTTGTCCGGCCTCGACCATTTGCTCGCGATGCTGGCGATCGGTTTGTGGAGCTGCCGTCAGGCGCCTGCGCTGCGTCGAGCCATGCCGCTGTTGATCGCGCTGGGCATGGTCGCCGGTGCCGGGCTCGCCTGGGCGGGCGTGCCGCTGCTCGGCGTCGAGTTCGGGATTGCATCGAGCGTTCTGCTGGCAGGGGTACTGCTGGCCAGCCTGGTCAAGTTGCCCAGCGCCTTGGGCGGATCGCTGGTGTTCGCGTTCATTCTGCTACACGGCCACGCTCACGGCAGCGAACTGGCACCGGGCGCCTCGGCGGCCCTCTACGCGCTCGGTTTCGTCATCGCCAGCGTCGCCATCACGCTGGTTGGGCGTTTCACCGGCAACTGGTTGATGCAGCGAGACAGCCGCTGGCTGCGCGGGATCGGCGCTGCCATCGCCGCCGCCGGTGGCGCGCTGATGCTGGGCTGAGAAGATTGAATGAGGGGCATGCATCTGAACTCGATGCGTCGGCGTATTCATTGACAGGCGACCAACGCCGCTTTGTCAGGGAACGTCTCGGACGTGACGCCACGTTCGATCATCGATACTGCAGGAGCCTCTTATGAAAATCTCTACTAGCCGCCGTTTCGGTCTCGCTACCGGTTTGATGTTGGTCATGTTGAGCGGTGCATCCGTGGCACAGACCGCCATGGACGATAGCGCGCCCAACAGCAGCAGCGATCAGATGGGCATGGCGAGCAAGGACAGCACCAACCGTGATGCGATGATCAATGGGATGTCTTCCTCGTCACATACGTCTTCCGCTAGCAATGCCATGGACGATAGTGCGCCCAACAGCAGCAGCGATCAGATGGGGATGGCGAGCAAGGATAGTGCTAACCGTGACGGGATGGTGAAGGGCATGCCCAGCCACGGCAATGCCGACGCGATGCAACCCACGATGGACAATAGCGCGCCCATGAGCGGCAGTGATCAGGAAGGCGTGGCTGGCAAGGACTCCACCAACAGCGAGCCACTCAATACAGGTGCGCCGCAGTAAGCCAGGAGCTATCCCGCGACGCCGCTGCATTCCGGGCGGCGTGTTGCTTGGTTGGCTGCGTCGATCGATTTCAGACCGCCTCGGCGGTCTTTTTTTCGTCTTTTCTCGAGTCAACATGCAGTGGCATGGGTCGGCGAAAGCTCTTCAGGGTCAATTCTTGGGATGTCTCACCCGGCGATAGCCAGCATTGATGAAGCAGTAACCACCGTACGCTATCAGCCCTATTGCGACCGCACCCAGCAGGTAATCCCCGAAAGGCTGGTGAGCCAGCAGATCCAGCGCGGCGCTGAGACCTTGAGCATCGCTGGGCGAAAGACGCCAGGCCGCCAGCGCCAGCAACCCCCCTATCAGCACGAAGGTGACGCCCCGCGCCGCCAGGCCCAGGCGCGCGATGGCCTCGAGCAATGGCAGGGGAGGGTTGGGCCGGCTCTGCAGGTGCCAGTTCTTGCGGTAGGAGCGCTTCCAGGCGCGGATCAGCTGATGGATGCCGACGCCGATGAACACCAGCCCGATGAGCAACAGTAGCCAGCGCCCGCCAGGGAGGCCCATCAGACGTTCGGTGCTTTGCGAGGATCCGCTGCTCTGCGACTGGGCGAAGCTCTGGAACACCAGCGTCGCACATTGCCAGGCGAGCGTGACGTATAGGCTACCGCTGATCACGAATCCCAGTCGTTGAATCCAGCCCCTCCAGTCGTTGCCCTTGCGCTCGGTATCCCAGACCGCCTGGGCCAGACGCCACAGCACGTAAGCGATCAGCCCCAGGCCAAGTATGGCCAGCAATACCCGCCCGAAAGGCCACAGCGCGATCTTGCGGATGACGTCCGAGGCCCCGCTTTCGCTGCCGCCAAGACCTATCGTGGTCAGCAGGGCCAACCAGCCGATCGTCAGATAGATCAGCCCTTTGGCGATATAGCCCGCCGATGCCGTATGTTGCAGCCACTCGCGTAGACTGAGGTGGTTCCCTTTCATGTTTGTCCTCGTATTGTTCGGCTACCGATGTCACGCACTGATCCCTGTCGCGCAGCTCGTCGCTGAATAATCGTCGACGAGTGCTCAGGCACCGTAGATAGCGCTCAGGCAAAAGGACACCCGGCGGGTGACGCGTCACTAGACTAGAAGAGAAAATGCTACAGCGATACGACGCAGGGTGCAGACTGCCGATCGCGATGCGTTATTCTATGCGCGCGCCGCGCTTTACGACGCCTGATTCTCCCAGGGCTGGATTTTTCAAAAAGCCGGATTTTCAACGGCTGGATCTTCAAAGGTTAAGCATCTCGATGAAACATTTTGTCGTCCGTCCGCGTTCAGGGATGGGGTGGACTTTGACCCTGACGTTCGTGGCACTGATCGCTCTGGGCCTGTGGCCGGTGATCGGCTGGCTCAATCAACCGCGACTCTGGCTGGGATTGCCCTGGATTGCCGTGTGGACCTATTTGATCGTGCTGGGTTGCTGGCTCGTCATGCTGATCGCCAACCGTTGGCTCAAGGCCTCTTCACATGACGACTAGTCTGTTACCTCTGTGGATCACGTTGGGCTATATCGGCATTGCGCTGTTCATCGGCTTGCGGGCGCGAGGCGGGCGCGTCATGGATAGCCTGGAGGAGTGGGGCGTGGCCGGGCGCAGCATGGGGCCTGTCACGCTCTATCTGCTGATCGCTGCCGGCAGCATCAGCGCCTATACCTTCATGGGCGCGCCGGGCTGGGCCTACAGCAAGGGGGTGGCGGTCTTCTATGTGGTGATCTATCTCTCCTATCTGGCGTTGGTGGCATGGTATTGCGGTCCCAAGGTATGGGCCTTCGGTCAGCGCTTCGGCCACGTGACTCAAGGCGCGGCAATTGCCGATCGCTACCAGAGCCCGCTGCTTGGCGGGCTGGCGGCGCTGGTCATGTCGATCGGCTCGCTCGCCTACGCGGTGCTTCAGACTATCGGTTCGGCCTATATCCTGTCGGTGATGAGTGGCGGGCGCATCCCCGTCTGGGCGGGCGTGGTGGTGATTCTGGGTGTCATCGCGGTCTATCTCTACGTCAGCGGTCAGCGAGCGATAGGCCTGACCAATGCCTTCCAGGGCATATTGATGCTGGTCGTGGCCTGGACGGTCGGACTGTGGGCGGCGCATCACGCCACCGGCGAGCTGGGCTTCGCGGGTGTCTTCGATCGGCTGGCCAGTGAACGGCCCGCTTTTCTGACCCTGCCTGGCGGTGACGGCAAGATGAGCTTCGCGTTCTGGACCACCTCGATCATCGTATCGATGCTGTCGTTCATGCCGCCGGTCTGGAGCCAGTGGATGAGCGCGCGCTCGGCCGAGACCATCCGGCGCAGCGCCACCTGGCTACCGACCTATTACATCGTCGTACTGCCGATGGTGGTGGTGGGGTTCATCGGGATCACCGCGCTGCCCAACCTCGATCGAGCGGATACCGTGGCGCTCGAGTACGCCCTGCAGCATCTGCCGAGCTGGTTGGTGGGGCTATTGGGGGCGGGGACCTTGGCCGCGGCGATGTCCTCCTGCGAACCGTTTCTGCATTCGGTATCGATGGCCTATGCCAAGGATATTGCTCAACCCCTGTTTCGTCTCAGTGAGGCGACCACCGCCCGTCTGGCCCGACGCCTGTTGATACCGATCATGGCGCTGATCGTGGCGCCGGTGGCGATCAGTGAACCGAGCAACCTGATCATGATTCTGCTGGTCGGACTGGGGTTCGCGACGCAGGTGCTGCCGGCGTTCATCGGCATGTTCCTGTGGACCCGCGCGTCGCGGTGGGGCGTACTGGCCGGGATCGCGAGCGGGTTCAGCGTCACGCTGGCGTTCACGCTGATCTGGCCCAATCCTCTGGGGATTCACGCCGGATTCTGGGGATTGATGATCAATCTGCCACTGTTCGTGGTCGTCTCGTGCCTGACCCCATCCGTACGGGACGACGTGGTCGAACGCTTCTTCGCGATCAGCGCGCCGGGGTTTTCAAAAGCCTCTAAGAGCACTTTTTCAAGATCGTCCTCAAGGCGCTGACCCCAGCGCGGCGGGCGTCGATCAGCCGACGTTCGCTGCCAGGATCTTGCGCAGGAACTGCTGCGTGCGTTCATCCTTGGGTTGGCTGAACAGTTCCGCGGGCGGCGCCTGCTCGATGATCCGACCCTGATCCATGAACACCACGCGGTCGGCGACCTCGCGGGCAAACTGCATTTCATGGGTCACGACGATCATGGTCTGATGCTCGGCCGCTAGCTGTTTCATCAGACCGAGCACTTCTTCCACCCATTGCGGATCCAGCGACGAGGTCGGTTCGTCGAACAGAATGACGTCGGCATTGGCGGCCATTGCCCGACCGATACCCACGCGTTGTTGCTGGCCGCCGGAAAGCGAGGCGGGGTAGGCATCGGCCTTGTCGGCCAGGCCGATACGCTCGAGAATCTCGCGCGCCCTGGCGTATGCCTTGGCCTTGGGGATGCGATCGACCACGATCATCCCTTCGGCAACGTTCTGGAGCGCGGTCTTGTTGGCGAACAGAGCGTAGTTCTGAAACACGAAGGCGGTACGTCGCCTGAGCGCGAGGATCTGATCTTGGGTGGCGCGAGTGGTATCGAAGCTGAGATCGCCGACGGTCAGATGGCCGGCGTCGGGCGTCTCGAGGAAGTTGATGCAGCGCAGCAGCGTGGACTTGCCGGTCCCCGAGGGCCCGACGATCACGATGATCTCACCGCGGTCCAGGCTGAGGTCGATCTCGTCGAAGACGACATGGTCGCCGAATTGCTTGCGGATACCCTTGAGTTCGATCATCGCTGATAAGCCCGATTGAGTCGTTTTTCCAGCCATTTCTGGATCCAGGAGAGCGCTTCGACCACGATCCAGTAGATCACCGCGACGACCAGGAAGGCCTCAAAATAGAGAAAACTCCCGGCGGCCTCTTTCTGGGTTGCGCCCATCAGCTCGGTGACGCCGAGGGTGAAGGCCAGTGATGTCGACTTGATCATGTCGATAAAGTAATTCATCAGTGTCGGCGTCGCGACACGGGTCGCCTGGGGCAGCACGATTCGCCGCATCAGTTGCGCTCGGGTCATGCCGATGGAGAGCGCGGCTTCGGTCTGGCTACGATCGATGCCGACGATCGCCGCGCGAATCGATTCCGCCATATAGGCTGAAAAATGCAGCGTCAGGCCGAGGATGGTGGCGGTGATACCGTTGATCGCAACCAGAAAGGTCAGCACCTGGGGTAGCCCGTAGTAGAACAGAAACAGCTGAACGAGCAGTGGCGTGCCCCGAAAGAACGAGATGAACAGCAGGGCGAAAGCGTTGAGGCCGGGAACGCGGGTTACCCGGATGACGGCCAGCAGACAGGCCAGCACCAGTGCACAGGCCATGCCGGCGGCTGCCATCTCCAGAGTCAGCGGCAGATAGCTCAGGAGAATGGGCACCAGGCCCAGCATGTAGTCGAAATCGAGGGCGTGCATAGGCCTTGGCGCTCCGCGGCTGGCGACTTCAAATAATGGAAAGGCCCATGACGTCGATCGGCGTCATGGGCCAGCGATGCTCGGTACCGATCACGGCTGGGTGATATCGGATCCGAACCACTTATTGGAAAGATCGCCCAGCTTGCCGCTATCACGTAACTTCGCGAGGGCGTCGTTGACACGATCTCGGAGTGCTTTGCCGGCTTCGTCATCGCGGAAAGGGTAGGCATTCTCGATCTTGGAAAAAGGCTGACCAGCCAACTGGAGCGGCAGCGGCTTGTCCTTGATGACCTGGGACGCGCTGACCCGATCCATGACGAATGCATCGGCGCGGCCAAGCGCGACATCCTGTTCGATGTTGGAATCGTAGGTCTTGATGTTGATCTGGTCCGCGTAGGGTAGTTCGTTGAGCAACTGCTCATAGTTAGAGCCAAGATTGACGGCGACCGTCTTGTCCTTGAGATCCTCGACGCCCTTGATGGCATCGTTACCCTTGCGAACCACGACCTGGGCACCGTCATAAACGTAAGGGGTGCTGAACAGGTACTTCTCCTGACGTTCCGGCGTGATGGTGATCTGGTTGGCGATGGTATCGATTCGATTGGAATCCAGCATGCCCGCCAGCCCGGAGAAGCTTGCCGTGACGAACTTGATGTCATCGCCAGTGATCTCGCCGATCGCGTTCATCAGATCGACCTCGAACCCCTTGAGATCATCGTGCTCGACGTAGGTGAACGGATAGTAGCCCCCAGACATCCCTACCCGGAGGGTATCGGCTTGCGCCACTGCGGCGCCCAGTGATGTCGACAACCCCAGCGCCATGGCCAAAGTGACTCGGCGGAGTGAAGTGCTCTTCAGCAAACGTTTTGACATGAGATCAAGACCCTTCGAGTGGAGATGTATGCAAGAGAGGCGCCATCTATTCGCCCAGCAGAGCACCGTAGAATAGCGCAATTTTATTTTTGGTAATAAGAAAAATAATTTATATGCCTATTTGTTTGGCTTTATCGGCCCGTCACCTGCTACCTACCTAGCCACGCCTCTCATCGTGTCTTTTATCATAGCCTGGCCCCGCCGCTGCTCCTGCTGTTCCATTCTACGAGCCACGAGCCACGAGCCACGAGCCACGAGCCACGAGCCACGAGCCACGAGCCACGAGCCACGAGCCACGAGCCACGAGCCACGAGCCACGAGCCACGAGCCACGAGCCACGAGCCACGAGCTGCCACGATGACCGCGTCAACGACCTCGTGCAATCCACGATACGGCGCTTGTCGAACAGCTTGTGCAGTCCGTATCAGAATCTATTGCTTACCAGGGTTCGCTGATCGGGGCAGGTACGTTGCGAGGGGTGGACTTATTTTGTACGCGGCTTTGCCGTCTGTAATGTATTGATCTAACATCTGTCACAACTCTTTTCGTGAAGGCTGCTGCAGGGACGTGACCAAGGGACTTGCGCGTTGCGCTGGTTAGTGGCATGGGCCAGGGAATGAGTCGCAAGGCTCAGGGCTTGAAAAGAGTTGGCGCGTAACCGGCTGATGTGTTGTGCGCCCTCTGTCCTCAGACATTGGGTTTCATGGCGCGGGTATGGACAGGTGCCTCGAAAATCGGCGTCCTTCCGTCGATTTTCCCCTCCTATTTAACAAAGAGTTGAACGGTTCGATGATCGTTCGCCATCGTTTCTTATCTTCTCACTTCAGTCAGCCGGCCCTCTGCACATGGCCGGGCCAGTGAACCGTGTCGGGGAAGAGGTCTAGTGGCAGGACGGCTTTACAAAGGGTCATCCGGCAATAAAGTTTCGCAAAAGTCTTGACGCAAAAACAACTCTTGTATAACTTTGGCTTCGTTAGCTGACTCATCACACCCAAGGATGGGTGAAGGGATACACGGATGAGTTGGAGTCGCAGTCAAGGATGACTGCCGGCCTGTCGGCATCAGGACGATGGTGGTCAGGCTCAAGCATTACCGTAAGTCGCTTTTCGTCAGGAAGACGTCATGAAAGGACAGGAGTCCGGGCTTGAACGGGTAAGTTGAAGGCGGGCCGCCAGGCCCGCCTTTCGTGTTTCAGTGTTCCTGATATCAGGATTTGTATCTAGGGGCCTGAGTCTATCGGCCATTCCATCGATCCCGTCATGCAAACTACGTTATATCGCTTGTCAGCGCTGTCGCTTACATTAGCGTTTTTCGTCACGCAGGTAGGGGTTAATCACGACCATGGAATGGTTGTCCGCACATAGTCAATCCATCAGCGCCATCACGAGCATACTGACGCTCTTCGTCTGGTTTTTTTACGCCCAGATTCTTTATCGAAACTTTGCCCGCACCCGGCGTCCGCGGATCATCATCAATCGTGGCCACGGTAACGATCTCTCCGCGCTCTGTCTGATCAGTAACATGAGTTCCGAGCCAATCTTCCTGGAACACATCATCGTGACCTTGCACACCAGCAAGGGGTCGTTGACCAACGACATGATCGACTTCGAGGCCGATCATCGGCAGAACGGGTCCGACTCCGAGGATGCTGATTCTTCCCCAGCAAAGAGCGAGGAGGGGGAAGAAGGGATGCATTCCAGTCAGGGCCCTATGCTGCCCGGCAGTTTCAGTCATGTTGGAACGTTCGAAACGATTCTGAGACGTCTGTGCAGCGTCCATGACGTAGCACTCGATCATGATCGGCCCACGGACGATACGGTCTTCCACTTTCTCGATATCCGCGTGGTGGCCATCTACGGGAGTGAAGATCATCCGATCGGTGCCGAGCGTCGTTTCCGTCTCCATATGAGCGACGACGAAGCTTGCACGCTGGTGCCGGTATCGCTGGATACCAAGCGCTACGCCAACCGATTTCAACGCTGGCGCGTACGCCAGTGGATCCGGCATCTCGACGGTTGAGCATCATCCCGGCCGCCGAGCCTACCCGTATTTATCTAGGCACTTCCCATATACGAGCCGACACCGCACAAGTTGGCAGTGTAAGAGTCTTCAATGACAAGCCTCGAATGTACGAGCCGGTTTACAGGCAGGGAGCTGTGAGCGGGGCACGCAGAGTTGGATCCGATGAAGGGAGTTGGATCCGGTGAAGGGAGCTGGAGCCGTCAAAGAAAGCCGCGCTGCTGCGGACTTTTGGTGCTGGGGAAACTGCTCAGGGGAGATAAGAAAGCTGTCTTGGTGCGGATGGGGAGACTCGAACTCCCACACCTTACGGCACTAGAACCTAAATCTAGCGTGTCTACCAATTCCACCACATCCGCATGTCGACAGGCGCGCTCATTCTACTGACGCCTTCCTCGATGTCAATCATCGTTCGACGTGCGCGAACAATCCGCCATTCTCGCTTCAGTTTCCATCGATGCGGTCGACATCATGACTGAATGGTTCGAGAGAAATGGTCATGCGGCGAGGCGCAAAAATCCTTCCACCGGTGGCGCGCGGGCTACTGGCCTGGATCAATGCTCAACTGAAGAGGGCGTTGCCGGGCTACTGCGCCTTTTGCTGGGCGCCCGTTGCCGATGGCGTGCCCTGGTGTGCCGACTGTCATGCCGAGATGCCGTGGAATCGCAGTGCCTGCGGGCTGTGCGCGGAGCCGTTGCCAAGCGCTTTGCCTGGATCGATGGTATCGCTTCGATGCGGGCGATGTCTGCGGCATCCGCCGGCGCAGACGGCTGCCTGGGTGCCGCTGCGCTACGAGGGGCGAATGATACGTCTGATTCAGCGGTACAAGTTTTCGGCAGACGCGCGCGCCGGCGAAGTGCTGATTCGACTGATGCTGTCATCGTTCGGCTCATCGATCGAACCCGCCGGGGCGTTGATCGGTGTGCCGGGTCAGCGCGAGCGAACTCGGCAACAGGGGTTCGATCATACGGCGTGGCTGACGCAACGTCTGGCTGCGCATCTCGAGCTTCCGGTGATCGAGGCCGAGCGCTCACGCGAGACGCCTTCCCAACGGGGCCTGGATCGAATCTCCCGGCGGCGCAACGTGAAGCGGGCCTTCCGCGTGGCGGGGCGATTGCCGGCCTCCGTGACGATCGTCGACGATGTCATGACGACCGGCGCCACGCTGGAATCGCTGGCCATTGCCTGCCGCGAGGCGGGAGCCGAGAACGTGACCGCCATGGCGTTTGCGCGTACGCCGTCGACCCGAATCTGATAGCATGCGCGCAAGCATTTCGCCGTCAGCCGAGGTCCGTATGAGCGCCGTTTCCCTGCATCCGTTCGAGACCTTGACGCCGCAGCGGGTGGTCGAGGCCGTCGAGTCTCTGGGGCTATGGTTGCCCGGGGAGCCGTTCGCGCTCAACAGCTACGAAAACCGCGTCTACTCGCTGACCGACGACGACCGCCGGCGCTGGGTGGTGAAGTTCTACCGCCCCGAGCGCTGGAGCGACGCCCAAATCCTCGAGGAGCATGAATTTCTCCTGGCCCTCGCGGCGGAGTCGATCTCCGTCGGCGCGCCCTGGCAAGACGCCAGCGGCAACACGCTGCATCACTTCGAGGGTTTCCGTTTCACGCTGTTCGCCCACGTTGTCGGGCAGGCGCCGGAACTCGAAAATCCCGCACATCTGTTTGCGCTGGGTGAACTGATCGGTCGCGTGCATGAGGTCGGTGCACGCAAACCCTTCCGCCATCGGCTGCGATTCGATCCAATCCCGATGATCGAGGAGAGTCGCACGCGCGTGCTCGAGGCGCGCTGGCTCGATACCCGACAGCGCAAGATCTACGGCCGGACCCTCGACGCCCTGTTACCGCTGCTGGCCGATCACGCCTGGCCGGAAAGCGCGTTGCAGCGGGTCCACGGCGACTGCCATCTCGGCAACATGCTGGGGCGGGACGAACAGTTCTCGCTGGTCGATTTCGACGACTGCGTCATGGCCCCGGCGATACAGGATCTGTGGATGCTGCTGACGGCGCAGTCCCCCGAGGAGTGGCAGATGCAGCTTTCCGAAGTCATCGAAGGTTACGAGATGACTCGCGAGTTCGATCGCCGCCAGCTCGAATGGATCGAGGCGCTACGCACCCTGCGGCTGATCCGGCACAGCGCCTGGGTAACGGCGCGTTGGCAGGATCCGGCCTTTCCGCGCGCCTTCCCCTACGTTGCCGACAGCGGCTACTGGGATCAGCACATTCGTCATCTCGAGCAGCAGCGGATCACGCTCGATTCGCCGCGCTGGCTGGCCTGAGGCTGTGGCCTGACGCATGGGTGTCGCACCGGGAGATCCTGGCAGGACAGTATCGAGATAGTGGTGTCGGGGGAGTTTCGCTAGAATCAGCGGATGACCGATAGGGGAGCCGGATGCGATCGCCGTGGCGAACGCATTCGGTCGATGACACCGATAGATTGATACCGAAAGACAAGGCAGCAACATGACAGAGCAATTGGCAGGCCATTATCACGGCATTCTCGAGAAGCTGGGAGAAGATCCCGAGCGCGAGGGCCTGCGCGATACCCCGATGCGCGCCGCCAAGGCGATGCAGTTTCTGACCCAGGGTTATCATCAGTCCCTGGAACAGCTGATCAATGGTGCGGTGTTCGCTTCCGATACCGACGAGATGGTCCTGGTCAAGGATATCGAGATGTACTCGATGTGCGAACATCACGTGCTGCCTTTCATCGGCAAGTGTCATATTGCCTATCTACCGCAGGGTAAGGTGCTGGGGCTGTCCAAATTTGCGCGGATCGTCGACATGTATGCCCGGCGTCTTCAGATTCAGGAGAATCTCACCCGTGAGATCGCCGAAGCCGTGATGCAGGTGACCGAGGCCCGCGGCGTGGGTGTCGTGATCGAGGCTCAGCATATGTGCATGATGATGCGCGGCGTCGAGAAGCAGAACTCCAGCATGACGACCTCGGTGATGTTGGGGAGCTTCCGCAAGAATCAGACCACGCGTCAGGAGTTCCTGATGCTGGTCAATGGCCGCTGACAGGCGTTTCGGTCGGCTTCGTCGCAGGTCGGCCATCTCGACGCGTAAACCCATCCCGCCAGGAAAGACGCATGGACGGTCGGCTGTACCAATTCGACGATGATACCCAGACCGGCGAGGTCGAGGGCGACGACGGCCAACGCTATCCGTTCGATTTCTCGCAGTGGCGTGGCAGGGGATTGCCGAGCGCCGGCATCGCGGTTCGCTTCGCGCTGCGCGACGGTCACGCCATTCAGGTTTTCAATCGACCGGAAACGCAGCGCCGTGCCAGCAGCACTCGTGACGTCCACGGCAAGACGCGGCGAAAGCAGCTCTCGCACTGGGCCCTGGCCGCCTTCGTGGTGTCGATTGCCGGATTGAGTGCGGGTCGCTACGCGCCGATAGTCGAAGTCCTGGCCCTCGTGCTGGCGTGGGCGGGGCTGCATCAGGTGCATCGCAACCCACAGCGCTTCAACGGCTACGCATTGAGCGGCGCGGCAATCGCGATTGCCGTGGGGGTGACGCTATGGTCGCAGTGGTGAGCCGGCCGTGCCGAGAGTGTTTGCTGCTGTCGGGGCGGTTCCACCACCCTCTGCAAGGACATCACGATGGCGGGCGCGATCGGCGACTGGCGAAGGCGACGTTAACCCGCCATCCTGTGCTGTAGAATCGTCAGCCTGGAATCGTTGCCGCAGATCGGCGTCATTCTCGATTTCCCGGCATGGGGCATTGGCCGGGTCGGCGAGAGGCAGCAGCCCGCCGCCGGCAAGCACATCAAGGAAGGAGTGATTCATGCAATCCGTCAAAGCGCAGTCCGACAAAGCACAGTCCGTCAAAGAGAGCGCCTTGTTCAGGCCATTCGCCTATATCGATGGTAACTGGGTCGCCGCCGACAGTGGCGAGCAGATCGAGGTCGACAACCCCGCCAATGGCGAAATCCTCGGACGCATGCCGCGGCTGGGGCGCGCCGAGACCGAACGTGCCATCGAGGCCGCCGAGGCCGCACTGCCGGGATGGCGCAACCATACCGCGCTGGAGCGGGCGGACATCCTGATGAAGTGGTACGAGCTGATGCTCGAGAACAAGGATGAACTGGCCGCGATCATGACCGCCGAGCAGGGCAAGCCGGTGAAAGAGGCCGCGGGCGAGATCGTCTACGCCGCGAGCTTCATGCGCTGGTTTGCCGAGGAAGCGCGGCGTATTTACGGCGACACCATCCCCGCCGCGAGTACCCAGCAGCGTATCGTGGTCACCAAGCAGCCGGTTGGCGTCGTCGGCGCGATCACGCCGTGGAACTTCCCGTCTTCGATGATCACGCGCAAGGCCGCCGCCGCGCTGGCAGCGGGTTGCACCATCGTGATCAAACCGGCCAGTCAGACACCGTTTTCGGCCACGGCGCTGGCCGCGCTGGCGGAACAGGCTGGCGTTCCGCGTGGCGTATTCAACGTGGTGCCGGGCAAGGCCAGCGAGATCGCCAAGGCGATGACCGACTCTTCGGTGGTGCGCAAGGTGACCTTTACCGGCTCGACCGAAGTCGGCAGTTCGCTGATGGCCAACGCTGCCCAGCATATCCAGAAGATTTCGCTCGAGCTCGGCGGCAACGCCCCGTTCCTGGTGTTCGAGGACGCCGATCTCGACGCGGCGGTCGAAGGCGCGATCGCTTCTAAATTCCGCAATGCCGGGCAGACCTGCGTCTGCACCAATCGCTTCCTGGTGCAGTCCAGCGTGGTCAATGCCTTCAGCGAAAAGCTGGCGGCGGCGATGAACAGCGAACTCAAGGTCGGCGACGGCTTCGAAGAGGGCGTCAATATCGGCCCGTTGATCGATGATGATGCCGTGGCCAAGGTGGCCGACCACATCAAGGACGCGACCGACAAGGGCGCACAGCTGTTGCTGGGCGGTCACGAGCACTCGTTGGGTGGGCGGTTTTTCTCGCCGACGCTGGTCAGCCACGTGACACCGGACATGAAGGTCGCCACCGAGGAGACTTTCGGGCCGCTCGCAGCGGTGTTCCCCTTCGAGACAGAAGAGGAAGCGGTGCGCATGGCCAACGATACCCAGTTCGGACTGGCGTCCTATTTCTACTCGAAGGATCTGGGTCGCGTCTGGCGGGTCGCCGAAGCGCTGGAATACGGCATGGTGGGTATCAACACCGGCTTGATCTCCAATGCCAGCGCCCCCTTCGGCGGCGTCAAGGCTTCAGGCCTGGGTCGCGAGGGCTCCAAGTATGGCCTCGACGAGTACATGGAGACCAAGTACCTCTGCATCGATCTGGGGGAAAAGTCAGACTGAGCTACGAGCTTCGAGCTTCGAGCTTCGAGCTTCGAGCTACGAGCTTCGAGCTTCGAGCTACGATCGAACAGCGCCAGCGACAATGTCGCTGGCGCTGTTCGTTTCACGGTGATGCTTTTTCGGCTCGCGGCTCGCGGCTCGCGGCTCGCGGCTCAGTGGCGGAAGTGACGCATCCCGGTAAAGACCATCGCAATGCCCGCCTCGTTGGCCGCGGCGATCACTTCCTCGTCGCGCATCGAGCCGCCGGGCTGAATGACGGCGGTGATACCCGCCGCGGCGGCGTTGTCCAGGCCGTCGCGGAAGGGGAAGAAGGCGTCCGAGGCCATCACCGAGCCGATCACTTCCAGACCGGCCTGCTCGGCCTTGATCGCGGCGATACGCGCGGAATTGATTCGGCTCATCTGACCCGCGCCGACGCCGACTGTCTGACGATTCTTGGCATAGACAATGGCGTTGGACTTGACGAACTTGGCGACTTTCCAGGCGAAGACGAGATCGTGCAGCTCCTGCTCGCTCGGCGCGCGCTGGGTGACGACCTTGAGGTCCTCGGCGTCGATCATGCCAGTATCCCGGCTCTGTACCAGCAGGCCGCCGTTGACGCGCTTGTAGTCCCAGCCGTCCGCGGTCTTTACCGGTAATTCGCCGCACTCCAGCAGGCGTACGTTGGTCTTGCTGGCGACTGCTTCGCGGGCTTCGGCAGAGATGCGCGGGGCGATGATCACCTCGACGAACTGACGGGCGACGATCGCGCTGGCGGTTTCGCCATCCAGCTCGCGGTTGAAGGCGATGATACCGCCGAAGGCGGATTCGCTATCGGTCGCGAAGGCCAGGTCATAGGCTTTGCGGATGCCGCCCTCGGCCTCCGGCACTACCGCGACGCCACACGGGTTGGCATGCTTGACGATGACGCACGCCGGCTTGGTGAAGGACTTGACGCACTCCAGCGCCGCATCGGTATCGGCCACGTTGTTGAACGACAATGCCTTGCCCTGCAACTGCTCGGCCGTCGCAATGCTCGCTTCCGGCTTGCCGGGTTCGGCCGTGCCTGACTCAACCGTGCCTGATTCAATGTAGAACGCGGCTTTCTGGTGCGGGTTCTCGCCGTAGCGCATGCCCTGTTTCTTGGTGAACTGCAGCGACAGGGTACGGGGGAAGTGGGGCTCGCCGTTGCCGACACGCTGGCCGAAGTAGTTGGCGATGGCCGCGTCGTAAGCGGCGGTATGTTCGAACGCCTTGATCGCCAGGTCGAAGCGGGTCTTGTGACTGACGCCCCCGTCGTGACTGTCCATATCCATCAGGATGCGCGAGTAGTCGTCGGCGCTGACCACGATCGTGGTGTGCTCATGATTCTTGGCGCAGGAGCGCACCATCGTCGGGCCGCCGATGTCGATGTTCTCGACTGCGTCCTCGAGGGTGCAGTCGGGCCTGGCCACCGTCTGTTCGAAGGGATAGAGATTGACCACCACCATGTCGATCGGGTCGATGCCGTGCTCCGCCATGACCGCATCGTCCTGACCGCGACGCCCCAGGATGCCACCATGAATCTTGGGATGCAGTGTCTTGACGCGCCCATCCATGATCTCCGGGAAACCGGTGTGAGCGGAAACTTCGGTCACGGCGATATCGTTTTCCTGGAGCAGACGATAGGTGCCACCGGTCGATAGCAGGTCGACGCCGCGCGATACCAGTTCGCGGGCGAAATCGACCACGCCGTTCTTGTCGGACACGCTGAGCAAGGCGCGGCGCACGGCCCGAGGGGCGCTAGAAGCAGGGTTTTGAGACATGCCAGTCCACTCTTTTTTACGGCGAGACAATTTACGTTCAGGCGGGCTTCGCCAACGCGAAGCCAAGGAGGTTTCAGGCCAGTTCGTATCGTTAGATCAGATCGTACTGTTTGAGCTTCTTGCGAAGCGTGCCGCGATTCAGTCCCAGCAGCTCGGCGGCGCGGGTCTGATTGCCGTCGACGTTGCGCATCACGACGTCGAGAAGCGGCGCTTCGACTTCCGCCAGCACCATGGTGTAGAGATTCGAGACCGACTCTCCCTCCAGATGGGAGAAATAACGCTCCATGACCCGCTCGACGCACTCTCTGAGCGTGGTATGAGACAGCGCATCGGGCATTTGAAGTGGCTCGACCTCGGTGGGCGATTCTCCCTCGAGGGCTAAAGGCTGCCGGCTATTCATGCTGCGTGGATTCCGTTATCGATCGCGACGGCGTCACCGCGAAAGAGTTCATGGAGAAACTCGAACTGTTGACTGGCCTGCTCCAGGCGATTGAAGCGGGCCCGGCGTTCGCGACCGGGGTCGTGCGACGCCAGATACCAGCCGATATGCTTGCGTGCGACTCGAACACCCAGATACTCGCCGTAATGCTCGTGCAGAGCGCGCAGGTGCCAGCCCATGGTATCGACGAACTCTTCGGTCGTGGGCGGGGCATGCTCACGCCCGGTTGCGAGGTAGTGTTCGATCTCGCGGAACAGCCAGGGATTGCCCTGGGCGCCGCGTCCGATCATTACCGCATCCGCGCCCGTGTAGGCGAGAACGTCGGCGGCGCGTTGAGGCGTCGTGACATCGCCATTGGCGAAGACCGGGATCGACACCTGCTGCTTGATCGCGGCGATGGTGTCGTACTCCGCCTCGCCGGTGTAGCGCTGCTCGCGGGTTCGGCCATGAACCGCCAACGCCGCGATCCCGGCGTTCTCGGCAAGCTTCGCTACCCGCTCGGCGTTGCGGCTGTCGGCGCACCAGCCGGTCCGAATCTTCAAGGTGACCGGGATCTCGACGGCCGCGACCACGGCCTCGAGAATGTCCGCCACCAGGCGCTCGTCCCGCAGCAGCGCCGATCCTGCCGCCTTGTTGCAGACCTTCTTGGCCGGGCAACCCATGTTGATGTCGATGATCTCCGCGCCGGACTCGGCGTTGAGTCTCGCTGCCTCGGCGAGCATCTCTGGATCGCCGCCGGCGATCTGCACCGAGCGTGGTCCCGGTTCGCCACGGTGGATCATGCGCTGGCGAGACTTGCGGGTGTGCCACAGGCGACTGTCGGCGGTGACCATCTCCGAGACCACCAGACCTGCGCCCAGCTCGCGACACAGCTGGCGAAAGGGGCGGTCGGTCACCCCGGCCATGGGGGCCAGAATCACGCGATTGGGTAGCGTGTGCCGGCCGATGCGGGGTAACGGGCGATCGGTCTGCGATGACACGGAATCACGCATCGTTACAGGGCTCAGGCGAAACGGGGAAGCCATGATACCGATCACGCCGACTTTGTTGAAGCGCTGTTTGCCGACGCACGACCTAAGCCGTAGCGTAGCGATCCAGCGCATGAAACACGTTCAGGTGCAGGCCACATGTCATGAATGCCGGCACGAAACGGGGTCAGCGTGATCGGATCCAGGATCACGCCGATCCGCGGCTCCA
Source organism: Salinicola sp. V024 (assembly GCF_052645315.1). Lineage (NCBI taxonomy): Bacteria > Pseudomonadati > Pseudomonadota > Gammaproteobacteria > Oceanospirillales > Halomonadaceae > Salinicola > Salinicola sp. V024. The sequence continues at coordinate 587,515 of NZ_JBQXYB010000001.1, forward strand.
AACGATTACCGTTTCTGGCCGGGCCGACGACCGGTCAGCAGCATCCAACCCTCTTTTTCCTTGGGTTCGTCCATGATCAGGCCCTGGGCCCGGTAAGCCTCCAACACCGATTCGGTCTGGGCCTCGAGAATGCCGGAGAGTGCCAGCAACCCATCGGGGCGTACCCGCGCGGCGATCGTGGCGGCCATCTCGATCAGCGGCCCGGCGAGGATATTGGCGACGACCACTTCGAACTGGCCCTGGCCGATTCTCTCCGGATAATCGAGGACCAGGCTCGACTCGTCGATCTGATTGCGCTCGGCGTTGTCGCGGCTGGCCTGCAGGGCCTGGGGGTCGATATCGACACCCACGGCGATCTCGGCGCCGAGCTTGAGCGCGGCGATGGCGAGGATGCCGGAGCCGCAGCCGTAATCCAGAATCTGGCGCTGGTCGAGATCCTGGGCGTCGAGCCAGCCCAGGCAGAGTGCGGTGGTGGGGTGGGTGCCGGTACCGAACGCCAGACCGGGGTCGAGCAGCAGATTGACGGCATCGGGATCGGGGGCTTCGTGCCAGCTGGGAACGATCCACAGCCGTTCGCCCATTCGCAGCGGTTCGAAACCATCCATCCACTCGCGCTCCCAGTCGCGATCGGCGAGCAGTTCGTACTCGATCTGCGGCGCCGGTTCGTCGGGAGACTGCTCGGCCCAGGCGCGCTGAACGCGCTCGATCATCGCCTCGACGCCGGCGAGGTCATCGTAGAGCCCGGTCAGTACCGTCTCGCGCCATAGCGGCGTGGTGCCGCGATCGGGCTCGAAGACCGGCTCGTCGTGGGCGTCCTGCAGAGTGATGGCGCTGGCGCCCTCGGCCAACAGCAGCTCTTCCAGCCATTCGGCCTGTTCGGGCGGGATGGATGCCTTGAGTTGTAGCCAGGCCATTGGGGCTCTCTCGTATCGGTGGGTAAAAGGAATACAACGCGACGGGGCGGTCTATTACAGCACTGAATGCGCAGAATAGACCGCCCCGTCTCGACCGGCTCGATATCCGGGAATCAGCTCAAACCGAGCTTCTTCTCCAGGTAGTGGATATTGACGCCACCGCGCTGGAAGGCGCTGTCACGGACCAGATCCTTCTGCAGATCGATATTGGTCTTGATGCCTTCGACCAGCAGCTCGTCGAGCGCATTGCGCATCCGCACCAGGGCGATTTCGCGATCCGCGCCCCAGGTGATCAGCTTGCCGATCAAGGAGTCGTAGTGCGGGGGAACGCTGTAACCGGTGTAGATGTGCGAGTCCATGCGCACGCCGAGACCGCCCGGCGCATGATAGAGGTCGATCTTGCCGGGTGAGGGCATGAACGTGCGAGCGTCTTCGGCGTTGATACGGCACTCGAAGGCGTGGCCGCGGAGGACGACATCTTCCTGGCGAATCGACAGCGGCTGACCGCAGGCGATACGCAGCTGCTCCTTGACGATATCGACACCGGTGACCATTTCGGTCACGGGATGCTCGACCTGCACGCGCGTGTTCATCTCGATGAAGAAGAACTCGCCGTCCTCGTACAGGAACTCGAAGGTGCCGGCGCCACGATAGTTGATTTCGATGCAGGCGTCGGTGCAGGACTTGAGCACCTTGGCGCGCGCCTCGGGATCGATATGCGGTGCCGGCGCTTCCTCGAGCACCTTCTGATGGCGGCGCTGCAGCGAGCAGTCACGATCGTAGAGATGAATCGCGTTGCCCTGACCGTCGGCCAGCACCTGGATCTCCACATGGCGCGGGTTCTCGAGGAACTTCTCCATGTAGACGGTGCCGTCACCAAAGGCCGCTGCGGCCTCGGAGCGCGTGATGCTGGCCGCCTTGGCGACTTCGTCATCATTGCGGACGACGCGCATTCCACGACCACCGCCGCCGGAGGCAGCCTTGATGATCACTGGGTAGCCGATGCGCCCGGCGATACGCCGAATCTCGGCATCATCTTCCGGCAGCGGGCCATCGGAGCCGGGCACCGTGGGTACGCCGGCTGCCTTCATGGCGTTGATCGCGCTGACCTTGTCGCCCATCAGGCGGATGGTTTCCGCTCGCGGCCCGACGAAGGTGAAGCCGGAACGTTCGACCTGCTCGGCGAAATTGGCGTTCTCGGAAAGAAAGCCGTAACCGGGATGAATGGCGCTGGAATCCGTCACTTCCGCCGCGCTGATCAGGGCGGGAATGTTCAGATAGGATTTGGCCGAAGCCGCAGGGCCGATACAGACGGCCTCGTCGGCCAGGCGCACGTGCATCAGTTCCCGGTCGGCCTTGGAATGAACCGCCACGGTCTTGATCCCGAGCTCCTTGCAGGCGCGCAGAATACGAAGTGCGATCTCGCCACGGTTGGCGATGAGTACCTTGTCCAACATGATGGTTTCGCTCGTGTGGTCTTAGTTGATGATGATCATCGGCTGGTCGAACTCGACCGGCTCGCCATCCTCGACCAGAATCGCTTCGATCACGCCATCCTTGTCGGCTTCGATCTGGTTCATCATCTTCATCGCTTCGACGATACACACGGTATCGCCTTTCTTGATGCTCTGACCGACCTCGACGAATGCCTTGGAACCCGGCGCCGGCGAACGATAGAAGGTGCCGACCATCGGCGAGGTCACCGCGTGACCGGCAGGCTGCACGGGGCCCGGCTCGGCGGGATCGGGGGCTTGAGTCTGTTGCGGCGCGCCGTAGTTCGGGCCGGCCTGCGCCATGGATTGCGGCATCATCATCGGCTGCTGGGCGGCACCGAATCCAGCCGGGTGACGGCTGATGCGGACGGACTCTTCACCTTCCTGAATCTCGATCTCGCTGATGTTCGACTCTTCCAGCAATTCGATGAGCTTCTTGACCTTGCGTATATCCATGGCGATGTCTCGGCTTGATTGAATGTGAATAAAGGCACCACTCTCGACATGCGAACTCGGAACGGGCCAGCGCAATGCGATGAGTATCAGTGCTGTAACTATCAGTGCTGTGACTATCAGTTCTGTGAGTGACAGGACCGGGTTGACAATGCTGCACGCCCGTCGGCGGAAGGACGTGGATCAGCGTGAATCCAACTGCTTGAACGCGGCATCCAGCGCCAGCACATAGCTGTCGGCGCCGAACCCCGCGATAACGCCACGGGCGACGTCGGTGAAATAAGAGTGCGCACGAAATGGCTCGCGAGCATGCACATTGGACAGGTGCAGCTCGATGAACGGGATATCGACCCCGGTCAGCGCATCGCGCAGCGCCACGCTGGTATGCGTGAAGGCGGCCGGGTTGAGCAGGATGAAATCGATGTTCTCCTGTCGTGCCCGATGCACGCGTTCGACCAGTTCGTGCTCCGCGTTGGACTGCAGCCATTCCAGCTGATGGCCGACGTCGAGGGCGCGCTCGGTCAGACGAATCCGGATGTCCTCGAGGGTGGTCGTGCCATACACCTCCGGCTCGCGGGTGCCGAGCAGATTCAGGTTGGGACCGTTGAGAACCAGCAGTCTAGCCATGACCGTCCTTACGCTGTTAACCCGTTCTTGGAACGCCGAGATCGCGTCACTTTGCTGCAAGATAGCGTCTTCGGCCCACCGTTTTCATGATGTCGAAGTTTGCCGAAAAATATTGAGGGTGTCCACCCTGACTATCGAACGTTGTTCGTTAACGCCACCTGTAGATCACCGCCTATGAATCGCGAGATGGCCGACCCGGCCCTGACGCAGTCGCTTTGGCTTCGCTTAGCTGCGCCACTGCATCGAGATGTTGGATGAGTGCGCGGGCGTCCACTTCGCCTTGAACACGGGCACGTGGCAACTCCTCTCCATGAGCGAAAAATAGCAATCCCGGCGGGCCGAACAGGTCGTAATGCTCGAGCAGCCGGCGGCTGGCAGGTGCGTCCCGAGTCACGTCGGCTCGAATCAGCGTGAACCCTGCCAGACGTTGGGCGACGGCTGGCCGAGGAAAGACATCGCGTTCCATGACCTTGCACGAGATGCACCAGTCGGCGCTGACGTCGACCATGGCGGGGCGCCCGGCCCGGTCCGCCGCCGCCAGGGCGGCCTCGAGCTGGCCAAGGTCGCTGACGGTCTCGAAGCGCGGCGCCGCGTCCGGCGACGACGTGGACACGGCGGCCGGCAATGGCCTCAGGGGATCGCTGCCGCCCTGAGCCGCGCCCCATACCATCGCCACGCCCCACACGAGCAGCACCCAACCCGACGTCTGACGTATCAGCGACCCGCCGCGAAATCTGCCCGCGGGCGCGCCATCGGGCGCTGAACTGGACCCTAGCGCGGCATCGGGCGTCGAAAGGGATCGTGGCGCGGCATCGGGCGTCGAAAGGGACCCTAGCGCGGCATCGGGCGCCGAAAAGAATCGTGTCGCTGGGCGAGGTCGCAGCGGACCCAGCGCCAGCGCGCAGCCCATTGTCAGCATGCCCCAAAGCAACAATGCGACCGGCCCCGGCACGATGCGTTCGACCAGCCAGATCGCCACGCCCAGCAGCATCACGCCGAACAGCGCCTTGACGCCAGTCATCCAGACGCCGGCGCGTGGCAGCCACTGGGCGCCGAACGTACCCGCCGCCACCAGTGGCGCACCCATGCCCAGCCCGAGCGCGAGCAGCGCCATGGCGCCACCCAGGGCGTCACCGGTCGTCGAGATAAACACCAGTGCGCCGGCCAGCGGCGCGGACACGCAGGGCGAGACCACCAGCACCGACAGCGCTCCCGCCGAAGCCAAACCCAGCGGGCCACTGCGCTGTAGTCGGGATTGCCAGGCATCGACGCGCTGGTTGAGGCCATTGGGCAGGCGTAGATCGAAAAGGCCGAACATGGCTGCGGCGAAAAGCGCAAACAGCAGCGCGAGCGGGGCCAGTACCCAGGCCGACTGCAGTCGCGCCTGCAGGTTGAGCGAGGCGCCGAACAGACCCATCAGCGTTCCGAGGAGCATGAAGGTCACCGCCATGCCCGTGACGTAGCTCAGCGACAGCGTCAGTGCCCGTCGCCGCCGGGCGTTCTGGCCGACGATGATCGAGGTCAGGATTGGCAGCATCGGCAGCACACAGGGCGTGAACGTCAGCCCCAGGCCGGCGAGAAAGAAGAGCCCCAGCGTGCTCGGGTCAATACCGGCGCGAAGCAGTGACTGGAACTGCCCGTCGGCGCTGGCCGAAGAGAGCGGTTCGACTTCACCCGCCAATGTCATCGAGGCGCTTGTCATCGAGGCGCTTGGCATCGTCTCGACTGTCTCGGCAGCCGGGTTGGAGAGCGCCTGACTCGTCTCCCGTGTCGAGAAGGGATCGTTGGTCGTGTCTGCTTTCGACGTGCCGATCGGCGACGCCATGGCTTCACTGCTGGCATCGCGATAGGCCGCTGGCGCAGGCCCCGGTCTGGCGGTCAGCCTCCAGTGCTCTGGCGGATAGCACAGACCCGCGTCGGCACAGCCCTGGAAGGATAGCGTGATCGAAATCGGCTGGTTCGGATTCCGCTGTTCCTGCCCGGGCAGCGGCGCGCTGATCTCGACCTGATCGTAGAAGACATGAACATCGCCCAGATATTGATCGTGTTTGAACTGACCGGAGGGGACTTCGAGGGGGCCGAGCGTGATCTCCGACTGATCACTCTCGAGCGCCAGGCGCTGACGGTAGAGGTAGTAGCCGGGCTGGTTGCGGATGCCGATGTAAACGCGCTTGGAATCATGCCAGGCGTAGGCGTGAAAGGCCTCGTCGACCGGCAGGAATTCGGCGGCGTTTTCGCTCCGAAACGGAGAGTCGCCAGCGGCGGCAAACACGTCCTCGGCTCGGGCAGGGCCGAGCGCTGCCATCAGGCAGCAACCAAGCGTCAGAATCAACGAGTATAAACGCGACTTCAAAACAGAGATTTCCCGGCGACGATGAAAATACGGATCTGCGGTTGACTGACATTCGGTCTCATGACGACGGCCTTGATGCCGCCGCCGTGGCAACGGCCCACTGCTATGAACCTGCAGCCGGGAAAAAGTGCCATGGACGATTCCCGTAGCCCCTGCCCAGGGCCACGGCATGCGACGTCACGGCTCGCCACATTGGAGCGGACGGCGAAACGGTGAAAGGCCGAGCTGCAGAAGCCGGCGCTGTGAAGCTCGTCGCTGCGAAACACCGGGCGGCTAAATAAAGCCCTGCAGCGAGAGAGGGTACAGCGAAAGGCGGACTGCGTGTGGCGGCGAGCATGATAGGATAGGCTCATCGTTTTCCCAACTTTGCTTCCTTCGACTCAGGTTCTCTTGACGGGTTACCCACGTCGGCATTCGCAACCTCAGCAATGACAAGGATCGTCCATGGCTCTGTTTCGCAAGAAGGCGCCGCTATCGCGCACCGAGGTCCTCGAAACCCCCCAGTACGGCTGGATCTGGAAGCCACTGGTGGCGCTGGTCGTCATCTATTTGCTGGCCTGTATCGTGCTGGGCATCTGGTGGAGCTGGACGCCGTCGCCGACCGACCCTAAACAGGCGGTCGAGCAGCAGCGGGGTTTCCCGCAGAGCGTGGATACTCGCGGTGGCGATGAGCCGCAGTCGCCGGCGTCCGGCGAAACGCTGCTGGCCAGCAATATCGCGATCATCGATACGCTGCTCGACAAATCGGGCGGATATCTGCGCAACGATGTCATGCCGCCTGGGCTGTGGCTCGACAACATGCCCAATTGGGAAAAGGGCGTGACCCAGCAGGTCCGTGATGCGGTAGCATCACTGGGTTCGGCGCTGGATGTCGGCAGTGCTCCGCTGGGAGAGGCCAACGACGAGCTTTCCGGCGATCTCGACAGTTGGCGCTGGCCGGCTTCGGAGAATGTGCTGCGGTCCGCCCGCAACAATCTCGGCGAGGCCTTCACGGCGCTGGAAAACGCCTCCGGACAGCACGGGGCGAATCAGGGCGCGTCGAATCAGGCAACGTCAGGTCAGGGTTCGTCGGATCAGGGCGCGTCAGGTCAGGGTTCGGCGGATCAGGGTGCGTCAGCTCAGGATTCGTCGGATCAGGGGGTATCAGGTCAAGGTTTATCGGATCAGGACGCCGTCGCCGATACGGCATCACCGGACGCGCCCGATGCCTCCGCCCTGCGCGAGTGGCTGGCGCAGGTGGAGAAGCGTCTGCAGACGCAGACCCAACAGCTTGCCGCCAATGTCGGTCAGTCGCCCAGCGGCGATCAGCAGAACGACAGCACGCCCTGGCTGCGGATCGACGACGTGTTCTTCGAAGCAAGAGGGACGACGTGGGCGCTGGCCCAGCTGATGCGGGCGGCCAGGATCGACTATGCCGATGCGATCGAGGACAGCGGTGCTGGCGGTGATTTCGACCAGTTGATCGCGGAGCTGGAGAGCTCGCAGGGGCGGGTCTGGAGTCCGGTGATTCTGAACGGGTCGGGCTTCGGGCTGTTCGCCAACCACTCATTGATGATGGCGAACTATACGGTGCGGGCATCGCAGCTCGTCGAGAAGATTCGCAACCAGCTCTGATCGTTCTGCGGGCGTCAGAATCCAACCCGGACGACGTCACAACGCCAAACGCCGCCCCGGCTTGTCACCGGGGCGGCGTTTTTACGTGATGCAGCGAGTGATGCTCTACGCTTCGGCGTCATCGTCATCGTCATCGTCATCGTTCTCGTAAGCGGCAACGGCTTTCTCGATCGCCCGACGGGCTGCCTCGGCGCCATCCCAGGAGTCGATCTTGACCCATTTGCCTTTCTCGAGATCCTTGTAGTTCTCGAAGAAATGGGCGATCTGCTGACGCAGCAGTTCGGGCAGATCGGTGACCTCGTGCACGTCGTCGTAGAGTGCGGACAGTTTTTCATGGGGAACGCAGACCAGCTTGGCATCTTCGCCCGCTTCGTCCGACATGTTGAGCACGCCGACCGGCCGCGCACGAATCACACAACCCGGCTGCACCGGGTAGGGGGTCACGACCAGCGCATCCAGCGGATCGCCGTCGTCGGCCAGCGTATTCGGAATGAAACCGTAGTTGGCCGGGTAGAACATCGGCGTGGCCATGAAGCGGTCGACCACCAACGCGTCCATCTCCTTGTCGATCTCATACTTGATTGGCGCGTGGTTGGCGGGGATTTCGATCGCCACGTACACGTCGTTGGGGAGATCCTTCCCGGCGGGAATCTTGTCGAAACTCATCGTTGAGTCCTTGCGGTTTGCAGGTTGAACGCCAGCGGGCGAAAATCCGGAGAATTATACGAACAGGCTAGTCCGATTACCAATCCAGACGCCGGCCCGATTCCCCGACGACGCCTCGGCATCGACGCCGTCGGGGCTGTGTCCGAGATTGCCTGATGACTCGCCGTTCGTCGATCCATGGGGAGAAAGTCCTTGTCGAAAAGCTCGCTGTCATTGACCTATGGTCAAGCCTTCGTCGCGCCGGATCTACACCGCCACCGCAGTTCGATGTCGGTGCAGATTCCCCAGGGCGAGCAACTGATCTCCAAGGGGGGCTGCGCGCTGATCAGCGACTCCACCTGGCGCAATTCGATCGCCAAGCAGGCCGGCGATCTCAGCGTGCGGGGCTTTTTGGCCGACTACTACTCGACGCCCGACCACTGGGACGTCAAGACGTCGGCGACCCGCGTGCTGCGGGCCCTGAACAGCTGGTGCCACAGCCAGAGCGGGTACATCGAAGGGGGCAGTTACATCTGTTCGCTGTCGGCGATGATCTTTCATCAGCACGACGCGCATCTCTTCCATATGGGCGATACCCTGGTCTACCGCATCCGGGGCGCGGAGTTCGAGCAGCTGACGCGGGACCACGTTACCGATCTGGGCGGTTATCGCTACCCCTCGCGGGCGCTGGGGATGGATGGGCATGTCGATATCGACTACTCCAGCTTTGCGCTCAAGCAGGGCGACCTGTTCCTGTTCATGACCCAGGCCGTTCGTGGCACGCTGGTGCCGTCCGAGTACGTGCAGCTGATTCGTGCCGATGTCAGCGATCTCGACGCCGCCTGCGAACGGCTGGCGGAGGCGGCCAATCAACGCGCCATCGAGCGGGGCTACAACGCCAACCAGTTCTGCTTCCAGCTGGTGCGGGTAGACCGCCTGTCAGAAGACGAGACCGACGAGCAGCCACGTGTCTTCCATCACCTGCCGGTGCCGCCGGAACTCGCCAAGGGCGAGCGCTTCGATGGTCTGGAGGTCGTGAACATATTGTCGCGCACCGCCAAGGCGCGGCTCTATCATGTGCGCGATATTCGCAGCGGTCGCGACATGGTGATGAAGGCGCCGAGCCCGGAACTGTCGACGCGCAACGTCTATCTCGAGCATTTCAGTCTGCAGCAGTGGGTGGTCGAGCGTGTCAACTCGCCGTTCGTGGTCAAGGTGATGGAGCCGGCGCGGACACGCCGTTATCTCTACTACCTGATGAGCTACGTCGATGGCGAGACGTTGACCGAGTGGCTCGGGAAACATCCGCAAGCGAGCCTGGAACAGCGCCTCGAGATCGCGCGTCAGCTGGTCAAGGCGGTACAGGCGCTGCACCGTCACGATGTGCTGCATCAGCATATCCATCCCGACAATATCCTGATCGACCGGCATGGCAGTCTGCTGCTGACGAATTTCGGTGCCTGCCACAAGCGTGAGGGCGACGCTCAGGGCGAAGCCCGCGAGCTGGCGCGGCAGATCGGGCTGACCGAACACAGTGCACCGGAGTATGCGCTGGATACCGAAGTCGGCCGCCGCAGCGATCAGTACTCGTTGGCCTCGACGATCTACTGGATGCTTACCGGTCATCTGCCTTATACCCTGCTGCCGAACCACCTGCGCAGTCATACCGACCTGGAGCAGATGACCTATCGCCGTGCGCAACTCAGCAACTCGGCGATCAGCAGCGATCTCGACGATGCCTTCAGACGCTCGCTCGATCCGCTACGGGCGCTGCGATTTCGGCGGATCTCCGAGTTTGCCTATCATCTGCGCCCGGCGCCCAAGCACGAGGACGAGAGCCCGCGCCCCCCATGGCGAGAGCCGGCTAGCGTGTGGCAGGCGATCGCCACCGTGCTGCTCTTCCTGCTGATTCTGTCGTGGTGGCTGAAGTAGCGCTTCGGCAGCCGGGTTGATCCCGAGACGAGGAGGGCTGACATGGGTAGGGCGAGTCAGTGGGCACAAATGAAGAGGGCGCCGTAATGGCGCCCTCGAGGGTTACGTCACGGTCCTCGTCTTGCGACTAGGGCATGCCCAGCCAGTTCGGCAAGCCGAGCGAGATGAACGGTACGTAGGTGATCAGCAGCAGGAACGCCAGTAGCAGAATCAACCAGGGCGCCGAGGCCCGGATGACCGCTGTCAGCGGCTGGCCGGTGACAGCCGAAGCCACGAACAGGTTGAGTCCCGTTGGCGGCGTCAGCATGCCGATTTCCATGTTGACTACCATGATGACACCGAGATGGATCGGATCGATGCCCAGCTGCATGGCGATTGGGAACAGGATCGGGGCCAGGATCAGAATGATCGCCGAAGGTTCCATGAAACTACCCGCCACCAGCAGTACCAGGTTGAGTACCAGCAGGAACGTGATCGGCGAGAAACCCTGCTCGACGACCCACGCCGTAATCGACTGGGGGATCTGCTCGGTAGTCAGCACATGGGCGAACAACATCGCGTTGGCGATGATGAACATCAGCACGACGCTGAGGCGTGCGGCATCCAGAATGACTCGCGGGCATTCCTTGAGCCCGATATCGCGATAGACCACCAGCGAAACGAACGCCGCATACACCGCTGCGACTGCCGCCGCCTCAGTGGGGGTAAAGATCCCCGAGTAGATGCCGCCGAGGATCACCACGATCAACAACAAGCCCCACATCGACTTGCGCGCGGCGCGCAGCCATTCACGGGGGCTGACGCGAGGTTGCGCCGGCATCTTCTTGATGCGGGCGATGATATAGATCGCCACCATCAGCAGCAGTCCCAGCAGCACACCCGGGACCACGCCCGCCATGAACAGCTTGCCGACTGAAGTAGATGTCGCCGCAGCGTAGACCACCATCACGATGGACGGCGGAATCAGAATGCCCAAGGTCCCCGCGTTGCACACGATGCCGGTAGCGAAACTGCGGGTATAGCCGGAACGAACCATGCCGGCGATCACGATCGACCCGACGGCGGCCACCGTTGCAGGTGAAGAACCGGAAAGGGCTGCGAACAGAACGCAGGCCAGCACCGAGGCGATCGGCAGGCCGCCACGGAAATGCCCAACGGTGGCGTTGGCGAAGTCGATCAGTCGCTTTGCCACGCCGCCGCTGGTCATGAAGGCGCCGGATAGCAGAAAGAACGGAATCGCCAGTAGCGTGTAATGATCGGAGGTGGCGAATAGTTTGATGGCCAGCGACTGCAGTGAATCCTGGCTGAACAGCAGGATCGTCAGAGCACTCGAGAGACCGAGAGAGACGGCAATCGGCACACCGATGAACATTAAAATGAACAGCGATATGAACAGGAAGGCAATCGTCACGACCGTGTTCTCCGGGAGTCAGTGTGCGTCTCGGTACGAGAAGTTTCGGTATCGTCCAGTAATGACAGTGCATCGCTGACTTCGTTGCTTTGCTCCAGGCCGAGCTGCTGACCCCGAAGGATGCGAATCAGGACTTCCAGTAGCCGTGCGATGATCAGTGCAAATCCGATCGGCAGAATTAGCGTCACGTGCCACTCCCTAAGGCCGAATGTGCCTAGGTCTTCGACACCGATATTGCTGGTCATCAGGGAGCTCACCCACTTTGAACTCGAAACCATCAGCAGGCCGGCATAGGCCATGAAAATCAGGCAACTGAGTACGCCGCAGACTCGCTGCAGTTTTTCCGGAAGCAGTCTGACCAGCAGATCGACGCCGATGTGCGCGCCAATACGCACGCCGTAAGCGATCCCCAAGAAAATCAGCCAGGCGAAGATCGTCGTCGTCATCGCCAGACTCCAGGTCATCTGCTGACCCAGACCCAATAGCCAGTCGCCGACGGCGAAGGCGGGCTCCTCTAGCGCCGGATAAGCGTCGCCGAGATCGTAGAAAACGTCATAGAGATTGGTGACGACCACGTAGAAAAACGTCAACAGGGTCATCGCCGTCAACAGGAGGGCCACAAGGCCCTCCTCCAGTGAGTTCCAGATGCGTAGCAGCATGGATCGTCACTCAGTTCGCGGTGTTGGACTGCTGAGCGGCATCGACCAGATCGCTACCGATTTCATCGCGATACTCGTCGAGCACCGGGCTCATCGCATCACGCCAAGCCTTGACCTGTTCCGGCGAGAGTTCATGAACTTCGGTACCGCCCGCAGCGATGATATCCTTCTTGGCTTGCTCGTTGAGTTCATCTGCCTTCGAATTCACTGACTCAGTGACTTCCGCCAGGATGTCGTCGAGCGTGTCGCGCACGTCATCGGGCAGGCCGTTCCAGAACTTGGCGTTGGTAATCAACATGTAGTCGAGTACGCCATTGTTGGACTCGGTCATGTCGCTCTGCACTTCGTTCCACTTCTGGGTGTAGATGTTGGACCAGGTATTGCCACCCTGACCATCGATGACACCCGTCTGCATGCCTTGATAGACCTCACCGAAAGCCATCTTGCGGGGAATGGCGTGCAGCTCGTTGATCTGAGCCGCGAGCACGTCGGAAGGCTCGACGCGCAGCTTCATGCCACGGGCGTCTTTGGGTTCGATCAGCGGCTCGTTGGAAGTCAGCTGGCGCATGCCGTTGTGCCAGTAGGCCAGACCCAGAATGTTGTTGTCCTGCATCGATTCCAGGATCTGCTTGCCGCCATCGCCTTGCTCGAAACGGGTGACTGCTTCCATGTCGTCGAACAGAAACGGCAGATCCATGAGCTGTACGCTGGGGCTGTACTCGCCAAGCTTGGCCATCGATGGTGCCAGCAGCTGAACGTCACCCGTGAGCAGAGCATTCAATCCTTTGGTGTCGTCATAGAGAGAGGAATTGGGATAGACCTCGATCTTGACCTTGTCGCCGAGACGCTCTTTCACCAGCTTTTGTAGTAACTGAGCGCCTTGACCCTTGGGCGTGTCGTTGGCCACGACGTGGGAGAATTTAATGACGATGGGGTCCTGCGCCTGAGCGTTCGCGACGCCACCCATCAGGATGGCAACCCCGATAGCGCCAGCTAGGATTTTTGGATTGATAAGAGACATGGCATTTCACTCCTGAGTTTGTTCTATCGTCTGGCGTCTTCGAAAGCGCCTTACCTGCGATGCCAGGCGGAGTATGCGGAAATTTACATGAACTCGTATATTCAACCTTAGGTGGGACTCGAAGGGTTAAATCAGGAAAAGAGCGACTCCTTTTTGGTTTAAAAAGTTTAAAAAGTCAAAATAACATCAGCTAATAGGAGCCGTAAAGACGACAGGTCGTATGGATAAAATACAATTAATTCAATAGTTAGCGATACTTTTTGAGGCAAGATGAAAGCGACTTGGCGAAGGGCTTCGCCGACATAATTGTCATCTCGATCATTAGCGATGGATCGAAAATTTTTCGCTAGATAGCGCCAGCAAGAAGGCGCAACGTCACAGAAGTTAACTGTCGATCCTGTCGCGATCGAGCGTATTGGGATCCGGTCGTCGTTACTGAAACGGCGGCCCGTCCCCTGTCTCAACGTGCTTTGTCAATCTCTCCGGGCGCTGGCCACCAGCCGACGGGCCCGCGCCATGACCGGCGCGTCGATCATCTGGCCATCGACCTGGCCGGCGCCGGCGTCCTGCTCGGCCGCCTCGATCACCCGCGTCGCCCAGGCCAGCTGATCGGCAGTCGGCAGGAAGGTCTGATTGACGACCGCCACCTGACGCGGATGGATGCAGAGCATGCCCGCGAAGCCCATCTCGACCGCACGCCTGGCGGCCCGTTCGACCACGCCCATGTCGCGGAATTCGGGATGCACGGTGTCGATCGGCGGTGCAAGTCCGGCCAGACGCGACTGCAGGACGATCTGATAGCGCGCCTGATTCAGCATCCAGTCCCCGCCTTCGCTATTCGGCTCGATGCCCAGATCCAGTCCTAGATCCAGGGCGCCGAAGCTCAGTTGAATGACGCCTGGCGCCTGGGCCAGCTCGGGTAGCGCCTGCAATCCTCTGGCGCTTTCGATCAGCGGCATCAGCGCGACGCCGCGGGCGCCAGCCTCGGCCAGGGCGTCGACATTCTCTGCCTTTGGCACCACGAGGCCGGCGATACCTGCCTGATCGCGGCAAAGCGCCAGGTCCTCGGCGAAATCCGCGGTGTCGGCCGCGTTGATCCGTACCCAGACCGCGCCGTCCGGTGCGCCTTCGAGAAACACGCTCAGTGCCCGACGTGCCTCGGGTTTGGCCTCCGGCGCCACCGCATCTTCCAGATCGACGATGACGATGTCGGCCCCGCTGGCCAGCGCCTTGGGGATGCGCTCGGGGCGGTTGGCCGGTACGAACAGCGCGGAGCGGGGCGGCGTGGGGGAAATCATGGGCGCTTTCCTTGCTTGATCGAGGGGGATGAAAAGGGAATCGAGTCAATGGACACGGTCAAATCGTACCGGCCTGGCGCAGCGTATTCATGTCTTCCTCGGCATAGCCCAGCTGTTTCAGAATGGCATCGCTATGTTCGCCGAGGGCGGGCACGGCATCCATGCGCGGCTCGTACGCCATGTTGCGTCCGGGCGGCAGCGCGGCCGGCACCATTCCGCCGGGCGTCATGACGTCGCGCCACCGCTCACGGGCCGCCAACTGCGGGTGGTTCCACACGCCGGCCATGTCGTTGACGTGCGCGTTGGCGATCTGGGCGTTTTCCAGTCGCGCTATCACCTGCTCAGCGGTGAGTTCGGCGAAGACGGCTTCGATCAAGGCGCGAAGATCGCCTCGATTTTCGGAGCGCTTGAAGTTGGCATCGAAGCGTTCGTCCGTAGCCAGCGCCGGCTGCTCCATGACCTTCTCACAGAACAGCTGCCACTCGCGCTCGTTCTGCAGGCCGAGCATGACCGTACCGCCGCCCCCTGTGGGGAAGGGGCCGTAGGGATAGATCGTGGAGTGGGACGCGCCGGCGCGAGGCGGCGGCGTCGCGCCTTCGAAGGCGTAATACATCGGATAGCCCATCCACTCGACCAGACTCTCCAGCATCGAGACGTCGATATGCGATCCTTCGCCGGTCCGCCCGCGCAGCAGCAAAGCCGACAGGATATTGCTGTAGGCGTACATCCCGGCGGCGATATCGGCGACCGAGCAGCCCGCCTTGGCCATGGCATCCGGTTCGGGGCCGCCGGTGACGGAGAGAAAACCTGCCTCGCTCTGGATCAGCAGATCGTAGGCTTTCTTGGTCTCGTAGGGCCCGCCTTCGCCGTAGCCGGAGATGTCGCACACGATCAGCTTGGGGAAGCGCGCGTGCAACGTGTCGAAGCCGAGTCCCATGCGAGCGGCGGCGCCCGGTGCCAGGTTCTGCACCAGCACATCCGCCTCGCCGAGCAGATCGTCGAGAATCGGCGCGGCCGCCTCGTGCTTGAGATTGAGCGTCAGGCTCTCCTTCGAGCGATTGGTCCAGACGAAATGCGAGGAGAGACCGTGGACACGTTCATCATAGCCACGGGCGAAGTCGCCGACGCCGGGGCGTTCGATCTTGATCACCCTGGCACCCTGATCGGCAAGCTGCCGCGTACAGAACGGGGCGGCGATGGCATGCTCGAGGCTGACCACGGTAAGGCCATCCAGCGGACGAGGGGCTTGAGCAGTCATGACAGATCCTGTTCGAAAAAATGAGAGGCAACCCGGTATCGCCGCAACGTCATAGCAACGGCTTGAGCCGCGTCACGGCGGACAGGTCCCAGGCATGGGCGATCAGCTTGCTGACATCGTCGTCAGTGGCCGCGCCCGAAAACGTGACGAGGCGGCGAAACTTCGCTTCCAGCTCGTCCCGGCTCAGGGTATTGCCTGGGTCGCCCTTGGGTTCGTCGATCGCGGCGCTCAACCGCCGGCCGTCGCGGGTCGTGATCTCGACACGGCCCAGCCAACGCCGGGGGTAGGCGGCATCCACTTCCGGATCCAGCACCATCGAGACACGCTGGCGGAAACTGGTCACCGCCTCGTCCTGCAGCGCATGATCGCGGAAGCTGGCGAGGCTGGCATCGCCGTGCACGGCAATCAGCCCCAGCACGCTGCCCATCGAGAACTTGGCCTGGTGGATGGTGCGCGGGTGGACGACCGGGCCGAGCACGTCGATCGCCGCCTGGTGGACTTTCGCGGTGACGGTCTCGATGTCGTCGTGGGTCAGCGCTTCTCGCTGCATCAGCGCCAGCAGGGCGTCCGCTGCCGGATGCGTATGGCGACACGAGGCGTGATACTTGAACGAGGTCTCGACCAGCGCCCAGCGTTCGCCGAGACGGTCCGTCAACTGGCCAGGATCGGCATCGGTCGACATGCCTGCCGCCATCCCCTGGGGGCCGTCGAGGATATGCTTTGCCCCCGTCAGACCGCTTTGCGTCATGTAGGCGGCAAGAAGACCGTCGGAAGCTGCCTTGGCCGTGTGCAGCTGCTTGGAGTCGGCGGCGTCGCGCAGAAATTCCCATAGCCCCGCAGCCTGGGTGCCGGCATTGCCGAGCAGGTTCACGAAGCCGTCGGTGTCGAGCTCCATCAGCTTGCCTGCGGCCACCGCAGCGGCCAGCGTCCCGGCGGTGCCGGTGGTATGAAAGACCCGGTAATGCGAGCGGCCCAGAAATTCGCCGATCCGAATCCCCGCTTCGTAACCGGCCACGGCGGCAGTGATCAGGTCCCGGCCACTGCTGCCCAGGTCCTGGGCGGTTGCCAGCGCGGCGGGAAAGACCACGGTGGCGGGGTGCAGCACGGAGCTGTTGTGCAGGTCGTCCTGCTCGACCACGTGCGAGGCGGCGGCATTGACCAGCGCGGCGAAATGGGGCGAGGTCATGCGGCGATCGGTCAGCTGCTGACAACCGCCGTCGCTGGGGCCCATCAGCCGGCTGTAGTGCTCGAACAGCGGAATCGGTGCGTGATCCTTGCCGGCCAGCGTCGAGCCCAGCCAATCGAGATAGAGCGCCTGGCAGCGTTCGACGACGTGTTGGGGGATCTGAGCGTAACTGAGTTCAGCCAGAAAGCTTGCCAGTTCACGCGTTCGATCACGGGTTTGATCATGGACCAGTTCATTCATGGCAAACGTTCCTCGAGTCGATTGGCGATCTCGATCAGGTTGTCGTCGGGATCGCGAACATAGACGGAACGGATCGGGCCGGTCGCCCCGGTCCGATCAACCGGGCCTTCAATGGTCGTGACGCCTGCGGCGGCCAGATCAATGATCACCTGTTCCAGCGGCGTCTCGCTCAGGAAGCACAGGTCCGCCGAGCCCGGCGTGGGACGGTCGGCCCTGGGTTCGAATTCACGGCCGTGGCGATGCAGGTTGATCTTCTGCTCGCCGAACCCCAAGGCGATCCGACCCTCGCCGAAGACGACGCGCTCCATGCCGAGGGCGTCGACGTAGAAATCACAGGTCACATCGATGTCGGCGACCGTCAGCACCAGATGGTCCAGCTGCGTGATCTTCATGGGCGATCTCAGAACGAGCGTGGCAGATCGAGCAGATGCTCGGCCACGTAGGAGAGAATCAGGTTGGTGGAGATCGGGGCGACCTGATAGAGCCGCGTCTCACGGAACTTGCGCTCGACGTCGTACTCGGTGGCGAAGCCGAAGCCGCCGTGGGTCTGCAGGCAGACATTGGCGGCCTCCCACGATGCCTTGGCCGCCAGATACTTGGCCATGTTGGCACTGGCTCCGGCCGGCACACCGGCATCGAACTCCTGGCAGGCGCGCCAGCGCATCAGATCGGCTGCTTCCACCTCGATATGTGCTTCGGCGATGGGGAACTGCACGCCCTGATTCTTGCCGATCGGACGGTCGAAGACGATGCGCTCGTTGGCGTAGCGGCTGGCCTTGTCGATGAACCAGCGACCGTCGCCGATGCACTCCGCCGCGATCAAGGTGCGCTCGGCGTTGAGCCCGTCGAGAATGTAACGGAATCCCTTGCCTTCCTCGCCGATCAGGCTCTCTGCCGGCAGTTTGAGATTATCGAAGAACAGCTCGTTGGTCTCGTGACCGACCATGTTGGCGATCGGCTGGACCGTCATGCCGTTGTCGATCGCCTGGTGCAGGTCGACCAGGAAGATCGACATCCCCTCCGACTTGCGTTTGACCTCGGCCAGCGGCGTGGTACGGGCGAGCAGAATCATCAGGTCCGAGTGCTGGATGCGCGAGATCCACACTTTCTGGCCGTTGATCACGTACTTGTCACCGCGCTTGACCGCCGTGGTCTTGATCTTGGTGGTGTCGGTGCCGGTGGTGGGTTCGGTGACGCCCATCGACTGCAGACGCAGTTCGCCGCTGGCAAGTTTGGGTAGTATCTCGGCTTTTTGCGCCTCGCTACCGTGCTTGAGCAGCGTCGCCATGTTGTACATCTGGCCGTGAACGAAGCCGGCGTTGCCGCCGCAACGATTGACTTCCTCGAGGATCACGCTGGCCTCGGTCAGCCCCAGGCCGGAGCCACCGAACTCTTCGGGGATCATCGCGCCGAGCCAGCCGGCTTCGGTCAGTTCGGAAACGAATTTTTCGGGAAAGCCTCGAGTTTCATCGATATGGCGCCAGTATTCGCCATCGTACTGCTGGCACAGGCTGCGAACGCCGTCACGGATCGCTTCCAGCGCCTCATGGTCGACAGGGGCTTGGTTGATAGGGGCGAGACTCATGATCGAGACTCCTGATCTTCGCTGTTATTGAATTCCACCGTGGCGCGATGGGCCGGCCCGTCTTGATTGCCGGCGGTCAATTCGGCCGTACCGGCGCCAGTAATGCGCCCGGTGGTCTGGAAGGGCTGATTGGCGATCAGCGGGCGCAGGCCGCGGTACTGAATACGGGTAGGCGGCGTCCGAGGATTGGCCTCGCAGAAAGCCTGCAGCTGGAGCGTCGCGATCAGCGGCCCGTGCACTACCAGACCCGGATACCCCTCGGTTTCGGTGACGTAGGGATGATCGTAATGAATCCGGTGACCGTTGAACGTGACCGCCGAATAGCGGAACAGCAGGACCGGATCGGGATCGATGGTCTGCGACCAGTCGGCTTCCGGCATCGGCTCGTCGAGCGAGAGCTTGGGCGGTGCCGGCTGGCGATAGACGATGTCCTGTGCTTCGCGGATGGCGAGCTCGCCGGCCTGGTGATACTCGTGTTGCACGGTCACGAACAGCAGCGAGCCGGTGCGGCCCTGCTTTTCCTGAATATCGGTCACCGTCGAGACGCGTTCGGCCTCGATGCCCACTCTCAAAGGTGTCAGAAACTCGACGTGTCCGCCGGCCCACATGCGATTGCGGTCGGCTGCTGGGGGCAGAAAACCGCCTCGAGTTGGATGACCGTCGCCGCCCAGCTGCGCGCCGGGCAGGGGATGCTGGAAAAACGCCCAGTGCCAGAGCGGTGGCAGGGGCTCACCCGTAGCCGGGCACGGTTTACCGAAGGTGGCGGCGACCCGGGCAACCAGCGCACGGTCGAGATGGTCCGTGCTCTGTTCCCGCTTGCCGATCCAGCTTTCGAGCGCGTCGTTGCCGTCGGGCACATGGTCGGATATATGGTCGGGCGCATAGTCAGACATCAGGCGATCCACCAGTCTCGGAAGGTCTCGCCAGCATGGCCGGACTCGGAGTCCGAGGACATCTTTCTTTTGTGGCAGGGGGCTTTGGTTTCGCTGAATACGACTTTCGGCGTATTGGGCTCGAGGCGGTCCAACGAGGCCTCGAAAAGCTGGCGGGAGGGGCGAAGGCTATTCTGGTGACAGACAAAAAAACCCATGACACTGCGCTGCCATGGGTTTTTCGTTTTCCGCTCAGCCATCGCCGGTCAGCGCAGGATCATGCCTGGTCCAGCTTTTGCTTGAGCACGCCGTTGACCTGCTGCGGGTTGGCGGTGCCGCGGGAGGCCTTCATCACCTGCCCGACGAAGTAACCGATCATCTTGCCGCGTTTTTCCGGTTCGGCGTCGCGGTACTGGGCGACCTGCACCGGGCTCTCCAGAATGACCTGGTCGATCATCGCTTCGATGGCCCCGGTATCCGTGACCTGCTTGAGGCCGCGGGTGTCGATGACTTCGTCGGCGCTGGCGCCTTCGTTGTTCCACAGAGCGGCGAAGACCTGCTTGGCGGCCTTGCCATTGATGGTGTCGTCGAGCACACGCTGGATCAGGCCACCGAGCTGCTCCGGCGTCACCGGGCTGTTCGAGATGTCGATGTTCTCGCGGTTGAGGTGCGCGGAGAGCTCGCCCTGGACCCAGTTGGCGGCCTGTTTGGCATCGCCGCAGACGGCCAGCACGGCTTCGAAATATTCGGCCGTAGGGCGCGTCGCCGACAGCACGCCGGCGTCGTAGGCGGAGAGACCGAGGCTCGTTTCGAAACGGTTGCGCTTGTCGGTGGGCAGTTCCGGCAGGGTGGTGCGCTGGTGTTCGATATAGGCGCTGTCGAGCATGATCGGCAGCAGGTCGGGGCAGGGGAAGTACCGGTAGTCGTTGGCTTCTTCCTTGGTCCGCATGCTGCGGGTTTCATCCCGATCCGGATCGTAGAGCCGGGTTTCCTGCACGACCTTGCCGCCGTCTTCGATCAGCTCGATCTGACGTTCGACCTCGAATTCGATCGCGCGCTCGACGAAGCGGAACGAGTTGACGTTCTTGATCTCGGCGCGGGTGCCCAGCGTTTCCTGACCCTTGGGGCGCACCGAGACGTTGACGTCGCAGCGCATCGAGCCCTCGGCCATGTTGCCGTCGGAGATGCCCAGGTACGTGACGATGGCGTGAATCGCACGAATGTAGGCGACCGCTTCCTTGGCCGAGCGCATGTCGGGTTCGGAGACGATCTCCAGCAGCGGCGTACCGGCCCGGTTGAGGTCGATCCCGGTCATGTCGCGGCCCATGCCGTTGGAGAACGTCTCGTGCAGCGACTTGCCGGCGTCCTCTTCCAGGTGGGCATGATGGATGCGTACGCGCTTTCGCACGTCGTCATCCAGCACCAGCTCGACTTCACCCCGGCCGACGATGGGCTGGGCCATCTGGCTGGTCTGGTAGCCCTTGGGCAGGTCCGGATAGAAGTAGTTCTTGCGCTCGAACAGCGAGGTCTCGGGGATATCGGCATCGATCGCCAGACCGAACTGGACGGCCATCGCCACGGCACCTTCGTTCAGTACCGGCAGTACGCCCGGCAGGCCTAGATCGATGGCGCAGGCCTGGGTGTTGGGTTCGGCACCGAACGCGGTGGAGGCGCCGGAAAATATCTTGGATTGAGTCGCGAGCTGGACGTGGACTTCCAACCCGATCACGGTTTCCCACTGCATTAGGTTGTCTCCTGGTCGCTCGGATGCCGACGGTGCCAGTCCGTCGCCTGCTGGAACTGATGCGCCACGTTGAGCAGTTGGCCCTCGGCAAAGTGCTGACCGAGAATCTGGAGGCCGATTGGGCGGCACCCCGTCGGGCGTTTGCCGGCAAATCCGGCGGGAACGCTGATGCCTGGAATGCCGGCGAGATTGGTGGCGATGGTGTAGATGTCCTGCAGGTACATCGAGACCGGATCCTTCTTGGCGCCCAGGTCGAAGGCCGGGGTCGGCGCTGCCGGGCCCATCAATACGTCGACCTTCTCGAAGGCATCGAGGAAGTCCTGACGGATCAGTCGGCGGATCTGCTGCGCCTTGCGGTAGTAGGCATCGAAGAAGCCTTCCGACAGGGTGTGGGTCCCGATCAGGATGCGGCGCTTGACCTCGTCGCCGAAGCCCTCGGCGCGGCTGCGCTTGTAGAGGTCTTCCAGGTCGACCGGACTGTCGCAGCGATGGCCGAAGCGCACGCCGTCGTAACGGGACAGGTTCGAGGACGCTTCCGCCGGCGCGATGACGTAATACGCCGGCACCGCCAGGTGGGTGTGCGGCAGGCTGACTTCGCACACTTGGGCGCCCAGCGACTCGTAGACCCGGATCGCTTCGCGAATGGCGCTTTCCACCTCCGCATCGAGGCCGTCGCCGAAGTACTCTTTGGGCAGGCCGATCTTGAGTCCGGTCAGCGGTGCATCCAGTTCGGCGAGATAGTCCGGCACCACGCGGGCGACGCTGGTGGAATCGCGCAGGTCATGGCCGGCGATGGCACCGAGCAGATGCGCGCAGTCTTCCGCGCTCTGGGCCATTGGGCCGCCCTGATCGAGGCTCGAGGCGAACGCGACCATGCCGTAGCGGGACACGCGGCCGTAGGTCGGCTTGAGTCCGGTGATGCCGCAGAACGCTGCCGGCTGGCGAATCGAACCGCCGGTATCGGTGCCCAGCGCCGCGGGGGCGAAGCCTGCCGCGACGGCAGCGGCGCTGCCGCCGGAGGAACCGCCGGGCACGGCGGTGCGGTCCCATGGGTTCTTGACCGGGCCATAGAAGCTCGATTCGTTCGACGACCCCATGGCGAATTCGTCCATGTTGGTCTTGCCGAGGCTGATCATGCCGGCAGCTTCCAGCTTTTCGACCACGGTGGCGTTGTAGGGCGCCTGGAAGTTGTCGAGCATCTTCGAGCCGCAGCTGGTGCGAACGCCCTGAGTGCAGAAGATGTCCTTGATCGCCAACGGCAGGCCGGCAAGCGGACGTGATTCGCCCTTGGCGCGAGCCTGATCGGCGGCATCGGCGGCGTTGAGCGCCTGATCGCGGGTGACGGTAACGAAGCTGTTGATGTCACCATCCAGACGCTCGATGCGATCGAGCAGGCTGGTGGTCAGCTCTCGGCTGGAAAAGTCGCCGGCCTTGAGGCCCTTGGCGAGTTCCGTGAGCGTCATATGATGCATGGGGTCGATATTCCCTGAGTCAAATCATTGTCCGCGGCGGTGCCACCGGCGTGCCGGGGTGGCACCTTGCAAAATCGGTGTCGAACTTATTCGTCTGTCGATAGCGTCGAACTTATTCGTCTGTCGATAGCGTCGAACTTATTCGTCTGTCGATAGCGTCGAACTTATTCGCCTGTCGATAGCGTCGAACTTATTCGACGACGCGTGGTACTAAGTAGAGGCCTTCGGCCGTTTCCGGTGCGCAGGCCTGGAAAGTATCGCGCTGGTTGGTTTCGGTGACTTCATCCGGGCGCAGACGCTGGGTGGCGTCCAGGGGGTGTGACAGCGGTACCACGCCGTCGGTGTCCACGGCCTGGAGGCGGTCGACCATCTCCAGGATCCGAGTCAGGTCATCGACATAACCAGCCGCCTCGGCCTCGTTGTTGAGGCCCAGGCGGGCCAAATGGGCCGCGCGCAGCACGTCTGCGTGTTCGATTGCCATATGTTGAATGTCCTCTCATGGGGGACAACGTGTCTTGAGGCCGAGGACGCTACGTTCGAGCATCCGTTTCAGTCACGTTCGTCGCGGAAAGAAAGTGGTGTCGTGCTGAGGCCGTGGCGATCCGTTCGCGGCAACCCGTTCGTGACAACCCATCAGTTGCAAACCAGTCGTTGCAAATGGTGCGTTACGACCAGTCGATGACGGCAAGCCGCACGAACGCCGTCACGACAAATCTGACCAGGGCAAATTCGCCAGGCAGCAAATGGATGAGACATTATCATATTAACGCCCCATCTGGCAGGCTCGCGCTTGCTGCTTACCCCCCACGGTGATACCGTTTGCGTCCGCACAGGGTTCCGGTCTGCACTAGGTAAAAGTTTCCATGTTTAAACGTTTACGGGGGCTGTTCTCGAGCGATCTTTCGATCGATCTGGGGACCGCCAACACGCTGATTTACGTCCGCGGTCGCGGTATCGTCCTGGACGAACCCTCCGTTGTGGCGATTCGTCAATCCGGCAACATGCGCAGCGTTGCGGCTGTCGGCCTCGACGCCAAAAGAATGCTGGGGCGCACGCCCGGTAACATTACCGCTATCCGTCCGATGAAGGATGGCGTGATTGCTGATTTCACCGTTACCGAACAGATGCTGCAGCATTTCATTCGCAAGGTTCATCAGAGCACTTTCCTGACGCCGAGTCCGCGCGTGCTGGTCTGCGTTCCCTGCATGTCGACGCAGGTCGAACGCCGTGCGATCAAGGAGTCCGCCGAAGGTGCTGGCGCTCGCGACGTCTATTTGATCGAGGAGCCGATGGCAGCCGCGATCGGCGCCGGTCTGCCGGTCGAAGAGGCTCAGGGGTCGATGGTCGTCGACATCGGTGGCGGTACCACCGAAATCGCGATCATCTCGCTCAACGGTGTCGTCTACTCCGAATCCGTTCGCGTGGGTGGGGATCGCTTCGACGAGGCCATCACTTCCTACGTGCGTCGCCACTACGGCAGCCTGATCGGCGAAGCCACGGCGGAGCGGATCAAGGAGGAGGTAGGCTGCGCCTACCCGGGTGGCGAGCTGCGCGAGATCGACGTGCGCGGGCGCAACCTGGCCGAAGGGATTCCGCGCAGTTTCACGCTCAACTCCCACGAGATTCTCGATGCGCTGCAGGAGCCGCTGGCGTCCATTGTCACGGCCGTCAAGAGTGCACTCGAGCAGTCTCCGCCGGAACTTGCCTCCGACATCGCCGAGCGCGGTCTGGTGTTGACCGGTGGCGGCGCGCTGCTGCGCGACATCGACAAGCTGATCGCCGAGGAAACGGGCCTGCCGGTCATCATCGCCGAAGATCCGCTGACCTGCGTGGCACGTGGCGGCGGCAAGGCACTCGAGATGATCGACCAGCATACTTTCGAGCTGCTCTCCAGCGATTGAGGCCCGCCGCGACGGATGAGGTCGCCACGCGGCTTCCTTCGTCCTCGGTAGGTGGGGGTGAGGCCTATCAAACCGCTGTTTTCCTACGGTCCGATACCCACGTACCGCATGCTGTTGTGTGCGGTGCTGGCGTTCGCGCTCATGTTTGCCGAACACCGCTTCAGCGCGGTGGAGACGGCGCGCTCCCATATGACCTCGGTGGTGGCGCCGATCCAGTGGCTGGTGGCGCTGCCCAGCGAAGGGGTGCGCTGGAGCGCCATGGCGATCTCCGACCAGCAGACGCTGATCGACGAGAACGGTCGGCTGCGCGAGCAATTGCTGACGCTTTCCAACCGTGTCCAGCGCATGGCGAGCCTGACCGCCGAGAACATCCATCTGCGCGAACTGCTCAACGCGCCCAATCCCGCCGATGTGCCCTATATCACCGCTCAGCTGCTGTCGCTGGATTCCGATCCGTTCACACAGCAGATGGTGATCAACCGCGGCCGGCGCGACAGCGTCTACATTGGCCAGCCGGTAATGGACGCCTCGGGCCTGATCGGGCAGGTGGTCTCGGTTTCGGCTTACACCAGTCGGGTGCTGATGGTGGCGGACGCGAACCACGCCGTACCGGTCGAGATCAATCGCAATGGTCTGCGTTTCATCGCCCAGGGCACGGGCCAGCTGGACACCCTCAATATCCCCAGCGTGCCGGCCACGGCAGATATTCGCGAAGGCGATCTGCTGGTGACTTCCGGGCTGGGCGGGCGCTTCCCGCAGGGCTACCCGGTGGCGCGGGTCAAGAGCGTCAAGCGCGAGTCGAGTCAGGCGTTCATGGAAGTAGCGGCCGAGCCGATTGCCCAGCCGGAACGTTCGCGTTACTTCCTGCTGCTGTTCCCTCCCGAAAAACCCGACGAAAACCTGAGCGGTCCGGAGCGGATGGCGCGTCAGGTGGTATGGCCCGGTGATCCCGGGCATCCGGCTATCAACCGCATCAGTGAAGACGCGCTGACCGCGGCGCTGACCCTGCAGTCCGAGGAACAGGAGTAGGCATGGGCCCGTTCGGTTATCTCTTTGTCTGGTTCACGCTGCTGCTGGCGCTTTGTCTGCAGGTGATGCCCCTGCCGGATGCCTGGCTGGTCTGGCGGCCGGACTGGCTGGGCGTGCTGCTGGCCTACTGGTGCGTGGTGACCCCGCAGCGCGTGGGCGTTCTCCATGGCTTCGTGCTGGGGTTGATGCTCGATCTGATCGAGGGCGCGCCGCTGGGACAGAATGCCTTGGTGCTGTCGCTGCTCGCGTATCTCTTCCTGCTGTTGTACCAGCGCTTCCGGGTCTACTCGATCTGGCAGCAGGCGGTACTGGTCTTCATCCTGCTGGGCATTGCGCAACTGATCGAGCAGTGGTTGCGCACGATTTATGGCCCTATCTCCCTGAGCCTCGAATTTCTGCTGCCGGCGCTGATCGGCTCGCTATTGTGGCCGTGGCTCTACACCATGATGCAGGTGGTCAGGCGTCGTCTCGGTATCGGCTAGGGGCGCCCGCTTCAGGAAACTCGCCGGCGTATGGCGCTGGTGCCTTGTGACTGATCAGGAGACGATCCATGGAAGCTGCGCCAACACTGCGGCTGGCATCGGCTTCGCCACGGCGACTTGAACTGCTGGCGTCGATCGGGGTGGCGGTCGAGATCGCCCCCGCGGATATCGATGAGTCCTGTCTGGAAGGAGAGTCGCCCGAGCATTTCGTTTCCCGCCTGGCCCGCGAGAAGGCCGAAGCGGGACACCGGGAAAGCGCGCTGCCCACGCTGGGGGCGGATACCGTGGTCGTCTGCGATGGCGCTATTTTCGGCAAGCCGCGTGATGAAGCGCATGCCCGCGAGATGCTGACGGCGCTGTCCGGCCGAAGCCATCTCGTGCTGTCGGCGGTGGCAGTCATCGGTGCCCACGGTGTGCGCGAATGCCGGGTCGCCACGCAGGTGTTCATGCGTCGGATCGATGACGGGGAGATGGCCGCCTACTGGGCGACCGGAGAGCCGGCAGACAAGGCCGGCGGATATGCGGTCCAGGGTCGTGCGGCGATATTCGTCGAACGCCTCGAAGGTAGCTACTCCGCCGTTGTCGGACTGCCACTTTACGAAACGGCGCCGCTGCTGCGCGCGCAAGGTGTGGCAGTGTGGGATGGCGCGTTGTGAAACGGCGTTCAAGAAGCACTTTTTATGAGTGAGGCGGGGGCTGTGCCATACTCCTCGCTGCTCCGTTCGCCCGTCAGGGGTGTTGCCGATGCGCTCGAACCACTCGCCACAAGGATGCCTGCATGAGCGGTGAGGTACTGATCAATCTGACGCCGATGGAGACACGGGTCGCCGTGGTGGAAAACGGCGTGCTGCAGGAGGCCTTCATCGAGCGTAGCCGACGCCGCGGCATCGTCGGCAATATCTACAAGGGCAAGGTGGTGCGGGTCCTCCCGGGTATGCAGGCCGCGTTCATCGATATCGGGCTCGAGCGAGCCGCGTTTATACACGTCAACGAAGTCCTGCCGCCCGACGCCTCGCATGATTCGATGCGCGATGAGCCGGCGTCGATCAGCCATCTGTTGCACGCCGGGCAGCCATTGGTGGTCCAGGTGACCAAGGATCCGATCGGGTCCAAGGGCGCGCGGCTGACCACGCATCTCTCGATCCCGTCCCGCTATCTGGTCTACATGCCGGATTCCCCCCACGTTGGCGTCTCCCAGCGGATCGAGGATGACGGCGAACGCGAGCGACTCAAGTCGCTGGTCGAAAGCGGTCAGGCCGAGTTGCCGGGCGAAGAGCGGGGAGGATTCATCATCCGTACCGCCGCGGAGGGCGTCGGCCGGGAAGAGCTCTTCGCCGACATGGTCTTTCTGCAGCGGCTGTGGCAGAAAGTCTCCGAGCGGCGAATCACCGCCCCGATAACCACGCCGATCTACGACGACCTGCCGCTGTTCATCCGCACCCTGCGCGACGTGATGCGCGATCAGATCGAGAAGGTGCGCATCGACTCCCGCGAGAACTACTTCAAGCTCAAGGAGTTCGCCCGGGAGTTCATGCCGACCATGGAATCGCGCATCGAGTATTATCCCGGGGAGCGTCCGATCTTCGATCTCTACAGCGTCGAAGACGAGATCCAGAAGGCGCTGGGTCGCAAGGTTCAGCTCAAGTCCGGGGGCTACCTGGTCATCGATCAGACCGAGGCGATGACCACCATCGACGTCAATACCGGTGGCTACGTCGGGCATCGCAATCTCGAAGAGACGATCTTCAAGACCAACCTCGAGGCCGCCACGGCCATCGCCCGACAGCTGCGGCTGCGCAATCTGGGCGGCATCATCATCATCGATTTCATCGACATGGAGGAGCTCGAGCATCAGCGCCAGGTGCTGCGGGTGCTCGAGAAGTCGCTGGAGCGGGATCACGCCAAGAACAAGCTGACCGGCGTCACCGAACTGGGCCTGGTGCAGCTGACCCGCAAACGCACGCGCGAGAGTCTGGAGCAGACGCTGTGCGAGGCCTGTCCCACCTGCCTGGGGCGCGGCTCGCTGAAGACGCCGGAGACGATCTGCTATGAAATCTTCCGCGAAATTCTCCGCGAAGAGCGGGCCTATTCGCCGGAGACCTACATGGTGCTGGCGTCGCAGTCGGTGGTCGACCGCCTGCTCGACGAAGAGTCTTCCGCCGTGGCTGACCTCGAGTCCTTCATCGGCAAGACCATTCGATTCCAGGTCGAGGCCCACTATTCCCAGGAACAGTACGATATCGTACTGATGTGAGCCGATGAGTCGTCCGCCGATCACTCGTTTACGTATGACGGTGCGCTGGCTGCTGACGCTGGTCGCCCTCGTTGCCATCGTCATCGCCGTGCTCTCGACTGGGGTGCGTCTTGCCGCGTGTCAGATCGACCGGCTGAGTCCCTGGCTGACCTCGACGTTGGAAGACCAGCTCGAAGCGCAGGCCGAGCTCGGCCATCTGGCCCTCGCGGTGAATCGTGGCAATCCTCGTCTGACGCTGGACGACTTCCGCCTCGATAGCCGCGAGGGCCAGGCGCTGCTCGAGCTCGATCATGCCGCCGGGCGTCTCGACACGCTCTCCAGCTGGCGGCTGGGCGCCCCGGTGGTTCGCGGCGGTGAGGTCGACGGCTTGACGCTCCACCTCTACCAGGGCGCCGATGGCCGCTGGGGCTGGCCCGACGGTGCCGGCAGTCGCTGGTTCGGCGGGCGCGACGATGCCGATTCCTCGCAATCCCCCCTTGATGTCGATGGCTGGCTGCGAACGCTGCTGCGCCAGCAGGCGCAGCTCGAGAATGTCACGCTGGTCCTGCACGGCAACCGTAACCAGGCGGCGGTGTCACTGCCCCAGCTGACGCTCGCCAGTCGAAACGGTCAGGCCTCGATCCAGGCGACTCTGGCCGCCGACAACGAGAAGGCGGGGCGACTGCATCTGACGATCGAAAGGGGTGATGAAACCGACCCGAGTGAAAGCGGCAGTAATGAAAGCGGCAGTAATGAAAGCGGCAGTAATGAAAGCGGTGGTGGTGAAAGCGACAGTGCAGACAACGGCGCGCCAACCGCTGCCGGGGCTAGCGGACATCACCCCGATGCTCATCTTGCCGCCGAGTTCGATCTGGCCGCACTGTCGCCGTCGCTGGCAGTGTTGAGTTCGGGCCTGCCCAAGGCGCTGGGCGAGATCGACGGGCAGGTCTCGCTGGCAGGAGAGTGGCGAGACGGCGGCCCGCGTAACGCTCGCCTGTCCGTGGACGTGCCTCGTCTGCGGGTGATCGACAGTCGTAACGAGATATCCGAGACGCTGACGCAGCTGGGATTCGATGCCCACCTCGACCGAAACCGCGATGATCAGTGGCAGGCCTGGCTGAATGACTTGCGGCTCTCGCACACCGGTCTGGCGGCGATCGACTGGCCGCAGCAATTGCAGGCGCAGTCCACGGAGAACGGCTGGTGGCTGCGAAGCGCGCCTTTCGATCTGGCCGGGATGACCGACTATCTGCGCTATCTACCTCTGCCGTTCGAACTATCGCAGACGCTGATTCAGCTCGATCCCCGAGGCCACGTCGCCGGTCTGGAAGTGGGGCAGGATGACGGCGAGTGGTATGCCCAGAGCGCGCTGGAAGGTGTCTCGCTGACGGCCTGGAACGAAATCCCCGGTGGCGGGCCGGCCGACGCCTGGGTCGTCTATCAGGGACAGGGCGGAACGGTCTCTTTCGTCGGTGGCGAGGGCGCCCGGTTTGCGATCCCTTCCGTCTATGCCGATCCGCTGGCTCTCTCCCACGCCAGTGGCGAGATCGATTTCGAACTGACCCGGCAGGGTGCGGTGATCAGCGGCGAGAATCTGAAGGCGGGGTGGCGCGGCGCCAGCGCCGAAGGGCGATTCGGGCTGACGCTCTACGATGCCCAGGACAAGCCGGGTACCTTCATCCTCGATCTCTCCATTGCCAATGCCGACGCGCGAAATTCACGGGTGCTCTCCTGGCTGCCGACCCGAGTGATCGACGATAAAAAGCTGCGCGAATGGTTCAGCGGCGACATCGGCGGCATCGTCAAGCAGGGCAAGCTGGGACTGTCGGTCACGCTGAGCGACAAGGAAGCGCCGGAGGGCCAGATGTTCGTCAACCCCGAGGATTACTTCACGCTGTCGCTGGATGTCGCCGACGGTCGCCTGCAGTACGACCCGGACTGGCCGGCGCTGGAGCGGGTCTACGGTCATCTACAGATGAACAACATGGACCTGGATGCCGATATCACCCATGCCACCAGCCACGGTCTGACCACGCGGGACGCCACCGTCACGCTTGCCGACAAGCAGTTGACGGTCAACGGTGATGTCGGCGGCAGTACTGCTGGTGTACTCGATTTCCTCGCCCAGGCGCCGCTGGACTCGATGAGCGATACGTTCGGCCGCTGGGAGAGCGACGGCGACGTCGACGCCAAGCTGCATATCGCGATGCCGATGGACGACGATAGCGATATCGAGACCGACATGGTGGTCGATGTCCAAGGCCAGGTCGACGCGGAGTCGCTGACGTTTCCCGAGCTCCAGTTGACCCTCGGCGGCGTCAACGGCGATTTGCGCTATCGGCGCAAGAACGGCGAGGACTATGTCACGGGTGATATGGGCGCGCGAGCTTTCGAGGGTCCGGTGTCGGCTCACTTCAATATCGGTGACTATCAGTCCGGCGCCAGCGGCATCGCTTTCGAAGGGAGAGCGTTGGGGCGTGGGCTGCTCGACTGGGCGGGCATGTCTCGCGTCGGCGGTCTGCTGAGTGGTTTCTTTCCGTATCAGGCGGACCTGACGCTCGATGCCGAGAACAACGCCAGCCTGTCGCTGCGCAGCAATCTGCAGAGTCTGGGTATCGCGTTGCCACCGCCGTTCGGCAAGCCCCCCGAAGATAAAGAGGCATTGGCAATCGACGCCGATATCGCGGCGGGGACCGGGACGGTGACGCTGGGCAGTTGGGGACATGCGCGCTGGCGCACGCTCGAGGATCAGGCCCAGGGTCAGGTCTGGTTGGAAGGATGGCCGGGCGAACAGGCGGCCTGGCCCAGTGAACCCGGCTGGTACGTGTTGTGGCGTCCGGATCGTGTCGATACGCAGCGCTGGGTCAAGGCCCTGAGCGAGCTCGAGGCTGACGATTCGTCGTCTACCGTGGAGAGCAACGTGGGAACGACTCTCGAAGACGACGTCGGCGATCCCGAGGCGAAGCCGGTAAAGGACGGTGGCGGTCTCAAGCGGGTGGCGTTGTCGACGCCGTGCATCCTGGTCGAAGGGCGCTGTCTGGGCGGATTGCAGGCCGATGCCTCGCCGCTGGCGAGCGGCTGGCGACTCTCCCTCGATGGCGAGATCGCCGCCGGTAAGGCGAGCTGGCAACCGAAGGCGGCGATGCCGATCGATGTCGACCTGCAGCGTCTCAACCTCGATGCGCTGACGCCGAAGCAGGACGATGGTGACGAGAGCCCGACCGCGAGTCTAATGGACGAGATCGAGACCGCGCCGCATCCGGTCGCGCTGCCCAAGGAGCTGGCCCAGGTGCCGGCAGGGCACGTGCGTGTCGCGGAGTTCGAGCGTCAGGGCCAGCGCTTCGGTCCGCTCGAAGCGACCTGGAAAGCCGATGATCGTCAGCTCACCGTCGATCCGTTGACCTTGTCGCTGGGTGAGCTGAATCTGGCGGGCTCGCTGGAGTGGCAAGCCGCCGGTGATGCCAGTCTGAGCCGGGCCCAGCTGCATGCCAGCGGCGGTGACGTCGGTAGCGCATTCCGCGTGATGGATCAGCAGGTGCCGATCACCAGCGAAAGCGCCAAGGGCGATCTGCAGCTCTCCTGGCCGGGAGCGCCTTGGCAATTCGCACTGCCGCTGTCGACCGGTCGAGTTCAGACGACAATGGAAAACGGCCGACTTCGACAGATCCATTCTTCCGGTGCCAAGCTGGTGGGGCTTTTCAATCTGGACAATATCCTGCGTCGCCTGCAGCTGGATTTTTCCGACGTGACCGACGGCGGGACCTCTTACAAACGGCTTGACGGCAGCGCGACCCTGTACAACGGAAGGTTGCAGACCGAAGGGCCGATCGTGATAGACGGCACGGCGACGCGGTTTACCCTTGCCGGTAGCGTCGATCTGAATCGCCAGACCCTGGATCAGCGCCTCGGAATTACCGTTCCGGTGAGTCAGAACCTCCCGCTGGTGGCGGTCATGGTTGGGGCGCCGCAGGTCGGTATCGGCCTGTTCGTGTTCGACCAGCTTTTCGGCCGCTGGCTGGATCGCGTCACCCAGATCTACTATCGCATCGAGGGCCCCTGGTCCTCGCCGAACATCGACCTGGAAAGTGCCCAATGATCGTCATGACCCGATATCATGTGACTTTTTCGTGGGTACCGATTTACGACTAATGGACGGGCAGGTGTCTCTTTGAGCGTCTTCTATCGAGAGCCTTGATTTTGAGTGCACATCCATGGAAACGCGCCGAGTTAGCGTTGGTCATTCGATTTCATTTTTCCAATGGGTATAAAGTCGATTTTTGACCAGAGATGACAGGTTCGAGCCCATGCCCTATGTTGGATAGTGAAAGGAATGACCGTGAAAGCTAGAGTTCTCAACACCGGATAAGGTGAGCGCGCCATGGCGAATACCCACAGTTTCACGATCGAAGACACCAAAATCGATGCAGAAAAGCTCGTTAGCCGTATTCAGGCAGAGTTGGGCGTTCATGCTCATGTTGGCGGAATATCGACATCGTCATCGACAGCGGAACCGGGCAAGACTGAAGAACATTCCACGATTCGTCTCCACTATATTCTGAAGGAAGAGGATGACGAAACAGAGGCCGAAAGCAGAATCAAAGCCATTGTTGAGGATATGAAGGAATAATATTCATCCGATCATTTTGGGAACGTTATTCTGGTTCTGATTTTCTAGCCCGCTCAATAGCGGGTTTTTTGTGTCAGCATTCTTGAGCGAAACGCATTTCTCACTGGTCCCGTTCTGTCCGTACCCCTTGCGTTTGGGATACGCTGGCACCATCTATCGTCAGTCTGGTGCGGTAATACCTTAGAAGCCTGGAGTAATGTTCATTCAGGCCTGAAAAGGTGGAAAGTCGCACTAAAAAGCAAAGGAAATCAGAACGGTATGAATTCTACTGGAACGATGAGTGGTGACGCTCTCAAGCAGGCATCGGCGCTGTTGCTGGCCCCCGGCGGGCTCGACGTAGGATCGCTGGATGTCGGCCTGGGCCACGCCATGGGCGCCGGCATCGACTATGCCGATCTCTTCTTTCAGCGCACCTGGCACGAGATGTGGGTGCTGGAAGATGGCGAGGTCAAGGATGCCAGCTACAGCATCGACGGCGGTGTAGGGGTGCGTTCGCTCTCCGGCGAGAAAACCGGTTTCGCCTATTCCAGCCAGATCAGCCAGGATGCATTGCTGGATACCGGGCGTACGGCTTCGGGTATTGCCCGCAGCGGTGACCGGCGTAAGCCGATGCCGATTCAGCTCGCGACGGCGACGTCGCGTTACCAGGGTATCGATCCGCTGAACGGGCTGAGTGCCGAGGACAAGATCGCCATGCTCAAGCAGGCGGATCGCGTGGCCCGTGCCGCCGACCCTTCGGTGACCCAGGTCAGCGCCTCGTTGACCGGCGTGCACGAAGTGGTGCTGGTGTGCGCCAGCGACGGTACGCTCGCGGCGGATATTCGCCCGCTGGTGCGTTTCAATGTCAACGTGATCGTGGCCAAGGAGGGGCGCCGTGAGCGCGGCAGTGCCGGTGGCGGCGGCCGCTATTCGATGGAACGGCTGCGCGATGAGAACGTTGCCGACACCTACGCCAGAGAAGCCGTGCGCCAGGCGCTGGTGAATATCGATGCCGTGGCCGCGCCGGCGGGGCAGATGCCGGTGGTACTGGCCAACGGCTGGCCCGGCATTCTCCTGCACGAAGCGGTGGGTCACGGGCTCGAGGGCGATTTCAACCGCAAGGGCAGCTCGTCCTTTGCCGGGCGTCTGGGCGAGCAGGTCGCCGCCAAGGGCGTCACCGTCGTTGACGACGCCACGCTCAGCGACTGTCGCGGCTCGCTCAGCGTCGACGACGAGGGAACGCCGGGCCAGTACACGCCGCTGATCGAAGACGGCATTCTGACCGGCTACATGCAGGACAAGCTCAATGCGCGGCTGATGGGCATGAAGCCCACCGGCAACGCGCGGCGCGAATCCTACGCGCATGTCACCATGCCGCGCATGACCAACACCTTGATGCTGGCGGGGAACGACGATCCGGAAGATATCGTCAGGAGCGTCAAGAAAGGCATCTATGCGGTCAGTTTCGGTGGCGGTCAGGTTGACATCACCTCGGGCAAGTTCGTGTTCTCGGCATCCGAAGCGTATCTGATCGAGGACGGCAGGATCACCGCGCCGGTCAAGGGTGCCACGCTGATCGGCAATGGCCCCGAGGCGATGTCGCGCGTTTCGATGATCGGCAACGACATGGCGCTGGACACCGGTATCGGGGTCTGCGGCAAGGAGGGGCAGGGCGTGCCGGTCGGCGTGGGCCAGCCGACACTGAAGCTCGACGAGATCACGGTCGGGGGGACGGCGTCCTGACCTCGGCGGGCCTGCGCTTCGGCCATGCGGCGTCGACAACCGGCATCGGCATGCTCATCGATAACCCATCAATTCCGCTGCCTTGTCGGTTTTCGCCTAGCCTGGCCATTGCCCGGCCGCGCCGCACAGTGAAGGCGTCACGGAAAGATCAAAGGCCGGCGGTATCGCGGATCAGCTGGAACAGCTTGCGCGAACTGGCGGGCGGCTTGCCACGCTGTTTTTCGCTACGGGCGTTGCGAATCAGCTGGCGCAGGGCCTGGCGATCGACCTGGGGGTGCGCTTCGATGAACGGTTCGAGCGCTTCGTCGTCTTCGATCAGCCGATCGCGCTGCTGTTCGAGCCGGTGGAAGGCAGCGTTGCGCTGGACGTGTTCATTGTCGATCTCTTCGAACGCTGCCCGGATCGCATCGCGATCCTCCTTGCGCATGACCTTGCCCACATACTGCATGTGGCGGCGCCGGCCTTCGTGGGAGCGAACGCGACCGGTCTCCTCGACGGCCTCGCGCATGTCGTCGGAAAGCGGCAGCCGGGCTCGGACGGCGGGGTCCAGCGCGATGATGCGTTCGCCCAGCGCCTGTAGCTCCTGCATCTCGCGTTTGAGCTGGCTTCTGCTGGGCGGCACGTCATCCTCGAAAGGCGTGTCGTTGTCCGATTTTCTACCCATGATCTTGACCCTGGCGACGAATGAGAGCCGCAGTATATCAGCGTGATCCGGCTCGCCCACGTCTGGCGTCCGTTCGATGCGCGAATCCGTGCTGATGGCGTCGCTGGCCGAGGTCTTCCTGACCGGAAACGCTGTGATTGTCGCCGTCGTCCGACCCGTTTTTCGATCAGGTTTTTGACTGTGATGTCTATGATCCGAGTTTTACGAATCAGGAGTTTGAGATGAGCCAAGCCTTCAATGCCGAGGCGCAGCAGTCGCGTCTCGAAGAGCGTGCCAGCATGGCGTTGGACCTTGCCGCACAGATGGGCGCGGATGCCTGCGAGGTCGGCGCCAGTGTCGATCAGGGCCTGGGCGTGAGCGTACGTCTCGGCGAGACCGAAACCGTGGAGCTGTCTCGCGATCAGGGTATCGCGGTCACGGTCTACGTCGGCAATCGCAAGGGCAATGCGTTGTCGTCGGATGCCGGCGATGCGTCCCTTCGCGCAGTCGTCGAAAAGGCGATCTCGATCGCGCGTTACACCGGCGAAGATCCGGCCTCGGGCCTAGCCGACGCCCGGCTGATGGCAACCGACTTGTCGGATCTGGATCTGCATCACCCGTGGGCGCTGAGCACCGACGAGGCGATCGAGCTGGCGCTGCGTTGCGAAAACGCCGGACGCGAGCGGCCCGGGATAACCAACTCCGAAGGAGCGAGCCTCTCTTCCTCCGAGGTGGTGACGGTGTATGCCAACAGCCATGGCTTCCTCGGCAGCAAGCGGGGGACGCGACATTCGCTCTCCTGCCTGCTGATCGGCGGCAGCGGCGACGCCATGCAGCGCGATCATGATTTCACTACCGCGCGCAAGTCTGCCGATCTGGCAAGCCCGGAATCGGTGGGCATCAGCGCGGCGGAACGCACGCTACGCCGCCTGGGCGGCCAGCGGCCGAAGACCGGGCGACTACCGGTACTGCTGGCACCGGACATGGCACGCAGTCTGGTCGGCAATCTACTCAACAGCATCGCCGGGGGCGCGCTTTACCGGGAGTCCTCGTTTCTCTGCGATCAACTGGGCGAGACGCTGTTCCCCGAGTGGTTTTCGCTGGGCGAGCATCCGCAAGAGATCGGTGGCATGGCGAGCGCGGCGTTCGATGGCGACGGCGTGGCCACCCGCGACAACGTGTTCATCGATCGCGGCAAGCTGGCGAGCTACATGCTGTCGGCTTACAGCGCTCGCCGGCTGGGGCTTGAGACCACCGGCAACGCGGGCGGAGCGCGCAACGTGCGCATTCAGGCGCCGACGACGCCGCTGGAGAGTCTGATGCAGCAGATGGGCACGGGCATTCTGGTGACCGAGATGATGGGGCAAGGCCTCAATCCGGTGACCGGTGACTATTCGCGCGGTGCGGCCGGCTTCTGGATCGAGAATGGCCGGATATCCCACCCTGTCGAGGAGTTCACGGTGGCAGGCAACCTGCGCGACATGTTTGCCGGCCTGCAGGGGATCGGCGATGACATCGATCGGCGCGGCAGCATCCAGACCGGCAGCTGGCTGCTCGATTCGATGACGATCGCGGGGCAGTAGAGGCTGGAGCTACGAGCTACGAGCTACGAGCTACGAGCTACGAGCTACGAGCTACGAGCTACGAGCTACGAGCTACGAGCTACGAGCTACGAGCTACGAGCTACGAGCTACGAGCTACGAGCTACGAGCTACGAAAAAAACGTCAGCGACGCCGTCGCTGACGTTTTTTTCTGGCAGAAGCCGGCGGCTTGCGGCCTCAGGCGTCGAAGCGGTCCTTGATATAGGTGATCTCGGTGCGCCCGTGAGCTGCCGGCGTCCCATCCTCGCCTAAATTGACGAAGACCATTCTGTCGATCGTCAGGATGCTCTTGCGCGTGATCTTGTTGCGAACGTGGCACTCCAGCGTGATCGAACTAGTGCCAAAATGGGTGGCAGTGATGCCGAGCTCGATGATGTCGCCCTGGCGGGCGCTGGAGACGAAGTTGATCTCCGAGATGTATTTGGTCACCACCTGGGCGTTACCCAGCTGAATGATGGCGTAGATCGCGGCCTCTTCGTCGATCCACCGCAACAGACTGCCGCCGAATAGCGATCCGTTGGGATTGAGATCTTCGGGTTTGATCCACTTGCGGGTATGGAAGTTCATCGGCATCTCCTGTTTTCGATAGCTGGCACGCTCTGGCAGCTGGCGCGTCTCGGTCTCTTCGAGAGGCTTCGCTATCTTGCCTTTACAGATAAAATACGGTTGCCAGTCCCAGGAAGGCGACGAAGCCCACGACATCGGTGATGGTGGTCAGCAGGACGCCGCCGGAGAGCGCCGGGTCGATCTTGAACTTCTTGAGCAGCACCGGGATCAACGTGCCGGCGAGGGTCGCGACGGTCAGATTGATCACCATCGCCATGGCGATGATCTCGCCCAGCCGAATGTCGTCGAAGCGAAACACCGACATCGTCCCCACGACGACCGCCCAGATCAGGCCATTGGTCATGCCGACGAGCAGCTCGCGAACCAACAGCCAACGAACGTTGGCGCCGGAGACGTGGCCGAGCGCGATGCCGCGAATCATCACGGTCAGGGTCTGGGAGCCGGCGATGCCGCCCATGCTGGAGACGATCGGCATCAACACGGCGAGCGCGGCGATCTGCTGAATCGTATCTTCGAAGAAGCCGATGGCGATGGAAACGATGGTCGCGGCGAGCAGGTTGATGCCCAGCCAGACCGCGCGTCGGCGGCTGGTTCTCAGTGCTGGCGCGAAGGTGTCCTCGTCTTCGTCCAGACCCGCCATGCTCATGACCTGGTGCTCGGCGTCCTCGCGGATGACGTCGACCACGTCATCGATAGTGATGCGGCCGAGCAGCTTGCCGTCGATACCGACCACCGGCGCCGATATCAGATCGTGCTTCTGGAACAGGGTGGCGACGTCGGCGTCCGACGCGATGGCCTGGATCGCGTGAAAGTCGGTCTCCATGACCTCACGCACCAGCACCGAAACGTCCGATACCAGCAGGCGGTTGAGCGATAGAATGCCGATCAGCTCGTCGCGACGCGTGACCACCAGCAGCGTATCCGTGGCATCGGGCAGGCGCTCGTGGCGGCGCAAATAGCGCAGCACCACATCCAGCGTGATGTCCGGGCGGATCGTGATCGCGTCCGGGTTCATCAAGCCGCCGGCGGTATCCTCGGGATAGGAGAGGACGGCCTCGACCCGCTGGCGCTCCTGTGCCTCCATCGACTGGAGGACTTCCTGGATGACGGTGTTGGGAAGTTGCTGCAGCAGGTCGGCGAGATCGTCGACATCGAGACCTTCGGTGGCCGTCAGCAGCTGTTCCGCGTCCATGCGGTTGAGGAATTCGATCTGGACGTCATCGCCCAGATACTGCAGCACATCGCCGTGGAGGTCGGGATCCAGCAAACCCCACAGGATCTCGCGTTCCTTGGGCGGCGTGGACTCCAGCAGATGCGCGACGTCTACCGGCGCCAGCCCCCGATTAAGCATGCGCCTGGCCTGGTCCAGTGCGCCGCTTTCGAGGGCTTCGTTGAGCTTGGCCAGCCGAGGCTGCAGTTTTTCGGGATTGGTGCTCATCCTGAACGGTCATCCTTGAGCGACTGGCGGTAGGATGAGCATTCTACCATCGTCGAAAAAAATGACGAGGATGTAGAACACTGTTCACGAATGGGTCGGAAGCGTGAGCGCTATTCGTACTCGTGAAAACGCGCCTCGAACAGCGCGACGATCGCCTCCATGGCAGCCTCTTCCTCGTCGCCGTCGGTTACCACGGTCAATTCGGTACCGCAGGGGGCGGCGAGCATCAACAGGGACATGATGTTGGCGGCGTCCGCGCGGCGTTCGCCATGGTGGATGGCGACGCGAACGGAGAACGGCTGGCAGCACTGCACCAGCTTGGTGGCGGCCCGGGCATGCAACCCGCGGCGGTTGGTCAGACGAAGTTCACGTGTTGGCATCGTGCTCGGATGATCCTGCCTCATTTGACGGCGCAGCCAGCGATACCGACGCCGTCGAGAGTTCGGTATGAATACCGAGCTCGCGATGACGAAGCCGGGTATCGACGGCTTCATGATGGAAATGGTGAGCCAGCCGCTCGATCAGATAGACCGAACGATGCTGGCCCCCTGTACAGCCGATCGCCAGCGTCAGGTAGCTGCGATGACTGGCCAGGTAGGCCGGTAACCAGCGATCGAGCCAGGCGTGAATGTCGTCGGCCATGGCGTGAACGTCGGGATAGGACTCCAGAAATTCGATGACCGGTTGGTCGCGGCCGTCGTAGGTGCGAAGGCCGGGATCCCAGAACGGGTTGGGCAGACAGCGTGCATCGAACACCATGTCGGCATCCAGCGGCACGCCGCGTTTGAAACCGAAAGACTCGAAGGTCAGGGTCAGGCGTCCGCCGCGGTGGCTGGCGACCTGTTCGCTGATCCGCCCCCGTAGGTCGTGTACCGATAATCCGCGGGTGTCGATCACTAGGTCGGCCATGCGGCGAATCGGTGCGAGATACTCCTGCTCGTGATCGATGGCCTCGGCCAGCGTCATGTCGTTACCGCGAGTCAGCGGATGGCGTCGACGGGTGGCCGAGTAGCGCTCGAGCAGGATCTTGGCATCGGCGGTCAGATAGACGACCTGAGTGTCGATGCCGCGCTCGCGCACCGCCTCCAGCAGGCCCGGAAAGCGCTCTAGCGACTCCGGGAGGTTACGGGCATCGATGCTGACCGCAACATTGGACCGCGAGGGCGGCGCGCCGCGCAGCTCGTCGATCAGCGGCGCCAGCAGATTGGCCGGAAGGTTGTCGATGGCGTAGTAGCCCAGATCTTCCAGCGCCTGCAAGGCGATCGATTTTCCCGATCCCGAGAGGCCGGTGATGATGACGAGCTGCATGGTTTGTCCGTCCTGATTTAACCGTCGTCGCTGCTGTGATGGCGGATGGCGTCGACCAGCGCATCGTGCAGCGCGGCCTGCGTCTCGACCTGACGCAACTGCTGGCGGACGCTGCTCTGGCTCATGATGCCGGCGACTTCTGCCAACAGCGAGAGATGGGCTTCATCGGCCTCTTCCGGCACCAGCAGTACGAACACCAGGTCGACCGGTTCGCCATCGATCGCATCGAAGTCGATCGCATCCTCCAGGCGCATGAAACCGGCCACCGGCACCTTGCAGTGAGGGCTGCGCGCATGAGGGATGGCAACGCCGTGACCGATTCCCGTGCTGCCCAGCCGCTCGCGGCCGATCAGACGACTGAAAACTTCCTGGCTATCCAGGCTGGGTGTGTTTTGGGCGATGAAGGTGCTGAAGAATTCCAGCAGACGTTTTTTGCTGCCCCCCGTGACCCCGTAAAGGGTACGTTCGGGGGGCAGAATGCTTTCCAGTGTCATCATCAGGCGTTAACGGGCGCCAGCGCCTTGGGCGCGGGCTTGTGCCTTCTCTTTGTGTTTGACCAGTTGACGGTCGAGTTTGTCGGCCAGCGAATCGATGGCGGCGTACATGTCGGTTTCGCTAGCCTCGGCGTGTAGATCGGCGCCAGCGGCATGCAGGGTACAGGCAGCCTGTTGACGCTCCTTCTCGACACTCAGGGTGACCTGAACATTGGTGATGTTGTCGTAGTGACGCTCCAAACGAACGAGCTTCTCTCCAACATAGTCCCGTAGGGCGTCGGTCAGCTCGACGTGGTGGCCGGTAACGTTCACTTGCATGGCACGCTCCTGTTGCGGCAGATGGCACTTCGGATTGTAACCCTTTTCAGGGCACTGCAAAGTCATCGTGATCGATCTGACGTAGATTGGCGAGCGTTGGTTGATCTTCCGCTCGGACTCAAGCCAGACGTTTGCGTTCGCTGGAGGAGGGAATGCCCATGGCTTCACGATATTTGGCCACGGTCCGCCGGGCGACGCAGATTTCCGACTGGGCCAGCAATTCGACCAGTTTGCTGTCCGAGAGCGGCTTTCGCGGTGGCTCCTCGCCGATCAGCTTCTTGAGTCGGGCGCGAATCGCGGTACTCGAATAACTGTCGCCATCGCTTCGCTGGCCACCGACCTGACTCGAGAAGAAGTACTTCAATTCGAAGACGCCGCGAGGCGTGTGGATGTATTTCTGGGTGGTGACGCGGGAAATCGTCGATTCATGCAGTTCGACGCTGCCGGCGATGTCGGCCAAGATCAGCGGTTTCATGGCTTCCTCGCCGTGGGCGAGGAAATCGACCTGACGCGACATGATCTCGCGGCCGACGCGCAATAGGGTGTCGTTGCGGCTGGAGAGGCTCTTGAGCAGCCAGCGGGCCTCCTGGAGGTGCTGACGCAGGAAGGTGTTGTCGTCGCTCTTGTCGGCGCGTTTGATCAGCGCTGCGTAGTCCGGCTGGATGCGCAGGCGCGGCAGCGATTCGGCGTTGAGTTCGATACGCCAGCCCTCGGGGGAGGGCGTGGCGACGAGATCGGGAATCACGTAGTGGTCGCGACTGGTATCGAAGCGCTGCCCCGGGCGGGGTTCGAGCGTGCGAATCAAGGCGATGACGCAGTCGAGTTCGTCTTCTTCCAGGCGCAGGCGCCGCATGAGCAGGCGTCGGTCGTTGCCGGCCAGTGCCTCCAGAAACTGACGTACCAGCCGCTTGGCCTGGGGCAGCAGCGGCGTTTCGCTCGCCAGCGCGCCGAGCTGAAGCAGCAGGCATTCGCGCAGATCGCGGGCGCCGACCCCGGTGGGATCGAACTGCTGTACCCGCATCAGGACATGCTCGAGGTCCGCCGTGCTGACGCTTTCGCCGCGCTGGGCTCGGAGGCCGGCGGCGAGCTCGTCGAGTGAGCCGGTGAGATAGCCGTCGTCACCGATGGCGTCGATCAGGCATTCGCCCAGCTCGCGCTCGCGGCCGTCGAAATCCCCCATCGCCAGTTGCCATGACAGATGGTCGTGCAGGCTGGTGGCGATTGCATTGCGGTCGAAATCCGGCGCGTCTTCGCTGCTACTGCCGTTGCCACTGAGCGAGCCCGCGTTGGCATCCTGGTAGGTGTCGCTCCAGTCGCTGTCGAGCGCCAGTTGGTCGGGAATATCGCTTGCCCATTCGTCCTCGGGCGCTTCCTGAGACTCTTCTTCGGAACAGGGCTCTTCGGAATAGGGCTCTTCCAGCTCCAGCATCGGATTGGATTCGAGGGCTTGCTGGATCTCCTGGCAAAGGTCGAGCGTCGACAGCTGCAGGAGTTGAATCGCCTGCTGAAGCTGAGGCGTCATGGTCAACTGCGTGCCGACTCTAAGTTGCAGCGAGGGCTTCATGGACATGGTGAGGCGATCGTCACAATCAACGAGAAGGGGACTACGTTACTGACTGATCGGGTGGCGTGCAACGACTTATGCAGGAAAACGATGCAAGAAACATGCCAGTGGCTCGCATCAGTTGGTGCCGGTTCGCAAGGCGGTCATAGCCGGAACTCGTGGCCCAGATAGACGTCACGCACGCGCTGATTGTCGAGAATGGCGTCCGGACGACCTTCCGCGATGATCTGGCCATCGCCGACGATATAGGCGTTATCGCAGATATCGAGCGTTTCGCGCACATTGTGATCGGTGATCAGCACGCCGATTTCGCGGTCACGAAGCTGGCGGACGATACGTTTGATATCGCCGACCGAAATCGGATCGACACCGGCAAAGGGTTCGTCGAGCAGCACGAAGGCGGGCTCGGTAGCCAGTGCCCGGGCGATTTCCACGCGGCGACGTTCGCCACCGGACAGGCTCATGCCGAGGTTGTCACGGATGTGGTCGATATGAAAATCGTTGAGCAACTGCTCGAGATGATGGCGGCGTCCGGCGCGGTCCAGATCCTTGCGGGTCTCGAGGATGGCCATGATGTTGTCGGCCACGCTCAGCTTGCGAAAGATCGAGGCCTCCTGCGGCAGATAGCCGATACCGGCGCGGGCGCGGTCGTGCATCGGGGCGCGACTGAGGTCGTGATCGTCGATATGGACGCTTCCCGCATCCGCCTTGACCAAGCCGACGATCATGTAGAAAGACGTGGTCTTGCCGGCCCCATTGGGGCCCAGCAGGCCAACGATGCTGCCCTGACGCAGGGTCAGGCTGAAATCATGGACGACGCGGCGTCCCTTGTAGCTCTTGGCCAGATTGGCGGCCGTCAGCGTTTTCATTCGGTCGTTCCTTGTCACGGCACAACGCGGGGCAGAGCAGACCGTCGCGATCGCGACGGAGATC
The DNA here is from genome assembly GCF_052645315.1 of Salinicola sp. V024. Taxonomy (NCBI): domain Bacteria; kingdom Pseudomonadati; phylum Pseudomonadota; class Gammaproteobacteria; order Oceanospirillales; family Halomonadaceae; genus Salinicola; species Salinicola sp. V024. Next base: position 631,153 of record NZ_JBQXYB010000001.1, read on the forward strand.
GGCATCTGGCCCGCTCACTTCGAAATCAGGTCTCGAGCACCCTCGGGATCCGGGCGCGGTCGAGGTGCTATTGGGACGATTCGCGCGGGGTCAGCGTCATGCGGACGCGGCCGTCGCTGTTGCCGTCGCTGTCCTGGCTGGCGCGAGCCTGGACGCGGCGTGAGTCGAGATAGTACTCGACGTAGGCACCGTCGAAAGTATCGCCGCCCTGGTGCAGTTCGGCGTTACCGATCAGCTCCACCCGCCGTTCTGCGGCGTGATAGACCACGGTATCGCCCCAGCCCTTGACCAGTTCCTGGTCGGCCCCCGGCTTCTGTTCGAGATAGGCGCGCTCGCTGCCCCCGCCCTTGGCGGTGACCTGGCCGACCTGACCGTTGTCGGCGCGCTGGATATCGACCCGCGCAGCCTTGAGATGCATGCTGCCCTGCTGCATGTCGACACCGCCGGTGTAGACGGCGGTACCTTGACGGTCATCGATATCGAGCTGGTCCGCCGCGATCTCGATCGGCGCGCTGGCGTCGCTTTCCAGCGCGTTCGCCGAGAAGCTTGCGATGCCCAGCGTCGTCAGCACCAGAAGTTGGCCGAGTTCTCGCCTCATGATCCTTGATCCTTGGGTTGCTGTGACTGGGATTGCTGTGGCAGGCGACCCTGCACGTTGTCGGTCAGGCGCATACGATCTTCATCGATCCAGGCATCGAAGCGGTCGCCACGCATGCTCTGGTCATGCTGACGCAACACGGCGGATGTGTCACTCCAGACATGCGCCTTGCGGCTGTCGTAATGCAGCGTCCGGGTCTCCAGGCTCCAGGCCTGTTCCGGCTGTACCAGGCGCGCGTCGCCTTCCAGCGTCAACTGCTCGCCGCTACGATTCATGATGCCCGTGTCACTGGTCACCTGCCACTGGCGCTGCTGGTCATCGGTCAGGTAGCCATGAGGGGTCTGGGTGCGAATGATGTCATCGGCCGGGGTATGCACCAGGCGAGGCGTTTCCAGCCGTTGGTAGGCACGGCCCTGCTCGTCGTAGCGGGTCATGCTGGCATCCTCGAGGTAGTAATCGGGTTCGCCCGCGGTATTGCCGAGAGTTTCTCCGCTATCGTTGTCCCCGCGCTGGTCCAGATAGGTCAAGCCACCCCCCAGTGCCAGCAACAGTACCAGCAGGCCGAGGCGGCGCCACCAGGGAGACTGAAATCGGGTCGTCTTGGCCACGGATTCTCCTCGTGTGGGTCGATTGGATCATGATCGGCTATCTAGGATAGCGGTCGTATTCGTCGAGCGTGCATTCATCGAGCGGCAATGATCGGCGCTTGTCGATGCTCTGATCGGTGTCGTGATCGACCTGATGATCTACGCTTGGGTCCATGATTCGATAGATGGCTCGATAGATGGTGCGATAGATGCCCGAATGGGCGACGCGCTCGGCGGGTCCTCCGCGCTTTGACGCCGCATGGTCTTGACGCCGCGTAGTTCAGATCACGCCGCTTCTCAGCAGATCATGCATGTGCAGCGCGCCGACCGGAATACCGTTCTCGACCACGGCCAGCGCGGTGATACGGTTGTCTTCCATGATCCGCACCGCTTCGGCAGCCAGCATCTCCGGTGTCGCCGTCTTGCCGCCGCGAGTCATGACGTCGTCGACCCGGAGCAGCGTGAAATCGCCGCGCTGATCGAGCGTTCGACGGAGATCACCGTCGGTATAGACACCGGCGAGCACGCCGTGTTCATCGACGACGCAGGTAAAGCCCATGCCCTTGAGTGTCATCTCGAGCAGTGCTTCTCTCAGCGGGCTGCCAGTGGCGACGCGAGGCAGGCGGTTGCCGTCGTGCATGAGATCGGCGACCCGCAGTAACAGACGTTTGCCGAGCGTGCCGCCGGGATGGGAAAGCGCAAAGTCCTCGGCACTGAATCCACGGGACTCGAGCAGTGCCAACGCCAGCGCATCGCCCATGGCCAGGGCGGCGGTCGTGGACGAAGTTGGCGCCAGATCGTGGGGGCAGGCTTCGCGAGAAACGCCGACATCGATATGCACGTCACTGTAGCGGGCCAGCGTGGAGGCCGGCCGGCCGGTCAGACTGACCAGCGGTGCGCCGAGGCGTTTGAACAGCGGCAGCAGGCCGGTGATTTCCTGGGTCTCGCCCGAATTGGACAGGGCAATGACGACGTCCTCGCCGGTGATCATGCCAAGGTCGCCGTGACTGGCTTCGCCGGGATGAACGTAGAAAGCCGGAGAGCCGGTGCTGGCCAGTGTTGCTGCCATCTTGCGGGCGATGTGACCTGACTTGCCCATGCCGGTCACGATCAGGCGCCCGCGGCAGTCGAGCAGTAGCCGGCAGGCCGCGTCGAAAGAGTCGTCGAGTTTCTCGACCAGTTCGCCGATGGCCTGCTGTTCCAGCGTCAGCGTACGTCTGGCGCTGGCGCGAAAGTCCAGCCCTGCGGGTTCGCTCGGCGTCTCGGCGGAAGCGGTTCGGGATTCGGTCATGGCATGCATATCGGTCGTGGTATGGAAAGCATCACACTCGGATCGATTCTTCAAAGGCGATGCAAAGGATAGAGAGTATACCTTCGTTTGGGCGGGGATTCGTCCCCGGAACGGTGGCGGGTCTTGTCGTCGTCGAGTGACGGCTGGTCGCTGCCGGTTAGGTTAGGATACAATGTTCGATAATCAATCTCACTGAACTGGTGGATGCTGCATGGATGACCCGATTATGGTCGAGGTCAAGGATCTGCACTTTTCCCGCGGCAACACTGACATTTTTCGCGGTGTCGATCTGCAGATTCCGCTCGGCAAGATAACCGCTATCATGGGGCCCAGCGGAACCGGCAAGACTACCCTGTTGAAGTTGATCGGGGGGCAGCTGGTGCCGGATCGAGGGCAGGTCCTCATCGACGGCCAGGACGTACACCAACTTCCCCGGCGTTCGCTGTTCACGCTGCGTCGCCGGATGGGCATGCTGTTCCAGAGTGGCGCCCTGTTCTCCGACCTTGACGTGTTCGAGAACGTCGCGTTTCCGCTTCGGGTTCATACCGAACTACCCAACGCGATGATTCGTGACATCGTGTTGATGAAGCTGCAGGCGGTGGGGTTGCGGGGTGCGCGGCATCTGATGCCGTCCGAGTTGTCCGGCGGCATGGCCCGGCGTGTCGCGCTGGCGCGAGCGGTGGCGCTGGACCCCGAGCTGGTGCTCTACGACGAGCCGTTCGTGGGTCAGGATCCGATCTCGATGGGTGTGCTGGTGCAGCTGGTCAAGAAGGTCAATCAGGCCCTCGGATTGACTGCTGTAATGGTGTCCCACGACATCAAGGAGACACTGTCGATCGCGGATTACGTCTATATCATCGCCGACGGCCGGGTCATGGCGCATGGCACTCCCCAGACACTCAACGTCAATGACGATGCCCATGTAAAGCAGTTCGTACATGGCGAGCCCGACGGGCCGGTGCCGTTTCACTATCCGGCTCCGGATTTCTTCGACGACATTCTGGCGCCGGCAGGGCAGTTCTCATGACGCGATATATCGCCGCGCTGGGTCGGGCCACCCTCGACACCTTGAGCACGATCGGTCGAGCCGGTCTGTTCCTGATCCAGTCGATCTTTTGCCTGCCTTCCCGCGAGGGTTTTCATCTCTGGCTTCGCCAGATGCATTTCGTTGGCGTGATGTCGGTAGCGATCGTGCTGGTGTCGGGACTGTTCATCGGAATGGTGCTGGCGCTGCAGGGCTTCACCATTCTGGTGAGTTTCGGGGCGGACGAGGCTCTGGGCCAGATGGTCGCGCTGTCGCTGGTCCGGGAATTGGCGCCGGTGGTCGCTGCGCTGCTGTTCGCCGGCCGCGCGGGCTCCGCGCTGACGGCCGAGATTGGTTTGATGAAGGCCACCGAACAGCTCACCAGCATGGAGATGATCGGTGTCGATCCGCTGCGGCGTATCGTCGCCCCGCGGTTCTGGGCCGGTTTCATCTCGTTGCCGATCCTGACCGTTCTCTTTGGCGTGGTCGGTATCTGGGGGGGATATCTGGTCGGCGTCGATTGGCTGGGTGTCTACAAGGGTTCCTACTGGAGCAACATGCAGGACAGCGTCGACTTCGTCGATGACGTTCTCAATGGTGTGATCAAGAGCCTGGTATTCGGTCTGGTCGTGACCTGGATCGCAGTGTTCCAGGGTTACGACCTGGTTCCCACCTCGGAAGGTATTTCGCGCGCGACCACCCGGACGGTGGTATACGCCTCGCTGGCGGTATTGGGCCTCGATTTCGTGCTCACCGCGTTGATGTTTGGAGATCTAGGATGAAGCGCAATAATTTGCTGGAACTGGGCGTCGGCATTTTCATGCTGGCAGGCATTCTGGGTCTGGTGTTCCTGGGTCTCAGGGTCAGTGGCCTGGGCGTGGGAATGCCCAACGATACCATCACGCTGAGTGCGAACTTCGCCAACATCGGCGGATTGCGGCCCCAGGCCAAGGTCACCATGTCCGGCGTACGCATCGGCGAGGTGACCGATATCCAGCTCGATCCCAAGTGGTTCGATGCCAAGGTCACCATGCAGCTGGATTCGAAGTACGACGGCAAGCTCTCCAACGACACCACGGCGGCGATCCTGACCTCGGGGTTGCTGGGAGAGCAGTACATCGGCCTGACCGTGGGCGGGGCGCCCGATATGCTGCATGACGGGGATGTCATCCACGATACTCAGCAGGCGCTGGTGCTGGAGGAACTCATCCAGCAGTTCGTGTCCAATATGTCCAAATAAGTCGATAGATCGAGATCGTAGACAAGGAGTCGATGATGAAAATGATGTCTGCACGTAACGCCATGAGTATTTCAAGTCGTGATACCTGGGCGCGCCGCGTCTGGATGGCCGGGCTGACGCTGATCGCGATGTGTCTGGCAAGCGTCATTACCCCGGCGCAGGCGGCACAGTCGCCGACGCAGGTCATTCAGCAGAGCGTCGACTCGCTGATGTCCGAGCTGGATGGCAAGAAGGACTACTATGCCCAGCACGAAGGCGAGTTGGCGAAACTGGTCGATACCAACATGGCGGAAGTGGCCGACTTTCGATACATCGGCGCTAGCGTGATGGGCCGCTATTTCCGCGGCGCTTCACCGGAGCAGCGTTCGAAATTCGTCAAGGTGTTCCGCAAGACGCTGATCGATACCTACGCCAGAGGGCTGGTGACGTTCGACTACAAGACACTCCGAGTGAAAGACGAACAGGAGGCAGGTCGCTACGACGACCAGGCGTCGGTATCGATGGAAGTCGTCTCTACCAGCGGCGAGACCTATCCCGTCAACTTCACGCTGCGTCAGAGTGACGGACAGTGGAAGGTGATCAATGTGATCGTCAACGGTATCAACCTTGGCCTGACATTCCGCAATCAGTTCGATCAGTCGATGCGTGACAACAATCGCGATATCGATGCAGTGATCGACAATTGGGCGCCGGAAGTGGGTACCGACGAGCTCCAGAAGGGTGGCGACGCGTGAGCTTGCTGCTCGAGCGCAAGGACGCCACGCTGGAAGTCGTCGACGATCACGTGCTGACGATTCGCGGCGAGGCGGACTTCGACAGTGCCGGCCCACTGGCCCAGGCGGGTCGGCACTGGTTGGCGGATCAGCCGGGACAGACCGAGGTCTCGTTCGATCTGACCGGCGTGCAGGTCGCCAGTAGTGCCGTTCTCAGTGTGCTGCTGGTGTGGGTGCGTAGCGTCAATCGTCACTCCCTGACGTTGCGCCGTGTCTCGCTGTCGGCGCCGCTTCAGCGACTGATGGATATCACCGAGCTGGCGCCACTGCTGCCGGCTGTAGAGACGACCTGCGCCGAGCCTGCACCGGCCGGCCGCTAGCATCTCCCGCATCCTAGCGCCCCGTAGCATTCGGTGACTTGCAGCGTTTTTACACGCTGGCGAGATCGCCAAGACGGGGCGCTTTCCGCTACCATGTGGCGCTTTCCCTGCGCATTCTGCGCAGCCGTCACAAGGGAGCCCGATCGTCATGCAACCCAGCGATGTCAAAAGCCGCCTCGAGAATCAGATCGACGGCTGCGAGTTTCATATTCAGGGCGAAGGCTGCAACTTCCAGGTGATCGCCGTGGGCGATGTCTTCGACGGCATGAGCCCGGTCAAGCGCCAGCAGCTGATCTACGGCGCGCTATCCGACGAGATCGCGTCCGGCGCGCTGCACGCCATCACCATCAAGACCTTTACGCCGGCGCAGTGGCAAAAGGCGCCTGAAAACCTGGGCGCTTGATTCACAGAATCCTAGGCGGTTGATTCAAAATCGACGCCCGAACGTCGTTCTGGGCCTTCGGGTCGATCATCTCTCTCGATTCTATAGCGAACCTTCATGGACAAGCTGATCATCACCGGCAACGGGCCCCTCGATGGCGAGGTCTGGGCCAGCGGCGCGAAAAACTCCGCGCTGCCGATCCTGGCGGCGACGCTGCTCGCCGACGAGCCCGTCACCATCGGCAATCTGCCGCATCTTCAGGACATCACCACGACGCTAGAACTGCTCGGGCGCATGGGCATCGAGCCGGTCATGGGCGAGAAAATGAGCATCCAGATCGATGGCTCCCAGGTGCGTGATTGTCATGCGCCCTATGAGCTGGTCAAGAAGATGCGCGCGTCGATCCTGGTGCTTGGCCCGCTGCTGGCGCATTTCGGCACGGCCGATGTGTCCTTGCCCGGCGGGTGCGCCATCGGCTCTCGGCCGGTCGACCTGCATATCCGCGGGCTCGAGGCGATGGGCGCCGAGATCACGGTCGAAAACGGCTACATCAAGGCGCGTGTGAATGGCAAGCTCAAGGGCGCCACGATCTTTTTCGACACCGTCACGGTGACCGGGACCGAGAACCTGCTGATGGCAGCGACGCTGGCCGAAGGGACCACCGTGCTGGAAAACGCCGCTCGCGAGCCGGAAGTCGTCGATCTGGCCGAGTGCCTGATCGCCATGGGCGCCAATATTCGTGGACAGGGCACCGATACCATCACGATCGAAGGGGTCGAGCGTCTTCACGGCTGTCATTACGAGGTGATGCCGGACCGTATCGAGACCGGAACTTTTCTGGTTGCCGGGGCCGCGACCGGCGGTCGTGTTCGCGTGCGCAAGACGCGCTCGGACATTCTGGAAGCGGTGCTGGCGAAGCTCGAGGAAGCCGGCGCGACCATCACCACCGGCGAAGACTGGATCGAGCTCGATATGGGCGGGCGACGGCCCAAGGCCGTCAATCTGCGCACGGCGCCCTATCCGGCGTTCCCGACCGACATGCAGGCGCAGTTCGTGGCGATGAACTCCGTGGCCGAAGGCACCGGCACCGTGGTCGAGACGATCTTCGAGAACCGCTTCATGCACGTGCAGGAGCTCAACCGCATGGGCGCGCATATTGCACTCGAGGGCAACACGGCGGTGGTGACCGGCGTCGAGAAGTTGTCCGGCGCGCCGGTCATGGCAACGGATCTGCGCGCTTCGGCGAGCCTGGTCATTGCGGCGATGCTGGCGGAGGGGGAGACCATGGTCGACCGGATCTACCACATCGATCGCGGCTACGAGTGCATCGAAGAGAAACTGCAGCTACTGGGCGCGCGCATTCGACGCGTGCCGGGTTAAGCGACGGCTAGAGAGACCATGAGCAACCAACTGATTCTGGCGCTTTCCAAGGGCCGTATCCTCGAAGAGACCTTGCCGCTGCTGGCGGATGCCGGTATCACGCCGGCGGACGACTTCGGCAAGAGCCGCAAGCTGCTGTTCGATACCAACCTCCCCGACGTCAAGCTGGTGGTCATTCGCGCTGTCGACGTGCCGACCTACGTGCAGCTAGGCGCGGCCGATCTCGGCGTCGCCGGCAAGGACGTGCTGCTGGAGCATGGCGCCGAAGGGCTTTACGAGCCTCTCGACCTGGGAATTTCCCGCTGCCGCCTGATGACGGCGGGCATCGTCGGTGCGCAGCCGGCTCATGCCCGGCGCCGCGTGGCGACGAAGTTCGTCAACGTGGCCCGCCGCTATTATGCGGAGCAGGGGATTCAGGCCGAGGTGATCAAGCTTTACGGCGCGATGGAGCTGGCGCCGCTGATGAACCTGGCGGATGAAATCGTCGACATCGTCGACACCGGCAACACGCTGCGTGCCAATGGCATGGCGCCCCGCGAGCTGATCGAGAACATCAGCACTCGGCTGGTGGTCAACAAGGCATCGATGACGATGAAGCACGAACGCCTGCGGCCGCTGATCGAGCGTTTGCGTCAGGCGGTCCAGGACCGAGGTGCGAGCGCCGTCTGAGCGGACTCAGGCAGCGGCATCGACAGCGTCGTTCGAACCTAGAGAGAATCGATAGATGAGCCAGATGACGACCATAGCCCGTCTTACCACTCAGGACGTCGACTTCGAGGCGCGACTCGAGTCGCTGCTGGCCTGGGAAGGAGTGTCCGATCACGAGATCGCTTCGCGGGTGGCGGAGATTCTTGCCGCCGTCCGTCAGCGCGGCGATGACGCCGTGATCGAATACACCAATCGCTTCGACCGTCTGTCCGTGAGCTCGATGTCGGAGCTGACGATCGGCGCCGATCGCCTGGCGGCAGCGTTCGCCTCGGTACCGCAGACGCAGCGTGAAGCGCTACAGCACGCCGCCGAGCGTATCCGCGCCTATCATCAGCGCCAGAAGCCGGAATCCTGGCAGTACAGTGAGCCGGATGGAACCGTGCTGGGGCAGAAGGTCTCGCCACTCGACCGGGTCGGCATCTATGTCCCCGGCGGCAAGGCCGCTTACCCCTCGTCGGTGTTGATGAACGCCGTGCCGGCGCACGTGGCTGGCGTGGCGGAAATCATCATGGTCGTGCCAACGCCGGACGGCATCGTCAACGAACTGGTCCTGGCCGCGGCGCATCTTGCCGGCGTCGATCGCGTCTTCACGTTGGGCGGCGCTCAGGCGGTGGCAGCGCTGGCTTATGGCACCGAGACCGTGCCGCGGGTCGACAAGATCGTCGGGCCCGGCAACATCTATGTCGCCACCGCCAAGCGAGCGGTGTTCGGCCAGGTAGGGATCGACATGATCGCGGGGCCCTCGGAAATTCTGGTCGTTTCCGATGGCGAAACCGATCCGGACTGGCTGGCGATGGACCTGTTCTCCCAAGCCGAGCACGACGAGGACGCCCAGGCCATTCTGGTGACGTGGAATGCGGAGCACCTGGAGGCGGTATTGGCCTCGATCGAGCGTCTGCTACCGACGATGGAGCGAGAGGCGATCATTCGCGAGTCGCTGGCTCGCCGCGGGGCGCTGATTCTCTGCGACGGGCCGGCGCAGGCGGTCGAGCTGATCAACCGGATCGCGCCGGAGCACCTTGAGCTCTCCGTGGAGGCGCCACAAGAGATGGCGGAAGGCGTGCGTCACGCCGGGGCCATCTTCATGGGCCGTTATACGGCGGAAGTCCTGGGCGACTACTGTGCCGGTCCTAACCACGTGCTGCCGACCTCCGGGACCGCGCGCTTCTCTTCGCCGCTGGGGGTCTACGACTTCCAGAAACGCTCGTCCCTGATCCAGTGTTCGCCGGAAGGCGCCGACACGCTGGGTCGAACCGCCTCCGTTCTGGCGCGGGGCGAGTCACTGACGGCTCATGCACGGTCGGCCGAGAATCGATTCAAGCGTTAGAAAAAGGGCTGTCTGGCACGCACAACATTTGGCAATAATGTGGCCGTTCACGATCGAGATCGCCGCCCTTCGAGGCGGCGATCTCGTCTTTCATGGGTGACAGATCGAGCTAGGGCTGGTCGTTGTCGCTGCCGCCGCGATCGGGTGGCGTTGTTTCGACACGCTGCTCGTCGTTCGTGCCATCGGTATTAGGCTCTGTGGCGCCGGGTTCGTCATTGGCGCTGGGTTCTTTGGCGCCGGGTTCGTCATTCGTGCCGGGTTCTTTGGCGCCGGGTTCGTCATTCGTGCCGGGTTCGTCATTGCCGTCGGATTGCGTCGCCTGCCGGGGCGCATTGTCGCGACTTTCCGCTGGCTGGGGGCGTTCGCCGACGTTCAAGATAACCTGGCGTTTTTCTCCGCCGCGCACGATCGTCAATGGCAGCTTTGTACCCGGTGCGATCTCGGCGATATCCACCTGTGTTTCCCGCGGATCGAGGATCGGCTTGCCATCGATCGCCAGCAGGATATCGCCAGGTCGTAGCCCGGCCTGGTCGCCGGGGCCGCCGGATGCCACGTTGGCAATGATGACGCCGCTCAAGGTCTTGAGGCCGAACGAGGCGGCGAGATCGGGTGTCATCTGCTGGGCATCCAGACCGAGCCAGCCGCGGATGACTCGGCCCTGGGTCACGATGTCATCCAGGATGCTGCGGGCCAGATTGGCCGGGATCGCGAAACCGATGCCCTGGGAGCCACCGGAGCGTGAGAAGATCGCGGTGTTGATGCCGATCAGCGAGCCATTGGCATCCACCAGGGCACCGCCGGAATTGCCCGGATTGATCGCGGCGTCGGTCTGGATGAAATCTTCGTAGCGGCTCAGGCCGAGGTGGTCCCTGCCGGTGGCGCTAATGATGCCCATGGTGACGGTCTGGCCGACCCCGAAAGGGTTGCCGATCGCCAGGGTGACGTCACCGATGGCGATATCTTCGGAGTCGCTCAGCTTGATGACCGGGAGGTTGTCCATGTCGATTTTGAGTACCGCCAGATCGCTGTCGGGATCGGTCCCGATCACCCGAGCGATGGCTTCCCGGCCGTCCCGCAGTGCCACCTGGATCTCGTCCGCATCGCTGATGACATGGTTGTTGGTGAGGATGTAGCCATCCTCGCTGACCACGACCCCGGAACCCAGGCTCGACAGCATGCGCTGACGCTGAGGCATGTTCTTGCCATAGAACTGGCGGAAGAACGGATCCGACATCAGCGGGTGCTGACTGGTATCGACCACGCGAGACGAGTAGACGTTGACCACGGCGGGCGCGGCGTGATTGACGGCACGGGAATAGCTGACGGGGCCTTCGTGGCGATTCAGCGCGGGGGCGTCGACGACCTCGGGCGCGGAGCGATCACCGTTGGTCGTGGCGGTCGACGTCTCGGTTTGCTGGCTGGGCTGCTGGCGACCCAGCAACGACGGAAATGCGTAGAGCAAGACGATCGACAGCAGAATGCCACAGAGGGCGGGCCACAGGTAGGTAGCGAGATGGCGACGCATTTGCTGGGTCCTTGGACTCGGGATCGGACTATGTCGTGGCAGCCGATGGCAATAAACGATGACGGTGCTTACATGGATGCGGCTCGCCGATACCAGGAGCGACTCGGCCAAACGGCGTCTCTTCGCTGGCAGCGTCGCATCCAGTCAAGGCCAGTCGCGTTGTCGTGTTATCGACAGCGGAACGCTAAGCTCGATGACAGCCACGCCGCCGAGGCGTGATGGCAAGACGTATCATAAGTGTAACATTCAACAATGCTTTTCGCTGGGAGGCAGTATGGTTTCACGGCAGGTGCTGCAGGCGGCTATCGATGCCGAATTGCGTGTCGACACCTTCAAGGACTACACGCTCAACGGGTTGCAGGTCGAGGGACGTCAATCGGTCGGGCGAATCGTGACCGGTGTGACTGCCTGTCAGGCGCTGCTGGACGAGGCGGTCGCCTGGAACGCCGATACCGTTCTGGTCCATCACGGCTATTTCTGGAAAAACGAGCCGGCCAGCGTGACGGGCATGAAGCGGCGTCGCTTCGCGACCTTGCTGCAGAATGATCTCAATCTTCTGGCTTATCATCTGCCTCTGGATGCGCACGTCTCGCTGGGCAATAACGCATGTCTGGGGCGACGTCTCGGCTTTCGAGCCGAACGCTGCCTCGACGGTGAGCTGGGGCAGGGCCTGCTGTGGATGGGCGTGCCGGAAGCAGAGCTCGACAGCCAGGCGCTAGCCGAGCGTATCGAACAGCGGCTGGGGCGCGCGCCCACGTTGATCGAGGGCCACGCCGGTGTCATCCGAAGCGTGGCCTGGTGTACCGGCGGGGCGCAGGACATGTTGCCGCTGGCGGCGGAGGCGGGGGCCGATGCGTTCATCTCCGGGGAGATCTCCGAGCGCACCACGCACATGGCGAGAGAGCTCGGCATCACCTATCTGGCCGCCGGTCATCATGCCACCGAACGGGATGGCATCGAGGCGTTGGGGCAGTGGTTGGCCGAACGATTCGATATCGAGCAGCGATTCATCGATATCGACAACCCTGCCTGAGCGACCGCTGCCAGCCCGCCAGCCCGCCATTCCGGCGAATGGCGGGCTGGCAGCGGCGGGCTAGCGTCGGTCGAACGTCAGTGACGTCGATAGCGTCAGTGACGTCGATAGTGCCAGGAACGTCGATAACGCCGGTGGCAGGATTGATGCGAGGCGTATCAGTAGCGCGGGGGTTGAGGCGTGCCTTCCTGTTGCCCGGCGGTATGGCGTTGGCGAACGCCGTAATCCTCGGACAGCGTGCCGCCAGCACCGTCGGCGTAGTCGCGCGGCACTTCCGGCGCGTCGATCTCTTCGCTCTCCTCCTGTTGGCCGTGCAGGCGGCGCTTCAACTTCAAGTCGTCGACCAACTTGTCCGCGCCCTGAACGAGATGCAGTTCGAGGTCGTGGCTCTGACGCTGAATGCTGGCAGCCAGATCGGCTACCTTGGCGAAGTGGTCGTTCAACCCGTCCTTGACCTGGTTGAGCTCCAGCTCGGTCTCGGCCAGACGTTGCCGCACTTTCTGATTGCGGGCCACGTTGGCGTTCATCAGGTGATAACAAAGGGCGCCGATACCGATGCCCGCCAGGAAGCAGGCGATTGCCAGAATCCAGTCGATATTGCTTTCGTTCACAGTGCGCTCCTCGTCGTCGTGCCCGGCACGATCTGTCCTGTAGACCATTGCATGAGATCGATGCGGGGCCATTATATCGATCTGTCTGGCTGCCGGGTCAAACCTTGCTTGTGCTCGACCCCTGTCAAGACTTTCGTCGAAGCGTATAATCTCGCCACTTGTCCCGACGTGAGGTCACGATACTGCCATGAGTTCTCCCCAGTCTGCGACGTCCGATTCCAGCGCCATGACGCCGATGTCCCGCTATCGCGCCGACCTCGAGCGCGATGACTTCAGCTATGACGCCGCGCAGGAGAATGCGGTCAAGCATCTGCAACGTCTCTATGACGATCTCCAGCGCACACCGGCTCCCAAGCCCTCTTTCGCGGGACCGGGGGAGTCGAAGCTGTCCAAGATGGCGGGGCTGTTCGGCAAGCGCAAGTCATCGGAGCCGGAGGCAAGCGACAAGCCGCGAGTGATGGGACTTTACTTCTGGGGCGGCGTCGGGCGCGGCAAGACCTATCTGGTCGACGTGTTCTACGAGTCGTTGCCGTTCGATCGCAAGATGCGCACGCATTTCAACCGTTTCATGCAGCGGGTCCATCGCGAGCTCGAAATTCACAAAGGTGAAAAGAACCCGTTGACCCAGATCGCTGCCACCTTTGCCAGCGAGGCGCGTGTCATCTGTTTTGACGAGTTCTACGTCAAGGACATCACCGATGCGATGATTCTCGGCAATCTGATGGAGGCACTGTTCGCGCAGGGCGTGGTGCTGGTGACGACTTCCAATATCGTGCCGGACGAGCTCTACAAGGACGGTCTGCAGCGGGCCCGCTTCCTGCCGGCAATCGATCTGCTGAAGCGACACTGCGAGGTGGTCAACGTCGATTCCGGGGTGGATTATCGTCTGCGTACCCTCGAGCAGGTCGAGATATTCCATTCGCCGCTCGATGACGAGGCCGAGCAGCTGCTCGCGAAGAGCTTTCGCTCGGTGGCCGGCAACGCGGGGCGCGAGAACGCGGCACTGACGATCAATCATCGTGAATTGAAGGCGCGTCGCCTGCACGAGGGAGTCGTCTGGTTCGATTTCAAGATGATCTGTGACGGGCCGCGCAGCCAGAACGATTACATCGAGCTGTCGCGGGAATTCCACACCGTGCTGGTGTCGGGTGTGACGCGCATGGGCGGAAGCAACGACGATCAGGCGCGCCGCTTCATTAGCATGGTTGACGAGTTCTACGACCGCGCGGTCAAGCTGCTGCTCTCTGCCGAGACCGAAGTCGAGTCGCTCTACACCGGGGGTAATCTCGGTTTCGAATTCGAACGCACGCTGTCACGCCTGCAGGAGATGCAGTCTCGCGACTACCTGGCGCTGGCGCACAAGCCTTGAAACGAGGGGCGGCGGTGTCGTGGCAAAATCAAGGCTCGATCTTCCGTCGCCCGATCGGCTCGTGTACAATATGCGCTCTTCGATCTGTTACCGCCTTGTCGGTGACCCTCGCGGGCACCATGAGACCGGTAACCCAAGAAAAATAGGGATGGCCGAGAAGCGTTTGCTTCGACGCCCAAATACGCTTATTTGGTGAAACACTCATGAAGACGTTCAGTGCCAAGTCGCATACCGTGGAGCGCGATTGGTATGTCGTTGATGCATCGGGCAAGACGCTCGGTCGTCTGGCGACAGAAATCGCACGCCGCCTGCGTGGCAAGCATAAGCCGGAATACACCCCGCACGTCGACACCGGCGATTACATCGTCGTCGTCAACGCCGAGAAGGTGCACGTGACCGGCAACAAGGCGCAAGCCAAGACTTATTATCGTCATACCGGTTATCCGGGCGGTCTGCGCACCATGTCGTTCGAGAAGCTGATCGATCATGCGCCGGAGCGTGTCATTGAAACCGCCGTCAAGGGCATGCTGCCCAAAGGGCCGCTGGGTCGTGCCATGCACGCCAAGCTCAAGGTGTATGCCGGTACCGAGCATCCGCACGCCGCGCAGCAGCCGCAAGAACTGAACATCTGAGGGTAATCCGTCATGGCACAACAGTATTACGGCACCGGGCGCCGCAAGACTTCCACCGCTCGTGTGTTTCTCAAGCCGGGCACCGGCAAGATCACCGTCAACGATCGTGAGCTGGGTGAGTTCTTTGGCCGCGTGACCGCACAGATGGTCGTGCGTCAGCCGCTGGAACTGACCGAGACCACTGGCCAGTTCGACGTCTACGTCACGGTCAAGGGCGGCGGTGGTTCCGCTCAGGCCGGCGCGATTCGTCACGGCATCACGCGCGCGCTGATGGTCTACAACGAAGAGTTGCGTCGTCCGCTGCGTGCGGCCG
Source organism: Salinicola sp. V024 (assembly GCF_052645315.1). NCBI lineage: Bacteria > Pseudomonadati > Pseudomonadota > Gammaproteobacteria > Oceanospirillales > Halomonadaceae > Salinicola > Salinicola sp. V024. Next base: position 646,266 of record NZ_JBQXYB010000001.1, read on the forward strand.
GTTACGTGACCCGCGATGCTCGCGAAGTCGAGCGTAAGAAAGTGGGTCTGCGCAAAGCTCGTCGTCGTCCGCAGTTCTCCAAGCGCTGATCCTGCGGGATCGCGTCTGCGCAAAACGCCCGACTTACTCAGTCGGGCGTTTTGCCGTTGGTACGATGCGTATGAGCATTTGTGCTTCCCATGGTCGCGGCGGGGACCCAGCCGGTTTGCCCGTCGTGTTACCATTGGCCATTGAATTAATGCGAGGAAAGTTTCATGGGTGTAGTGGCCAAGCGATCGTCGATGATCTTTTACTCCGGTAGTGATGATCATTTCAGCCATCGCGTCAGAATCGTGTTGGCAGAGAAGGGCGTGGCCGTCGATATCCTGGAAGTCTCAGCCGACGAGCACAACGCCGAACTGGCGGATCTCAATCCGTACAACAGCGTGCCCACGCTGCTGGATCGTGACCTGGTGCTGTACGAGTCCAAGGTCATGATGGAGTATCTCGACGAGCGTTTCCCGCACCCGCCGCTGTTACCGGTCTATCCGGTGGCGCGTGCGCAGAGTCGCCTGTGGATGCACCGCATCGAGCGTGAATGGTGCCCTCTGGTCGAACAGATTCAGCAGGGCTCCAAGAAGGACGCAGAGAAGGCCCGCAAGGAACTGCGCGAAAGCCTGACGGGAATCTCGCCGATCTTCGAAGACATGCCATTTTTCATGAGCGAAGAGTTCACGCTGGTGGATTGCTGCATTGCGCCGATTCTCTGGCGCTTGCCGGCACTGGGCGTGGAGCTGCCTGAAAAGCAGGTTGCGCCGCTGGTAAGCTATATGGAGCGCGTCTTCGCGCGTGACGCTTTCAAGGTGTCACTATCCGAATCCGAACGTGAAATGCGTAGCTGACACGGCCGTGTCCCAAGCTGCCCCGAGAGGAGATGACATGCTGACTAGCCGTCCCTATCTGGCGCGAGCCCTCTATGAGTGGTTGCTGGATAACGAGCAGACGCCCTACGTCGTGGTCGATGCGGGAAAACCCGACGTCAGGGTTCCGCAGCAGTTCGTGCAGAACGGTCAGATCGTTTTGAACATCGCACCTGCAGCGGTGCGGGACTTGTCCATCGACAACGCGGCGGTCACCTTCGGAGCGCGTTTCAGCGGTCAGCCGATGCAGGTCGTGGTGCCAATGGATGCGCTGATCGCCATCTACGCTCGCGAGAACGGTATCGGCATGGTTTTCGGCCAGGAGCCGGTCATGCCGAGTTTCGCCAGTGAAGAGGATGCGGCGCTGGAAGACGAAGGGCGACCTACGCTCGAGAGCGTCGAAAGTCACACGGAGGAGGCGACCAAACCATCCGAATCCGTCGACGAAACGGATGAGGATTCGTCCAATCGTCCCGGAAAGGGAAAGCCGTCCCTGCGCATCGTCAAGTAGGCTCTGCGTTCGCCGACGTCGTGATGTCGTCGATGTTCGTGGCAAGTTGAAGCTTGAAAAAAGCCGCCGCCGAATCTGATTCGGCGGCGGCTTTCTCTTTCCGGTCCGGGTCCGGGCTTGGGCTCAGGCTCGGGCTCAGGTCCAGACTCAGACTCAGGCGATCAATTGAGGTATTCGAATACCTTGACGATGCGCTGTACCCCACCAACGCCGGAAGCGGCGCCGGTCGCCTCGGTGGCCTGCTGCTGGGTAACCAGGCCCATGAGGTAGACCGTTCCGTTTTCGGTAATCACCCGAATTAGGTTGGCGTCCAGGTCTTCGTTGGCGACGATATTGGCCTTGATGCGGCCGGTGATCCAGGTATCGGTCATGCGCTGGCTGACCGGCGTATTGGCCGATACGGTCAGCTCGTTGTGCACCTGGCGTACGCTGCGCACGTCGCGGGCGATCTCGGCGGCCCGCTGCTTGAGATCGTCGCTGGGAACCTGGCCGGTCAACAGCACGTTGCTGTTGTAGCTGTCGACATTGACATGCGCATCGCCATAGCGGGCGTCGGAGGCGTTGAGCGCATCGAATATCTTGCCCTGGATGTTGCTGTCTTCGACTTTGGCGCCGGGCGTGCGTTCGGCGTAGTTCTCTTCCTGACTACCGGTGGCGCATCCGCCGAGTGTCAGCAAGCCAATCAAACAGGAGGAAACGATCAGGGTTCTTTTCATGGGGGCTCACTCGTTGCTGCCAAAAAGCTGTTGGTCGATCAGATCGCACAGACAGTGGATCACTAGAAGGTGGACTTCCTGAATGCGCGCGGTGGAAGTCGCGGGAACGCGAATTTCACAATCTTCCTGGCCAAGCAGGGAAGCCATGTCGCCGCCGTCGCGACCGCTCAGGGCAACCACGCTCATTTCGCGGTCGTGGGCAGCCTGGATGGCCTGAACCATGTTGGCCGAGTTGCCGCTGGTCGAAATGGCCAGGAGGATGTCGCCGGGTTGACCTAGAGCGCGGATTTGCTTGGAGAATACGTCGTTGTAGCTGTAGTCGTTGGCGATCGACGTCAGTGTCGAGGTGTCGGTCGTCAACGCCAGTGCCGGCAGGCTCGGGCGCTCGCGCTCGAAGCGATTGAGCAGCTCGGAGGAGAAGTGCTGGCTGTCGCCGGCGCTTCCGCCATTGCCGCAGGCAAGAATCTTGCCCTCGCTCACCAGACATTGAACCATCATCTGGCTAGCCACTTCGATGAACGGCGGTAACACCTCGCTGGCGTAGGTCTTGGTATCGATGCTTGAGTTGAACAGGTCGAGAATGCGTGCTTGAAAATCCATGAGTTGCCTATCGGGGCCTGGGTCAATATGCGTCGAAGGCGGATCGAATCCAGTCGAATTCGAGCGCGGGCAAGCTTCCGGTCACGCCAACGACGTCGAAGCGGCAGGGGCATGATAGCCCGTGTGCGTGAAGATAAAAACGCGCCGCCTTGATGATTCTTCGCTGCTTGGCCGGGGTGATCGTTTCGAGCGGGTTGCCGTAGTCGCTACGCCGACGATGTCGCACCTCGACGAAGACCAGATCATCGCCATGGTGCATGACCAGATCGATCTCGCCACCCTTGGCGTGCTGATTGCTCGCAACCAGCACCAGGCCATGGGTTTCGAGCCAGCGGGCGGCGGCCTGTTCGACCTGCTGCCCGAGTTGGCGGCGATTGATCGGTGTGGATCGATCAGTTGGCATCTGACGAGGGGGTGGACGGTGGGTTGGCGCCCGACGACTGGATGGTGCGATCTTCTTCGGCATCGAGCGCGGATCCGTTGAGGCTGCCGTTGGCCGAATCCGGCGAACGAGACAATGAGGCGCCTCGCTCGTCAGCGCGGACCCGATTCGATGTCGCGCGGCTCGGGACCGGCGTCAACAGCGGCTGGGGGCTGCCGGACTGGAACACGGCCCATGGCAGCGTGCGCTGGATGCGGCCGTCGTCGGCAGCCTGCAGCATGCCGGTGGCACCGAAGATCTGCGTATTGGGCAGGGCCTGGATCAGCGGCAGACGCCGGGCGAGTTCATAGGCGTCGACGCCCATGGCGTTGAGCTTGAGCAGCCCCGGATCATCCTGGCTGGACAGCTGCTGGTAGGTGGAGCCGAACGGCAGCGCATCGGCGCCCCCGGTGGCGGCATCCGGAATCATCCATGGGATATCGACGAACTGCACGCCATTCAGGTCGTGATCCGCGCGTGGCTGGGAGATCCCTTCATAAACGTGCGACGTAGCGTACACCGATAAATTGCCGGCGTAGTAGAAGTCCAGCGTGGGCGGCACCTGGCGGGCATAGCTGGGCAGCGCCAGAAGGAACAGCATGTCCATGCTCGAGGGGTCGCTGTTCAACAAGTTGCGCACTGCGGTAGCAACCGAGCCCGAGGGGTCGTAGCTGACCACCGAGGCGACGTCGCCACCTTCACGTTCCCAGCCTTTGCGGAACGCGGCCAGGACGCGGGAGCCCCAGTCGTTGTCCGGAACCATGATCCCGGCGCGTGAGTGACCGTCGAGATAGGCGCGATGCGCGACCTGACGCGCTTCGTCTTCCGCGGAAAGGCCGTACTGGAACAGTTTGGCGGCCTGGTTTTGAGCATGCTCGCCGTAATTCAGCGCCAGAGTGGGTAGCGGAACGCTGCTGCGAGTTTCCAGCGCACTGACCTTGCTCTTGTCGAGCGGCCCGATGACCGCTTGAGCGCCGGCCATGGTCGCCTGGGCATAGAGGGCATCGGTATCCTGCTCGCTGGAGTCGATAAAGGTCAGCTGCGGCGTGCGTTCTCCATGCGCCTCGGCGTCGCGAGCGCGCGCTTCCAGGCCTTGACGGATGGCCGAGGCCACATTGGCCAACGGACCGCTGCTCGGCAGGAACACCGCGATCTGGTTGATCTTGTTGTCCTCGACTTCGCGCAATGTCGTCAGATCCTTGGGCAGGCGCCGGTTGGCCGGGTGGTCCGGATAGCGGCTGCGCCATTGATCCAGGCGGTCGAACAGGTTGGAAATATCGCTGCTGCTGGTGCGATAGAGGCGGGCGAGATTCACCCAGCCCTGAGTGAGTGAGTCGTTACCCGTGGCGGCCAGCGCATCGAGCGCAGTCGGGCTGAGGGTCGATAGCGGCTTCCAGATTTCGTCGTTCAGCTCGTAAGGGGCATCTTCGCGTTGCAGACCGATCAACAGGCGGGCGGACGCTTCCGGTTCGCCGACCATGTTGAGGGCGATACCGCGCCGGTAACGCAGCGTCTGGCGATCGTCGCTGGAGAGGTTGCTGGTGCTGTCGAGGATGTCGGTGGCGCGAATCACGCTGTCGCCGTCCTCTTCGTTCAACGCGCTATCGGAGAGTACCAGGGCCCAGCGAATTCGCTGTGCGTCGTCGAGCTGGCCCTCATTGATCTGGCTGGCGATCTGGAGCGCCTGCGCCGTGTCGCCCTGGCGTGCTAGGATATCCGCCGCCTCGAGACGAGAGGCGGCAGCCTGCTGGCCGCTCTGGCTGTTGGCCTGATCGAGCAGTTCCTGAGCGCTTGGCCCACTGGTGCCTGGCATCATGTTCTGCCCGGCACAGCCAGCCAGCATCAGGAGTGCGATCAGTGGCAGAAGAAGTTGCCGCAGCGCATAACGCATAGTGTCTATCCCTTTACGTGTTGAGGGTCTTGCGCTGTCGATACCGGTCATCGCTGAGCCGGAGATCGAGAGCGGCAGCTCGAAGACTCGAGGCGCTGACCTGTTCCCGTTCCGTGGGCGGCTTCGGCATCTCGTTGGCCAATGCTGGCTGCCCGTCGCTGCCTCGCGGAGGCTTCCTTGTTGAACTGAAAATCGAGTCTGCCGCTGGCAGTCGTCGATGTCTGAATGCACGTCAATCCGGATGGTACCGAATGAGCGAGACAAAGGAAGGCGTATTGTACGTGGTCGCCACGCCGATTGGGAATCTCGAGGATATCAGCGCCAGGGCGGGCCGGCTTCTTTCGGAGGTCGACGCGATTGCGGCCGAGGATACCCGGCATACCCAGCGCCTGCTGCGTCATCTGGGAATCGAGCGTCCGCTGATTTCACTCCATGAACATAACGAAGCCGCTCGCGTGGAGCAGTTGCGTCGACGCCTGATCGAGGGGGAGTCGCTGGCGCTGGTGAGCGATGCCGGGACGCCTTTGATCTCCGACCCTGGCTTCGTGCTGGTTCGGGAGCTGCGCCGGGCGGGTTGCCGTGTGGTTCCGGTGCCCGGCCCCTGTGCGCTGATCGCCGCGTTGAGTGTGGCCGGGCTGCCGACGGATCGTTTTACTTTCGAGGGATTTCTTCCCGCCAAGTCGGGAGCGCGCCAGAAACAGCTGGCCGCCGGAGCGGCTCGCGCCGAGACGCGGGTGTTCTACGAGTCGCCGCACCGAATTCGCGATCTGCTCGCCGATCTTGCCGCGGTGGTCGGCGAGCGCAGGGTGGTGCTGGCGCGTGAGTTGACCAAGACCTTCGAGACATTGCTGGAGGGCTCCGCCACCGAGTTGCTGCAACGGATGGAAGAGGATCCGGATCAGGCGCGCGGGGAGTTCGTGGTGATGCTGGCCGGTGCGCCGGCCCGGGGCGAGACCGCCGACGATGCCGAGGGTGAGGCGCTGATTCGGGCGATGCTCGCCGAGGACGTCGGGGTCAAGAGCGCGGCCGCCGTGGCGGTGCGTCTGCTCGGTGGGCGACGCAAGCATTGGTATCAGCTGGCGTTGACGCTGAAATCCGACCCCTAGGTTTTGTCGAGTGGTTAGTCTCGCCGCGGAAAGTGTCGGCGTCGGGCGACGTTTTCATGCCAATCTTGGCGGCTTTCGTCGATCGCGACAATGCCGCCTTGAGAGGGCTCCGGGGGGCTGCTATTCTTGCGCGCTTGGGAGTTGGCCAGACAGTCGCCGCCGGCATTGCCGGGGGAGGAAAGTCCGGGCTCCATAGGGCGAGGTGCCAGGTAACGCCTGGGCGGCGCAAGCCGACGGCTAGTGCAGCAGAGAGTAGACCGCCTAAGCAGCGTATTCGCTGCCGGTAAGGGTGAAAGGGTGCGGTAAGAGCGCACCGCGCGCCTGGTAACAGTGCGTGGCAAGGTAAACCCCACCTGGAGCAAGACCAAATAGGGATCCGTTGGCGTGGCCCGCGCTGGATCCGGGTAGGTTGCTCGAGAAACGTGGCGACGCGTTTCCTAGATGAATGACTGTCTTAGACAGAACCCGGCTTATCGGCCGACTCCCTCTCCGATTTTTGCCGTTCGACACCGAGATCCGCATGCTGCACCGCGACAACGCTTCAGAGGCACCCTCAGGCGGTACGGCAGATCGCCCCGATTTTCGTCATACCAGCGTTCTGCTCGAGGGTGCCGTGGATGCCTTGGTGCAGTCTCCCTCGGGTGCCTATCTCGATGGGACTTTCGGTCGCGGCGGCCATTCCCGCGCGATTCTGTCGCGTCTCGACGGTCACGGCCGGCTGATCGCGATCGACCGCGACCCTGCCGCGCTGGCCGTTGCCGCCGAGATCGACGACGCTCGATTGACGGTATGCCAGGGTGTCTTTGCCGAGCTGGACCGCCAAGCGGCGGCGTGCGGCGTCCATGGCAGCCTGAGCGGTATTCTCCTCGATGTCGGCGTTTCCTCTCCTCAACTGGACGATCCCGAGCGTGGGTTCAGCTTTCTGCGTGATGGCCCACTCGATATGCGCATGGACCCGACCTCGGGCATCGGTGCCGCCGAATGGATCGCGCGCACCGGCGACCAGGAGATGGCTCGCGTCTTCAAGACCTATGGCGAAGAGCGTTTCGCCAAACGCATCGCCCGAGCCATCGTCGCCGCGCGGCAAGAGGCGCCGGTCCAGCGTACCCACCAGCTCGCGGAGATCGTCAAGGCGGCCCACCCCGCCTGGGAGAAGGGCAAGCATCCGGCGACGCGGGTCTTCCAGGCGATCCGCATTCACCTGAACGATGAACTCGGGCAGCTGGAGCGGGCACTGGATGTGGCGCTCGACTCGCTGCAACCGGGAGGACGGCTGGTCGTCATCAGCTTTCATTCGCTGGAAGACCGGCTGGTCAAACGTTTTATCCGGGATCAGGCGCGTGGCGATACGCATCTGCCTCGCGGCATGCCGATCCGCGAAGACCAGCTCAACAAGCGTCTCAAGCCGGTGGGCAAGGCGATGCGTGCCAGCGACAGTGAAATCGATGCCAACCCGCGCTCGCGCAGTGCGGTGATGCGTATCGCAGAGAAGCTGGGACCTGCCGTCGAGAAGTCGAGACCGCCCGCCGAGAAGTCGAGTTAAGGAGCCCCATGGCCGTTCAAGGACGACACCGTCTACTGCGAACCGGTGACTGGCCATTCGCTCGGCGCCCGAGTGGTCGCGCGCTGCTGCTCGGCGCGGTACTCGTTGCGGTTCTGATCACGGCGGTTGCCGTCATCAGTACGTCTCACCTGACCCGCGTGCAGTACGCCAGATTGCAGAAACTGGAAAACCAGCGCGACTCTCTACAGACCGAGTGGGGGCGACTGTTGCTCGAGGAGAGCACCTGGTCATCGCCGGCACGGATCGAAGCGTTGGCGAGCAAGCGCCTGGACATGCGCGTGCCGAGCGTCGATGAAGTGAAGGTGATTCATCCATGAGTGCGACGCGTCGCAGGCCACCGGGTAGATCGCGTCGGCCGGAAGGTCCGCTGGGCGCGGGGCGTTACTGGTTCATGCTCTTCATCATTCTGGTGGCCCTCTCCGCATTGGCCGGTCGTATCATCTATCTCCAGGTGATCGATCGCAGCTTTCTTCAGAATCAGGGCGACGCTCGCACCTTGCGGGTCGAGACCATCGGTGCCCATCGCGGAATGATCAGCGATCGCAACGGTGATCCACTGGCGATCTCCACTCCGGTAGTGACGCTGTGGGCCAACCCCAAGGAATTGCCTCACGATCCCATCCAGCAGACCTTGCTGGCCAAGGCGCTGAAGATCGACCCCCAGCAGCTCGAAGATCGGATCGAGCGCTATTCCGACCATGAGTTCATGTACCTGCGGCGGCAGTTGACGCCCGCCGCGGCCAAGCCCGTGCTCGATCTGCAGATGCCCGGGGTCTATTCGCGTGACGAGTACAAGCGCTATTACCCGGCGGGGGAAGTGGCGGCCCAGGTCGTGGGCGTGACCAATGTTGACGACAAGGGGCAGGAAGGGCTCGAACTCGCCTACAACCGTTATCTGACCGGTCAGCCGGGCAAGCGTCGCGTGCTCAAGGATCGCAAGGGGCATCTGGTTCGCGATCTCCATTTGATCGAAGAGGCCAAGCCGGGCGGCGATCTCACACTGTCGATCGATCTGCGTCTGCAGTACATGGCCTACCGGGAGCTGGCCGCGGGAATCCGCGAGAACGACGCCGATGGCGGCTCGCTGGTGATGCTCGATGCGCGTACCGGTGAGGTGCTGGCGATGGCCAATCTGCCCTCCTACAACCCCAACAATCGCGGTGATGTCGACGTTCGCGGGCTGCGCAACCAGGCGGTCACCGACGCCATCGAACCCGGCTCGGTGATGAAACCGCTGGCGATGTCGGCAGCGCTGGCTACCGACAAGTACACCCCGGATACCATCGTCGACACCACGCCGGGCTGGATGGTGGTGGACGGCTATACCATCAGCGATTTCCGCAATTACGGCAAACTCGATCCTGCGGGAATTCTGTTCCACTCCTCCAACGTCGGCATGTCGCATATCGCGCTGTCGCTGCCCCAGGACACCATCTGGAATCGTTATCGCGAACTGGGGCTGGGCCAGTCACCCGGCACCGGCTTCCCCGGTGAAAACAGCGGCAGTCTGCCGTCGCTGACCAATCTGCCGCGCAGCGTTCAGGCCGCCATGGCCTACGGTTACGGCATCGCCGTCACACCGCTGCAGCTGGCGAGCGCCTATACGGCCATCGCCAACGATGGCAAGCGCCTGTCACCGTCGCTGCTCAAGCTCGACGGTAGCCCCGAGAGCCAGCAGGTGATCTCGCCGACGATCGCTCATCAACTGCTCGGCATGATGGAAAAGATCGTGCAACCCAACGCCGGCGGCCACCTGGCGATGGTCCCGGGCTATCAGATTGCGGGCAAGACCGGCACCGTGCGCAAGGTCACGAGCTCCGGCTATCAGGAAAAGGAATATCGAGGCCTGTTCGCGGGTATCGCTCCGGCTTCCGATCCGCGAGTCGTCACCGTGGTGATGATCGACAACCCCAAGAAGGGTGACTATTACGGTGGCCTGGTTGCCGCGCCCGTGTTCAGCCGTGTGGTCGGCAGCGCCCTGCGCCTGCTCGATGTTCCGCCCGACGCCCCGTCCAAGGCGGAGAAACAGGAGGCGTCCCGATGAAAATCGATGCGACGCGGCTGGCGACAACGCTGGCCGAGCTGTGGCCGGATCTCGCCGTGGCGTCTCGCCTGGCGACCTGGCTGCCGGCGACGACCGAACTGAGGCTCGTGCAGGATAGCCGCCAATTGCAACAGGGCGATCTGTTTCTGGCGGTGCCTGGCGTCAGTGTCGATGGGTGTCACTTCATTGAAACCGCGTTGCAGGCCGGTGCCGTCGGCGTTCTGTGTGAAGCGGATGAGCTGGATTCGACTTGGCTGGCGGACGATCGCGTTCTGGCGCTGCCGGGATTGACGCGTCGTCTGGCCGCGCTGGGTCGCGGACTGTTTGCGGTGCCGGAGACGCTCAAGCTGATCGGTGTCACCGGCACCAATGGCAAGAGTTCCGTGACCCACTACATCGCCACGTTGCTGGAGGCGCTGGGCACGCCGGCGGGGGTGATCGGTACGCTGGGCTACGGCCGGCCGGACGCCATTCGTCCCGCGCTGCAGACCACGCCGGGGCCGTTGGCGCTGCAGCAGATGCTCGGCGAGATGGCGCGTGAGGGCGTCGAGGCCGTGGCAATGGAGGTTTCGTCCCACGCGCTGACTCAGGAGCGGCTGGGCGATACGCGGGTCGACGCGGCGGTTTTCACCAATCTGAGCCGAGATCACCTCGATTATCATGGCAGCATGGCGGCCTACGCTGCGGCGAAGGCACGGCTGTTCAAGAGAGAGTCGCTTCAGCTTGCCGTGGTCAACGGCGATGATCCCCTGGCGCGGCTGATGCTGGCCGGTCTGTCGTCCGGTGTTCGAGTGCTGGCGACGGGCAATGGCGAAGCGACGACGCTGCGAGTCGTCGATTGCGAAGCGCTGCCCAACGGTCTGCGCGCGATCGTCGCCACCCCCGATAACGAAGGCGTGCTCGAGCTACCGCTGATGGGCCGCTTCAATCTCGACAATACGCTGCTGGCCATGACCACGCTCTATGGCTTGGGCTATCCGCTTGAATCCCTGTGGCAGGCCGCTGGCGAACTTCGGCCGGTGCCGGGGCGCATGCAGCGTCTGCCACGAGAAGAAGGCGCGAAGGTGCCGGTGGTGGTGGTGGATTATGCCCACACGCCGGACGCGCTGGAGAATGCCCTGTCCGCCTTGCGCACGCACCTGCCCGCCGCGAACGGCGGCGAGCTGTGGTGCGTGTTCGGCTGTGGCGGCGATCGTGACAGTGGCAAACGTCCCCTGATGGCGGCGGCGGCCGAGACGCTGGCAGACCGGGTCGTGGTGACCGACGACAATCCGCGTAGCGAGGATCCACAGTCGATTCGCGATCAGATCGTCGAGGGGCTGTCGGAGACGGCTCGCGTGCGCAGCTGGTCCATCGCCGGCCGTGGCCAGGCGATCGAGCGCGTCATCGCCGCCGCCGGTCCCGACGACATCGTGTTGATCGCCGGCAAGGGCCACGAGGACTATCAGGAAATCGCCGGGGTGCGCCACGACTTCAGCGACATCGATGTCGCGGCGCGAGCCTGCCGGGCGCGGGAGGCAGTTCAATGAACGGCAGACTCAGTGCCATCGCCGCGCAGCTGGGTGCCACGCTGCGAGGGGCTGACGTCGAGTTCTCGCGGGTCGTTACCGACACCCGGGCGCTTTTGCCCGGTGACCTGCTGGTCGCGCTCGAAGGAGAGCGCTTCGATGCGCATGATTTTCTGTCCCAGGCGCGCGAAAAGGGCGCGGTGGGGGCGATCGTCTCCCGGCCGGTCGACGATCCGCTAACACAGATCGAAGTGCCGGATACGCGGCTCGCGCTGGGGCTGCTGGCGCGGGCCCATCGGCTGGCCTGGGATGGTCAGCTGATCGCAGTGACCGGCAACAGTGGCAAGACGACGGTCAAGGAGATGCTGGCGTCGATTCTGCCGGCCCGCGCCCCGACGCTTGCTACACGGGGCAATCTGAACAACGACATCGGCGCGCCGCTGACCCTGCTCGAGCTTAGCGCGGAGCAGCGCTATGCGGCGATCGAGCTGGGCGCCAATCATCTGGGAGAAATCGCCTGGACGACCGCGCTGGCCAAACCGCAGGTCGCCATCATCACCAACGTCACCGGCGCGCATGTCGGGGAATTCGGCGGGCTGGGGCAGATCGCCCAGGCCAAGGGCGAGATTCTTGCCGGACTGCCGGTCGACGGCTGTGCCGTGCTCGACCGCGACGAGCGCTACTTCCCGGTGTGGCAGGCGCTGGCCGGACGCGCCCGGGTGATCGATTTCGGTATCGATACCGGGGCCAGCGTCGTCGCCGATGATCTGGTTTGTGACGCGGCCGGGCGTTATGCTTTCACGCTTCACCTGCCGGGCGAGACGCCGGTGCGGGTCACGCTGTCATTGATGGGCCGGCACAACGTGCGTAACGCACTGGCCGCCGCGGCCGCGACGCACGCCCTGGGATTCTGTGGCGCGGAAATCGCCGCCGGGCTCGAGGCCTGTCACAGCATGGCCGGACGGATGCAGGCGCTCGACGGCATTCGCGGCTGTCGGGTGATCGACGATAGCTACAATGCCAACCCCGGCGCGATGCGAGCGGCGCTCGAGGTACTGGCTTCGCTGCCATCGCCGCGCTGGTGTTTTCTCGGCGCGATGGGCGAAATGGGGGCTGACGCCGAGCGCCTGCATGCCGAGGTCGGGCGCGCAGCACGCGACCTCGGCATCGAGTTTCTGGGCACGTACGGCGAACCCGCACGTGCCGCCATCAAGGCCTTCGGTGACGAAGGCCGTCATTTCAATGACTGGGCAACGCTCGAGCGTTTTGCCCAGGATCAGCTTCCTTCCCGGGCCAGCGTGCTGGTCAAGGGTTCGCGTAGTGCCGGCATGGAACGACTCGTTGCCGCACTGCGTGACGATGCCTCAAGGTGAATCTGACTCATGCTGCTTTTTCTGGCTGAACTGCTGACCCATTTTCAAAGTGCTTTCAATGTTTTCGGATACCTGACCCTGCGCGTGATTCTGGGCACGTTGACAGCGCTCTTTCTGAGTCTGTGGATGGGACCACAGATGATTCGACGTCTGGTCGAGCGTCAGATCGGCCAGGCCGTGCGTGACGATGGCCCACAGTCGCATCTGTCCAAGGCCGGGACGCCGACCATGGGCGGGGCGCTGATTCTGGTCTCGATTGCCGTGAGCACGCTGCTGTGGGGCGATCTGACCAACCACTACGTATGGCTGGTGCTGGCGGTGACGCTTGGCTTTGGCGCCATCGGCTGGGTCGACGACTACCGCAAGGTGGTCGAGAAGAACCCTCGTGGTCTGCCCGCGCGGTGGAAATACTTCTGGCAGTCGGTCATCGGGCTCGGCGCCTCGATCATTCTCTATTTCACCGCCGCGAGCCCGGTCGAGACCAGTCTGATCGTGCCGTTGTTCAAGGACGTGGTGATGCCGCTCGGCGTGTTCTACATCGTCGTGAGTTATCTGGTCATCGTCGGCAGTTCCAATGCGGTCAACCTGACCGATGGTCTCGACGGGCTGGCGATCATGCCCACCGTACTGGTTTCCATGGGACTGGCGGTGTTCGCCTACGCCAGCGGCAACGCGGTGTTCGCCAACTATCTGCACATTCCCGAAGTGGCGGGGGCCGGCGAGCTGGCGGTATTCTGCGGCACCATCGCCGGGGCCGGGCTCGGCTTCCTGTGGTTCAACACCTATCCCGCCCAGGTCTTCATGGGGGACGTCGGTGCGCTGGCACTGGGCGCGGCGCTGGGTATCGTCGCGGTCATCGTGCGTCAGGAAATCGTGCTGTTCATCATGGGCGGGGTGTTCGTGATGGAGACGGTGTCGGTCATCCTACAGGTCGGTTCCTACAAGCTTACCGGTCGCCGGATCTTCCGCATGGCGCCGTTGCACCACCACTTCGAACTCCAGGGCTGGCCGGAGCCGCGGGTGATCGTGCGCTTCTGGATCATCACCGTGATCCTCGTCCTGCTGGGGCTGGCGACCCTGAAGCTGCGTTGATGTCATGAGCGATCAGTCGGGGATTGAGCGAGTCGTATCGCGTTCGAAGAATGACGACGGAAGAGGGGCGATGCCCTGGCTGGTCGTCGGGCTGGGAATATCCGGCCGGGCGATCGCTCGGTTTCTGCAGCAGCGCGGCGAGCGCTTCGTGGTAGCCGACACGCGGGTAGCGCCGCCCGGCATCGACGCCTTCCGCGAGGCCTATCCGGACGTCGAGATTCATCTCGGCGATCTGGCGGGGCTGGATCTGTCGAGCTTTGCCGAGATCGTCGTGAGTCCCGGCGTCGATCTCGGCCGCAGCGGTCTGGCCGCGGTACGCGATCGCGTCATCGGGGAAATTTCCCTGTTCGCACGCCATTGCAAGGCACCGATCGTGGCGATTACCGGATCGAATGCCAAGTCCACGGTGACCACGCTGGTCGGGGAGATGGCTCGGGAGGCGGGCAGACGAGTGGCCGTGGGCGGTAATCTGGGCGATGCCGCACTGGACCTGCTGATCGATCATCCGGATGCCGAGCTATTCGTGCTCGAGCTGTCGAGCTTCCAGCTGGAGACGCTGGACGCTCTGGGCGCGAGCTGTGCCGCTTTCCTCAACCTGTCCGCGGATCATCTCGATCGCCATGGTGACATGGCCGGATACCGGCACGCCAAGGCGCGAATTTTCGAGGGCGCGGCGCATGTCGTCGTCAACGGCGAGGACCCCGCCACCTGGCCGGACGACATCTCATTGCTTTGCGAGCGCTTCACGACGCATTCGCCTGTAGGCGACGCCTGGGGGATCGCCAGTCCGGGTAGCGTGCCAGGGGAGGCGGAGGCCACGGGCGAGTGGCTGTGCCATGGCCAGCAAGCCTTGATGCCGGTCAGCGAGCTGCGCCTGGCCGGGCGGCACAACCAGGCCAATGCGCTGGCGGCGATGGCGATCGGACACGTCGTCGGCTTGTCGCTGGCGGTCATGCGCGGTGTTCTGGCCCGGTTTGCGGGCCTTCCCCATCGCGGTGAGATCGTCGCCGAGCGTGGCGGCGTGCGCTGGATCAACGACTCCAAAGGCACTAACGTGGGCGCGACCCTGGCGGCGATCGCCGGGTTGGGAGAAACCTTGACCGGGCGCTTGATCTGGCTGGGTGGCGGGGTCGGTAAAGGGGCGGATTTCGCGCCGCTGGCGGCACCGCTCGCCCGGCACGCTCGCGAGGCGATCGTCTTCGGTCAGGATGCGCCATTGCTGGTCTCGGCGCTGGAGTCGCAGGTAGCGACGTGGCGTGTCGAGACGCTTCTGCAGGCCATGCGCCGGGCGGCTTCGATCGCCGAGCCCGGAGACTGTGTGTTGTTGTCACCCGCTTGCGCCAGTCTCGATCAGTTTCCCAACTATCTGGCGCGGGGCGAATCGTTCCGGAAGATTCTCGATCAAGGACAGGAAGTCGCATGTTGAAAGCCATGTTGAGGACGTCGCAGGATCGGCTCACCACGCGGCATCACGCATTCGATGGCTGGCTTCTGCTGGCCACGCTTTCGCTGATGCTGATCGGCTGGGTGATGGTGACCTCCGCCTCGACCGAAATCGCCGCCAATCTGACCGGCAACCCTTATTATTTCAGCATTCGGCATGGCATTTTCGTGCTGGCGGCGATCGGGGTCGGCCTGGTCGCCGTGTGTCTGCCGCTGGACTGGTGGCGTCGAAAGGGGCCATTGATGCTGATCGGCGCGCTGCTGCTGCTGTTCTTGGTGCTGCTCGTGGGCCGCGAGATCAATGGTAGTCGCCGCTGGATCCCGCTGGGTCTCATCAATATTCAGGCCTCGGAAGTCGCCAAGCTCTGCTTGATCGTCTACGTAGCCGGCTACCTGGAGCGGTATCTGCCTGAGGTTCGCCGAAGCTGGGGCGCGTTCATGCGGCCGTTGGCGGTGATGGCTCTGATCGGCTTTCTGCTGATTCTGGAGCCCGACTACGGGGCCGTCGTGGTGCTGACCGGCTGCGTGATGGGAATGTTGCTGCTCTCGGGTGCCCCGTTGTGGCGATTCCTGCTGATCCTGGCCGTCGTCGGCTCGGGGGCGGTGATGCTGGCAGTGGCGGAGCCTTATCGTCTTCAGCGCATCACCAGTTTTGCCAACCCCTGGGCGGACCAGTACAACACCGGCTACCAGCTGACTCAGGCGCTGATCGCCTTCGGTCGCGGCCACTGGTTCGGCCTGGGGTTGGGCAACAGCGTTCAGAAGCTGTTCTATCTACCCGAGGCGCATACCGATTTCGTCTTCGCCGTGCTAGCGGAAGAGCTGGGACTGTTCGGCGCCATCGCGGTGATTCTCCTGTTCGCGCTGCTGGTGTTCCGCGCCTTCCGGATCGGGCGCAAGGCCGAGCTGGCCGGGAACCCGTTCGCGGCTTATCTCTGCTACGGCATCGCGCTGGTCATCGGCGCCCAGGCGTTCATCAACATCGCCGTCAGCTCCGGCATGCTGCCGACCAAGGGCTTGACGTTGCCATTGCTGAGTTACGGCGGCTCGAGCCTGATCATCAGCGGCATCATGATGGCCATTCTGTTCCGGGTCGACGCCGAAGTGCGGCGGCTGGGACGGCGTCCGACGCCCGACGACGATTCCCGTCCCGATTTGAATTCCCGTCCTGAAACCGACATCGGGCCGGGCGTCCGACCGGCGCGCGGCACGATGGAGCCCGATCATGAGTGAACTGAGGCGCGTCCTGATCATGGCCGGGGGCACCGGCGGGCACGTCGTGCCGGCGCTGTCGCTGGCCCGGGCCCTGCGCGAACGTGGTGTCACGGTAGAGTGGCTGGGAAGCCCGCGCGGGATCGAGAACCGTCTCGTTCCCGCTGACGGCATTCCGCTGAACCAGATCGATGTGACGGGACTGCGAGGCAAGGGGTTGGCCGGCTGGCTGGCGATTCCGTGGCGTTTGACGCGTGCCATCCGGCAGTCGCGCCGGGTGATCCAGCGATTCGACCCGCAACTGGTCGTCGGCCTGGGCGGATTTGCCAGCGGTCCCGGCGGGCTGGCGGCGCGATTGAGCGGCAAACCATTGGTCGTCCATGAACAGAATGCCGTCGCCGGACTCACCAACCGCTCACTGGCGCGGCTGGCGACGCGCGTCTACGCCGCCTTCCCGGGGGCGTTTCCCGGTGGCAAGGCCGAGGTGGTTGGCAATCCGGTGCGCGCGGATATCGCCGCGCTGGGCGAGCGGCCCCGAACGGCCGAGCAGATGAACGGCCGTGCGCTGCGCCTGCTGGTGCTGGGCGGCTCGCTGGGGGCGCAGTCGCTCAATCAGAAATTGCCGGAAGCATTGGCGGCGCTGACGTTGTCGCCGCGGCCCGAGGTTCGTCACCAGGCCGGGCGCGACAAGGACGATGGCACACGAGAAGCCTATCGCGCGGCCGGTGTCGCAGCCGAGGTCAGCGCTTTCATCGACGATATGGCCGAGGCCTATGACTGGGCGGATATTATCGTGTGTCGCGCCGGGGCGCTGACCATTGCCGAGCTGTCGGCAGCGGCCAAGCCGTCGTTGCTGGTGCCGTTTCCGCACGCTGTCGACGATCACCAGACCCATAATGCGCGCCACCTGGTCGAGGCCGGTGGCGCCGAGTTGATCCAGCAGGCCGAGTTGACCCCTGAACGTCTCCAGGCGGCGCTCGAGTCACTTTTACAGCCCGACGTGCTGGCGCGAATGGCGGTCCAGGCTCGGCGGGTAGCCCACCTCGATGCCGTCGATCGTCTGGTCGACGGCTGCATGGAGATCGATTTTGAGCGATAGCATTCAGACGCGTCCGACGCGATCGCATCTGGGCATGCGGCGCATCCGTGGCATCCATTTCGTCGGAATCGGCGGGGCCGGCATGTGCGGTATCGCCGAAGTCCTGGTCAATGAAGGGTATGAGGTCAGTGGCAGCGATCTTCGCGAATCCGCGGTGACGCAGCATCTGCGCCAGTGCGGCATTCGCGTGGCGATCGGTCATGCAGCGATCAACGCCGAGGGTGCCAATGTCATCGTGGTGTCGACGGCAGTCGATCCGACCAATCCCGAGATCCAGTGGGCGCGCGAGCATCGCGTTCCGGTCGTACGCCGGGCGGAGATGCTCGCCGAATTGATGCGCTTTCGTCATGGCATCGCCGTTGCCGGTACTCATGGCAAGACCACGACCACGAGTCTGCTATCGACGCTGTTCGCCGAAGCCGGACTCGATCCGACCTTCGTCATCGGTGGCAAACTGACCAGTGCCGGAACCAACGCGCGGTTGGGTAGCGGTGACTTTCTGGTCGCCGAAGCCGACGAATCCGATGCGTCTTTTCTCCATCTCCAGCCGATGACATCGATCGTTACCAATATCGATGCCGACCACATGGCGACCTATGATGGCGATTTCTCGCGGTTGAAGACGACTTTCATCGAGTTCCTGCACAACCTGCCGTTCTACGGTCGTGCCGTGCTTTGTCTCGACGATGACAACGTACGGGAATTGCTGCCCCAGGTTCAGCGCCAGTTCGTGACATACGGTTTCAGCGAAGAAGCCGATTATCGATTGAAAGACTTCCAGCAGACTGCCGAAACCATCCGCTTCGTTGCGGAACGCCCCGACGGCCTGGCTTCGCTGACCATCACGCTGGCAATGCCCGGTACCCATAATGCGCTGAACGCGCTGGCCGCGATCGCCGTGGCCACCGATGCGGGCGTCAGCGACGACGATATCGTCAAGGGGCTGGCGTCGTTCGGAGGTGTCGGCCGGCGGTTCCAGGTTCATGGCCATTACTCGCTGCCTAGCGGTGGCGAAGTGATGCTGGTCGACGACTATGGCCATCACCCGCGGGAAGTCGAGATGGTGATCCGTGCGGTGCGGGCTGGCTGGCCACAGCGTCGTCTGGTGATGGTCTATCAACCGCATCGCTACAGTCGTACCCGCGATCTCTACGAGGATTTCGTGCGCGTGCTTTCCGGCGTCGACACGCTGCTATTGCTGGATGTCTACGGCGCCGGTGAAGCGCCGATTCCGGGAGCCGAAGGCAAGACGCTGGCGGGATCGATTCGCCAGCGGGGCCAAGTCGACCCGCTGTTCATCGAAGAGAAGTCGGCCCTGCCGGCGATCCTGTCGCGGGTGTTGCGCCCGGGGGACATTCTGCTGACGCAGGGCGCCGGTGATATCGGCGGTATTTCCCAGCGACTCGCCCAGAGTGCGCTCCATCTCGACGAGGTGGACCTTTGAGCGAGTCACCAAGGATCGACAATGGGCGCGACGACGTCAGTATGGGGCGATCGACATGAACGCGAACGCGCGGGGTACGCTACTGGGTGTGCTCATGCTCGTCGTGCTCATCGGTGCCGGCGGCAGGGCGCTGTGGTTGTGGCTGGACAAGCCCATCGAACGGGTGTCGATCAGCGGCGACCTGAATTACGTGAGCGCGAGTTACCTGCAAAAAGAACTAGCGCCACTGGTGAGGGGACACACCTGGCTGTCTCTATCCTTGACCGATCTGCGCAACGAAGCGCGTCAGATCGGGTGGCTTCGAGAAGTGACAATCTCACGGGAGTGGCCGAATACCCTGCGCTTCGTGCTCTACGAACAGGATCCAGTCGCCCGCTGGAATGATGATCGGTTGCTCAACAGCCGGGGACAGTCGTTTGCCCCTGGGCCTGTGACCGATCTGGGTCGCCGGCTACCTGATCTCGGCGGCCCCAAGGGATCGGGTCGAGAAGTGCTGGGTTATTACGACTCGTTGCGCCGTACGTTGTCCAATCTCGGACTGTCGATCACCCAGTTGAGATTGGAACCTCGAGGCGCCTGGCGTTTTCAAGTCAATGATGGCGTGTGGGTGATTCTGGGACGTACCGACTTGGACGCACGACTGGCTCGTTTTATTGCTGCATGGAAGCGACAGTTAAGTGAGGAAGCGTCGCAGATACGCTACATCGACTTGCGTTATCCCAACGGAGTTTCAGTGGCGCGCCATGGTGAAACGACCGCGACGTCCGATGATTAGTCCTTGTCATCATGGTTCGTAAAGATGGCCTCGATCTCCCGGCTGGCGCATCCTGGAGAACATCACTCGGCAGTTGGACGGAAACAGTCGCAGGACTTTGGCCTCGTCCGACCCTCGTCGACATACTGCTATTGGCCCATTCTGTTATTTCTCGCGGCTGTAAATAGCCGCGAGCCTCCTTC
Organism: Salinicola sp. V024; assembly: GCF_052645315.1. Lineage (NCBI taxonomy): Bacteria > Pseudomonadati > Pseudomonadota > Gammaproteobacteria > Oceanospirillales > Halomonadaceae > Salinicola > Salinicola sp. V024. The sequence continues at coordinate 666,146 of NZ_JBQXYB010000001.1, forward strand.
CTTATTTCCCTTTTAAAGAAAAAGAGCTTAATGTGGCTTTTGTTTCAGTGATGGGCTGGTGAAAAAGGTCGACTTGTTCCTATAATAAGCGCGAGTCTTTGTTAGCCCATTTTTATCGGTTTACTGGTGAAGTTTGAGGAGCGACCCCGACCTATGGCAGGACAATCCAACGCTTCCAACATGGTGGTCGGGCTGGATATCGGAACATCCAAGGTGGTCGCCATCGTGGGGCAACCCACCGACGATGGCGGGTTGGAAATCGCCGGGATTGGTTCACATCCTTCTCGTGGTATGAAGAAGGGTGTCGTGATCAATATCGAATCAACCGTTCAGTCGATTCAGCGTGCCGTGGAAGAAGCCGAGCTGATGGCCGGCTGTGATATTCATTCCGTGTATGTCGGTATCGCCGGGAGCCACATCAGCTCCATGAATTCCGATGGCGTCGTGGCGATCAAGGAGCGTGAAGTCGCGCAGGCCGATATCGAGCGCGTGATCGACTCCGCCCGCGCCCGTGCCATCTCGGAAGGGCAGCGAGTGCTGCACGTCATCCCCCAGGAGTTCGCGATCGATACCCAGGAGGGGATCCGCGAGCCGCTCGGGATGTCCGGCGTACGCCTCGAGGCGCGCGTGCATCTGGTGACGGCGGCGATGAACGCCGTGCAGAATATTGAAAAATGTGTGCGACGTTGCGGTCTGGAAGTCGACGACATCATCCTCGAACAGCTCGCCTCCAGTCATGCGGTGCTGACAGAGGACGAGCGCGAACTCGGCGTGTGCATGGTCGATATCGGTGGTGGCACGACGGATATCGCCGTATTTACCGAGGGCGCCATTCGACACACCGCGGTGATCCCGATTGCCGGCGATCAGGTGACCAACGACATCGCGATGGCGTTGCGGACACCGACCCAGTATGCCGAAGACATCAAGGTCAAATATGCCTGCGCGCTGACACAACTGGCGAGCAGCGATGAAATGATCAAGGTTCCCAGCGTCGGCGATCGTCCGGCGCGGGACCTTTCGCGCCAAGCCTTGGCGGAAGTCGTGGAGCCCCGCTACGAGGAACTCTTCACTCTGGTGCGCGAAGAGTTGCGCCGCAGTGGCTATGAGGATCTGGTGGCGGCCGGTGTCGTGCTGACGGGGGGCACCTCTCGCATGGAGGGGGTCGTGGAGCTGGCGGAGGAGATATTCCACATGCCGGTCCGCATCGCCTGCCCGTATAACGTCCGCGGCTTGGCGGACGTGGTGCGTAACCCGATTTATTCGACAGGCGTTGGTTTGCTATTCTACGGAATGAAAGATTCCAAGCACTCTCGCGCAGTATCAGCCCAGCCTCAACGGGAAGAATTGCTTCCCCGGCGCGCAACCAGGGATGAGGTTTCGACGCTGGAGCGACTCAAAGGCTGGTTTAAAGGAAATTTCTGACAGGCCGCACGCGGTCTTGGAGACGGGGCAATGTTCGAACTAGTAGATAACGCACCTTCTAGTAGTGCAGTCATCAAAGTCATCGGTGTCGGCGGCGGCGGCGGCAACGCTGTCAACCACATGGTCGAGAGCAACATCGAAGGCGTCGAGTTCATCTGCGCCAACACCGATGCCCAGGCGCTCAAGCGCGTGGCGGCCAAGACCGTACTGCAGCTGGGTGGCGAGATCACCAAAGGGCTGGGCGCGGGAGCCAATCCGGATGTTGGACGTCAGGCCGCGATGGAAGATCGCGAGCGCATCGCGGAAATGCTGCAGGGTGCGGACATGGTCTTCATCACTGCCGGCATGGGTGGCGGTACCGGAACCGGTGGCGCGCCCGTCGTGGCCCAGGTGGCCAAGGAACTCGGCATTCTGACAGTCGCTGTCGTCACGCGGCCGTTCCCGTTCGAAGGTCCGAAGCGCATGCGCGCGGCGGAAGAGGGAATGAAGGAGCTTTCCGAGTACGTCGATTCGCTGATCACCATTCCCAACGAGAAGCTGCTGTCGGTGCTGGGCAAGAATGCCAGCCTGTTGACCGCGTTCAGCGCCGCCAACGATGTGCTGCTGGGCGCAGTCCAGGGAATCGCCGAGCTGATCACCAGCCCCGGTATCATCAACGTCGACTTTGCCGACGTGCGCACGGTGATGTCGGAAATGGGGATGGCGATGATGGGCACCGGCGCGGCGACGGGTGAAAACCGTGCGCGTGAAGCGGCTGAAAAGGCCATTCGCAGCCCGCTGCTCGAAGATATCGACCTTCACGGCGCCCGCGGCATCCTGGTCAACATTACGGCCGGTCCGGATCTCTCCATCGGTGAGTTCAACGATGTGGGGGCAACGGTTCAGGAATTCGCTTCACAGGATGCCACCATTGTCGTGGGTACCTCCATCGACATGGAAATGTCCGATGAGCTGCGGGTGACGGTCGTTGCTGCAGGTCTCGACGCGCAGAAAGAGAAGGCGGCTCCTCGCGAAACTGCGGCTTCACGTCCGGAAACGACCGACTATCGCAAGCTGCAGCAGCCGGCGGTCATGCGCCAGCAGGCAGCGCGTGCCGAGCAGGAAGCCGCGGCGAAGAAGCCCCAGCAGGACCGACGCAAGTCTTCGGATATGGACGACTATCTGGACATTCCGGCGTTCCTGCGGCGTCAGGCTGATTGATAGCTTTTTAAGCTGCCGATCATCATTCTGTAACGTCGATATGGTTGGTAGGCTATTGGTTTGGTGTTATAGTGAACACCGTTTCCAAACCATTTGACTGTTAGGTCGATGCCATGATCAAACAACGAACGTTGCAGAACACGATCCGCGCCACCGGCGTGGGGCTCCATTCCGGAGAGAAAGTGTATCTGACGCTGCGTCCTGCGGCGCCCAACACGGGCATCGTGTTTGTGCGTACCGATCTCGACCCGGTGGTGCACATTCCGGCTCACGCCGAGAGTGTTACCGATACCAATCTGTGCACCGCGCTGTCCAAGGATGGCGTCAAGGTAGCCACGGTCGAGCATCTGATGTCGGCGTTCGCGGGTCTGGGTATCGACAACGCCTATGTCGAGCTGAGCGCGCCGGAAGTGCCGATAATGGACGGCAGCGCCGGGCCGTTCGTCTTTCTGATTCAATCGGCGGGTATCGCCGAGCAGTCGGCGGCCAAGCGGTTCATTCGTATCAAGCGCGAAGTCACGGTCAATGACGATGGCAAGCAGGCGACCTTCCTGCCGCACAACGGCTTCAAGGTCAGCTTCGCGATCGATTTCGACCATCCCGTCTTCGAGCAGCAGAAGCAGACGGCCAGCGTCGATTTCTCTACTACCTCCTTCGTCAAGGAAGTGTCGCGCGCTCGAACCTTCGGTTTCATGCGCGATCTCGAATTCCTGCGCTCACAGAATCTGGCCCTGGGCGGCAGTCTCGACAATGCCATCGTTGTCGACGATTATCGCATCGTCAATCAGGACGGCTTGCGATATGACGATGAGTTCGTGAAGCACAAGATGCTGGATGCGATCGGCGACCTCTATCAGTTGGGTTGCAGTCTGATCGGCGAGTTCAAGGGCTACAAGTCCGGCCATGGACTCAACAACCAGCTCTGCCGCGAGCTGCTGGCTCATCCAGAGGCTTACGAAATCGTGACCTTCGAAGAGTCGACCCAGTCTGCGCCTATCTCTTATGCAGCGCCTGCCATGGCGTAATACGCCAGTCGTGATCTTTCACTCACGCGGCCGAGGGTGCCGCTGGGTTGGACGCCGATCTTCGGATCGGCGTCGTCGTGTCTGCGTGTTGGAAATCTCGGCGGTCATCATCGTCAGCTCGTGCGCTCAATTCGTACGGACGTCAAGTCCGTCTCCCGCGCTACGTCGGGGTTTCGTCGGCGGGCTCGGACGGCGCATCGGCATGAGACGCCAGTCGATTCAACGAGCGCTTGAGTGGAGAGTCATCGAGGTTTTCCGCGCAGTGGGAGAGCGCCTCGGCGCCGGCCGCCGACAGGCGTCGCGTGTGGCGCGGTACCGCCTTGACGGGGCGGATCGGGCGCACCTTCAGCGAAAATTTCATGATCGCCTCGAATCCCGGCAGCTGATGCAGCAGCTTGAGCAGGCGCGGCTGCTCGTAACGCAGCCAGGTCAGCCACGCGGCGCGATCGGTGATCAGTGTCAGCACGCCGTCGCGGTAGCCACCGACGTAAAGATGCTCGGCGACATCCGGCGGCAGCTGACGCCTCAGATGCGTCTGGGCGCGTTCGATCAGTGTCGCCATGCGCATGACGTCACCCAGCCCGCCGGGTTGTTCCAGCAGTCGGGAAACGGGCTGGGCTCGTAAACGCTTAGCCTTTATACTCATCGGCCTGCACGCAGTGGGAAATGTCCCGCTAAACCTATCACGACGCGGAGTTCGTCGACAGCATGACTTCGGCCAAAGCGCAGTCCGGTCAGCGCGGCGCCATCTGGCGCCCCCGGCAGCGAGCCCATTGGTGGCTGGCCAGCGTGCTGGTCGGTTGTCTGCTGCCTGCAGGTCTGCTCCACGCCGAGGCATTGCGGCTGGCCGAGCGCCTGACCCAGGTCTATCTGATGGCCCCGGAGGCCATTCGCGCGGAATCCCGGCGCGTCGCGCGCGTGGCTGCCAAGCGGCCGGTTCATCCGCAGGCCGCGGCGGCCCGAGCGCGACGCTCGTTCTATGTCGAACCCGCTATCTCCCTCAGCGCCGCACTGGATGTTATCTCCCGCCGCGGTCCGCCGGCTTCTGCCTGATCTCTGGTCATACGTTTCATCTCATCGGCAGCCGACGCGGCTCTCATTGTCGTGTCGTTGCTTCGGCGCAGTAAGAGAAACAGAGTTAGGCAGGAACCACATCATGTTGAATGGATTGCTACATAAACTGGTCGGCTCCAAGAACGATCGCGACGTCAAGCGCATGCGCAAGCAGGTGGTGGCGATCAACGAACTGGAAGCCACTTTCGAAGCGCTCGACGATGTCGCGCTCCAGGCCAAGACCGCCGAGTTCCGCCAGCGCCTCGCCGACGGCGAGAAGCACGAGTCGCTGCTGCCGGAAGCGTTCGCTACCGTCCGCGAGGCGAGTAAACGCGTTCTGGGCATGCGCCATTTCGATGTCCAGATGGTCGGCGGCATGTCCTTGAACGACGGCCGAATCGCAGAAATGAAGACCGGCGAAGGTAAGACCCTGGTCGGAACTCTCGCGGTCTACTTCAATGCCCTGCTGAGCAAGGGCGTTCACGTGGTCACGGTCAACGACTACCTGGCCAGCCGTGATGCCAACTGGATGCGCCCGCTCTACGAATTCCTCGGGATGAGCGTCGGCGTCATCGCCTCCGGCCAGCCCAACGATGAAAAGCGCCGGGCCTACGCCTGCGACATCACCTACGGCACCAACAACGAGTACGGTTTCGACTACCTGCGCGACAACATGGCGTTCTCGATGCAGGACAAGGTCCAGCGCCCGCTGCACTACGCGATCATCGACGAGGTCGACTCGATCCTGATCGACGAGGCACGGACGCCGCTGATCATCTCCGGCCCGGTGGAAGAGAACGTCGAGCTCTATCGCACCATCCACACGCTTTCCAAGCAGCTCGAGCAGTGCACCGACGAGGAAGACCCGAGCACCGGCGACTTCCTGATCGACGAAAAGCAGAAGCAGGTCGAATTGACCGAGGAAGGGCATCAGAAGGTCGAGGAACTGATGCGCGAAGCGGGCCTGCTGAAAGCCGATGAATCGCTCTACGCCGTGCAGAATCTCGGCCTGCTGCAACATATCCACTCCGCGCTGCGTGCGCGCTGTCTCTATCATCGTGACGTCGACTACATCGTCGCCGACGACAACGTGGTCATCGTCGACGAACATACCGGCCGCACCATGCCGGGGCGGCGCTGGTCGGAAGGGCTGCACCAGGCGGTCGAGGCCAAGGAGGGGGTATCGATCCAGCGCGAGAGTCAGACGCTGGCTTCTACCACTTTCCAGAACTATTTCCGTCTCTACGAAAAACTGGCGGGCATGACCGGTACCGCAGATACCGAAGCCTTCGAGTTCAACCATATCTACGGTCTCGACGTGCTGGTGATCCCTACCAACCGTCCCCTGGCGCGCCAGGATCTCAACGATCTGGTCTACCTCAGTGCCGAAGAGAAATACGCCGCGATCATCGAGGACGTCAATACCCAGCGCGAAGCCAACCGGCCGGTGCTGGTGGGTACCGCGTCGATCGAGACTTCGGAATATCTCTCCAAGCTGATGCAGGCGAAGAAGATTCCGCACAACGTGCTCAACGCCAAGCAGCACGACAGCGAAGCGGAAATCATTGCCCAGGCCGGCCGCCCCGGTGCGATCACCCTGGCCACCAACATGGCCGGTCGTGGTACCGACATCATGCTGGGCGGTAACTGGGAGGCCGAGGTCGCCAAGCTCGAGAATCCGAGCGAGGAACAGATCGCGGCGATCAAGACCGAGTGGCAGCAGCGCCACGACGCGGTGCTCGAATCCGGCGGCCTGCACGTGATTGGCTCCGAGCGTCATGAGTCGCGACGTATCGACAACCAGCTGCGCGGGCGTGCCGGCCGTCAGGGCGACCCCGGTTCGACGCGATTCTTCCTGTCGCTGGAAGACAGCCTGATGCGCCTGTTCGGCTCCGACCGCGTGCAGCGCTTGATGGGCGCCTTGGGGCTCGAGGAAGGCGAGGCGATCGAGCACAAGATGGTGTCGAATGCGGTCGAACGGGCGCAGAAGAAAGTCGAAGGCCGCAACTTCGACATCCGTAAGCAGTTACTGGAGTACGACGACGTCTCCAACGACCAGCGCCGAGTGATCTACGAGCAGCGCGACGACATTCTTGCCGCCGACGAGATTTCCGATAACGTCGCCAGCATTCGTGACGAGGTGCTCGAGCAGACCATCTCCGACTACGTGCCGCCGCAGAGCCTGCCGGAACAGTGGGAACTGGCCGGGCTTCAGGATCAGCTCAAGCAGGAGTTCAATCTCGACCTGCCACTGGTGCAATGGGCGGAAGAGGACGACAACTTCAACGAGGAAGTGCTGCGCCAGCGCCTGCACGATCAGCATCGCGGGCTGTATGTCGCCAAGGTCGAGGCGATCGGTGGCGACATGATGCGACGCTTCGAGAAGCAGGTGATGCTTCAGGTGCTGGACACCCGCTGGAAGGAACACCTGCAGTCGATGGATCACCTGCGCCGCGGCATCCACCTGCGGGGCTACGCGCAGAAGAACCCCAAGCAGGAGTACAAGCGCGAAGCGTTCGAGCTGTTCCAGTCGCTGCTCTATAACATCAAGCACGACGTCACGCGAATTCTGAGCCACGTCCAGGTACGTCGCCAGGAAGAGGTCGAAGATCTCGAACGCCAGCGTCGCGAAGCGCTCGAGCGCGAAAAGGCCTCCAGTCAATCGGTGCACGAAGATGCCGTGGCCGCCGCTCAGCAGACGGCCGAAGGGGCCGAGCCGGAAACCGAAGCCGGGGACGAGAGCGCCCAGCCTGTCCGTCGCGAGAGCCCCAAGGTCGGCCGTAACGATCCTTGCCCGTGCGGTTCCGGCAAGAAATTCAAGCAGTGCCACGGCACGCTCAGCTGAAGCGTGGCGGGCTCGGCGCGAGTCGGGCCTTTCAAGGAGAATCGAGATGGCCGTAGGTAAGTCAGTATTCCCGGAGATGCCAGCCATCGGGGGCGTGCGCCTGGGCACGGCGATGGCCGGGATCAAGAAGCCGGATCGGCGTGACCTGGTGGTGATCGAGATACCGGAAGGCGCTGCGGTCGCGGCGACGTTCACGCGCAACGCCTTCTGTGCCGCGCCGGTACAGGTGGCGCGTGATCACTTGCAGCAGTCCGCGCCGCGCTATCTGCTGATCAATACCGGCAACGCCAATGCCGGAACCGGTGCTCGCGGGCGTCAGGATGCCGAAAGCTGCTGTGCCTCGTTGGCCGATCTGGCCGGGGTTGATGCCGCTCAGATACTGCCGTTCTCGACCGGCGTGATCGGCGAGCCTCTGCCGGTGCCGCGCATCGTCGGCGGGATGTCGGCGGCAATGGAATCGTTGGACGAAGCCGGATGGGCACTGGCCGCCGAGGGCATCATGACCACCGATACCCGGATCAAGGGCGCTTCGGCTCAGGTCGAGCTCAGCGGCGGCACCGTCACGATCAACGGCATCAGCAAGGGCTCGGGCATGATCCAGCCCAATATGGCGACCATGCTGGGTTTCGTCGCCTGCGACGCGACCGTCGAGGCGTCGAAGCTTCAGCAGTGGCTGCGCGAATCGGTCCAGGTCTCGTTCAATTCGATCACGGTGGATTCCGATACCTCCACCAACGACGCCTGCACCCTGATCGCCACGGGCCGCGGCGCACCTGTCGAGTCTGCCGACGACGAGCGACGTTTCCGTGAGGCGCTGACGGCGGTATTGACCGAGCTGGCACAGGCGATCATTCGCGATGGCGAGGGCGCGACCAAGTTCGTCACGCTCGACGTCGAACAGGCGGCCAGTGTCGACGAGGCTCGCGCGGTCGCGTTCACGGTGGCGCACTCGCCGCTGGTCAAGACCGCGCTCTACGCCTGCGATGCCAATTGGGGGCGGATTCTCGCCGCCGTGGGGCGCGCGCCGGTGGAGGGCCTCGATGTCGAGCGTATCGTCATCGATCTCGGCGGCGAACGCCTGGTCGAACACGGTGGACGTGCCGACAGCTATACCGAAGAGATCGGCAGCCGGGTCATGGCTCAGGAGGAGATCCCCATCCGGATTCGGCTTGGTCGGGGCACGGCCAGCGCGACGGTCTGGACCTCGGATCTATCCCACGATTACGTATCGATCAACGCGGACTACCGCAGTTGAGCGATTCCGGACGATGCGCGCCATGTCGACCTCGCGGGTCAAGAGTAAGTTCTGTCTGAAAAAATCGGCGAGCGCAGGCATTTTCGAGACAAAGCGTAAACACTGCAGTGGTACGAGAGACTGAGCAAAATGATCAAAAGACGGGTCCATGTAGCGGCAGCAGCCGTCATTCGCGGCGACGGACGGGTGCTGATCGCCAAGCGTCCGGCAACGGCCGATCAGGGCGGTCTGTGGGAGTTCCCCGGGGGCAAGCTGGCGCCCTATGAGACCGGATTGGAGGCGCTTAAGCGGGAGCTGAGCGAGGAGCTCGGCATTCAGATCCTGCGCGCCCAGCCGCTGATCCGGGTGCATCATGAATACCCCGACAAGCATATCCTGCTGGACGTGTGGCAGGTGCGCGAATACGACGGCGATCCTTACGGCCGGGAAGGCCAGCCGGTGCGCTGGGTCGATGTGGATGACCTGCCCAACTATCCGTTCCCGGCGGCCAACCTGCCGATTCTGCAGGCGGTGGCGCTTCCCCAGGAGTATCTGATTACCGCGGAAGAAGCGGACGATACGGTCTTTCTGCAGCGGCTCGAACGGGCGCTGAAGGAAGACAATGTCCGGCTGGTGCAGCTGCGCGCCAAAGGCCTGGACGACGCCGCCTATCAGGCAAGGGCGGAAAAAACCCTGGAACTGTGCCGGCGCTACAGGGCCAAGCTGCTGTTGAATGCCGATCCCGAATGGCTGCAGCGGGTCGATGCCGACGGCATTCATCTGACCAGCGCGCGGCTGATGGCGCTCAAGCATCGCCCGATCCCCGGCAACAAGTGGCTGGGCGCCTCGACGCATGGTGACGAGCAGCTGGTTCAGGCGGGTGCGATCGACTGCGATTTCGTCACGCTTTCACCGCTGGCGCCGACACCGTCGCATCCCGATGCCGTCACCATCGGCTGGCACGATTTCCAGCAGATGGTGGAAACAGCCGCGATGCCGGTCTTCGCGCTGGGCGGCATGACTCGCCATCACGCCAGTCAGGCCCGCGCGGTCGGCGCTCAAGGCATCGCCTCGATCCGCGATTTCTGGCGCAACGATTCCTGAGCCACGAGCCACGAGCCACGAGCCACGAGTCAAAATGAAGACGCCGCACCCACTGGGTGCGGCGTCTTCATTGTTGGCCACGGACTTGCGCTGTGGAGAGTTGCGCTGTGGAGAGTTACGCTGTGGGAAGCGTCGGTACTCTGGGTATGAACGGACTATTCGCCGCGCTCGAGGCGATCGATCAGTTCGTCGAGTTCGGTTTCATCCATGTGCGGTTCGCCGGCGATACGGTGGGAGCCGTCGGCCCAGGCGCCGAGATCGAGTAGCTTGCAGCGTTTCGAACAGAATGGCCGATAGAGATTTTCGGTCGTCCAGGCGATCGGTTTCTGGCACTGAGGGCAGGGTACCGTCAACGGCTTCTTGCCGGAGGCGGGATCGGAACCTGGGGCTGCATCATTACTGGGGTCGTTACGTCGGGTCATGGCGAGAGGTGTCGTGTCGGTGGCTTTCGTGTCGGAGATTGACGCGGCGGCTTGGGTATCGGCCGCTATCGTTCTCGTGAACGAGCCAGTTGACGATAGCGGATATCCAGCCGGGCGACCTGTTCGAGTAGATGTTGGTGATCGCGTCCATTGTCGATGACGTCATCGGCGGCTGCAAGACGACGTTCCCGCGGGCTCTGGGCGGCCATGATGGATTCAACCTGACGTCGATCGACACCATCGCGTGCCAGGGTGCGGGAAATCTGGAGTTCCTGCGGCACGTCGACCACCAGAATGCGATCGACCAGCTCGCGCTGCCCCGACTCGATCAGCAGCGGCGAGACCAGCAGGCAGTACGGCGCGCCGCTGCCGGCCAGCCGTTCCAGGTGTCTCATCAGGCCCTGACGGATACGCGGGTGGGTCTCGTGTTCCAGCCACCGGCGTTCCGCCTCGTCGTCGAATATTCGAGTGCGGAGAGCGCGCCGGTCGAGTGTGCCGTCCGGCTGCAGGATCCTCGGGCCATAGCGGTCGACGATAGCGGCCAGTGCCGGCTCGCCCGGCATGACGACTTCCCGCGCCACCTGGTCGGCATCGACCCAGCCAATGCCCAGGTCGCCAAAGGCATCCGCCACTGCGCTCTTGCCCGAGCCGATCCCGCCGGTCACGCCAACGATCAGCGTGACGATTCCCGCTTCGGCTTGCCTGTCGTCGGTGCTCATTGCCAACCTCCCATCAGCAGCGCCTGATAGCCGGCCAGCAGCGGTGCGCCGACCAGCAAAGAGATCCAGCCGGCCAGCGCGAGATAGGGGCCGAACGGCATCGATTGGTCGCGATTCTGCTGACGCAAGGCGATCAGGATCAAGCCGACGATCGCGCCGACACCCGCGGAAATCAACAGTAGTAGCGGTAGATTCTGCCAGCCGAGCCAGGCGCCGAGCGCCGCCATCAGCTTGAAATCACCGTAGCCCATCCCTTCCTTGCCGGTGGTCAGCTTGAATAGCCAGTAGATCGCCCACAGCGACAGATACCCGGCGGCCGCTCCCAGCACCGCGCTTGCCAGCATCAGCGGATCGAACAGCCATTGGTAGAGCAGCCCGGCCCAGAGCAACGGCAGGGTCAACGCATCCGGCAACAGCTGGGTTCGCCAATCGATTACGGCCATGGCCAGCAGGGTCAGACAGGCGCCGATCAGCCAAAGGCTCTGCCAGCTCAAACCGTGCAGCGCGATAACCGCCACCGTCAGCAGCGCCGCGGCCAGTTCGACCAGCGGATACTGGGCGCTGATCGACGTGCCGCAGGCGGCACAGCGGCCGCGACGCTTGAGCCAGCCGATCAGCGGCAGGTTGTCGTGCCAGGCGATGAAATGCCCGCAGCCGGGGCAGTGCGACCGTGGCGTCGCCAGATTGTAGGGCGCATCGGCTTCCGTCGGCTGCTCCAGCGCTGCCAGCGCCTCGGCCCGCCAGCGGCGCATCAGCATCACCGGCAGCCGCACGATGACGACATTGAGAAAGCTGCCAAGCGCCGCGCCGAATAGAAACGCCAGCGGCCAGAGAATCAGAGGGGGAAGGTCGGACAACGGAAACTCCACGAACATCGAATAAATAGTCAGCGCTAAGGGTAACGCATATGAAAGCTGGCTTTTGAGTGCGCTGAGGTCGAGATTCATTGTCGAGCGCTTTTGCCGCTAGGCGCCCGACGCCGAGAACCCGTCGCGGACGCGGTTGTCCGTGAGGATTTCGAGGTGGCGGGCAACAACGCGGCGGATGCGCGCAGTCATGAATAACAACCTAAATGGCGGAACCCATCTGGAAAATAGGCAAATACATCGACACGACCAGCCCACCGACCAGCGTCCCCAGTACCACCAGAATGAACGGCTCCAGCAGCGAGGTCAGCGCGTCGACCTGGTTGTCGACCTCCTCCTCGTAGAACTCCGCCACCTTGTCGAGCATGGTATCCAGTTCGCCCGCTTCCTCGCCGATGCTGACCATCTGAACGGCCATCACGGGAAAAATTTTTGTCCGACGCATGGCAAAGTTGAGCTGCTGGCCGGTGCCGACATCTTCGCGAATTCTGGCAATCGCCCGCTGGTGGACCCGGTTGCCGGTGGCGCCGGCGGCCGTGTCGAGCGCCTCGACCAGCGGAATGCCGGCATTGAACGTTGTCGCCAGGGTCCGCGAGAACCGCGCGATCGAGCCCTTGTCGACGATATTGCCGATGACCGGCAGCTTGAGCACCAGTTGATCGGCACGATAGGCGAAGGCCGGCGAGCGTTTCATCGCCTGGCGTAGTCCGAACACGATCGCCGCGGCGGCGAGAATCGCCTGCCACCAGTAGGCCTGGGTCAATTGGGAAAGATGTACCGTGAACTGGGTAAACGCCGGCAGCTCGGCGCCGAAGCCGTTGAACAGGCTCTGGAACTGGGGAACCACTTTGACCAGCAGCAGGGCGGTAACACCGATGCCCACCAGCACCACCGCGGTCGGGTAGTAGAGCGCTTTCTTGACTCGGCCCTTGAGGATCTCGACCTTTTCGCGGTAGCTGGCCACGCGTTCGAGCATCTTGTCCAGAGCGCCGGCCTGCTCGCCGGCGGCGACCATGTTGACGAACATGCGGTCGAATCGCGAGGGATGCTTGGTCAGCGCTTCCGAGAAGCTGGCGCCGGCGCTGATATCGTTGGCCAGCGTCTCGACCAGATTGCGCATGGCCGGATTCTTGAGGGTTTCGGCGACGACCTTGCAGCCCTGCAGCAGCGGCACGCCGGCACGAATCATGGTCGCCAGCTGACGCGAGAACAGCGTGATGTCCTTTGACTTGATCCGGCCCAGACCGAACATCCCGGTCTTGCGGGTGATCCGTTTGACGATGATCTTCTGGCGGGTCAGCTCACTGCGCACATCCGCGATTTCGCTGGCGATCAGCTCGCCGGAAACCGCTTCGCCACGCAGATTCTTGCCGCGCCACTGCCAGCGGTGCATCACCACTCGCTTGGGTGATTTAGAGGGCCTCAACGGTCTGGCTGACTTGAGCGTGGTCGCCATGCGTGCGTTCCTGACAGTGAATCGATGAAAAGAGGATGCGAGGCCTTCGGTGGCCGCGTATGGGCTAGTCGGTGGTCACGCGATTGATCTCCTCGAGGCTGGTCAGGCCCTGGAGCACCTTGTCGATTCCGCTCTGGCGCAGCCCCGGAAAGCCGGCGGTGCGTGCTGCGCGGGCGAGTTCGAGAGCGTGGCTATCGGTCATGATCAACTGGCTCATGGCATCGTCCACCGGCACGACTTCATAGATCCCGATGCGGCCCTTGTAGCCCAGCGTGCAGTGGTCACAGCCCACGGCGCGGTAGAGCGTGGCGCCTGCCAGCTTCTCCGGTGAGACGCCTTCCCGACGCAGCACCTCGTGAGGAATTTCCGCCGGGGCCTTGCAGCGCGGACAGAGCAGGCGCGCCAGTCGCTGGGCGATGATCAGCGACACCGAGCTTGCGATATTGAAGCTCGCGACCCCCATGTTGCGCAGGCGCGTCAGCGTCTCGGCGGCGGAGTTGGTATGCAGCGTCGACAGCACCAGGTGGCCGGTCTGGGCTGCCTTGACCGCGATCTCGGCGGTCTCCAGATCGCGGATCTCGCCGACCATCACCACGTCCGGATCCTGGCGCAGGAAGGCGCGCAGGGCGCTGGCGAAGTCGAGGCCGATACGCGGCTGCACGTTGACCTGATTGACCCCGGGCACCTTGAGCTCCACCGGGTCCTCGGCCGTCGAAATATTGCGCTCCTCGGTATTGAGCTGGTTGATGCCGGTGTAGAGCGTCACTGTCTTGCCACTGCCCGTCGGCCCGGTGGCCAGAATCATGCCCTGGGGTTCGGCCAGCGCGGCTTCGAATAGCCGCCGTTGATCCGGCGCAAAGCCCAGCGCATCGATACCGAAGCTGGCGGTCCGGGCATCCAGCAGGCGCAGCACGATCTTCTCGCCGAACACGGTCGGCAGGGTGTTGACGCGGAAATCGATGGCCCGATTGGCATCCAGGCGAATCTTCATCGCGCCATCCTGCGGCAGGCGGCGCTCGGAGATGTCCAGCCGCGCCATGACCTTGAGTCGAGCCGCCAGGCGGGTGCGCAGGTTGAGCGGCGGCCGGGCGATCTCGATCAGCATCCCGTCGACGCGAAAGCGAATCCGGTAGCTGGATTCGTAGGGCTCGAAGTGGATGTCCGAGGCGCCGCGATGAATGGCGTCGCGCAGAATCTTGTTGACGAAGCGCACCACCGGTTCGTCGTCTTCGCCGCCCTTGTCGAACGCGGCGGCCTCGCTCGCCAGGTCAGCCTCGCTGGTATCCAGCGTCAACGACTCGCTGGCTTCCCCCAGCGCTTCCAGCATGCCGGAGGTCTCGTGGTGCTGGTAGCGCTTGGCCAGCGCCCGTTCCAGCTGATCGAACGGCACCAGTACGCCTTCGATCGCCAAGCCCGTGGTGAACTGCAGCTCGTCCAGGCTCGCCAGCGTGGCGGGGAAGGCGATCGCCACGGTCAGGCGGCGATCGTCGCGAGCCAGCGGCAGCACCTGAAAGCGTCGAATGACCTTGTCCGCCACCGGTTCGATGATCGGCAACTTGTCCCAGTCGACCTGCTTCAGGTCCATGAACGGCAGGCCGTACTCGCGAGCGGCCAGAATGCTGGCCTCACGGGCATCGATTCGACCTTCGCGCACCAGGAATTCCAGCAGCGTCAGCTGCTTGTCGGCCGCTTCGTGGAATGCCTTTTCGCACGCTTCCGCGCTGATCAACTGCTGCTCGATAAAGCGCTGGGCGAGACTGCTCTGCGCGCGCGATGCGATGGCGTCCGGCATGGAATGGGTGTCCCAGAGTGTTTGTGAAAGCGCGGGCGGCAGGTCTGGAAAGCCGGCCAACGACGACCCGTAGTTAGTCGAATGTTGCGTTCGGATAGCTTGGCTATCGGCGAGTGCCATTTTTTCTTTAAGTATCCTTCGCAATCGGCCGATAAGGCGACTGAAGTGTCATTAAAGGTAATCTTGTGTATCAGTGCGTGTGCGAGCTTCCAGTGGCTCGGGCGGGTTCGGGAGCTGGTGGGCTTAAGCGGGACAGACGAGCGGAACGCAAAATTCGGGGCGCGTGGCGGGCATGGAGAAGGGGGTCACGCCGAGTGGCTCGACAATTGACTCAACGATCGACTCAACAACAGCAAGGCAGGGAACCACGATGCAGCAAACACGAAAGCAGATATCTCACCGCCAGAGCGGTTTCACCCTGATCGAACTCATGATCGTCGTCGCGATCATCGGCATCCTCGCCGCCATCGCGATTCCGCAGTATCAGAACTATGTGGCGCGATCGCAGGCCGCTTCTGCGTTGGCAACGCTGAGAAGTGTGGTCACTCAAGCGGAGTTGTCCGTAATCTCAGGAAAAGAGATCACTGAGGGAGTTGATGCGACTGATGGCGGCACCGCCAAAGAGAACAACTTGGGTATTAAAAAGCAGCAAGCTTTCGGCCAGGTAACTGTAGAAGGTGGCACCGGCCCGACTCCGTCTTTGGTTTATACATTCGGAGCCGGC
Source organism: Salinicola sp. V024 (assembly GCF_052645315.1). NCBI lineage: Bacteria > Pseudomonadati > Pseudomonadota > Gammaproteobacteria > Oceanospirillales > Halomonadaceae > Salinicola > Salinicola sp. V024. The sequence goes on from NZ_JBQXYB010000001.1 coordinate 682,011, forward strand.
AATAAAGACTTCGCCGCCGCTTTGACTGTAGATGGCTCTGACAATGTTAATCTCACGCTAACTCGCAACGAGACAGAGGGGTGGGTTTGCACGGGAACGATTGATAGTGATTTTTTGCCGGACACGTGTACTGAAGCCTAATCTCTAATTGGCCGGCAATCGCCGGCCTTTCTTTTCCTTGCCGCTTATAGCTTCTCTCTTACCACTTCAGTATAACGCCTTCTCTTCCCCCACGACCTCCCGCAAGACCTCCAGAAACAGCCGGTCCGCTTCCGAATGCTCAGCCGGGTCTTCCGGAATATGCACGCTGGTGGTGTCCGAAATCTCGTTGGCGATGGTCGCCCAGGCCTTGGCGTCGTTGCTGCCGTCGGAGTGGCGCTTGGCGATGCTCAGCGAATTCTCGAGAATGCCGGGTTCCTGCAGCAGTTTCTTGATGAAGGCGCGAAGCTCCTGAATGACGCGGGTCTTCTGCATTTCCGAAGCGGAACTCATGGGGTTTTCCTCTCGTACTTGGCGGGTCATGTTCGGCGGTGATGATTGGCGCCACCATAGCATATCTCGCTGCGGGTCCAGAGCGGATCCGGTGCGCTGCTTTCGGCGGCTTTTTGCCGCCAGTCTCGGGCAAGGCGCATCGATAACAAATGGTGTCCGGGTCGTGTCTTGCGCGTCGGGATGGCCTATCATCGCTGCGGTTCATTCGGCTCGTCGCGGCGATAACAGCCGAACGGTAATGGGATCAGGAGGAAGTCTTGCAAGACGCCAAGCCGATTTTCAAGATTCTGGCGCTGCTGTTGATCGTATTGGCGCTGTTCATGGTGCCGCCGGTGATCATGCTGGGGTTGGAGAACGACCCCGATCTGTGGGCGTTTCTCAAGTCGATGGGGCTGGTAGCGATCATCTCGAGTTCGCTGCTGATCTGGACCTGGCGCACGTCGGTGGAGTTGAAGACGCGCCACATGTTCATCCTGACCACGTCGAGCTGGGCGGTGATCAGCGCCTTTGCCAGCCTGCCGCTGGTGCTGGGGGCGCCGCAGCTGTCGTTCACCGATGCGGTGTTCGAGTCGGTCTCGGCGATCACCACCACCGGCTCCACCGTGCTCTCCGGCATCGATAATCTGTCGGATGGGTTGAAACTCTGGCGCGGACTGATGCAGTGGCTGGGCGGCATCGGGATCATCGTGATGGCGATCGCGATCCTGCCGTTCCTCAAGGTCGGCGGCATGCGGCTGTTCCAGACCGAATCCTCCGACTGGTCGGACAAGGTGCTGCCGCGGGCCGGCGGTATTGCCAAGGCCTCAACCTTTATCTATCTCGGGCTGACCCTGGCCGCGATTCTGAGCTACCGGCTGGCGGGCATGGGCATGCTCGATGCCGTCGTGCACGCCATGAGTTCGGTTTCCACCGGCGGCTTCGCCAACTACGACGCGTCGTTCGGTATCTACCACGATCAGCCGCTGATCCTGTGGCTGGGCTGTCTGTTCATGCTCGGCGGCGCGCTGCCGTTCGTGCTCTACATTCGTCTGCTGCGCGATAGCCGGGGCGCGCTGTGGGAGGACCAGCAGGTGCGCGGCCTGGTCGGGCTGTTGATCATGGTGATCGCGGCGCTGACGCTCTACCGGGTGCTGGCGTTCTCGGATGCGCCTTTCGAGGCGTTGACGAATGTCGCCTTCAACGTGATTTCGGTGGTGACGACTACCGGCTACGCCAGCGCGGATTACACCCAGTGGGGGCCGCTTGCCGTGACCACGTTCTTCTTCATCACGTTCATCGGCGGCTGCAGCGGCTCGACCAGCGGCGGCATGAAGATTTTCCGCTTTCAGATCGGCGGTCTGCTGCTGGCCAACCAGCTGCGCTATCTGGTTCACCCCAGTGGCGTATTCGCCCAGCGCTACAACGGGCGTCCGCTCAACGATGAAGTCGTGCGCGCGGTCATCGCCTTCTCGTTCTTCTTCTTTCTGATCGTGGCGGTGCTATCGCTGGCGCTGGCGGCGCTGGGGCTCGATATGGTCACCGCGATTACCGGCGCGGCCACGGCACTGGCTAACGTTGGCCCGGGGCTGGGGAATACGATCGGCCCCGCGGGCAACTTTGCCTCGCTGCCGGATGCCGCCAAGTGGCTGCTCTCCGTGGGCATGTTGATGGGGCGTCTTGAGATCCTGACCGTGCTGGTGTTGATGACGCCGTTCTTCTGGCGCAAGTGACGTTCTCTCACCAAGGTTGATTGGGCGCCCATAAAAAACCGCCATCGCGAGGCGATGGCGGTGAGCGTGAGGCAAGCCGGCTTAGCGGTGGTCAGGCGTCCTGCGGGCGCGCCTTGCCGGCTCGATTCAGAATCGGGTTGGCGTATTGCAGTAGCCACCATGGGCGCAACGCCTCGGGAACCGTGGCCAACTGCGCCTGGAAGCGCTCGCGATCATCAGGCGTCACGCCGGAAAGATCGACCAGCTCCGGCGCCAGGCCGGTTTCCGCCAGCGCCAGTTGATGGCTGGGAAAGATGGGGTAGTTCTGCAGGATCTGACGGTCGATCTCTTCGGCGACCTGATCGGCGCTTTCGAAATCGCTGGAGATCGGCGTGCCGAAGACCAGCTTGACGCGCCCCTTGTCGCCAGTGATCCCGGCAACGATCGAAAAGATATCCTCGAATTCGACCTTCTGGTAGGCGCCGTCGGTCTCCTTGGCGTGCAGCTCGCGGGCCTTGTTGATCGCGCACGGGTCGTACTCGTAGCTGATCGAGACCGGCACGATCTTGAGCTCGCGCACGGCGCTGCCGATATCGCTGTCACCCTGTTCCAGCCGGCGCGCGATGCACAGCATCTTGACGATGGCGCTATCGGTACGATCGACACCATCCTTGGCCCGGCCCTCACGCTGAGCGAGCCACACCGAGTGGTTGTCATCGGTGATCGAATGGCGGATATAGCCCGAAAGCGACTGATACGCTGCCAGCATCGCGCGTTTGCCCTTGGCCGAGCGCGGCACGATGAAGCTCTTGTTGAGGCGCATCAGATCGGTGACGAAGGGCTTCTGCAGCAGGTTGTCACCGATGGCGATGCGAACGGTGTCGTGGCCTTCGCTATACAGCGCGTAGTTGACGAAGGCCGGGTCCATGGCGATATCGCGGTGATTGCCGATGAACAGGTAGGCCTGATTCGCATCCAGCCGATCCAGTCCCTCGACCGTGAAGCCGCGGGTGGAGTGGCTGATCATGTGGGCCATGTAGTCGGCAATACGCAGCTGAAGATCGCGCACGGTCTTGACGCCGCGCATCTCGCGCTGGAGCCGAAAGCTCGCCAATGCCCGCGCCAATGGCGGGGCGAAACGGGCCAGCCGCGGCAGACGAAAGCGGGTGATCGCATCCAGCAGCTCGCTGTCATGCGCCAGTCGGGCCAGTACGGCTTCGACCTCTTCGTCATGATAGGGGCGAATGTCGGCGAAGCGATCGAGGTCGATCGCCGCTTCGGCGCTATGCTGGTTAGCGGACGCTGAGGGCTTGGCGTCGGTCACGGGGCCGCTGCCGTTCACGGCGTCGTTACCGGGCACGGCATTGTTGTCGGTATTGGATCGTGGCGTCATGGCGTCGGGGCTGCCGGGTCGGCTTCACCGCCCAGCCATTCGATGAGTTGGTCGACGAAGGTGGAAAGCGTCTGCGACATCAGCGCGAAGTCCGTCTCCAGACTCACGATCGGATCCTCTCCGCTGTCGCTCTGGCTGGCTTCGTCCAGCAGCGCGTCGTCGAACTGCAGCGACTTGAGCGCCAGGTCGTCGTGCAGCATGACGCGAAGCTGGCCTTCGCTCCCCAGGCTCAGCTGGCTGGCCTGGCGCCCGTTCTCGAGCAGCGACTGGATCTCCTCGCTGTCGAGATCGACCTTGCGGGCGCGCAGCACGCCGTCGTCCTCGGCGGCGCGCAACTCGACCTGGTCGCCCAGCAACAGGCTGGCGGGGCGGCTGGCCGGATCGCTCAGCCACTGGGTCATCCCCCGTGCCGGCGGCGTTTTGGTCGCCAGGGGAGTGACCTTGAGCGAACCCAGCGACTGACGCAGCAGATCCAGCACTTCTTCGGCGCGCTTGCGGCTGGACGCGTTGATGCCGATCAGGCGCTTGCGAGTGTCCCACCACAGTTCGACCCGCTGGGTGCGGGTGAAGGCCTGCGGCAGCAGTTCCTCCATCACCTGCTCCTTGAGCAGTTGACGCTCGCGCCGCGACAGCGGCTGGCCCTCGGCCTGTTCGCGCTCCTCGCTGCGCTCGTTGACTTCGTCGTTGATCACCGCGGCCGGCAGCAGGCGTTCCTGGCGCAGCATCGACAGCAGCCGATGGCCCTGGATTTCATGCGCGCGCTGTTCGCTGCGACGGCCTGCCGGTGCGCTCCAGCCGACCCGCCGTGCCTCGCGCGGGGAGACGGGGCGAAATGCGAATTCTGCCAATGCGGTTTCCAGATCCTCTAGCGAGAGGACCTCGACGTCATGGCAGCGATACAGATGACAATGCTTGAACCACATGCGCCAGTTCCGTTTGAAAGGAGGCATATTATGGCGAAATGACCCAGCTGTTACTACCGAGGTGGACCTTTGATATTTGCGCGCCTGTTTCAAACGGGCGTATGTTTTTGGCTACGAGCTACGAGCTACGAGCTACAAGCTACGAGCTACAAGCTACGAGCTACGAGCTACGGCAAACCTTGCGCTCAACCAGGAGAGGCTTCCATGGATTCACGCACTACCGTGACCGCTGTCCGCGTTCGCGGCTTCCATCTCGATGGCTACGGCCACGTCAATCATGCCCGCTATCTGGAATTTCTCGAGGAGGGGCGCTGGGCCTACGTCGATGCCCATCCCGAATTCGCCGAGGGGCTGGCCCAGGGCGTGGCGCTGGTCGCGGTCAATCTCAACATCGATTACCGCCGGGCGGCGGTGATGAACGACGATCTCGAGGTCGAGACCTGCCTGACTAGAATCGGCGGCCGCAGCGGTGTCGTCGGGCATCGGATCACTCACGTCGGCAGCGGCGAGCTGGTGGTGGCGGCCTCGTTGACCTTCGTGCTGCTCGATCAGCAGAGCGGCCAGGTGATCCCGATGACGGGCGAATGGGCGGAGCGACTGGGGCCGCTGGTAGTGGCGATACCCGAAGCGACGTAGAAAACCCGCTCAAAGCGCGTCAACGCCTGCCTTTGAAGCCCCTGAAATGGTATTATCCCATGATTGTGCGGCTGAGCCTCTCAGTCGCCTTGCCGGGGCTTTATTAACGCTGTCACGGCCGGACTCCGGTCGTGGCAGCGGTGCAAAGGATTTGACGACCCATGGGTGATATCGCCAGAGAAATTCTGCCAGTCAACATCGAAGATGAGCTCAAGCAGTCCTATTTGGACTATGCGATGAGCGTCATCATCGGGCGGGCACTGCCTGACGTCCGCGATGGCTTGAAGCCGGTCCACCGGCGTGTGCTTTATGCCATGCACGAGCTCGGCAACGACTGGAACAAGGCCTACAAGAAATCGGCGCGCGTGGTTGGCGATGTGATCGGTAAGTATCATCCCCACGGCGACAGTGCGGTCTACGACACTATCGTGCGTATGGCCCAGCACTTCTCGATGCGTCACGTGCTGATCGACGGCCAGGGCAACTTCGGTTCCATCGATGGCGACAACGCCGCCGCGATGCGTTACACCGAGGTGCGCATGTCGCGGCTCTCTCATGAGTTGCTCGCCGATCTCGAGAAGGACACTGTCGACTGGGTCGACAACTACGACGGCACCGAGCGGATTCCCGAGGTGCTGCCGACCAAGGTGCCGAACCTGCTGATCAACGGTGCCTCCGGCATCGCCGTCGGCATGGCGACTAACATTCCCCCGCACAACATGGTCGAGGTGATCAACGGCTGTCTGGCGCTGATCGACGACTACACCCTGACGATCGACGATCTGATGGAGTATATCCCCGGCCCCGATTTCCCCACCGCCGGTATCATCAACGGCCGCGCCGGTATTCTCGAGGCGTATCGGACGGGTCGCGGACGCATCTATGTGCGTGCCAAGCACACCGTCGAGTTCGACAAGAAGAGCGGTCGTGACCATATCGTCATCACCGAGCTGCCTTATCAAGTCAACAAGGCGCGGCTGATCGAGAAGATCGCCGAGCTGGTGAAAGAGAAGCGGGTCGAGGGCATCGCCGAGCTGCGCGATGAGTCCGACAAGGACGGCCTGCGGGTGGTGATCGAGATCAAGCGCGGCGAGTCCGGCGACGTCGTCGTCAACAATCTGTTCGCGCATACCCAGCTCGAGAACGTGTTCGGGATCAACATCGTCGCGCTCGACAACGGCCAGCCCAAGACGCTCAACCTCAAGCAACTGCTCGAAGCCTTCGTGCGTCACCGGCGTGAAGTCGTCACCCGCCGCACGCTCTTCGAGCTGCGCAAGGCACGCGAGCGCGGTCATTTGCTCGAAGGTCTGACGGTGGCGATCTCCAACATCGATGAGGTGATCGAGCTGATCAAGGCTTCGCCCAATGCCGCCGAGGCCAAGGAGAAACTGCTGGGCCGCGACTGGCAGCCGGGTCAGGTGACCGGGATGCTCGAGCGCGCCGGCGCCACGTCGTGCAAGCCGGAAGATCTCGAAGAGGGCGCTGGTGAAAGACCCTACGGACTGTCCGAAGACAGCGCCATGTATCGGCTCTCCCCGGCGCAGGCCCAGGCGATTCTGGAACTGCGTCTGCACCGTCTGACCGGGTTGGAGACCGAGAAGCTGCTCGACGAGTACCTGAGCATTCTCGAGAAGATCGCCGAGCTCAACCATATTCTGGCCTCGCCGGATCGCCTGCTCGAGGTCATCCGCGAGGAGCTGGAGTCGATTCGCGATCAGTTCGGCAACGACCGCCGGACCGAGATCCACACCAGTCGTCTCGACCTCTCCATGGAAGATCTGATCGCCGAGGAAGACATGGTGGTCACGCTGTCGCGTGGCGGCTATGCCAAGACCCAGCCGATCACCGATTACCAGGCGCAGAAGCGCGGCGGCCGCGGCAAGTCGGCGACCAGCATGAAGGACGAGGACGTCATCGAACATCTGGTGGTCGCCTCGACCCACGACACCATGTTGCTGTTCTCCAGCCGCGGCAAGGTGTACTGGCTCAAGACCTACGAGATGCCCAACGCCAGCCGCGGCTCGCGCGGCAAGCCGCTGGTCAATCTGCTGCCGCTGGACGCCGACGAGTCGATTAGTGCCGTCCTGCCGGTGCGCGAGTATCGCGCCGACAGCTACATCTTCTTCGCCACCGCGAACGGGACGGTGAAGCGGACGTCGCTGGATCAGTTCTCCCGCCCGCGTAGCGTCGGTCTGATCGCCATCGACATCGACGAGGGTGACCGTTTGATCGGTGCCGCGATCACCTCCGGTTCGGATCACGTGATGATGCTCTCTTCCAACGGCAAGGCGATCCGCTTCGAGGAAGGCAACGTGCGCGCCATGGGCCGTACCGCACGCGGCGTGCGCGGGATGCGCCTGCTCGACGGCGCCCAGGTGATCAGCCTGATCATTCCCCAGAGCCAGACCATCGATGCCGAAGCCGACGCCGAGTCCGACAGCCCGACCGATGCTGGCGATAGTGATGGCAACGTCGCCGTCAATGACGAGCAGATCTACATTCTGACCGGCTCTGAGAATGGCTACGGCAAGCGTACCCGGCTCGAGGAGTTCCCGCTCCGTGGTCGAGGTGGTCAGGGCGTAATCGCGATGCAGACGACTGCACGTAACGGGTCGCTGGTGGCCGCGATGCAGGTACGCTCGAGCGACGAGATGATGCTGATCACCGACCGCGGTACGCTGGTCCGCACGCGTGTCGCCGAAGTCTCGATCAGCTCGCGTAACACTCAGGGTGTCACGCTGATTCGGACGGGCGACGACGAGCACCTGGTCAAGACCGTGCGTGTCGACGAGCCTCAGGACGACGAGCTGCTCGACGCCGAAGCGGTCGATGCCGAAACGGTTGATGCTGATGCCGATCAGCCTGGCTCCGAGACCGCTGACGACACCGCTGACGAGTCCGACACTGATCGGGACGCCGAGGCGGATGACGACGGGGTGGACGGCAATGGCTCGAACGACGACGAGCCGCGCGGCGAGTGAAGTGAGGCGCCCCGGCCAAGCCGGGGCGCTGGCAGTGGCACGTTTTTCAGCCGTTGACGAGTTTCGGACAACTTCTAGGAATTCTGGCAATGACACGTCTGCACAATTTCTGCGCGGGTCCGGCGGCGATGCCGACCGCGGTTCTGGAGCGCGCCCGCGAAGAGATGCTCGATTACCGCGGGCAGGGCGCGTCGGTGATGGAAATGAGTCACCGCAGCCCGACGTTCGAGGCGATCGCCGCTCAGGCAGAACAGGATTTTCGCGATCTGCTGGCGATTCCCGACAACTACCGGGTGCTGTTCATGCAGGGCGGGGCGACGATGCAGTTCGCCTGTGTGCCGCTCAATCTGCTGGGGCCGGGCGGGTCACCCAACTACCTGGATACCGGCATCTGGTCCGGCAAGGCGATCAAGGAAGCCGAGCATCTGGATCTCGCGAATAAGCATCTGGATCTCGCGAATGAGCATCTGGCAGGTCCTCACATTGCCGGCTCGACCCGCGGCAACGGTTACGTTCACGTACCGCGCCCGGACGAGATCGCGCTCTCCGCCGACGCTGCCTATCTGCATTACTGTCATAACGAGACCATCGGTGGCCTGGCCTACGACTACGTGCCTCAGGTCGACGGGGCGAATGGCGAGGTGCCGCTGGTCTGCGACATGTCGTCGTCGATTCTATCGACGCCGCTGGATGTCAGTCGCTATGGGGTGATCTACGCTGGCGCGCAAAAGAATATCGGCCCCGCCGGTATCACGGTGGTCATCGTGCGCGACGACCTGCTCGAGCGGGCGCTGCCGCAAACGCCGTCGCTACTGGGTTGGAAGGTCTACGCCGACAACGATTCGATGATCAACACGCCGCCGACCTACGCCTGGTATCTGGCCGGTCTGGTGTTTCAGTGGCTCAAGCACGACATCGGCGGGCTGGACGAGATGGAGACGATCAACCGACGCAAGTGCGAGGCACTCTACGCCGCGATCGACACCAGCGACTTCTATGCCAACCCGATCGATCCGGTCAACCGCTCGATTATGAACGTGCCGTTCACGCTGGCGGACGAGTCGTTGAATTCCGTCTTTCTGAGCGAAGCCGAGTCGGCGGGGCTTCTCAACCTCAAGGGGCATCGCAGCGTCGGCGGGATGCGCGCGAGCCTTTACAATGCGGTCAGTGAAGCCGATGTCCAGGCGCTGATCACCTTTATGCAGGATTTCGAGCGCCGCCGCGGGTGAGCGCAGCGTCATCCAACGCCTTGGCAATATGGGCATCAGGATACAGTCAATCAGGAAACGGTCATGAGTGACTCCCCGAACTCGCCGCTGGATCTCGCGGCCTTGCGGCAACGCATCGATACCATCGACGGCGAGCTGCTGCGCCTGATCAGCGAGCGGGCTGAATGCGCCGCCCAGGTGGCCCACGTCAAGACGGCGGATGACCCCGATGCGGTGTTCTATCGCCCCGAACGCGAGGCCCAGGTGCTGCGCCGGGTGATGGAGAACAACCCCGGGCCGCTCCACAGCGAGGAGATGGCGCGGCTGTTTCGCGAGATCATGTCGGCCTGTCTGGCGCTGGAAAAGCCGATCAAGGTGGCGTATCTCGGTCCGGAAGGGACGTTTACCCAGCAGGCGGCGCTGAAGCACTTCGGTCACAGCGCGATCAGCCTGCCGATGGCGGCGATCGACGAGGTCTTCCGCGAAGTCGAGGCGGGCGCGGTCAATTATGGCGTAGTGCCAGTCGAGAACTCTACCGAGGGCGTGGTCAACAACACGCTGGATTCCTTCATGGATTCCGGGCTGCATATCAGTGGCGAGGTGGTGCTGCGCATTCACCATCATCTGCTGATGTCGAGCGTGACCCGTCGCGACAAGATCTCCCGGATCTACTCGCATCCGCAATCCTTCGCCCAGTGCCGCAAGTGGCTGGACGCGCACTATCCGCACGCCGAGCGCGTCGCGGTATCGTCCAACGCCGAAGCCGCGCGGCTGGTCAAGACCGAGTGGCACAGCGCGGCGATCGCCGGCGACATGGCCGCCCAGCTCTACGGGCTCGACCACGTCGCCGAGAAGATCGAGGATCGTCCGGACAACTCCACGCGCTTTCTGATCATCGGCAACGAGCTGGTGCCGCCCTCGGGTACCGACAAGACCACGGTGGTGGTCGCCATGCGCAACGAGCCCGGTGTGCTTCACGGTCTGCTCGAGCCGTTCCATCGCCACGGAGTCGACATGACACGGCTGGAGACGCGACCGTCTCGAACCGGCGCCTGGAACTACGTGTTCTTCATCGACTTCAAAGGCCATCTCGATCAGCCCGAGATCGCCAGCGTGCTGGATGAAGTCCGCCGTCGCGCTCAGGACATGAAAGTGCTCGGCTCCTATCCGGTGGGTGTGCTTTAGGATGGGGGGAGGCGATACAACGGTTGTCGAGCCGACGCTGCTGATCGTGGGGCTCGGCATGATCGGCGGCTCGCTGGCCGCCGCGCTCAAGGCCAATGGCTATCGCGGCCGGATCCTGGCGTGCGACCCGAATCCCGACGAGATCGCCACCGGGCTCGAGATGGGATTGATCGACGAGGGCGGTGGCGAATTGGCGCCATTGGTGGCCAAGAGCGATGTCGTCGTGCTGGCGGTGCCGGTGTTGGCCATGAGCCAGGTTTTCGCGCAGCTGGTGGCGCTGATCGGCGAACGCATCCTGACCGACGTCGGCAGCACTAAGCGCCGGGTCTGCGATGCGGCGCGAGAAGCCTTCGGCCATATGCCGCCGCATTTCGTGCCCGGTCACCCGATTGCCGGCTCCGAGAAGAGCGGCGTGGCCGCGGCCAATCCCGAGCTCTATCGTCATCACAAGGTCATTCTGACCCCGGAAGCTGTCACGGCGCCTCGCGCCGTCGCCACCGTGCGCGCACTTTGGCAACGCTGTGGCGCCGAAGTGCTGGAGATGCCGGTCGACCGGCATGACCAGGTGCTGGCGAGAACCAGCCATCTGCCGCACCTGCTGGCATTTTCGCTGGTCGATACCCTGGCGCGGCAGGACGAGCGCCTGGATATCTTTCGCTATGCGGCCGGCGGGTTTCGCGACTTCACCCGGATCGCCGGCAGCGATCCGGTCATGTGGCGCGACATCTTCACCGCCAATCGCGGCGCGCTACTGGCGGCGCTGGACGATTTCGAGGCCGGGCTCGCCCGGCTGCGGACGGCCGTGGAGCAGGGCGATAGCGACGCCATGCTGGGCACGTTCGACCGGGCCAGCCACGCCAGACATTATTTCGAAACGCTGTTGAATCAGACGAGTTATCAGACCATGGAAGCACGACAGGTTCAGTACCGGGTGTCGCCCGGCGGTTCGGTCAGCGGCCGAATTCGCGTTCCCGGCGACAAGTCCATTTCTCATCGCTCGATCATGCTCGGGGCGCTGGCCAACGGTATTACCGAGGTCAAGGGCTTCCTCGAGGGCGAGGATAGTCTGGCGACGCTGCAGGCGTTCCGTGACATGGGCGTGGCGATCGAAGGCCCGCACCAGGGGCGCGTGACCATCCACGGCGTGGGCCTGAATGGACTGAAAAAGCCGGCGGGGCCAATCTACGTCGGCAATTCCGGCACCGCCATGCGTCTGTTCACCGGCCTTCTCGCCGGGCAGGCATTCGATACCGAGCTGACCGGCGATGCCTCGCTGACCAAGCGGCCGATGGCACGAGTCGCCGATCCGCTGCGGCTGATGGGGGCGAAGATCGATACCGCCGAAGGCGGACGCCCGCCGCTGAAGATTCACGGCGGTCAGCCGCTGAAAGGCATCGACTACGACATGCCGATGGCCAGCGCCCAGGTCAAATCCTGCCTGCTGCTGGCCGGTCTCTATGCCGAGGGCGAGACCCGCGTGCGGGAGCCGGCACCGACCCGCGACCACACCGAGCGCATGCTCAACGGCTTCGGCTACCAGGTCGACCGCGATGGCGACTTGGCGATGCTGCAGGGCGGCGGCGAGCTCACCAGCGCGCCGATCGACGTGCCCTCCGACATCTCGTCGGCGACTTTCTTTCTGATCGCCGCGGCCATCACGCCGGGTTCCGATCTCGTCCTCGAGCATGTCGGCGTCAACCCGACCCGTATCGGCGTGATCAATATTCTCAAGGCGATGGGCGCCGATCTGCGGCTGGAAAATCCGCGGGAAGTCGGCGGCGAACCGGTCGCGGATCTGCACATCCGCTACGCGCCGTTGAAGGGGATCGACATTCCCGTCGACCAGGTGCCGCTGGCGATCGACGAGTTCCCGGCGCTGTTCATCGCCGCGGCCAACGCCGAGGGCACGACCCGGCTACGGGGCGCCGAGGAACTTCGCGTCAAGGAGTCCGATCGGATCCAGGCGATGGCCGACGGTCTCACCATCCTGGGCGTCGACACCACCGTCTACGATGACGGTATCGATGTCGTCGGCAAGGGTGGCGACGCCGCCAACTATCGAGGTGGTCAGGTCGATAGCCTGGGCGATCATCGTATCGCCATGGCCTTTACCATTGCCGCGCTACGCGCCGACGGCCCGATCACTATCGACGACTGTGCCAACGTGGCGACGTCTTTCCCGGGATTCGTTTCACTGGCGAACAGGGTCGGGCTCGAACTGACGGAGGCCCCGACATGAGCGAGGCCGCACCAATCGTCACCATCGATGGCCCGGGTGGCGCCGGCAAGGGCACCATCAGTCGGATGATCGCCGAACACATGGGATGGCATCTGCTGGACAGCGGCGCGCTCTATCGACTGATCGCGCTGTCCGCGCTGCGCAAGGGCGTTGCCGTCGATGACGCCCGGGCGCTCTCCGAACAGGCCCAGAATCTCGACGTGGTGTTCGCGGTCGAGAATGGCGCGATGCAGATTCTGCTGGAAGGCGACGACGTGACCCAGGCGATTCGCAGCGAGGGAGTCGGTAGTGCCGCTTCCCAGGTCGCGGCGCTGCCCCCGGTACGCGAGGCACTGCTCCAGCGTCAGCGGGATTTTCGTCAGGCGCCCGGGCTGGTCGCCGACGGCCGCGACATGGGAACGGTAGTCTTTCCCGACGCCTCGCTCAAGATCTACCTGACCGCCTCCGCCAAGGAGCGGGCGCGGCGACGCTTGCTCCAATTGCAGCAGGCAGGGGAAGATGCTAGACTCTCGACCCTTTTGAAAGAAATCCAAGCGCGCGATGCGCGTGATATGCAGCGTGCCGTGGCTCCGCTCAAACCCGCTGAAGATGCGGTGGAGCTGGACACGACGCAGTTGGATATACCGGAAGTCGTGGAGCGTATCGAGACGCTGCTCGCCGAACGGAACCTGGTCTGAAGCCTGCAGGATTGGCGACGATCGGTTTTGGACGGCACCGGCGGACGACGCACTTCCGTTCCGGGGCCCCTGGCAAGATGTCATGACGTGCGACGATCCGACTGGCAAGTCGTTGCAGGTCGAACCAGCGCTAACATCCCCAGGGATATGTCGATAAGGCCCGTGCTCGCTGGTGGTACGGAGGAAGACGGTTTGACCGTCATTAACGTTGATCACGTAGGAATCACATGAGCGAAAGCTTTGCTGAGTTATTTGAACAGTCTCTCCAGGACATCAACATGGAACCCGGTGCCATCGTCATGGCGACCGTGGTTGACATCGAAGGCGACTGGATCACTGTTAACGCTGGCCTGAAGTCCGAGGGGCAAATCCCCGTGGCGCAGTTCCGCGACGACAATGGCGAAATGACCATTGCGGTCGGTGACGAAGTCAAGGTCGCGCTGGAAGCCGTCGAAGATGGTTTCGGCGAGACCCGCCTGTCACGCGAGAAGGCCAAGCGCGCCGAAGCGTGGAAGGAGCTGGAAGCGGCCTTCGAGAAGGACGAGATCGTCAAGGGCGTGATCAACGGCAAGGTCAAGGGTGGCTTCACCGTCGACGTCGCCTCCATCCGCGCCTTCCTGCCGGGTTCGCTGGTCGACGTGCGTCCGGTTCGCGATACCGCGCATCTCGAACACAAAGAGCTGGACTTCAAGGTCATCAAGCTCGATCCGAAACGCAACAACGTCGTCGTTTCCCGCCGTGCCGTGCTCGAAGCCGAGAACAGTGCCGAGCGTGAAGCGCTGCTCGCCACCTTGCAGGAAGGCCAGCAGATCATCGGTATCGTCAAGAACCTGACCGACTACGGCGCTTTCGTCGACCTCGGCGGCGTCGATGGCCTGCTGCACATCACCGACATGGCCTGGAAGCGTATCAAGCATCCGAGCGAAATCGTTGCCGTCGGCGACGAGATCAATGTCAAGGTGCTCAAGTTCGACCGTGAGCGTAACCGCGTTTCTCTGGGCCTCAAGCAGCTGGGCGAAGATCCGTGGGTCAACATCGTCGACCGCTATCCGGAAGGCATGAAGGTCAACGCTCGCGTCACCAATCTGACTGACTACGGCTGCTTCGCCGAGCTGGAAGAGGGTGTCGAAGGTCTGGTTCACGTCTCTGAAATGGACTGGACCAACAAGAACATCCATCCGTCCAAGGTGGTTCAGGTCGGTGATGAAGTCGAAGTCATGATTCTCGACATCGACGAAGAGCGTCGTCGTATTTCCCTGGGTATCAAGCAGTGCACCACCAACCCGTGGGAAGACTTCAGCGGCCGTTACAACAAGGGCGACCGCGTTGCCGGCACCATCAAGTCGATCACCGACTTCGGTATCTTCATCGGTCTTGAAGGCGGCATCGACGGTCTGGTTCACCTCTCCGACATCTCCTGGAGCGAAACCGGCGAAGAAGCGGTTCGTCAGTTCAAGAAGGGCGATGAAGCGGAAGCGGTCATCCTGTCGATCGATCCGGAGCGTGAGCGCATTTCGCTGGGTATCAAGCAGCTCGAGTCCGATCCGGTCTCCGAGTTCCTGGCCGTCAACGACAAGGGCGCGCTCGTCACGGGCCGCATCGTCGAAGTCGATGCCAAGGAAGCCCATGTCGAGCTGGCGACTGACGTCGTGGCCGTGCTCAAGGCCTCCGAGATCAGCGCTGACCGTGTCGAAGACGCGCGCAACGTGCTGAACGAAGGCGACAGCGTCGAAGCACGGATTGTCAGCGTGGATCGCAAGAGCCGCGTGATCAATCTCTCGATCAAAGCGAAAGACCAGGTCGAGCCGCCGCGTCGTGCGCCGGGCAAAACGCGTGATCAGGAAGCGGAGCCCAACGGCCCGACCACCATCGGTGATCTGATCAAGCAGCAGATGGGCCAAGACTGATTCTCTGAATTAGCTCTATCCCACAGAAAACAGCGCCTCCGGGCGCTGTTTTTTTATGGGTCACCGTCAGACATAAACCTGGCCGATCACTCGGCTCGAGCCTGAGAAAGCTCAGCGGCCGAACCAGTGGCGAAAGCGCCGGTCAACTTTGGGCGATTGTTTCGTCTCCATTGATGGCTTTCCGGCGAGCTGGCTGATGGCTTGCCCCAGTGGCATGCAAATGGCGTCGAGATGATGTCGACACAATCGCTGGTCGAGGGCCCCCGGGCACTGGGCCATCAGCAGACCGCAGTGATAGATTGCCTGGTCCAGCGGCGAGTGAAGATCGCGAAACGGCGATGCATTTTGGCGACAGCGCTGGAGTTCACCGAGCAGCAATTGCAGTGTCTGGGCATCCAGCCAGCAACGCCGAGTTTCATCGTCGGCCGCCGTTATCGAATTTCCGATGGCCCGGAACGAGACCTGGAGAAAGACGCAGGTGTAGTAGAGCTGGGAGCGCTCGGTTATCATCGTCGTCATCGCCATTTTTGATGAGATTGATTCCCATTCTCTATCGCTGGCGAGCCGCTGTCAAAGTGCTTTCTCGACGTCAATGTGTTTTCTTGAGAAGGTTCTCCGAACGCTTGGCTTTTCTGAAAGGCTTTTAGAGGAGTCAGGCTGGAAAGCCTGCGGCAGCGTGCTTCCCAGCGTATGGCATCTCACTCCGGGGCACTGCGGTTTTCCAGCGCGTTGAGAACCCCACGGAGAATCGATAGCTCCTTGCGGCTGGGTTCGGCGCGGGTAAACAGTGCTCGCAGATGGGCCTCCGTCTTGGCATGGGGCTGGGTCAGGAACCCGGCGCTATCCAGGGCTCGATGGAGATGACCATAGAAGTGTTCGAGCTGCTCGACCGTAGGATAGGGGCCGGCCGCTCTGGGCATCTGTTGCGCCTCTCCGTGCATTCGGGACTGTCTGAACGCTTCATAAGCGACGATCTGCACCGCCTGGGAAAGGTTCAGCACGCCATAGTCGGGATTGGCGGGGATGTTCAACTGATGGGTGCAGTGGCCGATTTCCTCGTTGGTCAACCCATAGCGCTCTCGCCCGAAAACGATCGCGACTGGCCCTTCCGGCAGGCGCTGCCACAGCTCCGCCGCCATGAGATCCGGCGCGTGGTAGCAGGGAAGGGGCAGACTGCGTAGACGAGCGCTGGCACCAATGACCTGGACACAGTCGCCGATCGCCTCGGAAAGCGTTTCGACGACGCGGCAGTCGTCGATGAGATCGGTCGCGCCAGCGGCGAGCCGAGTCGCTTCTTCATCGGGAAACTGGCGTGGCGACACCAGTACCAGATCGCTCAGGCCCATGGTCTTCATGGCACGTGCGCTGGCACCGATGTTGCCGGGATGGAACGTCTGAACGAGAACGATGCGAATGCGATCCAGCATGCGTGTGAGGCTCCTGCTGACAAAGGCCTGATAACAAAAGAAAGACGAAGTCTGACATAAATGGAAATTGGGAGGGAGTCGGTTGCTGCGTTACCACTATCCACGCGCTGAGCCCTATAACGACGAAACCCACCGGAAGGGTGGGTTCGTCACTGGTTTCAAACGTGTTGAAGCTATCTGACAATAATCAGGAACTGGCTTTCGGAAGTTTCTGGTTTTCGAAAGTTCCTAGCTATCGGAAGTTCCTGGCTATCGAAAGTTACTGGCTTTCGATGGCGTCCCCTGCGGCGTCGCTCTGGCCCTCGGCGTTGATGTCGTCCAGTTCTTTCGAATCGGAAACATCAGTGGCTTCATCGGTCTCGGAGTCGACGGCATCGAGCGACTGGTTGGCGGCATCACTGTGGCTGCTTTCCTTGTCGGTATCTTCCTTGCCGGAGGCGGTAACGCCGCTACCTTCGGCGAGAGGCTTGTCATTGGCGTTCTCGGCTTCCTGCATTGCATCGCTCTGCGCTATGGCGCCGCCGGCGAAACCCATCAGCATCAGGGCGGTCAGTGAAGCGGTGATCAGATTCTTTCTCATGACAAATTCCTTTTGTGGAGGAGAACGGCATCGCGCTTTACTACGGTCAAAGCACATTAACTATAGTGCATAGTCTCCATTTGTCCGCAGAATTTGCAGTCGTCACTTTGTCGTTCATCTTGGCAGTCCGCTCAGGCCGGAGCCCTTTCAGAAGCGGGAGGCTTGAACTCCCGGGACTTCGACGCCATATCAGAGGTCAGTGTCGTAACTGCCTTTGCCGTCGTGACGTAGCTGTGAGCGAGTCGATGTCGCAAACCGGCTCCTCATGCGAGTGGTTCGTCGTACCGCTCAGGCGCGAACAGGAGAATCAGCTCATGAATGCAAAAGGCTACATGGCCAAGCAGGGGATCTCGCTCGACAAGGAGGAAGAAAAGCCTCAGTCGCTCGAGGAGAAAGCCTGGGCCCGTGCCCGCGAGGCCGCGGAACATGGCCCCCGCAGTGGAACGCCGCATGACTGGGAAGACTGGGAGCGCCACCACGACGAACTGGCTTCCAATTCGCGCTCGATCCACAGCAAGGTAGGCGATCGGGGTCGCGCCAAAGGGCGCGATGCGAAGAGCGAGATAAATGACAAGGAGCGTGATCAATGAAAGGCTGCGTTCGGCGTTGATGGGCACTATGCTCTACACGGGGTGAAGCAAGAGTAACCAAAGCTTTTCGTCAATTTGCCCTCGGGAGTGGGATCTCTACTCTCAAGGCGCCGCAATGGATTGTCGAAGATCAATAAAGATGTCGTTCTGGGCAAAGGAGGCTACATGGACATCATTCGTATTATTATCGCTATCATTCTACCGCCGGTGGGGGTATTCCTGCAGGTCGGTCTGGGGTTGCAGTTCTGGATCAACATCGTGCTGACGCTGCTGGGTTATATTCCCGGTATCATCCACGCGATCTGGATCATCGCAACGCGTTGAGGCACCGCTTCGACACAGTCCTTCGAAACTGTCCTTCGAGACAGACCTTCGAAACAGTCCTTCGAGACAGTCACGACGGCTTCCTTCGGGAAGCCGTCGTCGTTTCAGAGCAGGGTCTTTTCAGGGGATCTCCTGACTCTCCTGACGACGCGATGGAACTCCCATTCATCGCCGGTAGTTATTCATCACCGGTAGTGATTCATCATCGATAGTGATAGAGAATTCGCTCGTCCTTGCGCGGACCGACGATTCGCCATTCGAGGTCCAGTCCTTCCGGCGTCAGCACCAGCCTGGCGCTATAGGCATCCGCCGCGCACTGATGAACTTCGGCATTGACCAGAGTGTCATCGCTCTCCGCGATCAGATCGAACAGCGGAACGGCCGCTTCGACTCCGCGTCTTTCGTGGAAAAGCCCGACGCGGTTATCAAAGAGCTCCCAGCGATAGACGTTACGCATGGGAACGCTACGACTCCCACCGGCGACCGTAAAGGTACCCGACTCGAAAAATCGCACATGGTTGTCTTCTTGCGTGATGTCGAGCGAGCCTTCGCCGTGACCGTTCCAGCCGACGTGCGACGCTTCACCGGAGCGTGCGTCAAATTCGAAGCGCGAGAGCTTGGGCAAAAGTCGACGTAGCCGTATAATGGCTGTCAACTTTGGCTCTTTTGAAGGTTTACCATTCATGTCGTATCTCGTTGGCGTCACGGCGCTATGGGCTTTCTCGTTCAGTCTGATCGGCGTCTATCTCTCGGGACAAGTCGACAGCTACTTCGCCGTCATGACCCGTATCATCCTGGCGACATTGGTATTTCTTCCCTTTCTGCGCCCCGCCGCATTACGCTGGCCCGTTCGCCTGGGGCTGATGGCGATCGGTAGCGTGCAGCTTGGCGTGATGTATCTCTTCTTCTATCAATCCTTCCTGTTGCTGAGCGTACCCGAAGTCCTGCTGTTTACCATCTTCACGCCGCTGTACATCACCCTGATCGATGATCTGCTGGCACGACGCTTTTCGCCGCGCTACCTGCTGGTGGCGGTCGTGGCCGTGGCAGGGGCCGCGGTCATTCGCTACGACGGCGTGACCAGCGACTACTGGTTGGGTTTTCTGGTCGTGCAGGGGGCCAACCTGAGTTTCGCTTTTGGCCAGGTCGGCTATCGCCATCTGGCGCGCAGTTTGCCAAGTGGCGTGGCGCATCGCCACCTTTTCGGCTGGTTCTATCTGGGAGCGCTGTGTCTGGCAGTGCCGGCATTCTGGATTCTCGGCGATGCGACGAAACTGCCGTCCACGCCGCTGCAGTGGGGGGTGCTGGGCTGGCTGGGGATCGCGGCCTCCGGATTGGGATATTTTCTCTGGAACAAGGGCGCCTGCCGCGTCGATGCCGGTACCCTGGCCATCATGAACAACGCGCTGATTCCCGCGGGTCTGATCGTCAATTTGCTGATCTGGAATCGGGACGCCGATCTGACCCGATTGTGCGTCGGCGCTGCGATTCTCGCCGGTTCGCTGTGGCTCAATGCGCGCTGGGCGAAGCGCAGCGGGGTGGCAACGGCAACGCCGGCGGCCAGTCGCTCCTGACCACGAAAATCCGGCAACGGCGTCCGTCCGGCAGGGTCAGCAACAGATGCCTGGGTGAGCCGTGAAGCGAAAAGTGGTCGGCGAGCGCAGCACTCAGCTCTGCCAGGGACATCGGCGCCATTATCGGTGGCGCGAGCCAGTGGGGTTTGATCAGCCAGTGGCCGGTAGTCGCCTCGGGTAACCGCCGGGCCAGGGCGGCCCAGCACCGATGGGAGCACCATAGGCCCTGCCAGACGCCCTCATTGGCTAGCGTCGGCAGCGGCAGGCGCTGACGCCAGGGGTGATAGAGAAACCCGGGCATGATGATCCGCTGGTGCAGCGGTCCTTCGGCGCCGAGCCGCTGGCGCTGATGCTGGGCGGCTGGCGATCGCCCCTTGGGTAACTGATGGAACTGGAGGCGATGGCATTTGATCGCCAGGGAGTCGAAACTGCCGATGCCGATCCAGCGCGCGGCATTTCGTTCGTCGCCGGGGCCTTCGGGTAACCCGAGAAAGAACTTGATGGCCAGTTCGGCATGGTAGATCAGCGGCTCGTGCTCGGCTTCAGTCGTCGCCGTGGACGCTTCGGTGGCATATAGCAGGTCGAGTTCGCCGAGCGTCTGCCTGTCCTCGCGCAGCGTCACGTTGTGGGCCAGTAACCGGGTGCGGGGCGCGTGATCCAGAATCCATTGCCACAGCGACTCATGATAGATGCCCAGGCGATGGGAACGGCGCGCCTGATGATGGGCCTCGAAACTGGCTGAGCGAGATTCCTGCGTCAGCAGCCAGCGACGCCTTCGGCGAGGCTCATCGAGGCCGAGCTCTGCCAATGTGGGGCGGCCGAAATAACCGGATGTCGCATCGAGGGTCGCCATATCCGGCGCGTGCAGCAGCCAGGCGATGTCGCGCACCCAGAGTTGGCGGAGTGGCGCCAGATCCTGGCGCAACGGCTCTGCCGTCGGGTGAAAGGCGTCGAATAGTGCGTCAGGTTCTGAGTCGTGAATCATCATGGCTCGATGGGTGTGGTCCGGCGCCGCAGTCGGAAGCCGCTCGATCGTGGCGCCGAATGTCGTATGCCGAGGGCCTAGATTTCACGGCCACGGCGGTGACGTCCGTTGATTCGGAGCGGGCAGATCGTTCGATCAATGCCCGCGCTCACCCCGGGAGGCGATAGAAACTGAACTCGTGCGTCTGTGTCGTCCTGACCAGCGTCGCCATCCAGCCCGGCCCGATGCTGCGATGATGAAAGAACTGCGCGCCATGGGTGATGTCAGGCAGTGTGCCGTTGAGTGCACGCCGAGCCATTTCTCTGGCCGTCGTATATTCCTTGGGTTCGTCGGCTTCGTCGGGACGCCCGTCACACCACCAGGAAAATTGACACCGGCCGGTCTCCGAACCCTGCTGAACGACGCCGCACAGCGTGGAAGGGAAGGTCGGATCGCCCAGTCGGTTCATGATCACGTTGGCGACCGCCTGCATTTCTTGCGAGTCGGTGCCCTTGGCCTCCCAGTAGATCGACCGGGCCAGGCAGGTGATCGCGTCGTCCAGCGGGGCTCGCCCGTTGGGATCGACGGCCTGCGTACCCTCGGGCGTGAGTCGTATCGCGGCGGGAGCCGGCGCTATCTGATCTGTTTCGACGACGCGCTGCTCGAGCCGTTCGGCCTTCTGCCTGGCGATTTCGGCTTTGGTGGGCGGCGGCCCGGCCAACGCTGAAGTACAGCCCAACAATAGAACGGTTAGCGCAAGGTAGCGGGACAGACCCCAGTATCGCCGATTAGACAGCCTGGTCATCGGTGCCGATCGTTTGAATGACCTCGAAACCCTCGAACTTGGGCGGGCCTAGATAAAGACCTTCGCGTCGACTCTGGCCGGCGTTGGCATGAGCGGCACGGAAGGCTTCAGAATGCGTCCAGTCCTCGAAATGCTGGCGAGTGCGCCACACGGTATGTGAGGCGTAGAGAACGTGATCTTCTTCCTGGGGGCCACGCAGCATCTGAAATTCGACGAACCCGGGCAGGTCCTGAAGGTGCGTTTCTCGCTCCAGCCATATCGTTTCGAATTCCTGGGTGCGTTCCGGGTTGACGCGAAAGCGGTTCATGGCGATGAACATGCATTGACTCCTGGTTAAGACATCGTCCTGGTAAGACATTCTTCTGGTTAGAACATCGGCGTCAGCGAAAGACGCCGTGTGAAGACCTTCGCCGCTCGTTTTCAGCCCTGACTGGACAACATTGCCAGCATCCCGTGGCAAAAGTCGAGCCGGAAAGGCTCAGCCAGGATGGAGCGAGGCGTTGACGTCACCAGGGGTTAGTGGGCTAATCGAGGCAACGGTTCCCGCTTCTCGGTCATCAACCATGGATATTCCTCATCAGCGCCTGGTCTATTTTCGGGTCACGGTCGAATCCGGCTCGCTGCGCAAGGCCGCGGCCAGGCTCGGCATCGCGCCGTCGGCGGTCAGCCGGCAGATTGCACTGCTGGAATCTGCCTTCGAAGCGCCGCTGCTCGAACGCACGCCGAGAGGGATCAGGCCCACACCGGTGGGCGAGATGGCGCTGGATTACTGTCGCCAGCGAGGAGACCTCGACGATGCATTCATCGGTCGGCTGGAGGCGTACCAGCGGCTCGAGACCGGTACGATCTCGCTGGTCGTCGGCGAGGGGTTCATCAACGATCTGATCGATGCCCCGCTGAAAGCTTTTGCTGAGCGCTACCGAGGCGTGCGTCTGGACATCGAGCAGGGCAGCACCGACGAGATCATCGAAGCCGTGGTCGAGGATCGGGCACATATCGGGCTGATGTTCCACGAGCGAGTGCACCCGCAGATTCGCTTCTGGGCTTCCAGTGGCCAGCCGCTGCTGGCGATCTGCCCCGTGGATCATGCGCTGGCCCGGGAATCGCAGCCGATCTCGCTGCAACGGCTCAGCGAAACCCCCATGGCGCTCTGGAAGCCGGGCCACGGCGTGCGCCGATTGGTGGATCAGGCCTTCGTGCAGGCGGGCCTGAGGCCGCAGGTGGCCGTGGAGACCAATTCGATGGCCGTGCTGCGTCGCGCGGTGGTGGCGGGTATGGGCATCACGCTACTGCCTCGCTTTGCCGTTGCCCACGAACTGGGCGAAGGCAATGTCGTTGCCTTGCCGGTGGCGTCGGCACTGTTTCAGAATTCCCAGGCCCACATGGTCACTCGGGTGGGTCGGCGCCAACCTCAGGCGAGTCTCAAGCTGCTGCGTCATCTCGGTTCGTGGATGCAGGCATTCCGTTCGCCGTCAGGCTGATCTGACTGAAACGTTCAGCGCTGCTCGAAACGCAGCAGCGTGCCGAGCACACCTGGCGCGATATCGGCCTGGGTTTCGCTGTGGCGGTGGTAGTCGATGCCGACAGCTTCCCATTGCGTGATGGCGGCATTCAGGTCGCGGCAGGTCAACGTCAACGCCACGGCTCGTGGCGGCTGCTCTTCCAGATCCCCCAGACTCGGGAAGGTTTCCGCCAGGGCTCGGCGATCGAGCAGGTGGCAGTCGCCCTTGTGGGTATGAATGGTCCATTCGGTGTCGCCGCCGCGTACGGCCTGGGGGCCATGAATGCGTCTGAAGTATTCGACGTCATAGCCGGGATCATCGCTGACGTACCAGATGTCGGCGATCGAGGTGGCGGTGTTGACATGCGATTCCTGGGTCGGGTCGACACGAAACAGTTCCGGACGCAGCTGCTGGCACAGGAACTGGGTCAGGAAGGGGCGTTCCGCATCATGTAGGATATCCAGCGCCACGCTGACCTCTTCGTCGCGTCCGCTTGGCAGATGTGCCGTGCGTCGAAAAATGATCGGACACGCCTCGGTAAAGCCTCGCGCTGCCACCAGCGCATGATCGCGCTGAATGCTGTTGCTATCGAGCGCCACCATGGCGATACCGTCGCCGACCGCTTTCAGACGAGCCTCGATTAGCCGGCCGAACTGGAAGCCGTTATCGTCCTGGTAATCGAGGCATTCGGGGCGCCCGATGCCGATCAATTCGATGAAATTATTGCTGAAGAACAGCAGGTGATTGTCCGTGCCCCACGGGTGCTGATGGCGTGCGTTGACGGTGAAACCCAGATCCGTGGCTGCTCGGGCGGCATGATCGAGATCACTGACCGCCAGTAAAGGGTGATCGATACCGAAGCTCATGAGCCGTCCGTCCGATGGTGTCGTTGTCTGCAGTATTGCCTAATATCGAGATAAGAGATGGGCAGGGTACGGGATCGGCCGCGCTTTTTCTCATTTCGGCACCGCTCTCTCGATCCGGCTCTGCCACGACACGGTCGATATCTTTCGACGTATTGGGCCCATGCGGCGAGATTCACGGCAGCCCGAGGGCTCAGGCTTGCCGGTTTCTCACTGTCGACCGCGCCTAGATCGCTACGCTTGGCCGCTGCCATACCCCATGGCGACGCTGGCTTCGAGGCCGGTCTCGACCCACACGCTTTGCGGAATGGTGTATTCGCGCAGGCCATCGAGACCGCTGGATCGACCAAAACCGCTGTCGCGGAAGCCACCGAAGGGCGACATCACGTTGATCGCCTTGTAGCTGTTGATCCAGACGGTGCCGGCGCGCAACTGAGCCGCGACGCGATGCGCCCTGGCCGGATCCTGCGTCCACACGGCGCCGGCGAGGCCGAAGCGAGTGCCGTTGGCGAGGCGAATGGCGTCGGCTTCGTCATCGAATGGCAGGGCGACGACCACGGGCCCGAACACTTCCTCGCAGGCGATCTCCATCGAGGCATCGACATCGGCGATGACCGTGGGCGCAAGATAGTAACCGTCTGCTTCTTCCGGCAGGTCCGCGGGGCGAGCGCCGCCCGTAACGATGCGAGCCCCGGCAGCCTTGGCGCGTTCGATCATGCCGGTCACGCGCTCGAACTGGCGCGCGTTCTGCAGCGGTCCCATTCGGGTCGCTTCATCGGCGGGCAGGCCAATGGCGATCTGGCTGGCAGCGCGGCCGACGCGTTCGACCACGGCGTCGAAAATGTCGCGCTGGATCAGCAGTCGCGAGCCGGCCACGCAGCTCTGCCCGGCCGCTGCGAAAATCGCAGCCTGGGCGCCAGCCACGGCGTCGTCGAGCCTGGCATCGTCGAACACGATGTTGGCGGATTTGCCGCCGAGCTCGAGCACGCTGGGCACCAGTCGACGGGCGCCGGCTTCCGCAATCAGGCGGCCGCTGTCGGGCGAGCCGACGAATACCAGCTTGCTGATGCCGTCATGGCCGGTCAGTGCCGCGCCAGTGGTCGGGCCGAGGCCGTTGACGATGTTGATCAGGCCTTGCGGCAGGCCGCCGGACTCGAGCAGGCGGGCAATCACCACAGAGGAGAACGGCGTCAGCTCGGAGGGTTTGAGCACGACACCGTTACCCGCGGCGAGGGCCGGCGCCAGCTGCCAGGCGCAGGTGAACATCGGCGCGTTCCAGGGCGTGATCTGACCGACGACGCCGAACGGTACGTGGCGCACGTAGTTGAGATGCGAGGTCGGCACCGGGATGACCTCGCCGTGCTGCTTGTCGCACCAGCCGGCGTAGTACTCGAACATTTCGCGGACCTTGCCGACTTCGCCGCGGCAATCGCGAATCGGCTTGCCGGCGACCACGCTCTCTAGCTGGGCGAGATCCTCCTCATGACCTTCCAGCCGGCGGACGGCGGTGTTCATGCGCCGACCCCGTTCGCTGGCGGTCAGCGCCATCCATTCGACCTGGGCCCGTGAAGCGGCTTCGACGGCCTGGTTCAGCAGTTCGGGACCGGCATCACGATAGTTGATCAGCTCACCGCCGGTAGCCGGATTCGTCAGCCTGATGGCATCGCCCTGACCGGTGACCAGATCGCCATTGATCCAGTTGGAACAGGGCGTGTCTCCGGCTTCCAATGACAAACCGAACTGGGTGAGAAGACGATGCAGGGTTTGCTGTGCCTGACGGTTCAGTTCATTCATGCGGAGGTCTCTTCATCGCCGGCGGCGGAAGGGGCGAAATCGATGCCGGCCTGGGCCAGAATCGGCGAGGTGATGTGATTGAAATCGTCGGCATCCGCCGGCCGATCGGCGTTGACGTGCCAGCCAGCGACCACCTGATCCAACAGCGCCAGGTCGAGGTCGAGACCTTCGGCGGCATCACGCGCCAGGCGCAGGTCCTTGCGCATCAGACCGCTGGTAAAGCCGGAGTCGAAGTGCCCGGAGAGAATCCATTCGGGGAAGTTGATCTCGCTGATGGCGCTGCGACCGGAGCCGCTGTTGAGACCGGCCAGGCAGGCCGCCGGATCGACTCCCGCCTTGGCAGCCAGCGTGACAGCCTCGGCGGTGGCGATCAGGTTGGTGGCGCAGAGGTAGTTGTTGGCCAGCTTGACGACGTGGCCGCTGCCCGGGCCACCCACATGCGTGCGTTTGGCTGACATCGCCTCTAGCATCGGCATGACGCGCTCGATCGTTGCCATGTCGCCGCCCAGCAGCATGCCCAGCTTGCCGCTCGCCGCCCCTTTGGGGCCACCGCTGACCGGCGCATCCAGCCATTCGAGGCCGGCATCGATCACCTTGGCCGCCAGTTCGCGGCTGACCACCGGATCGCTGGTGGACGTGTCGACGATCACGCTGCCCTTGGGCGCCAGTGTGAGCAAGCCCGGGGACGTCTCGATGACTTCACGCACGTGATCGGAGGTCGGCAGTGACAGCAGATAAACGTCGCTGGCCGGAATCGCGTCGGGCGTGACGGTGTCGAGGCTCTGATCGGCCAGACGCTGGCGGGCGGCTTCGAACACGTCGCTGCCGGTGACATCGAAGCCGGCGCGCTTGAGCGTCAGCGCCATATTGCCGCCCATCTGGCCAAGACCGATGACGGTGATTTTCATGCAGTTCTCCTGGCTTGATCTTGCAATGAAGCGTTCCGGTCGGAGCGTCTTTTCAGTCGTCCAGCAGTTCCTTCACCAGCGCTTGCCAGTAGGCAACGCCGAGGGGAGCGATGGCATCGTTGAAGTCGTAGGCCGGGTTGTGGAGGGCGGCGCTATCGCCGTTGCCCAGCCAGATATAAGCGCCAGGGCACTGGTTCAGCATGAAGGCGAAATCTTCCGACCCCATGCTAGGCGCCATGTCGCGGTGGATCTTGGCGATACCGGGGAGCGTATCGAGGACGTCGACGCAGTGCGCGGCATGCTCAGGGTTGTTGATCGTCGCCGGATAGCGCGCCTGGTAGTCGAATTCAGCCTTGAGACCGTGGAACTGGGCAGTGGCATCGATGGCGTCGCGAAAGCGCTGCTCCAGCCTGGCCTTGAGCGCCGCATCGAAGCAGCGCACGGTGCCGCGCAGTTCGACCGTCTCGGGAATGACGTTGTAGGCGTCACCGGCGTGAAACTGGGTAATGCTCAGCACCGCGGACTGGTGCGGCGGGGTCTCCCGGCTGATCAACCCCTGCAGTTGATTGGCCAACTGACAGGCGGCCAGCACGACGTCGGTGCCCAGATGTGGCATGGCGGCGTGGCAGCCGCGCCCGGTCAGTCTGAGCGTGAAAACATCGAACGCCGCCATCACCGGGCCGTCGTGGACGGCGGCTTCACCGACGGCGAGCCCCGGCCAGTTGTGGAGGCCGTAAATCGCCTCCATCGGGAAGCGCTCGAACAGGCCTTCCTCGACCATCACGCGGGCGCCGCCTTCGCTCTCCTCGGCGGGCTGGAAGATGCAGTGCACCTGGCCGGCAAAGTCGGGGTTTCTGGCCAGCGCACAGGCCGCGCCCAGCAGCATGGTGGTGTGGCCGTCGTGGCCGCAGGCGTGCATGCGGCCCGATATGGTCGAGCGGTAGTCGACGTCATTGAGTTCCTCGATCGGCAGGGCATCGATATCGGCACGTAGTCCGATGCTGCGTCCAGCTCCCCGATTACCGTCGATGGTGACGACGACACCGGTACCGCCGCCCAGGCCGGTGACCGGATCGAGGCCGTGTTCGCGAAGAATCTCGACGATACGCTGGCTGGTGCGAGTCTCTTCGAACGCGATCTCCGGATGCCGATGGAAGTCGTGGCGCCATTCGGTCAACGTTTCAGGATCGGGATAGGAAGCGGGTTGGTTCATGATCTCCTCCGACAATGGCGGTAAATGACTTACAGCAACAGTTGGGCCACGACCGCCGAACCGACATAGGTACCGGTGAATACCAGCAGCGAGATGATGATCAGCTTCCAGCCGGTCTGGCGGAACATCGTGAACTCGCGGCGGCTGAGGGCCAGCCCGGCGTAGGCCAGCACTGGGGTGACGATGGCGAGGAAATTGACCGCGGCGAGCTGATCGACGATCCAGCCGCTACCCGGGAAGAACGGCAGCGTCATGAGGATACTGACCAGCGATACCCAGGCGACGCCGGGGAGATAGAACGGGGCCGCCCGCGTGATCACCAGGCCGATGAGGGTCATGACATAGAGAATGATCATGCCCGGCAGGGCATCGATCAGCGAGGCACCGTTGACGGTGTTGGCGATCCAGCCGACGACGCAGGCCATCGCCAGCACCGCGGCGGTCTTGCCGAGATTCGTTTCGGGGCGTTCTTCGGCGGCCAGGTCGTCGTTTTCACCCTGACTGCCACCATCGGCCGCCGTGACACCCGCCATGCTGTCGGCGCGACTACGCCCGCCCAGGCGGCGATAGAGCCATTCCGCGACGGGCAGCGCAATGAACAGTGATACGTAAAGCCCCGTGGCGTAGGTCAGCAGGTTGCTGGCGCCGGCAAACGCGAGCAGGTCATCGGCGAGATCGGGCATGGCTCCGGCAAGCGCCCCGGAGCAGGCCGCAACCATGCTGCCACTGCCGACACCACAGGCCATTGCCAGCGCGCGTGGATCGAACCAGTCCAGCGAGGCCAGATAGCCGGCCATCAGCGCGAACCACAGCGTGCCGAACATGGTGCCGACGACGTAAACCCCCATCACGCCTATCCCTTCCGGCCCCTTGAGACCGTACTTGTCGGAGATGATCGCGATATTGGGTTCGCGAGCGATCGAGTAGGTCGCGCCGATGGCCTCTCGGCCCATCTTGAGTACCAGTACTGCCACGGGCAACGCCACCAGCATGGTGCCGAGGTTACCCAGTTCCTGCAGGATCAGTGCGGGGCCGGCGCTGATGAGCTGATCGATGGCCGGGCCGATGGTCGAACCGAAGCGCGCGATGAACGGCATGATCGAAATCAGGATCAGCGGCGTTGCCGCCTGGCTGACACTTTCCGGCAGAAATCGCTTCGTTCCCGCAAATAGATGGGGGTTGAGCAGTACGCCGAGAATGAAGGCATAGAACAACGGCAGCAGCAGCAGGGCGCCGGGCCCGAGCGGGATCTTGAGAATGCCGATCCATTCGCTGAACAGCGACAGCACGACGACCAGCAGGTGCAGGCGCCAGTTGAGCAGTTGGGAGAGGGACATCGGTCGCGACCTCTTTATTGTTGGTGGAGAGGTGATTGACCGAGTATCGAGAGAGAGCGTGATCGAATGAAAGGCGCGAGGTGTTCTGTTTATTGGATGGCCTGACGTAAAACGGGGTGAGCCAAAGGCCCACCCCGTCACGACGATTGCGGCTGTTACCGCATCAGTGTTGCCGAACTAGAGAATCAATCCTCCGGCAGGGCGTATACCACGACCTGATCGCCAACCTGATCCTTGAGGATCGTGTTGCCGCCGGCGACGAAGGCAACGTACTGGCGGCCCTTGTACTCGTAGACCGAGGGATTGGCCACGGCGGGTGCCTGGGCCTGGTCTTCCCACAGCTCTTCACCGGTCTTCAGCGAGAAGGCGCGCAGCTTGGCATCCATCGAGGCACCAATGAACACGACACCGCCCGCCGTCACAGCCGGGCCACCGATGGTCGGCGAACCCCATTTTTCGGGCATGAAGAAGCCGTACTGCTGAGAAGCCCCGATCGGACGACGCCATTTCACGTCACCGGTATGCATGTCGATCGCCACGAGTTCGCCGAAGGGCGGCTCCCAGCAGGGCATGCCAAGCCAGTTGGTCGCCACCTGCAGGCGCATGCCGTACGGCGCGCCTTTCTGCGGCGCGAAGCCACTCTCGTTGCCGGAGCCGCTATCGGCCTTCTCGTAGTCTTCGCGGTTGTACAGCTTGAGGGTCTGCACGATATGCGAGGTATTGACGATAGCGGTCTGGCTCTGGGGATCGAACGCGACACCACCCCACTGCACACCACCCGAGCTGTCCGGATAAGTCAGCGCACCTTCACCTTTGGTAGTCGGCGGCGTGTACATGCCTTCGTACCAGAGATCGTCCCACAGGCGAGAGCACTGACCGCCACCCACGGCGTCGGCGAGACCCCAGATCTTGGGCTTCTTGGACTGATCCAGCAGCGGCGCGGGCTTGGTCGGGAACGGCTGTGTCGGGGCATAGACTTCGCCTTCGACGCTGCCATCGCCCTGCGGTACCGGACGCTCCTCGATCGGCCAGACGTCCTCGCCGGTCAGGCGATTGACCACGAATAGGAAGCCCTGCTTGGTCGCCTGAACGAGTGCCGGGATCTCTTTGCCGTCGACGGTGATGTCCATCAGCGTCGGGGCGGAGTTGATGTCGTAGTCCCAGATATCGTGGTGAACCCACTGACGCGACCACACCACTTTACCGGTCTCGATATCGAGCGCGGTGGTCGAGGTCGCCAGCGGCGCCTCTTCAGTGCGGTTACCGCCCCAGTAGTTCGGTGACGGCGAGGAGACCGGCAGATAGAGCAGGCCGTTCTCGCGATCGGCGGACATGTGCGTCCAGACGTTGGCGGTACCGCTCTTCTCGCGCATCTCATCGGAGAGCGCCTGGAACGTCCATTCGAGCTCGCCGGTCTGGGCGTTGAGCGAGAAGATCGTTCCCGGCGGTGCCTGTTCGTAGGCCCAGTCCATGCCGGCCCAGCCGAGCATCAGATGGTCGCCGACCACGGTCGGTGGCTGCAGCACGGAAAGCGGCCACTCGGCGTGGGTGTCGTTCCACTGGTTGACGTTGAGTACGCCGTTGTCGGCAAAGCCCTTGCAGAGTTTGCCGGTGTCGGCGTCCAGCGCGAACAGCTGAGCGTCCATGGTTCCCATGTAGACGATCTTCTGGCACGGCTCGCCGGCGACCGGGTTTTCAGCCTCCCAGTAGGAGACCCCGCGGTTCTTCAACACCGGCTGGGTCAGCGCCTTGCGCGAGGACTGGGTGTCGAAGCTCCACTTCTCTTTACCAGTGCCCGGATCCAGCGCGATCAGGCGATAGAAGGGCGTGCCGATATAGATGGTGTCGTTGGCGAATACCGGGGTCGCGGACCACACCGTGGCCGGCGTATCACCGGAGCCATCGGAGACGTCACCGGTATGGAATTCCCAGACTTTCTCGAGATCGCCGACGTTGTCCGCCGTGATCTGGTCGAGCGGGCTGTATTTCTGCGCGTTGAGCTGACCGTGGAAGCTGTCCCAGGTAGCGTTTTCGGGAACCAGCGGGATCGACGGGCGATCGCTGTCCTCGCGGCCGCCGGTGTCGGTCGTGGCAACGTCTTCGGAATCCTGAGCGTCGGCAGCGCTGTCGCTCTGGGTCGACTCGCTTTGAGTGGCATCGGACTGAGTGGCGCCCTGAGTCCCGGCTGACGAATCATCGGCACTGCTGTTGGCCGATGACTGACTGGATTCGGTGGGCTGATCTTGCGCCAGCAGCGGTGCGGGAGCGATCAAGAGCGCGAGTGCCGTGGCCATTCCCAGCCGCTGAGCCGTGGCTTTCAGCGTGGGGATGGACAGTGTCGGCGAGGGTATGGGCATGAATCGGCTCCTCATGAATGAACTGTTTTGGTGGAGGCGGTCGGGCTGGCCATGTCCATCAGCAGACCGATAAGGCCAACCACCATGGCGGCCGTCAGCAACCACTGGTGCAGCAACAGCCCAGCGAAGCCGGTACCGACGAGTGCCAGCAGGATCAGCACACGCAGCGCGACGCGGCCGCTACGGCATGACAGCGGCGCCAGCACCAGCGTCAGAACGACCAGCGCGATCGTCGAGAGGATGACGACGAGCGCGCCGAGCGTGTCGTTGACACCGGTCAGCGGAGTGAAATAGGCATAAAGTGACACGGCGAGCCCGATGAGCGAGCCCACCAGCAGCACGATGATGCCCGCCCTGAATGATCGAGATTGCGACATGAGGTTGTTGTCTCCTGATGAGAGCGATTTGGTGCACCTGGCGGCTACTTCTGCGTTGCTCTGATATTGCATCAGGCCAAAAAACATCGACGAAACAGCTCGATGGTGTGGCTACGCTTGCTCGTATTTTCCACATGCCAGGCCTGCGAAAGTATAAAGGATTTTTAGAAGTTAGCAGAGAAACTATCCTGCTTTTTTTGCGTGAATCGAGCCTCGTTTGCCGACGGGCGAGAGCAGCCAGCATAATGGCCGGCCGTCACGTCGCGAGAGACACGTTGTATGGAATCGTTCAATACCATCGGTCTGATTGGCCGTCTGGGCAGCGACAAGGTCGTCGAGACGCTCAAGCGTCTGATGATCTTTCTCGAGCGTCGTGGTCTCGATCTGGTGATCGAGGATCGTACCGCCGCGTTGGTTCCCGGCCATCGCCACGGCGAAGCCCGGCGTCGAGAGCTGGGCACGCTGTGCGATCTGGTGATCGTGGTGGGGGGCGACGGCAGCCTGCTGGGCGCGGCGAGAACGCTATGTCACAGCGCGATACCGGTCCTCGGCATCAATCGCGGGCGACTGGGTTTTCTGACCGATATCCTGCCGGACGAGGTCGAACAGAAGGTTGGCGAAGTGCTGGATGGACAGTACGACACCGAGCGCCGCTTCCTGCTCGAGGCGGAACTCTATCGTGGCCAACGCCTGATCGGCTCCGGCACCAGTCTCAACGATGTCGTCGTGCACCCCGGTAAGGCCGCGCGAATGATCGAGTTCGAACTGTTCGTCGACGATCGTTTCGTCTACTCGCAGCGTTCCGATGGCCTGATCATGGCGACACCGACCGGCTCCACGGCCTACGCGCTATCCGGCGGCGGGCCGATCGTGCATCCGGGGCTCGAAGCCATCACCCTGGTGCCGATGTTCCCGCATACGCTCTCCAGTCGGCCGATCGTGATCGATGCCGCCAGCGAGATTCGGATCCAGATCGGTGATATCAATCAGGCGTATCCGCATGTCAGCTGCGACGGTCAGACCCGCGTCGTCTGCAAGCCCGACGACGTGCTCTACGTCCGTCGCCATGCCGAACGTCTGACGCTGATTCACCCGCGCGGACACAGTTTCTTCGAAGCCTGCCGTTCCAAACTGGGATGGAGCAGCAGGCTGGGAGACTGACATGGTCCAGCAACGCGAAGTCGATGGCTACGACCTGATCGGGGATGTTCACGGCTGCGGCCGGAGTCTGGTCAGGCTGCTCGAGAAGCTCGGCTATCGAGCGGAAGACGGCGTATTTCTTCATCCCCGCCGCCAGGTGATCTTTCTGGGCGATCTGATCGATCGCGGCCCCAACATTCGGCTCGCCGTTTCCATCGCCAAACGCATGGTCGATGCCGGCGAGGCGCGCATCGTGATGGGCAACCACGAGTACAACGCTCTGGCCTACTGCCACCAGGCGCCCGGCGATAGCCAGCGCGACTGGCTACGGGAACATACGCCCCGCAACAACCGCATCATCGAGCGCACCCTGGAACAGTTTCACGCCTTTCCGGCGGAGTGGGAGGCCTGTCTTGCATGGTTCATGACGCTGCCGCTCTGTCTCGACCTGGAGGGGCTGCGGGTCGTACATGCGTGCTGGGACGAACCCTTGGTCGACGCTTTTCTCGAACACAGGCCCGATGCCCGTATCGATCGTGCGTTCCTGACCGAGTCGACGCTCCCCGGCAGTTTCGCGCACCGGGTCATGGATCGGTTGACCCGGGGCACGCAAATGCCTTTACCGTCTGGCGTGGAGATGCGATCGGGGGATGGCTTCACGCGGCGCTCGTTTCGAACGCATTTCTGGTGCCGAAACCCGCACACCTATGGCGATGTGGTGTTTCAACCCGACAATCTGCCGCCGGCGCTCGAAGATAGGCCGCTGAGCGCTGCAGAGCGCGAGCGATTGGCTTTCTATCCGGAATCGGCGCCGCCGCTGTTCGTCGGTCATTACTGGTGCCAGGGCGTGCCGGCGCTGCCGCGGGCCAACATCGCCTGCCTCGATTACAGCGCGGTGAAGCACGGCCGGTTGGTGGCTTACCGTTGGGAAGGGGAACAGCGGCTCGATGCCAATCGTTTCGTCTGGGTCGATGTATCGAAGGAGGGTATTCGGGACTGACGTCTTCGCGATCCTGAGTTTTGCATTTTTTTACACGGCTGCAGGTTTTTGATTCGAAGATACTTTTGGGAAAAACCCGATCGAGCGCGAGAAAGAATCGGAATTTTTTCGAGCCTTCCGGGAACTACCGCCACCCGAGGTCCTCAAAGTCAGTGTTCCCTTGAATGATCCCTTGCTCTTATCCGGCGGCCTTCCGCCGGATTTTTCTTTGTCGGCTCTGTAGAATGGCCGCGCGGACTCGTTTTGGTATGGATGCCTGCCGGCATCGATGCTCACGTTCGTGGTCAAGCGTCACGAGCGTCTCCGGAGTCGATGTTTCGCTATTCTCTCGGTAAGTGGGTCGGACGTCTTTCATGTACAAACTTCTCGAACTGCCCGGTGACCTGGATGCGCGTCCGTTGCGGCAAGCGCTGTGGGCGCATCATATCGGGCATCGCTTTACCCAGCAGGAGAACCAGCAGGTGCTGTGGCTGGCCGATCCCGAACAGCGAGATGAGGCTGCCCGGTTGATCGAACTCTGGCATCGCGGCGAGCTGGAGACGTCGGCTGCCCCGTCGGCACCTCGGCGTCGGCCGAGTGTCACCGGGCAGGCGTTCGGCCAGGCGCCGTTTGCGGCCGGCCTGATTGCCGTCTGCGTCTTGGTGTTCCTCGCCATGTTCCTTGCCGGTGATGCCATCGTTCGTGCTCTTGCCATCGTTCCGCTCGACGTGGCCGGTCAGCGAATCGTGCCAGGCGATCTGGTCACCGATACCCTGGCCGGTGGTCAGATCTGGCGTCTTTTTACCCCGGCATTCTTGCACTTTGGCTGGATGCATCTGATCTTCAACATGCTGTGGGTGTGGTATTTCGGCCGGCAGGTCGAGTCGGTCCAGGGCTGGCGTCGGCTCGGCGTCATCGTTCTGATCGCGGCACTGTTTTCCAACCTCGCGCAGTACTTCACCGGCACCGTCCTGTTCGGGGGAATGTCGGGGGTCGACTATGCGCTGCTGGGTTACGTATGGCTGATATCTCGCCGCCGACCGGGCAGCGGCTTTTTCGTGCCACAGATGCTGATGGTCTTCATGCTTGGCTGGATGATCTTCACCATGACGGGCCTCGGAGACGCCTTCGGCTTGGGTAATATCGCCAACGAGGCCCATCTGGGAGGGTTGCTGGTCGGGTTGATCATGGGCTGGTTCGCCAGCCGTGACGCTTCCGGCGGCGCCGGCCACGATGTTTCAGGAGAGAAAGAATGAGCGAAATGAATTTCGACCGCATGGTCGCGCAGATGACGGTGGAGATGTACGAGAACTTCAAACAGGCCATCCAACTGCGAAAATGGCCCGATGGTCGCCGCTTGAGCCCCGAGCAGACCGAGCTGTGTCTGGAAGCGGTCATCAAGTATGAAATGATCCACGATGTGCCCGCGGACCAGCGCGTCGGATACCTGGAGCGCAACGAGTGCGCTTCCGGGAGCCATTCGTCGGCCGAGGAAGCCGCGGTCAAATGGATCAACTGATTCTCGGTCGACCTGCTTCACGACAGCAGGGCCAGGCCGCCAGCGGCCAGCTGCGCAAGCTCGATATCCGGCTGCCGATGGAGACCGGCCAAGCCGACTATCACCTGCGTACCGGCGAACAGCGCCTGGCGATCAACGGCTGGGTAGGGCAGCGTATTCGCCTGCATTCCAGCGGCCAGATTCACTGCGTCGAGTGCGGGCGAGCCACGCGCAAGAGCTTTGGCCAGGGCCACTGCTATCCCTGCTTCTCATCGCTGGCGCATTGCGATCTCTGCATGATGCGTCCGGAGACCTGCCACTATTTCCAGGGCACCTGCCGCGATCCAGCCTGGGGCGAACGCCACTGTTTTCGCCCGCACACTGTCTACCTGGCCAACGCTTCCGGACTGAAGGTCGGCATCACGCGGGGCACCAACATGCCGACGCGCTGGCTGGATCAGGGCGCGATCCAGGCGTTGCCGATTCTCGATGTCGATACGCGCCAGCAGTCGGGGATGGTGGAAACGCTGTTCAAGTCGCATGTCTCCGATCGCACCAACTGGCGAGCGATGCTCAAGGGCGAGGTCGAACCGCTCGACCTGATCGCCGAGCGCGATCGTCTGCTGGCCGAGCTCGCGCCGGGGCTCGAAGCCTTGCGCCGGCGATTTGGTGAAGACGCCATCCAGACGGTCGACGACGTCGCACCGCTGATGATCGAATACCCCGTTCTCGAATGGCCGCGCAAGATCGTGTCGTTGAATTTCGACAAGACGCCGTCGATCGAGGGCACCTTGCTGGGCCTCAAGGGGCAGTACCTGATTCTCGATACCGGCGTCATCAACCTGCGCAAATTCGCCGGCTATCAGGTGTCCGCGAGCGCTGAAGCGGCCTGAGCTGGAGCGCTTCGAGCTGAATGCCCCGGGGCTGACATAGTCCGAGGTGATCTAGCCCCGGGTGATCTAGCCCGAAGTGACCTAGCCCGAGCCGGCAGGTCCGTCAGCGCGGTTTGTGCTCGAGCTGACGCTCCATGCGTTTCAGGAATACCGCCATGACCTGCTCGTAGAGCGCGTCCTTCAGTACGAGATCCTCCACGCCGGCATCCAGGTTGGGGTTGTCGTTGACCTCGATGACCACCACGCGGTCGCCGATCTGCTTGAGATCGACACCGTAAAGACCGTTGCCGATCAGCTTGGTCGCCCGCAGCGCCGCCTTGACCACCGGTGGCGGTACTTCGGAAAGATCGTGGGTGGTGAATCCGCCGCTGCGGGTCTTGCCGCTGGAATGGTCGTAGATCTGCCAGTGGCCACGCGCCATGTAATAGCGACTGGCGAACAGCATCTGGCCGTCCAGCACCCCGATGCGCCAGTCGAAATCGGTGGGCAGCCACTCCTGCAGCAGCAGCAGGGCGGACGACTCGAACAGCTTGGGCGCCTCGGCGACCAGCTCCTCCCGCGAACGAATCTTGACCACGCCCTTGGAAAAGGCGCCGTCCGGCACTTTCAGTACCAGCGGGTACTCCAGGTGTGCGAGTTTTTCGTCGAGCCGTTTCATGTCGCCGCGATACAGCAGCTGGCCCCGAGGCGCGGGGATCTTGTGGGTGCCCAGCAGCTCGTGGAGGAAAATCTTGTTGGTGCAGCGCAGGATCGACTGCGGATCGTCGATCACGACCAGGCCTTCATGCTCGGCCTTCTTGGCCATGCGATAGGTGTGGTGATCCAGCCGGGTCGTCTCGCGGATGAACAGGGCATCGAATTCGGCCAGCCGGCCGGCGTCGCGGTGGGTGATCAGGCTGACATCGATACCCAGGCGTCGTCCGGCACGAATGAAGCGCTTGATCGCGCCTCGGTTGCTGGGCGGCAAAGCCTCCTGCGGATCGATCAGTATCGCCAGATCGAAGCGATAACGACGCCGCGCTCGCGGTGTTCGCCAGACCCGGGTGGAGTGACGGTTCAACGCCGTCGCGAATCGATCTTCCTCCTCGGGCTGCAACGCCGTCAGCGCCAGAGGCTTGAGACGCGTCAGGCGCCAGACGCTCTGGCGCTTCTCGAAACGGGCCTCCAGCAGTGGATGAGGCAGGCGCTCGAACAGGCGGCGCGCCAGGCGTTGCAGCTCAGGCGCGAGGCATTCGCCGAAGAAGACGCGCAGCGTGAAGGTGTCTCCCGCGAGTACGCCGCGCTTGTCCAGCTCCATCAGCAACGGGTCGATCGCTGCCAGTTGCATGTCGATCAGCGCCTTGCGTGACAACTGATTGAGCGTTTCGACGCTGGGTAGAACACGTTGATCGCGGGCCTGCGCCAGCAGCGAGACGTAATAGCCGGTTTCCAGGTAGTCGAGGTTGGCGCACAGATTGATGACGTGAGTGGCATCATCGGTCGCGGCCGAACCCGCCAAGGCCAGAAAGTCGTCGGCGACGGTCAGGTCCTCGGAAGGGTAATAAGGTTGCCAGTCGGTGAGACGGTCAACGACGATACGCAGGCGAGACATGAATAGGTGACTCCTTTTTCGACGTTGCCCGAGAGTATTCGGCGTTGATACGAAAATGCAGCCGGAACTGCAAGGGAAAACAGCTTGCAGTGATGCGAAGTCGACGACAAGCCGTTGCCGGCATGAAATAATTTCGGCTCGATTGGTCAGCGCCGTCGAGACAGCATGCCGGGATGGCATGACGAAAGCGCAAGTCAAAAAAGCACGTCGAGAGAGTTCGTCGAATGAATGCCGCCGAAGGGCCGCCCGCCACCGAAATCCCAGATGAGAGCGCACGCCTGCGCCGCACGCTTCGCCCAGGCCTGCCCGCCGATTGCGACGCCCTGTATCAATTGGAAGAGCGCTGCTTTGACGACGACCGTTTCAGCCGCCGCCAACTCGCGCATCTGTTGACCCGTGCCAACGCCGTCAATCTGCTGGCAGTCAGCGACGATCAGCGCGTCGTTGGCTACGGCACGCTGCTGTTTCGGCGCAACAGCGTGACGGCCAGGCTTTACTCTTTCTGCGTCGACCCCGTCGCTCGCGGTACCGGGCTCGGCCGGGAGCTGCTCCAGGCGCTCGAAGATGCCGCGCGCGGGCGGGGCAGCCAACGCCTCTTGCTGGAGGTCCGTGCCGACAATCGCGTGGCGATGGGACTCTACCGGCGGATGGGATTTAACGCGCGCCGCTGGCTGGACGACTACTATGCCGACGGCTGCGCCGCCTGGCAGATGGACAAGCGACTCGAGTCGGCCGAAATACCGGCTGCGGCTCTTGAAGACTGACTTCGGCCGCACACACAGGCCCTTTTTCAAGGAGGATTGACATGCCATCTTTCGACATTGTTTCCGAATTCGATCGTCACGAAGCGACCAATGCCGTCGATCAGGCGAATCGGGAGATTCAGACCCGTTTCGACTTTCGCGGCGTCGATGCCAGCTTTGCGCTGGAAGGCGAGACCGTCTCGCTCGAGGCGGACGCCGAGTTCCAGCTGCAACAGATGATCGACGTGCTGCGCAACAAGCTGATCGCGCGAGGCATCGACCCGCGTTGCATGGAAATCGAGGATGCCCAGACTTCCGGCGTCAAGGCGCGCCAGCAGGTCAAGCTCAAGCAGGGGCTCGAGCAGCCGGACGCCAAGGCGATCGTCAAGCTGTTGAAAGATTCGAAACTCAAGGTGCAGCCGGCGATCCAGGGTGACAAGGTCCGCGTCAGCGGCAAGAAACGCGACGACCTGCAACAGGCCATCGCGCTGCTCAAGGGAGAGGACGGCCCGGACCTCCCGCTGCAATACGATAACTTTCGTGACTGAGTTTCCAGCCCCTCGGGCCTGCTCTGGACAGGCGGGCCCGTTTTTCCATATTTGTCTTTCTTCGCCTCCTTGTCGCCTCGCCTTCTATTTTGCGCTTTCCATGCTGTCCTTTGTTCTCGTCGTCGTACCCGAGTCAAAGTCGCTCGTCGATCTCCGATGATCGGTAGCGTCAGACTTTAGTCTTGAAATCAGACTCGGCGGCAAACGATCCGACTCTGCGGATAAACTCCGTATCGATCGGCAATGCATCGAAATCGTCCGCGATCATAGACTCCTCGGCACAGCTTCACGCCCATCGAGGAGTCGTCGATGAATTCAGCAACACTGCTTCATCATCATCAGCAGCCGCACTCCTACGTCGGCAAGCGCCAGCCGCGCGTCGAGGACGAGGCGTTGTTGCGAGGATTGGGGCGCTACGCTGACGATCTCGCCGTCCCGCCCGGAACACTGCATGCGGCGGTCGTTCGGTCGCCCCATGCGCACGCCAGAATCCAGCGGGTCGTGATAGAGGCTGCCTTGCAGATACCGGGCGTGCGAGGTGTGCTGACTGGCGAGGACGTCAAACGCTGGGCGGCACCGTTTCCCGTGGGAGTCCGTCAGCCCATGGAGCACTGGTGTCTGGCGGTCGATAAGGTTCGCTACGTCGGTGAACCGGTGGCGGTGATCATCGCCGAGGACCGTTATCTGGCTGAGGACGCCCTCGAATCCGTCGAGGTCGAATACGACGTTCTTGGCGTCTCCATCGATCCCGAAATGGCCACTAACGATGACGCCAGCGTACTGCACGAGGCCGTCGGCAGTAACGTCGTCAATGATCGTTATTTCAATTATGGCGATGCGGATACCGCTTTCGAGCAGGCAGCGCACAGACTTTCCCTCAAGGTGCGCTACCCTCGTAGTGCCTGCACGCCGATCGAGTGCTACGTCGTTCTGGGTCAGTACGATCCCGCGGAGGGTGGCTACGACGTCATGGCCAATTTCCAGGGGCCCTACGCGATTCATTCGGTGATGGCGCGTGCCCTGCAGGTGCCCGCCAATCGTCTGCGACTGCGTACGCCGCCGGATTCCGGCGGCAGCTTCGGGATCAAGCAGGGTGTCTTTCCTTATGTCGTGATGATGGGGCTGGCGGCACGCAAGGTCGGGGCGCCGGTAAAGTGGGTCGAGGATCGGC
Organism: Salinicola sp. V024; assembly: GCF_052645315.1. Lineage (NCBI taxonomy): Bacteria > Pseudomonadati > Pseudomonadota > Gammaproteobacteria > Oceanospirillales > Halomonadaceae > Salinicola > Salinicola sp. V024. The sequence continues at coordinate 722,518 of NZ_JBQXYB010000001.1, forward strand.
TCGAGCATTTGCAGGGCGCATCGTCGGCCACCAACCGAGTCACCACGATTGAAGCGGCCTTTGCGAGCGACGGGCGTGTCTCGGCCTTGCGTTTCGATCAGCTCGATGATTGCGGCGCCTATCTACGGGCCCCGGAGCCTGCCACCACCTATCGAATGCACGGCAATCTCACAGGCGCTTACGACATTCATCACCTCCAGGTCCGCAACCGTATCGTCATGACCAACAAGATGCCGACAGGCCTCAATCGTGGGTTCGGCGGGCCTCAGGTCTACTTCGCACTGGAGCGACTGATGCAGCGTATTGCCGTGACGCTGGATCTTGACCCGCTCGATGTGATTCGTCGCAACTTGGTGCCCACCGAGGCTTTTCCCTATCGCTGCGCCGCCGGGGCGCTGCTGGATTCCGGTGATTATCGACGCGGCATCGAACTTGGTGTCGAGCAGGGCGGCCTCGAAGAGTTGCGCCAGCGTCGGGAGTCTGCCCGTCGCGAAGGTCGCCATTACGGAATCGGCTATACGGTGGCCGTGGAGCCGTCGATCTCCAACATGGGCTACATCACCATGGCGCAGACGCCGGAGGAGCGTCGCCGTGCCGGGCCCAAGAACGGCGCGGTGAGTACCGCCACCATTAGTGTCGACCCGCTGGGTAGCGTCAGCGTCCACGTCTCTTCCACGCCCCAAGGTCAGGGGCATCGAACCGTCGCGGCCCAGGTGGTCGCCGACGTGTTGGGAATTTCCCTCGAGAGCATCCGTGTCGATGTAGAGCTCGATACCGGCAAGGATGCCTGGTCGATCGCCTCGGGCAACTATTCCAGTCGTTTTGCCGGTGCGGTGGCTGGCGCCGTCCATAACGCGGCGCTCAAGATTCGGGCGCGTCTGGACGCCATCGCCGCGCAACAGTGGCAGGTGCCGGTCGAGGACATCCGCTTCGGTGAAGGGCGAATCTATACCGCCGACGGTGTCCACGCCACGTCATTCCAGCGTCTCGCCGGCGCGACTCACTGGGCGCCGGGAACGCTGCCTGAAGGTGAAACGGGCGGGTTGCGCGAAACCGCCTTCTGGACGCCGGCCGAACTGACGGCGCCCGATGACGACGAGCGTATCAACAGCTCGCTCTGCTACGGCTTCATTTTCGATTATTGCGGCGTGGAGCTCGATTCGCTTACCGGTCGCGTGACGATCGACCGCTACGTCACGCTGCATGACGCCGGACGCATGCTCAATCCGCAGCTGGTGGACGGGCAGGTGCGCGGCGCTTTCGCTCAGGCGGTAGGTGCCGCGCTCTACGAGGCCTTCCATTACAACGAGGATGGCAGCTTTGCCTCGGGCACGCTGGCCGATTACCTGATCCCCACCACCGTTGAAGTGCCGGATCCGACCATTCTGCACATGGAAACGCCCTCCCCATTCACGCCGCTTGGGGCGAAAGGCGTCGGTGAAGGCAACAACATGAGTACGCCGGTGTGCATTGCCAACGCGGTAGCAGATGCGCTGGGTGACGCGGTCGAACCGGGGGCCATCGAGCTGCCGTTGACGCCATCGAAAGTCCGCATGCTGATGGGAATCGAGGAACCACCAAGGCCGGAAGGTGTGGCTGAAGAGAGCGCGCAGGCGTCGACGGGTGGAGGTTCCAAGCTGAGCGCCAGTGACAGTGTCGAAATTCCCGCGTCGCCGCAGCACGTTTTCGAAAGCATTCTCGACCCCGAAACACTGAAAGCCATGATTCCAGGCTGCCATTCTCTGGAACTGACCGGCGACAACACTTATCGCGCCGACGTCACCGTCGGTGTCGGCATGATCCGGGCCCGCTTCGATGCCCGGGTCGAATTGACCGAACTCGAGCCACCGCACTCGCTGCGTCTCTCCGGCGCCGGCAAGAGCGGGATGGGCGATGCCGCTGGGGCGGCAAAAATTCGATTCAGCGAAATCGAAGGCGGAAAGACCCGCCTGGACTACGACTATGAGGTGACGGTGGGCGGCAAGATCGCTTCGGTGGGCGGACGCATGCTCTCCAGCGCCTCGAAGATGCTCATCGGTCAGATCTTCTCGCGGCTCTCGCAACGGTTGAGTGGCAGCACGAACAAAGGATCGCTATGGCAACGATTGCGCGCTCTGACCGGCAAGCGCGGAGGTGACCAATGAAACCAGCTGCCTTCGATTACTACCGACCCACGACCCGTCGCGAGGCCATCGAGCAACTGGTCGAACGCGGGGAAGATGCTCGAATCATCGCCGGCGGCCAATCGCTGATGGCCGTACTCAACATGCGCCTGAGTCAGCCCCGGGTGCTGATCGACATCAGTGCCGTCGACGAGCTGCGTTATATCGAGCGACGCGACGGTTATCTTGCGGTAGGTGCTGCCACCACCCAGGCCGAACTGGCGGAGTACGCCGCACTCGCTGACGAAGTGCCGCTGCTGGCACAGATGCTGCCCTGGATCGGCCATTTCCAGACCCGCAATCGCGGCACCGTCTGCGGATCCATCGCGCATGCCGACCCCAGTGCCGAGCTGCCGCTATGTCTCGCCACGCTGGGCGGTGAAGTGGTGCTGGAGACGAAGCGTGGTAAACCGCGTCGCGTGACCGGGGATGACTTCTTTCAGGGGGTCTTGACCACCGCTCGACGTCCCCACGAATTGATCACCGAAGTGCGCTTTCCGCTCAGCAAGGCAGGGCACCGCTATCGCTTCCAGGAGGTCGCCATGCGCCATGGTGATTTCGCCATCGTCGCCTTGGCTGTCGACATCGGCGAAACCGAATACCGCCTCGGCGTGGGCGGCGTTGCTGACCGGCCCGTGGTGCGACGCATTCCCCGCGACGTCGACCTCGACGACGCCCTCAACACGCTGGCCTGGTCTCTCGAGGCGCAGGACGACATTCACGCCTCTGCCACTTACCGCCGTCACCTGGTACGAGAAATGGGACGGCGACTGATGACCGAAGAGATCGTCCAGGAGGAGACCGCCGATGTACGTCCGGCTCGATGAACGCTATCGCGTCACGCTAACGCTCAATGGTCGCGAGCGCAGTGCCTATGCCGAACCGCGCACGCAGCTGTGTGACTTCCTGCGGCACTCGCTCGGCGCTACCGGGACACACGTCGGATGTGAGCATGGCGTATGTGGCGCCTGCACCGTGATGGTCGACGGACGCGCCACACGATCGTGCCTGATGCTCGCCGTACAAGTCGAAGGCCGTCGTGTGGAAACGATCGAGTCGTTGGCAAAAGAGGGCGAGCTCAACGATCTGCAGCACGCGTTTCGGGAACATCACGCTCTGCAATGCGGATTCTGCACGGCGGGGATACTGATGTCCTGCCACGAATTTCTAGGCCGCGTGACGGACCCGAGCGAAGCCGAGGTGCGCGACATGCTGTCGGGTCATCTCTGCCGCTGTACCGGTTACACCGGCATCGTCCAGGCCGTGCTGGCAGTGGCCCGGGCCAGACAGAACAACCGACAGGAGGCACTCTAATGTTCGACCTTGGCCGCAGTTTTCTCGCAACGGTAGAACGACGTCCGCGGTCGATAGCGATCACGGATGGTGAGTTCCGGCGCAGCTACGCCGAATGGCTCGAGGATATCCAGAGCGTGGCACGCGGGCTGGAAGCATTGGGGCTGGGCCGTGGAGACCATCTGATCGTGGTAATGCAAAATCGTTGGCAGATGGCAACGCTGCATTGGGCCTGTCAGTTTGCCGGCATTATCGTCACCCCGATCAACTGGCGCTCGACGGACCGGGACGTGCGCTACTGTCTGGAAGACGCCGAGGCCCGTGGCGTCGCGTTCGATGCCGCAGGCGCCAAGTCAGTTCTGGCCTGCGAGGAAGCCTACGCCATTTCTCGTATCGCGGTGGGCAGCTGCGGCGACGACGCGGCGGTGGCATTCGAGTCGCTGCTCGGCGGGCAGGGCGAGACGCTGTGTCGAGCTCGACCCGAAGATATCTCGCTGATGCTCTATACCTCGGGCACGAGCGGAAGGCCCAAGGGCGTACCGCGAACGCATCAAGCGGAGCGCGCTGCGGCGATGGCGCACGTGGCCCAGAATCTTTATCGCCACGACGAACGCACGCTAGGCGTCATGCCCCTCTATCACACCATGGGGGTACGTTCGCTGTTGTCGATGGCGCTGATCGATGGCGCCTTCGTCTGCGTGCCGCGCTTCGACCCGGAAGCCACATTGGAAGCGATCGAGCGCGATCGGGTGACCAACCTCTATCTCGTTCCCACGCTCTATCACATGCTGATCGAGCATCCGACCTTCCGTGCCGAGCGTGTGGCCAGCGTCGACAAGATCGGTTTCGCCGGGGCGGCGATGAGCGCCGGACTGATGGCCCGCGTCGAAGCTGCCTTTGAGCCGAGTCTGTTCGTCAATCACTACGGCTGCTCCGAGATATACACGTTCACCATCGATCAACGAGCCAACCGCAAGCCGGGCTCCTCCGGTCGCGCCTCGCTCAATCAACGCATCCGGGTGGTGCCGGTCGATGCGGCATCCCCCGACGAAGTCCTGCCGGCGGGACAAGAGGGTGAAATCATCGCCGATCTGGCCGGAGACGAGGCTTTTTCGGGATATTGGCGGCGCCCCGAAGCCGACCAGAAGTCGCTCCGCGATGGATGGTACTTCACCAGCGACATGGGCTATCTGGACGAGGACGGCGATCTTTTCGTCACCGGCCGTGTCGACGACCTGATCATCACCGGCGGCGAGAACGTCAGCCCCGCCGAGATCGAGAACGTGCTCTCGCTGCATCCGCAGGTCGAGGAAGTGGTGGTCGCCGGGCTGCCCGACGAGCAGTGGGGCCAAATCGTCACGGCGTTCGTCAAGGTGCGTGGCGCGGTGGACGAAAACGCTCTGAGCGAGCACTGCAACGAAGCTGGCCTCACACGCTTCAAACGCCCGCGCCGCTACATCTTCGTCGAAGACATTCCCAAATCCGCCGTTGGCAAGGTCCTGCGTCGCGTGCTCCTCGATGACCGCGCCGACTCCCTGGCCACCGACTAACTGCCGGTTCGCGTCCGATTCACGTTCGATCCGATCCACGACCCGCTCACGATTCAACCCAATCAAGGAACTGTCATGACTCAACCCGCGATCAAGGATTTTCTGGCTTCCGAGTTCGACGGCTTCGAGGTGCAAATCGATGCCGATCACGAGCGGGCCGATATTGTTCTCAATCGTCCGCCGCTCAACGTGATCGCCATGTCGCAGCGGGAGGTGCTGCGGCAGGTATTCGAGGCGCTCGACGCCCACGACGATGTGCGAGTCATCGTGTTGCGTGCCGAAGGAGAGCATTTCTCCAGCGGCGGTGACATCAAGGGGTTTCTGGAGGCTTCGCCGGAACATGTCTCCAAGCTGGCGTGGAACGTGGCGGCACCGGCACGGTGCGAGAAGCCGGTCATCGTCGCCAATCGCGGTTATACCTTCGGCGTCGGCTTCGAACTCTCGCTGGCGTGTGATTTCCGCATCGCCTCCGAAACCACACGCTACGCCCTGCCCGAGCAGAACCTGGGCCAGATTCCGGGATCCGGCGGCTCCGCTCGACTGCAGAAGATCATCGGCATTACCCGCACCAAACACATGGTCATGCGCGCCAAGCGCATTACCGGGGCGCAGGCTCTGGAGTGGGGTATCGCTACCGAATGCGTACCGGATGATCAGCTGGAAGCCGCCACCCGCTCGCTGGTCGAGGAGTTGCGTCGCTTTTCGCCGCTGGCACAGCGCACCGCCAAGAAGCTGATCAACGACAACGAAGACTCGCCGCTGTCGGTTGCCATCGAGATGGAAGGCCACTGCTACAGCCGTCTGCGCAGCTCGAACGACTTCCGCGAAGGGGTCGAAGCCTTTCATGCCAAACGCAAGGCGGTGTTCCGCGGGGAGTAAATTCGGCGACCGCTGAACGCTCACCAGCAACGACACGATAGCTAGAAAACGATAACGAGGAGTCACGCCATGTCTCAAAAAGATACCCGGGCTGCGTTGCCGGGAGGAGACCGTATCCATTGGGGGAAAGACCTGCGTTCGGCTCTTTCCTTCAAGTCCATCAGTACCGGAATCGTTGCAGCGCTGTTCGGTTGCTCGGGACCCGCGCTGATCGTGATCAGTGCGGCGAACGCGGGACATTTGACCAATGGGCAGACGGTGGCGTGGCTATTTGCGGTCTATTTTCTCGGCGGTCTGATCAGCTTGATCATGGCGCTTAGATATCGCCAACCCATCACGGGAGCCTATTCCATCCCGGGGGCGGCGATCATGAGCGCCGCACTGGTAACGATACCGTTCGCCGAGGCGGTCGGGGCGTTCATCTTGAGTGGCCTCATCGTACTTCTGCTGGGCCTCAGCGGCTGGGTAGGGCGCATCATGCGCTGGCTACCCATGCCGATCGTCATGGCGATGATCGCCGGGGCGTTGATCCGCTTCGGCGTCGGGGCCGTCGACTCGGTAGGCGCCGCGCCGCTGATTGCCGGAACGGCGCTCATTGCCTTCTTTCTGACATCACGCTTTTTGAAGTCCGTTCCGCCGGTACTGGTCGCTGCGGTAGTGGGCTTTCTGATGGCCTTTTTCACGGGTGCCATCCAGACCGGCGGCGTGGATATCGCGATGGTGGCGCCACAGTTTACCTGGCCGAATTTCTCGTTCGATGCCTTCGTGGCAATATCGATCCCGCTGGCAGCGCTGGTGCTTGGGGCGGAAAACGCCCAGGCTACGGGGGTCTTGCTAGCCGAGGGATATCGGCCGCCGGTCAACGCGATGACGATCATCAGCGGCATCGGCGGCATTGTGGCCGGGCTGCTCGGCGGGCACAACGCCAACATTGCCGGACCGATGACGGCGATCTGCGCCTCCGATCAAGCCGGCGCCGACCGTGAAAAGCGTTATGGCGCGACGCTGGTCAATGGCGTGCTGTTTTGCGCCTTCGGGTTGTTCGCGGGCGGTGCGGTGCCGCTGATCATGGCGCTGCCCAAGGCGTTGATTGCCAGTGTTGCCGGTGTGGCGATGATCGGTGTGCTGCTGGCGGCTTTCCAGCAAGCCTTCAACAAACAGTCCGGTTATCAAATCGGGGCCTTCGTGGCCCTGGTAGTGGCGATGAGCAAATTGAGTCTGTTGGGAATCAGTTCACCATTCTGGGCGTTGGTCGCTGGCATCGCAGTATCGGCCATATTGCGCGAGGCCCCCGTCAATGGCGTATCGGCAACGCCGGGCGGGAGCGCTCCTGTCGACCGCAGCCGGGTCTAGGCGGTACATCGGTGAAAGGCAGGCGCGGTGGTACCTGGCGAGATCGGGATGGCGTGACGTCAGGTGATCATCGCTTCGTGAGCGGTTTCATCTTTGGTCCAATGCCACCGTTGGATCGGCTTCAAAATGATACTGTGGGATGTTGTCCATCAACATAATCGGGATGACCGAGAGGCACTATGTCGAATGCTTATCGAATCTTTCATGGAGGGTTCGGACGAATCGCCTTGTTGGATATGGACGAGCCGCTGGTGCCTCATGCCCATTCCGAGTGTCACGTCCTCATCAAGGCCACCGGGCAGAACACCTATTTCTCGGTGCGCGGGCGTCGACTACCGCTCACCGATGACACCGCCGTGCTCGTCAACGCCTGGGAACCTCACTATTACGACCACCAGGCCGGCGTATCCGAAAGTGTGATTCTGGCACTGTATATCGAACCACGCTGGCTCGCGGCGCTTCAAACGGATCTCTCGACCAGCGCTCGCCCCGATTTTTTCGCACAGCCGTGTATCGAACTGACCCCTCGCATGCGTCGTCAGGCAGATATCCTGATCGGCGAGATGCTCGGGTTTGGGCCGATGCCCCGGGAAAAAATGGAGAGCCTGCTGTTCGATCTCTTGATATCGATCGTCGAAAAGCACTCCGATTGGCATCATCTGGCCAGGTTGAAGGCGGGTACTGCGGGCGATTTCTACGACGTCCGTATACGACGAGGCATCGGGCTCATTCTCGAATCCGCGCCGGGCGATCTGGATCTCGATCTGATTGCTCGACAGTGTGGACTATCACGCGCGCATTTCTTCTCGCTGTTCAAAAAAACCACGGGGATGACCCCTCAGATGCTGGCCAACATGGGGCGCATGAGTTCGGCGTTTCAGTGGTTGGCCGATAACCGCCAAGGCTCTCTAGGCAATCTGGCTCAGGAGCTGGGCTTCTCCGAGCAGGGGCATTTTACCCGTTTCTTTCGTCGTCACATCGGTGCGGCGCCGAGTCAGTATCAGCGCGTCATGGATAATTACTCACCCTGAAGCGGGGCATGAAGCGTGAAAGCATGGGCGGAGTGCGGCAGCAGCTGTCTCGCTATTCAGCCCCAGAGTGCCCAGACCGGATGGCCGGGCGATATTAACCGCCGCCATGTGAATGGTCGGTCTTTCTACCGCCGACATTGGCCTTTTCCATGGCTGGACATTGGAGCGGGTGACCGGGGCTGGTTTACACTACCTGTTCTGGCGTCGCTCTCGGGTGGCGCTATCGACACACCGGAGTGGGGATGTCCGGCATGCGTAATGCCATTTATGTCACCTTGGCCGCCATCAGCTTCGCGCTGGGCGTGATCGGTCTCTTTCTGCCGGTGATGCCGACCACGTGTTTCATGCTGGCGGCGGTCTGGCTGGCTTCCCGAGGCTCTCCCCGGTTCGCCAACTGGATTCGCAATCACCCGCGCTTCGGTCCGCCGATCCAGTCCTGGGAGCGGGAGCGTGCCATCCCCAAGCACGCCAAGATCATGGCCGTAGTCATGCTCAGCGTGTCGTGTGCGATCATCGCTTTTACCGTTTCCCACTGGCCGCTCAAGATCGGCTTGATCGTGGGTCTTTCCGGGCTCGCGGTCTGGATCGTGACACGCCCGCTACCTAGCCTGCAGTGCCCGGTGCGCGGCGTCTGGTCGGAAGATGCCTCCGAGCGACGTTGACCTCTCGACGGCTGCTGCTGTTTCCCTTCCTGGCATTCGAGCCACGGCTATCCAGAGCCTTGACTATCCATAGCCACGTCAGCGATTCGATATTGCGCTGGTCACGCGGGTAGAATGGTGTCCGATCGTCGATCGGCAAGGGCATCGATGAATTACGACGGACTCCATCCCGTGATCCGGGCTCGGTTCTCTGATGCGCTCCGCTGATTCGACCTACCCATTTCTGCAAGGAGCGTTGCCATGTCTGAGATGCAAGCGACCTATCTCAAGGATTATCTGCCGCCGGCGTACCGCGTCACGCACACCGAGCTCAGCTTCGATCTCGAGCCGTCTGCCACCCGGGTCAAGGCACGCTTGCACGTGGAACGTCACCCCGATCGCGAGCCGGGCGAAAATGGGGCTGGCCTGCCGCTGGAACTGGCGGGTGAGCAGATCAAGCTGATCAGCGTCGCGATCGACGGCCAGACGCTGGACGCCGACGAGTTCACGGTCGGCGACGAGACGCTGACCATCCCCACGGTGCCGGAGCGCTTCCTGCTCGATACCGAAGTCGAGATCGACCCCGACGCCAACACCGCGCTGGAAGGCCTGTACCGCTCCAACGGCATGTTCTGCACCCAGTGCGAGCCGGAAGGCTTCCGCCGAATCACCTTCTATCCCGATCGGCCGGACGTGATGGCGACGTTCTCGACCACGCTAATCGGCGATCGCGAGTCGCTCCCGGTGCTGCTTTCCAACGGCAACCCGGTGGAGCAGGGCGAGCTGCCCAACGGCCGTCATTTCGTGACCTGGGAAGATCCGCACCCCAAGCCCAGCTATCTGTTCGCGCTGGTTGCAGGCAGCCTGGAAAAAGTCGAGGACCACTACACCACGATGAGTGGTCGCGACGTCTTGCTGCAGATCTGGGTCGAGGCGGAGAATCTCGACAAGACCGAGCACGCCATGGCGTCGCTCAAGCGTTCGATGCAGTGGGACGAAGAGACCTACGGCCGGGAATACGATCTCGACCGTTTCATGATCGTCGCCGTCAACGATTTCAATATGGGCGCGATGGAGAACAAGGGGCTCAATATCTTCAACTCGGCGGCGGTGCTGACTCATCCGCAGACCGCCACCGATGCGGCCTTCCAGCGGGTCGAGGGTATCGTCGCCCACGAATATTTTCATAACTGGTCGGGCAATCGCGTCACCTGTCGCGACTGGTTCCAGCTCTCGCTGAAGGAAGGCTTCACCGTCTTCCGCGACCAGACCTTTTCCGCCGACGTTAACTCGGCGCCGGTCAAGCGGATCGAGGACGTCTCGTTCTTCCGCACCGCGCAGTTCGCCGAAGACGCCGGCCCGACCGCCCACCCAATCCGGCCCGATCACTACATCGAGATCTCCAACTTCTACACCCTGACCATCTATGAGAAGGGTGCCGAGGTGGTGCGCATGTTGCGACACCTGCTGGGCTGGGAAGACTTCCGGCGTGGCAGCGATCTCTACTTCGAACGCTTCGACGGTCAGGCAGTGACGATCGAGGATTTCGTCGGCTGCATGGCAGAGGTATCCGGGCTGGATCTCGATCAGTTCATGCGCTGGTATTCCCAGGCGGGCACGCCGGAGATCGATGCCCATGGCGAATACGATTACGCCACGGGTAACTATCACCTGCGCCTGTCTCAGCGCACGCCGGCAACCCCGGGCCAGCACGAAAAGCTGCCGCTGCACATCCCGGTGCGCCTGGGTTTGGTCGGGACCAAATCCGGCCACGATCTGACCTTGACGCTGAGCGGTGAAGACGGCGAAAGCGAGAAACTGGGCAAGGACGCGGTCATCCATCTGCGTGAAGCGGAGCAGACCTTCGTGTTCACCGATGTCGAGGAGGCGCCGGTGCCGTCGTTGCTGCGCGGTTTCTCCGCGCCGGTGAAGCTTCGCTACCCGTATTCGCGGGAGGAGCTGGCGTTCCTGCTGACCCACGACACCGATGGTTTCAACCGCTGGGACGCCGGCCAGCGTCTGACCCTGCTGGCGCTGGACGATCTGATCGCGGCGCACCGTAATGGCGTCGAGAAGGTGATGGACAGTCGCCTCATCGAGGCCTATCGCAGCCTGCTCAACGAACCCGGCGACGACAAGGCGGTGCTGGCGGAGATGCTGACGCTGCCGTCGGAAGCGTATATCGCCGAACAGCAGCCGACGGTCGATGTCGATGCGATTCACGCCGCGCGGGAGTTCGTGCGTCAGTCGCTGGCCTGGCAGCTGCGCGACGATTTCCTTGCCGTCTATCGTGACAATCTGAGCGACGAGCCTTACGCGCCGACACCGGAGCAAATCGCTCAGCGGCGTCTCAAGAACGTCGCACTCGCCTATCTGATGAGCATCGAGAATGACGAGGCCGTCAGCCTGACGCAGCAACAGCTGGAGCAGAGCGCCAACATGACCGATGTGCGCGCGGCGCTGACGCTGCTGGCCCACAGCGATCGTACCGATCTGGCCGAGCCGGCGCTCAAGGCGTTCGGCGAGAAGTGGGCCCACGATCCGCTGGTCATGGATCAGTGGTTCACGATCCAGGTCACTCGCCCGCAGCCCGATGTGCTCGAGCGCGTTCGCTTCCTGATGGGACATCCGCTGTTCTCGATGAAGAATCCCAACAAGGTGCGCGCGCTGGTCGGTGCCTTTGCCCAGAACCGGATCAATTTCCATCGCCTCGATGGCGAGGGTTACAAACTGCTGGCAGACGTGGTGATCGAGCTCAATCGCCTCAATCCGGAGATTGCCGCACGCATCATCACGCCGCTGACCCGCTGGCAGCGTTTCGATGAGACGCGTCAGGCGTTGATGAAAGCCGAGCTCGAGCGTATCCGCGCCGAGAAACTGTCGCCCAATGTGTTCGAAATGGTCGAGCGCGCGCTGGCGGATGCCTGATGTTGCCTTAGCGCACAGGGCATTTATGGAACCGTTTTATGGAACCGCTTTACGAAACCGTTTCATGGGGCCGTTCCGTGTAACAGGCTGACAGGGCTCTCTGTGGAATCCAGGCCGCTATCCGTAGCGGCCTTTTCGTGTCCTCGAGTCGCCTGTATCCGGAGGCATGAGCGGGGAATGAGCGGCGCACGAACGATATACACGAATCGTCTGGCAACGCTTTCAATGATCGGTTCGCGTTCACGCGCGCCCCTATTGTTCTCTTATTGAGAATGAATTATTGTTTTCGTTCTCGATATGAAAATACAGGTGACGTGATGTCCATTGATCTTGCTGAACGCAGCGCCGACTTACTGGCGAATTGTCTCTACGCCAATATCGCGACCTCCCGGGACGATGTGCCCTGGAACACCCCGGTGACGGCCATACCCGACTCGGCGTTGACGTTCTACTGGTCCTCGTGGAAGGAGGCCGTGCATTCACACAACATTGCGGCCAATCCCCGGGCTTTTCTCACGTTCTACGACTCGACCCGCACCAGAGGGACGAATAACCTGCGCGGCATCTATCTGCAGTGCGAGGCCGGCGAGGTCGCGGATATCGACGAGGCCGAGAAGGCGTTCCGCCTGCTGTACCCCGATGACACGGTCGATCTGACGAGCTTCTTGGGCGATGGCATCAAGCGTTTCTATCGCGCCACGCCGAGGCGCGCCTGGCTGAACAGTCTGTCGGAGAAAGAGCTGGCGCCGGATACGCTGAAGATGAGAACGGAAGTCTCTCTCGAGGACGTCAAGGCCGCGCTGACATGACGGGCGAGCATCGATACTCGGCCCGGCGAGGCAGGCGACATGGATGATTTCGAATCGCTCAGGATTTTCGTCTGCGTCGCCAGGGAGCTGAGCGTGACCGGTGCCGCGAGGCGCCTGGGCAAGAGCCCCTCGAACGTGACGACCAAGCTGCAGAAGCTGGAGGCGAGCCTCGGTGTCGATCTACTGGTACGCACCGGCAAGCGGATCTCGCTGTCGCACGCGGGCGAGATGTTTCTCGACTATGCCGAGAAGCTGCTCGCGCTGCGGGCCGAATCGATGCACGTGGTGACCGGCGGTCGAGCCCCGGGCACGATCCGTATCGGAAGCATGGAAGCGACTGCTGCCAGTCGCCTGCCGGACTGCCTGGCGAGCTTCGATGCGGCATTCCCCGAGGTGCGCCTGGAGCTCCGGACCGGACCCTCGATGACGCTGATGGACGATGTTCGTTCGGGGCGAATCGACTGCGCACTCCTGGCGATCCCGCCGTCGTTTCTCGGCAGTGAATGGTCGGATCGGTTGGAGGTTCTCGATCTCGTGTTCCAGGATGCCTGGGAGGAGTCGCTGTTACTGCTGTCGCCGAAGGGGATTGCCGACCTGCAGAATTCTACGCTGAGAACGCTGGCGGCTTTTCCACCGGGTTGCACCTACCGGCGTATCGCGGAAGAGACCTTGAATTTGCCGGAAAGCGACGACTGGACGGTCCAGGAGACATCCTCGTATCACGTGATGGTGGCCCTCGCCAGCACCGGCCGGTGCGTGACGGTGCTGCCGGAGAGCGTTCTCGACACCATGAAGATGCCCGAGACGCTCGATGTGACGCCGCTGTGCCGCGTGAAGACTCAGCTGGCCTGGCGCAAAGGTTATGAGACGCCGGCGTTCAGCCAGTTCCTGAGCCATCTGTCAGGGGCGGGTCTGGGCCGATGACCGAGGAACCCTCGACATTTCCGGTCATTCAGGCGAGGCTGCGGGAGAAATGAAATCTTCCAACCACCACTTCTTCGTGTCGCTGCTGCTGTCGCGACTGGCCGACCAGATGCTGCTGTTCCTGGTGCCGCTGGTGATCTATCAGCTCACCGGCAGCGTCGCCTGGTCGGGTCTGGCGTTCTTCTTCGAGACCCTGCCGCGCTTCGTGGCATTCCCGCTGTGCGGCCAGCTTTGCGATCGCCATCGTAACGATCTTCTGCTGCGGCTGGGTCAGCGCTGGCGCATGGCCACCTGCGTGGTCGCGATCCTGGGATATCTGGCACTGCCCCATGTGGCGTGGCTGATCGGGCTATCGGCCGTGGTCGGCGTGCTGTCGACCCAGGGCGTGATGGCGCGAGAAATGCTATTGGTGCAGGCGTTCGGTTCGGCGCGCTACGAAAGGCTGATCTCCCACGCCCAGCTGTTCGATCAGTTGGGCACGGTACTTGGCCCGGTGTTCGCGGCAGCGCTGTTGGCCCAACTTGAATGGGAAGTGGTGGTAGTGGTCATCGCGCTCGGGTTTTTGCTGAGCGATATCACGGTGTGGCGATGGCAGCGTGTGGCCCGCCCCGAGCTTCCGGTACCACGATCGGCTTCGCCCAACGGGTATCGGGCGCTGTTGATCGCTGGCCGTCACCTGAGAACCAGTCCCGCTTTGCCGGCATCGATCGGGCTGGCGATGGCCGTCAATCTGCTGCTGGGGACGCTGCTGGCAACGGCGCCGGCGATAGTCACCGGCATTCAGGGCCATGGCGAAATCTACTACGGTGCCTTGCAGGCCGGCGGCGCGCTGGCCACTGTCCTGGTGCTGCTCTTCACTGCAAGATCGCTGATTCCGGCGGATCGGCTGGGGCTGGTGGCGTATACGGCGATGGCGCTGGGCGGGCTGATGGTAAGCGTGACCGCCATGTCTTGGCTCTACGCGCTGGGATTCCTGCTGGTGGTGGGCTTCGACAAGATGTTCAGCGTGTCGATTCGCAGCCTGCGCCGTCGGGTCATTCCGCCGGAAGACTTCGGCAAGACGACCGGTCTGGTGGTAATGCTCAACAATCTTACCCAGCCGCTCGGTGGGCTGATCGTGAGCGTGACGGCCGGTTTTTGGGCGACGGGATCGATACTCCTGGCGGTGGCGCTCGTCATGCTCGTCGCCGGTGTGCTCATCGTGTGGTGTTATCGTGACCACGTGCTGCCGTCGTGGAATCAGCAATAGCCGCCAACGACAACGGGCCGCCATTGGCGGCCCGTTGCATGGCTGGAACATGAAGCTGAACCAGACTGTCACGCATAGTGCATGATGCGTCGTACGTGGTGGACGTGGACGTTATGAATAGTGCACGTACATCGTCTTGCTCTTGACGTAGGCTTCGAGGCCATACTTGCCGTCTTCACCGCCCAGTCCGCTGTTGCGGTAGCCCTTGTGGAAGCCTTGAACCGACTCGCCGCCGCCACGGTTGACGTAGATCTCGCCGAAGTCGAGCTCGCGGGTCAGCGCCATCAGCTGCTTCACGTTCTGGGTGAACACATAGGCGGATAGGCCGTATTCCGAAGCGTTGGCGTACTCCATCGCCTGCTCGAAACTGTCCACTTTCATGATTGGTGCGACCGGACCGAAGATCTCGTCTTTCATGATATCCATGTCGTTGTCGACATTGGAGAGGATCGTCGGGGCATAGTAGTTGCCCTTGTCGTAATCACCGCCGGTCAGACGTTTGCCGCCGGTCAACAGCGTCGCGCCCTGGCTCTGGGCGTGTTCGACCATGTCGTGGATCTTGTCGAGTTCGGCGGCGTTGATCTTCGGCCCCATGTCGACGTCATTGTCGGTCAACGGGTTGCCGACTTTGAGCGCCTCGACACGCTGCTTGAAACGCTCCAGGAAGCGATCGTAGATGCCTGACTGCACGTACATGCGTTCGTTGCAGGTACAGACCTGTCCGCAGTTGTTGTAGCGCGAGGCGATGGCGGCATCGACGGCCGGGTCGAGATCGGCGTCGTCCATGACGATGAACGGCGCCTTGCCGCCCAGCTCGAGCCTTACGATCTTGAGATGCTCGGCGGCGGCCTTGTTGATCTCGCGGCCACCGCGCACGCTACCGGTCATGCTCACCAGTTGGGTGATCGGGCTGGTGATCAGGTGATTGCCGATCTCGCGTCCGCGGCCGTTGACCAGATTGACCACGCCATCGGGAATGCCTGCCTGGCGCGCCAGCTCGACGATCTCCAGCGCCGTCAGCGGCGTCTCTTCGGACGGCTTGAGCACGATAGTGTTGCCCGCCGCCAGCGCCGGCCCGAGCTTGCGCCCGATCAGCGCCGCGGGGAAGTTCCAGGCGGTGATGCCCACGACCACGCCATGCGGCACTTTCTGGATCCAGATCTGCTCGTCGGGATCATCCGCGGGGATGATGTCGCCCTCGAGCCGCCGGGTGTTCTCCGCCGCGAAGCGGATCAGATCGCAGCACATCCCGACGTCGGCATCCGCCTCCGACAGCGGCTTGCCCTGTTCGGTGGTGATCAGGCGAGCCAGGCGCTCGCGGTTTTCCTGAAGTAGTTCGACCAGGCGATAAAGATAATCGGCGCGCTCGACGGCGGTCTTGCGCGACCAGGCCGGAAACGCCTTCTGGGCGGCCTGAAGTGCCTGATCCGCGAGTTTTTCATCGGCCAGCTGGGCGCGGGCGATGACGTCGCCGGTCGCCGGGTTGAGCACGTCCAGCAGTTCGCCGTCGCCGGTGAGCCACTGGCCGCCAATGAACTGGTTGTAGACGTCGACGCCGTTTTGCTGCGATTTGAGTGACTGACTCATCGATTTTGCCTCCTTGGCCTGTTTCCTCGAGAGGAAGGACGGCAGGACTTGCCGTCGATAGGCCGCTAATCAATGCGGCCCTGTGACTTCAAGGTGGTAGACGAGGCCAACGATGACAAGTTTGGATCGCCGATCAAACAGGAATGGGCAATAGCTCGCGAGTCTCGGATATTCAGCTCAGCGGATCAGCCAGCTGAGTATCAGCAGGCCGAGCAGCAGCCAGACGATGCCGCCGACGACGCCGCCTCGAATCAGCGACCGGATGCCGTTGAGCAGCAGCAATACGCCAATCACCAGCACGACGATGCTGAAGATCGAGTCGTTGATGCCGAGCGAACCGGTCAAACCGTCGACGAAACCGTCGATTGCCTGCCATAGATTGCCGAAGACAGCATGCAGGCCATTGACCACGGTACGAATCACGTTACCGATCGCTTCGCCGAGCCAGTTGAAGAATCCATCCATATCGAGCAGTTCCTTGGAGCTTAGTGGTGTCAGAGCCAGCTTTCGCGGGCCAGGCCTGGAAAGCGAGTTCGAGACTCGGGTTTGGGAATCAGATAGGGGACGCTCAGTCGGTGGGCTGCTGATCGCGCAGCCACTGGATCTCCTGGGGCCAGATGGCTGGCTCGACGGTTTCGAGAATCAGCGGGATGCCGTCGGTGCGGCTGTCGCGCATCAACGCGGTGAATCCGGGGAGCCCGATATTACCCTTGCCCAGGCTGTGATGGCGATCGACGCGACTGCCGAATTCGCTCTTGGCGTCGTTGAGATGCATGCCACGCAGATATCGGATGCCGACGATACGCTCGAATTCATCGAGCATGGCGACGGCGGCGGCTTCGGTGCGCAGATCGTAGCCGGCGGCGAAGGCGTGGCAGGTATCGATGCAGGCGCCGACGCGATTCTTGTCGTCCACCTGTTCGATGATCTCGGCCAGCTGTTCGAAGCGAAAACCGAGATTGGAGCCTTGCCCGGCCGTGTTTTCGATCACGGCGACGACGGAATGAGTGGCCGCGTGCGCCTCGTTGATCGACTCCGCGATTCGCGCCAGGCAGTCGCGTTCGCTGATCTTCTTGAGATGACTGCCGGGATGGAAGTTGAGCAGTGTCAGTCCCAGCTGTTCGCAGCGCTGGCACTCATCGAGGAACGCAGCCCGAGACTTAGCCAGCCCGTCGGCTTCCGGATGACCCAGATTGATCAGGTAACTGTCGTGAGGAAGGATCTGGTCCGGGCCGAATCCCTGCTCGCGACAGGCCGTCTTGAACGCCTCTATCGTGGTCTCTTCCAACGGCTTGGCGTTCCATTGGCGCTGATTCTTGGTGAACAGGGCAAAGGCGTTGGCACCGATTTCGGTTGCGCGACTCACTGCCTGATCGACACCGCCTGCGGCGCTGACGTGGGCTCCGATGGTCTTCATGGGTGATTCAATCCTTGGAACGAGCGCTTGCAGTTTACCAGCCGCTTCATCGCGATGTCCCGCGGCTGCGCCAGGCCGGCTAAACGCGACACCCGATCCCGCATAAGCCTCATTCGCGGTCGAACGAGATCCCCTCATTGATCGAGCGCAGCCGACTCATGGCGTCATCCACGGAAAACGGAGCCTTGCGCGGCGGGTCGTAGACTTCGCCGTTGGTGCCCTGGACGATCAGGTCGATGGCGTAGCAGCGGCCATCGATCATGGCGCGATAGCCCTCGGCGTTCTGGAAGTGACTCATGCCCGCGTCGCCGAGGGTGAATCCGCTGAAGGCTTTCCCGCCGATGGTCGTTTTCGACGACATCGCCTGGGCGTTGGCCGGCACGGTCAGGCAATGGTCGACGGCGCTCGCGTCATCGCTCGCTCCGAGGCGCCATAGCGCCGTGGTGATTTCGTCGGACTGGGGCAGCTTCAACAGGATCAATCGATCGCCGGGTGCGTCATCTTCGAGTTGCCAGCCACCGTTGTCGAAGTAGCTGGACGCCTCGCCATCGACACGCGTCAATTCGGCGTCATATGTCATGCTCAGCGGATAATCCGCGGCGTGGAATGTCTGGGTGGAGACGCCGTCAGCCTGAGTCGGGGAATCGTGTTGCTGGTAGGCGCTCAAGGCGGTGACGGTCAACAATGCGAGCGCGGTCGTGGGCAGGAGCTTGAGCATCGAACTTTCCTAGGTGTGAAATCCCACGGCCAAGCTTAACCGATAGATCAGCGCGTTTCCGGTGCGGCGGCCATCGTCTATCGGGTCATGTCGATCATCGATGGCTAAAGTTGATGCCCGGATCGGCCGATACCCGAGTGGATGGACCGAAAGATCGAAAAACCGTAAGACAGGTGGACGCATCACCTTCCTTCAGATCAAGGAGTTTGCGATGGATACCGCAGTCAATGCCGCCGTCGGCACAGCGTTGGCGCTGCAGAACTTCAATCAGGGCCAGGAAGCGCAGAACAGCCTGCTGAAGAAGTCTCTCGATGGGCAGGCCTCGCACATCGAGCAGTTGATGTCTTCCGTGGCACCGACAGCCGAGCTGGCCTCTTCCGGTAGTGTGGGAACGCAGATCAACACCTATGCGTGAAGGTTGATCGGTTGATAAGGCGGATAGCGAACGCGCTCCACGGAGCGCGTTTTTTATCCGACGTCACCGGGCGATCATGCCTCTCGCTGCTTCAATACCCCAGGCTCGACCTGGGCTTGGGCGTGTCCGGCTTGTAGCGGGAAATCGTTTCGATGGCGGCCTGGTGCAGCAGGCTGATATCGATGCCGACGGCGATGAAATCGAACCCCCATTCGGCATACCGTTTGGCATCCGCCTCGGCGGGCGCGAGGATGCCGGCCGCCTTGCCGGCGACATGGGTGACCTCGAGCGTGTGACGAATCATCTTTTGCACGTCCGGATGGTTGGGGTTGCCGGCGTGACCGACACCGGTGGAGAGATCCACCGGGCCGACGAAGACGGCATCGACACCCTCGGTGGCCGCGATCGCTTCGGCGTTATCGACGCCGCTCTGAGATTCCACCTGCACCACCAGACAGAGTTCTTCATGGGCGCGTGCCAGGTAATCCTCGACGCTGTCCCAGCGCGTCGCCCGGGTCAAACCGCCGCCGACACCCCGGAAACCGTGAGGCGGATAGCGGGTCGCCGCCACCAGCTTCGCCGCCTGCTCGGCCGTGTCGACCATGGGAATCATCAACGTCTGGGCGCCGATATCGAGTAGCTGCTTGATCAGCGCCGGGTCGTGGTTGACGGTTCGCACCACCGGGGCGCAGGCATAGGTCGTGATGGTATTGGGGGTGATGGTATCGGGGGCGATCGCATAGGGAGCGATGGCCTGCAACTGGGCCAGTACGGAGGGCACCGTATTGGGCGCATGTTCGCCGTCGATCAGCAGCCAGTCAAAGCCGGTAGTGGCAAGAATCTCGGTCGCGTAGCCGGTACCGAACCCGGCCCAGCAGCCATAGCGTGTATTGCCATCGAGCGAGCGTTTGAATGGATTCTCTGGCAGTTGCATGGCTACGGCTTCCTGTCGTGGCTGGGAAAAGAAACAAGACGGACCGGGCATTTGCTGCGCCGGCCCGCATGGAACAGACATTATCCTGGGGACAACCCCTCTCCTCGAGAAAAACACGATTCCAGAGTTATCGGTTTCACCCATGTCGCGGTAGCGATCTAGTTCGTCAGTCCCATCTCGCCCATGATCTTGCCGAACTTCTCGTCGTCTTCGGCCATCAACTGCGCGAAGTCATCGGCGTCTCGCCACACCACGCCGTAACCCTGTTTGGCCATGAAGTTCTGATAGGCGTCGCTGTCGTAGGCTTTCTTGAAGGCGTCTTCCAGCGTTGCCACCACGTCTTCATCCATCCCTTTGGGTCCGACAATGCCACGCCAGGCGCCGAGCGTGAAATCACTCCCGATCTGCTCCTTGAAGGTGGGGATATCGGGAAAGCCTTCGAGTCTTTCAGGGGTCATGACGCCGAGGCTGTGAAGTTCTCCGGCGTCGATCATCGATCTGGCTTCCGGCAGTGAAGATGCCACCAGGTCAATACTGTCGGACGCCAGCTCGGTCATGGCCGGCGCCGAACCCTGGCTGGGAATCCAGGTAATCTTCCCGGCGGCAATGTCCTGATCCATCAGAAAACCGTTGAGTGCCACGTGCCAGATGCCGCCCAGGCCGGTACCGGATGCCGTATAGGTGCCTTGCGGGTTGTCCTTGACCTTGGTCACGAAGTCTTCGAGATCCTTGAACGCCGAGTCGTCAGCGACCGAGAGACTGGCGGAGTCGAAGTTGATCTGCGCGATCGGCGTGAAATCCTGATAGGTCAGGTCGGTCAGCCCTTGCCAGTGCATCATCGCGACTTCGACGGTCGCCAGGCCCAGGGTGTAACCGTCCGGTTTGGCGTTGGCGATCGCGGTATGGCCGACGACGCCACTGCCACCGGTTCGGTTCTGGACGTTGATCGTCTGGCCGAGCTGCTCCTCCAGCGAGGAGGCGATGATGCGGGCGGTTGCATCGGTACCGCCGCCTGCCGCCCAGGGCACGATCAGGGTGATCGGCTTTTCGGGATAATCCGCCCATGCCAGTGGCGAGGCCAGAACGGCGGCGGACAACAGCAGGCTGAGATGACGGGGCGCGCTGGATCGTTTCATGATGACCTCGCTGGGCGTGCTTGTCTTTGAAAGTGAGTCTTCAAGATGAACTTTGCATGCAAAGTCTTAACCCAGACCTCACTGTCCCGACAATTGCGCAATCGTCTAATGGGAGCTGGCGAACAGCGTCGACAGTACACCGTCGGGATCGGCCCGCCGATGCGGCCCAGCGCAGGGCGCCGGGCCTGACATCTCGCGTGCGGAAGCGGGGCCCTTTACTGCGAGGCGATTCGCTGGCTGGCGCTGGTGAAGCCCATCAGCGACAGGTCCATGTCGAGCCGCTTGCCGTCGGGGGCGATGACGCTGACCGTGGCCTTGTTGCCGCCGCGCAGCTGAGCGAGCAACTGCGGCGACAGCGCCAGATTGGCGCGGCAGCCTTGTTGCAGGCAGACCTGGTAGGGCATGCCCACCGGTTCGTTGTCGTCCACCTGAAGCTGGATACCCGGCGCCAGACGCACGCCCAGCGGCAGCAGGAAGACCATGACCGGACCGTCGGCCTGGGCCGGAAGGCCGACCATGGCGCGCATCAGCGAGTCGTCGCTGCCCGGGTTGCTGACCATCTGGCTCATCACGCAGCTCTGGCGCTCACCGCCCTTGGGGCAGCGCACTTCCCAGGACTGGAACTGCTCGGTATCGACCTGTGGTTCGCTCGACTGCTGAGCCTGTGCCGGCGTCAGGATGGCGGCGGCCAGCGGCAGCAGCGAGGCGAGCAGGGTACGGCGAAGAGACATTGCATTTTCCTGTGTTGTGATCGATCGGGCGTCGTCATGCATGAGTATGGCCTAATTCGCGCGGCGCGGGGCACTTCTGCCATTCAGGGGCACTCTTGGCATTCAGGGGCAGATACGGGGTCAGAGCTCCACCGGCACGCCGCGATTCTCGAACACGCGCCGCAGAACGAAACTGGTATGGGCGCCGGTGACGCCCTCGATGCGGTTGATGACGTGCAGAAGTAGATGCTGGTAGTCGTCCATGTCGCGCACCAGAATCTTGAGCTGGAAGTCCGCCGCCTGGCCGGTGATGATCAGGCACTCGATGACGTTGGGCACTTCTCGAATGTGGCGCTCGAAGTTGTCGAAGCGCTCCGGGGTGTGAAGATCCATCGAAATATGCAGTAGCGCCATCAGCTGGTAACCCAGATGACGCGCGTCGACATCGGCGCGATATCGCACGATCAGGCCATTCTCTTCCAGCGCCCTGACGCGTCGCAGGCAGGGGGAGGGCGAAAGGCCGATACGGTCGGCCAGTTCCTGATTGCTGATACGCCCCTCCTGCTGGAGGAGTTCGAGTATGCGTCGATCGTATCGATCCAGGGCTAGCGGCGCCGGCGGGGTCATGGGTGTTTTCTGCCTTAAATAGAATATTTTCAGCAATTTTATGCCAATATACTTCGGTTGGCGCTTTCTTTCGCAATAAACTGCCGCAGGAAACGTTTTACACTGTGGCTGTCGTCCAGAGCCGCCGCCACGAGCAGCGGAGCCGCCCGCAGGGATATCCCCCTTGCGGCACGACGACCGGACTGCCATCAGCGGTCGAAACGCGCCGAATTCTTCACCTTCAGGAATTTCACCATGTCTGCTTCCGATCATCGCGCCTTTGATCATAGAAAATACCGTCCAGCGCCCCGCGTACCCGCCTTCGATCGCCAATGGCCGGACCGTGATCTCGATCACGCACCGATCTGGGTCAGCGAAGACCTGCGCGATGGCAATCAGGCGCTACTGGAGCCGATGAGCGTGGAGCAGAAGAAGCGCTTCTGGCACCAGATCGTCAAGGTCGGGATCAAGGAGGTGATGGTCGGGTTTCCGTCGGCGAGCCAGCCCGATTATGATTTCGTGCGTTGGCTGATCGATGATTGCCAGATCCCTGACGACGTCACCATCGCCGTACTGGTGCAGTGCCGGGAACACCTGATCGAAAAGACCTTCGAATCGCTGGTCGGCGCCAAGCGCGCCATCGTTCATCTCTACAACTCCACTTCGACCGTGCAGCGCGAACGGGTGTTCGAGATGGACCGCGACGGCATCGTCGATATCGCGGTACAGGGCGCGACCTGGGTCAGGACCTATTCCGAGCGTTATCCGGAGGTGGAGTGGCGCTTCGAATATACCCCCGAGAGCTTCTCCAGCACCGAGATCGACTTCTCGTTGCGGATCTGCGAAGCGGTCATGGACGTATGGCAGCCGACGCCGACCAACAAGTGCATCCTCAACCTGCCGACCACGGTGGAGGTGGCGGGGCCGCATCATCACGCCGATCAGATCGAATACTTCTGCCAGCACATCAAGAATCGCGACAGCGTCATCATCTCGATCCATACCCACAATGATCGTGGCGGTGCGGTGGCTTCCGCGGAACTGGCGCTGCTGGCCGGCGCGGAGCGCGTCGAGGGCACGCTGCTGGGCAACGGCGAGCGTACCGGCAACATGGATATCGTCACGCTGGCGATGAATCTCTATAGCCAGGGCATCGATCCGGAGCTCGATCTGTCGCGGCCGGACGAGATCATCGAAGTGGTCAACGAGTGCACCAATATCCCGATTCATCCGCGCCACCCGTGGGTCGGCGAGATGGTCTACACCGCTTTTTCGGGCAGCCATCAGGATGCGATTCGCAAGTCGCTCAAGCATCAGCAGCCGGACGAACCCTGGCAGGTCGCCTACCTGCCCATCGATCCGCACGACATCGGTCGTGACTATCAGGCGGTCATTCGGGTCAACAGCCAGTCCGGCAAGGGCGGCATGGCATTCCTGCTCGAGCGCGATTACGGCATCAGCCTGCCGCGCTGGATGATGCTGGCACTGGCACCTTACGTGCAGCAGGAAAGCGAGACGCGGGCCAGCGAGCTCTCTAGCGAGATGATTCGCCAAGTGATGTTCGATCGCTTCACCTGCGAATCACCGTTGTCGCTGGCCGACTATCGTCTGTCCAAGGGCCAGGACGAGGGTATCGAAGTAACCCTTTGGCAGGGCGCCGAGACGCTGCGGCTCTCGGGCAAGGGTAATGGCGCGATGTCGTCGTTTACCGATGCGTGGCAGAAGCATTCCGGCATCAGCGTTGGTATCGTCGACTATGCAGAGCATTCACTGGGGGGTGACAGCGAGGCCAATGCCATCGCCTTCGTCCAGCTCAACGTCGACGGGCAGCGTGTGTGCGCCGTGGCCGAGGACAGCGACACCGTCAGTGCCTCGCTGAAGGCACTGATCGCCGGGATCAACCTGGCGACGACTGCCGAGCCGAGCGAGGCACGCGAAGCGGCGCGAGCGCTGTAACGGCTCATCAGACTTGGCGGAAACGCAGACGGGGCGCCCAATGGCGCCCCGTCTGCGTTTTCCCTCTGTCATTGTCGTCGACCAACGGCCATCAGTTGTCGCTATCGCTGCGGATCTGGGCGTGGCTGATCAGGGCGAAGATGAAAGTGCCGCCGACGAGGTTGCCGAGTAGCGTCGGCAGGCCGAATCGGAACAGATAATCCGCCCAGCTCGCGTGACCGGAGAAGACCAGATACATCACTTCGGTCGAGCCGACGATGATATGCGTGAATCCGCCGATGGCGACGAGGTAGGTCACGATCAGAATCACCCAGATCTTGGCGCTGCCCGCGCTCGGCAGCAGCCAGACCATGGTCGCGATCATCCAGCCGGCCACGATACCCTTCGAGAACATCTGCATCGGCGTATTCTCGAGGATATGTTCGCCCAGAGAGAGAAATGCCTCGTGGGTCTGCATCGAGAAGATCGGCAGGGCCAGAATCGCCCATGCCGAAACCGCGACGCCGACCAGGTTGCCGATCAGCACGACCCCCCACAGGCGAAGCAGGCAGACGAATTTACCGAACCGCGGTTGGCTCATCACGGGCAGTACCGCGGTAACGGTGTTCTCGGTAAAGAGCTGCTGACGAGCCATGATCACCACCAGAAAGCCTACCGTGTAGCCCAGTGATTCGACCAGAAACCCGATATCGCTATCCGGTAGACGC
Source organism: Salinicola sp. V024 (assembly GCF_052645315.1). Classification (NCBI taxonomy): domain Bacteria; kingdom Pseudomonadati; phylum Pseudomonadota; class Gammaproteobacteria; order Oceanospirillales; family Halomonadaceae; genus Salinicola; species Salinicola sp. V024. The sequence continues at coordinate 747,523 of NZ_JBQXYB010000001.1, forward strand.
GCATGCAGCAGGCCTTTCGCCAGCATCGAAAAGCTCATCGATAGGCCGGCGGCGATGGCAGACCAGAGCAGTGCCGATACGGTGCGGCTCAACTCCTTTTCGCCTTCCTCGCGAATGGATTCGTGTACGGCCGCCGCTTTCGAGGGTAGATCTTCGCCATTGAGCTGGAGATCGTGTTCGTCCTCCTCCTCTCTGACGCGGCTGGGCGGGGTGAGGCTGTGGTGTTTACTCAAGCTTGCATTCCTTCGTAGCGAGATAAAAGGTCGCGTCGGCAGCGCGCATTACCGTCAGGGTAGGCTGCGACAGCTGGCGGCAAGCACTATGCTGAAACGACAGTCATGAACGAAACGATAGTCGTAAACGAGACAAGGAGATAGCCAAGCATGTCGCCGGAATCGTGGACGATGCTGACGCATTTGGGAATGGCCTGGCTGGCTGGCAGCCTGATCGGGCTGGAGCGCACCTTTCACGGGCGCCCGGCGGGGTTCCGCACCCATGCGCTGGTCTGCGTCTCCTCGGCGCTGCTGATGATGGTCACGATGTATCAGTGGCAGTGGTTGGGTACAGCGGTGCCGGAAGCCACGATCCGTACGGACCCTACACGCATGGCACAGGGCATCATGACCGGGATCGGGTTCCTGGGCGCCGGGGTGATTTTCAAGGAGGGTTTGACGGTCCGAGGGCTGACGACCGCCGCCTCGATCTGGATAACGTCGGCGCTGGGTATTCTTTACGGCATCGGGTTTCTGTTTCCGGCGGTATTGGCGACCGTGGTGACCTTGCTGACGCTCTCCCTGTTCCGGATGGTGGAGGCGCGGATGCCCAGCCGGATATTCGCCCGCTGCGTGTTGCGATTCGACAGTCAGGCGGTGATGGCTGAAACGCAGATTCACGATCTGATGGCGTCGCACCGATTCAAGATCGAAAGCCTGAGCTATCGCACGCGCGACGACGGCCGCCAGTTCGAATACCGCATGATGCTGAGAACCCACGATCGCAAGTATATCCCGCCGCTGGCCGCCAATCTGCGCGACCATGATCGTCTGCTGGAGTTTCAGCTTTCGCCCACCGGAGATTGATGTCGAGAATGGTTGTCATTCCCTTGCCAGCCGATAGAGTAGGCGCTCCTGACATGGCGGCGAGGTAATGATGCAGGCACGCGAGAAGCGTCCGGCTTTCTGGATACTGATGGGCGCGGTGATGCTGTCGCCCTTGGCGATCGATATCTATCTGCCGGCATTGACCGCCATGGCCGGTGAGTTCGAGCGTTCCTACGCGGCGCTGCAGTTGACGATCACGCTGTTTCTGATGAGCGTTGGCGTCGGGCAACTGCTGGTCGGTCCGCTGACCGACCGTTTCGGGCGGCGCCCGGTGCTGCTGGGCGGCGTCGCCATCTATATGGTAGCGGCGCTGATCGGGATGACCGCGATCTCGATCGAGATGCTGTACTTTTCGCGAATACTTCAGGGGCTGGGCGCCTGCGCTTCCGTCACCGTGGCCTTCGCCGCCGTCCGTGACGGCTATACGCCGACCGAGGGCGCCAAGCTTTACAGCTATCTCAATGGTTCACTCACGCTGGTACCGTCGCTGGCACCGGTGATGGGCGGGGCGCTGACCGTCGCGCTGGGATGGCGCAGTAACTTCGCGTTCATGACCGGCTTCGCAGCGCTGTTGTGGCTCAGCGCCTATTGGCGCTTCGGCGAGACCCGGCCGCCCGGGACGCTTATCGAAAAGCGCCTCTATCGCTGGTCACGTTATCGACCGGTGCTTTTCAACCGGCGATTCCTCTATTACGCCATTCTCGTCAGCACGATGATGGCGGCCATTCTGGTCTACGTCTCGGCCGCGCCAGTGGTGATGATGGACCGTCTGCGCCAACCGGAGTGGGTCTTCAGCCTGTGGTTCGGGGGCAACGCACTGGTGAGTACGGTGGCGTTTTTCATCGTGCCCCGATTGATGGCGCGCTGGGGAAGGAAGTCGACCGTGCAGCGGGGACTGATCGTCGTCGTTGGTGGCGGCGTCCTGATCGCCTGCCTGTATGGAAGCGTGCCGGTATCGGTCGTGACCTTCATGGGGCCCATAGCGTTGCTTTCGATAGGCTTTTCGATGGTCTTGGGTGCCGCGGCGAGCCTGGCGCTGGAGCCGTTTCCCGAACGTGCGGGGACGGCAGCGGCGCTGCTGGGCTCGATTCAGCTGGGCGGCGGTGCGACGCTGGCAACGCTATTGCTGATGACGCCGTTGGCACCGCAGGTCTCATTGGCACTGATCTGCAGTGGAGGCGGGATCGTCCTGTGGGTGTTGGCAAAGCGAGTAACGGAAAATGCCAATTCCAGCGATTGAGGCCTTGTAGACGGAAAGATTCTTAATAGGCACTGTCACCGCCGCGTTGCTTGCGGTACGCCACACGCCATCCACGACCGCCGGTTGTTCATCGGCACGTCGGGTAACCTAGTGCTGCGTTGGAGTGTGGTTTAACGAGTCCGACAACGATATGAGCGGAACACGCTAGAATGAAGCAATTGGCGGCAGCGAAGCCGCGAAAGATGATGGCACGACGACGGTGATCGGTCGGCCCCGGGAAAGGAAGCGATTGGTATGGCCAGTCATGGCAAGGACAGCACATGGTTGATTCTTAACGGTAAATCCGCGCAACAGCCGGAGATTCGGGAGACGGTCGAGTCTCTGCGTCGAGAGGGGCACGAGCTTCGGGTTCGAGTGACCTGGGAAGGCGGTGATGGCAACTGGCTGGTCGATGATGCCGTCGCAGCCGGGGCCACGCGAATCGTTGCCGGGGGCGGAGATGGTTCGATCAATGAGATCGTCGCGGGATTGATGCGTCAGACTCCCGAACGGCGACCAGCATTGGGCATCCTGCCATTGGGAAGCGCCAATGATTTCGCCACGGGTTTGAACGTGCCGATGGCGCCACGAGACGCGCTGAAGTTGGCGCTGACGGGCGCCATCCGCCAGGTTGACGTCGGCAAGCTCGATGACGAGCCTTTCATCAATGTCGCCTCCGGCGGTTTCGGGGCGGAGATCACCACCTCGACCCCGGTAGGGCTGAAGCGGCTTCTGGGGGGCGGCGCCTATTCGTTGATGGGCATGCTGAAGGCCTGGAATTACCAACCCTATGAAGGGCATATGCGCTGGCCGGACGGCGAGGCACGAGTTCCGCTGTTCATGCTGGCGATCGGTAACGGCTCCCAGGCCGGCGGCGGTCAACGGCTGGCACCTTCGGCCAGGCTGGACGACGGCCTGCTCGAGTTGCTGTTCGTGCGTCATTTCAACTCGCTGGGCGATCTGAAACGGATCATCGATGAACTCGAGAATCTGCCTCAGGACGGCGAGTTCGTGCGCTATCTGCGTGTGCCTTGGGTCGAGTTCGACAGTAACGGCGCCTTTCCCTTGAACCTCGACGGTGAACCACGGCGCTACGAGCGCTTTCGCGCCTCGCTGGACCGTGATGCGTTGCCGTTGGTGGTCCCGGAGAACTGCCCCCTGTTACATCCTCCCGCCTGACGGCAGACCTCGCAAAAGGTCCACCCAGAGACGTGGATGCAAAGCGGGGAGCGCGATGCAATGGGCACAAGAGGCAGGTGTTGATCGACCAGCGATTAGAGAGGAGAGCCGGAATGGACGACTTCATGCAGGCAGCGATCGACCAGGCGAAGCGTGGTCTCGAGAATGGCGGCGTGCCGATCGGCTCCGTGCTGGTGTACCGGGGCGAGATCATCGGTCGCGGGCACAATCAGCGCCAACAGAAGGGAAGCGCCATTTTGCACGGGGAGATGGACGCGCTGGAAAACGCCGGTCGGCGATCCGCCTCGGTCTACCGTGATTCGGTGCTCTACACGACGCTGTCCCCCTGTTCGATGTGTAGCGGGGCGATCCTTTTATACGGCATACCTCGGGTCGTCATCGGCGAGAACCGTACTTTCATGGGCGAAGAGGCGCTGCTGCGCGAACGCGGCGTCGAGATCGAAGTTCTCGATGACCCCGCCTGCCGCGAAATGATGACGCAGTTCATCGCGGCCTATCCGACAGTCTGGAACGAGGACATCGGCGAACCCTGAGCCTGGCCGCCAAACATCTCTCTGCTTGAGCGCCACTGGATCGTGAACAAAAAAGCCCACCGTTAGGTGGGCTTTGTTCAAGGCGGTCGGGCCATGGGCCGAAGCTTCCACGTCTGTGACCCTTGACTGGGATTAACCAGATACCTTGATGTTGGCGGCTTGAAGGCCCTTTTTTCCCTGCGTGACGTCGAAGGTGACCTTCTGACCGTCCTGCAGCGTCTTGAAGCCGTCAGCCTGGATTTCGGAGAAGTGTGCGAACAGGTCATCACCACCATCGTCGGGGGAGATGAAACCGTAGCCTTTGGTGTCGTTGAACCACTTCACAGTGCCGGTTGCCATTGTCGATATCCTTAACTTGCATAGTGATGTAACCGAGCCTCCCGGGGGATGCCCGAAATGCGTGGTCCGACCAAGGGGAATGCGCACTAGGAGTTGGACGAGATCGACTAACAACCGACGACATTCTGCCTGCAAACCTACGCAACGGATGTTGCATTGGTGGCCATACCTCGACAAGCGCGAATGGCTTGACTTTGATAGAACCTTTTCCATGCCCCGCTTTTGAACCATAGAGGGAAATTTTGTTGGCGTCTACTGTCGGTCAGGCCGTTTTTTCAAGTTGATCGCGGCATGCGGTATGGTTTTATTAACGCTTTTAAAGAAGATTGATATATCGCTGTCATATTCGACGGCGTTGCGGGAAGGCCACTGCACGATCCCGGGCACGCTGACACTATTGGCCGTGGGTATCGATGCTTTGAAGTGCTAACGGGGCATGCGTCATGGCGGGTGTCTCGGGTAAGCTGTCGCTCACCTCGAGGAGGAGGGGCCGTGACAGCCAATCATGGCTGTGGCCAATTGTTTTCAGTCATCGAAAAAGTCAGGAGTAGTCTGCGTGGTGCAACGCGAAATCAGTCTCAACGACACGCACAGCAAGATCATCGGTTATCTGCTGTGGATCTTCGGATTTACGGGAGCCCATCGTTTTTACTACGGCAAACCGGTCACCGGGACCCTATGGTTTCTGACGCTGGGGTTGTTCGGCATCGGTTGGCTGATCGATCTGTTCCTCATTCCGAGCATGGATCGGCAGGCCGATCTACGCTTTCGATCCGGGCCGATAAGCTACACGCTGGGCTGGATCCTGCTGACGTTCCTGGGTCTGTTCGGCATTCATCGAATGTACATGGGCAAATGGATCACCGGCCTGATCTATCTGTTGACCGGGGGGTTGTTCCTGATCGGCATACTCTATGATTTCTGGACGCTCAACGATCAGATTTCGCTCAAGCATGCGCGCCGCGGGCTTTAAGGCCCGTCGGAGCCGATACGGCTGCCTCGCGGATACCCGTTCCAATCGATATTTTGATCTTGCGCGATGATATTGCGGATCAATGTTGCGGGCGATTTGATGGAACGGGCCCGTGGAGCAGTGTTACAGACGATGTCACAAGGAGGTGACGCATGGCGGAGCGCCTGAAGCTGACCGCTATTTTCGAAACGCTCGACCGTCAGGTCGAGGACGACACCATCACGCTGCAGGATATTATCGATACCTTCAACGCCAGAGGTTTCGGCCCGGTGGTGCTGCTGCCGGCGCTGATTGCGTTGTTACCCACTGGCGGCGTTCCGGGAGTGCCCAGCGTCTGCGGTACCTTCATTGCGTTGATGGCGATTCAACTGGTGTTCGGACGCAAGAGTCCTTGGCTGCCCAAGGCGTTGGGTGAGCGGGGCGTCAGTCACGATCGCTGGCATCGCGTCACGCAGCGGGCCAAGCCCTGGACGCGTCGCATCGATCGCTTTCTGCAGCCTCGGCTGCGCTGGCTGATGGGAGATATCACTCAGCGTCTGCTTGCGCTGCTGATGGTCGTACTCGGGCTGAGCATGATCCCGCTGGAACTGCTGCCGTTCGCGGCAGCCATACCGGCGCTGGCGATCGCGGTCATGGCGCTGGGGCTGACGGCGGGGGACGGCCTGATGATGCTGATGGGGCTCGGCGTCACGCTAGCTGGCGGAGCCGGCATCGGTATCTGGCTTGTGTAGATCGACTCGATAGACCCGTCATTCTCGAGTCCCGCCGAAAAAGCGCCCCGATGCTGTCCTTGACTCAGCCGTTGAGCTGATTCGCGGACAGTCGGGGCGTTTCGCTGTCGAACGGTGCCTGGAGAGGCCTGGCCTCAGTTACGTGCGATCAGCGTCGGGTCGTAGTTGCCTTGACTCTCGGCCGGAGACAGCATGGCGACGCCTTGAGTGTTGCCCTGCTTGGCGAGGCTTTCGAATATCACCCGATACGCCAGCACGGCCTGTACGTAGTCACGAGTTTCGCGGAACGGAATGCTCTCGACGAAACGATCGAACTCGGGCGGTGCACTGTTCAGCCAACGATCGACTCGCTGGGGGCCGGCATTGTAGGCGGCTGTCGCGGCGATTCGATTGCCGCGGTAGCGCTCCAGCATCGAGCGAATGTAGGTGCTGCCGAGACGAATGTTCAGCTGGGGTTCGAAAAGCTCGGATGTGTTGGGCGCGCTGATCCCCAGCTCGCGAGCGACGTGATCGGCGGTGCCGGGCATCAGTTGCATCAGGCCCCGCGCGCCGACCGGTGATGCGGCAAGCGGATTGAACGCGCTCTCGCGGCGAGCAATGCCCATCAGCAGATAGGGATCGACCTGGTTGGTTTCGCCCCATTTCAGGAACGAATCTCGATAGGCGGCCGGGAAGCGCCACGGTAGCGCATCCCACTGCTTGGCGGCGATGGTGGTCTGAATCGCCATGCCGTACCAGCCCTGGCGAATCGCGTAATCGGCCAGCGCCTCGGCCTGAGCCGGCGTGTCTCTGGCGGCGGCGGTGTACCACTCGCTGCGGGCCAGCCCGTCTTCGCCGATTCGCATCAACGCTTCCGTGCGCTGTACCACGGGCAGCATATTCGTCAGTTCTCGCTGAAGCGTCGTGACCTCGGTATTGGCCATCTGCAGTTGATAGGGCTGCCCCAGGCGGTCGGCGGCAGCGAAACCGAAGAAGCTGCGATCCTGTGCCGCCAACTGGTAGGCCTGGTGCGCCTTGGCGTCATCGCCCATTGCCTCGCTCGCGCGGCCGAGCCAGTACTGCCAATGAGCCTCGGCGCGTACCTCCGGTGGCAGCGCTTCGCTCCAGCGGGCGACGTTGGCCCAATTGCCCTCGGTGACCGCATTGCGAATCCGCAGCTCGATCAGATCGGCATCCGCCAAGCGCGGCAGCGTCGTATCGACCCAGCCCTGATTATTGCCGACATCGCGAACCATCGAATAGAACGCCAGATCATGCTCGATCCGGTCACGCTGCTCTTCGCTGAGTGAAACGTGGGCGGAAATCTTGCGCCACGCTTCCAGTGAAGCCTCGGTGTCTGCGCGGGTCAGGCCATGCATCGTGGCGGCAATCAGTGCCCCGCTGGCCTGGCCATCGGGGCCGAGATCCAGTGGAATCCGGGTGACGTCGGCATAGTTGCCGCGGACGTCATCGAAGCTATCGATCGCTCGCTGCCAGGAATCATCGAGATCTCGCCCGAGGTAGGTGACCAGGCCGCTCTGGCCGTTTTCCCAGGCCAGCATCATGCGCTCCCAGGTGTCCTCGTCGGTCAACACGCCGCGATCCTCGAGGGTCGAGAACAGCGAATCACAGGCCGCGGGCTGGGAGGCGCCGACATGCCATAGCGCTTCGCCGCCGGCGGCGGCCTTGGCCGGTTCACGATCGAGCAGTGCGGTGTAGTAGTAGCATTGCCGGATGGTGCCCGAGGGTTCGCCATCGCTGATGGCCAGCAGATCGTCGAAGCGTCCCATCTTGCCAAATTGTGTCTGCGCCGAGCCACGCATCCAGTCGGCCAGCGGCGAGTCACCGTAGCGCACGATGAAATCGTTGACCTGAGCCGCCGTAGCGCTGGAAAGCCGGGCACGAAGGCGGTGATATTCCACATAGCCCGCCAGGACGTGATCCTGAATGGCGGCGTCATCGATATCGTTCCAGCGCCGGTCGCGGGCGGCGTCCAGCGCCTGCTTCATGGCCTGATCGCTGCTGGCGTTCACCGTGGGCGAAACGGCACCGTTGGCGACGGCGCTGACGCCCATGGCGCCGGCCAGGCACCAGCTCAACCAACGTCTGCGGATAGGCAATGCGGGCATTGGGTCTCTCTCTTTCTCGAAGCGCTATTCTTCAACGCGCGTGCTTGTACGGATCGCGCTCCTGGCAAGACCGCGTCACGAAGGGGGCCATCGTGACGCGCATCGAAGCGACGTCGACTCAGCGCCCATCGTCGCCGATGGGGGCCGGCTTGGGTAGTGTTTGACGGCGAAGATTTGAATTCGGCTGCAAGACGTCATCGCCGATCTTTGTTCGGGCCAGCGCCTCGATACGTGGCGATCGAAAACGACAGGGGTTCGTCGCGGCGATCTGAACGCTCTTCCACACTCTTCCACGGTCTTTCGAGGTGCCGATGTTGAATCCTGACCGGATCGTGACCATTTAAGTTCCAGGCCGGCGTCGATCGAGTGCTTCTGCGCCCAACATCCTGATCGGAGGTTCTCCCATGAATCCCTGGCGTTTTGTGACACAGTTTTCCCGCCTCAAGCAGCGCGGTGGCGCCCTGGCCCGTATCGGCCGCGCGTTCCGGGTTTTCGGGCCGATGTGCATGGATGTCTTTCGGGGCCGTTATCGCCCGATTCCCTGGGCCGCCTTCGGGTGGATGGCTGCAGCACTCGTTTATCTGGTATCGCCGCTGGACCTGATCCCCGATTTCCTGATGATCATAGGGCTGGTCGACGATGTTTTCATCGTGGGCTGGCTGTTGACGCGGGTCGACCGCGCGATGGGCGATTATCGGCGTTGGAAAGGCATCGACGATGAGGAAATCGTTGCGGATTGACGGGCTGGCTTGAAATGGGGAAAGCCAGCCCCATATCGCTGAACACCTTGTTTTGTCCGTCTTAATTTCGGATCCGTCTTAATTTCGTAATAGCGTCAAGAGGCTCGTCAATGACTACCGCGACTCAAGAAGAAACGCTCGGCTTCCAGACCGAAGTCAAGCAGCTTCTCCACTTGATGATTCACTCCCTGTATTCCAATCGGGAAATTTTCCTGCGTGAGCTGATCTCCAATTCGGCGGACGCCTGCGACAAGCTGCGCTACGAGGCGCTGGAGAATGACGGGCTCTACGCGGGCGATGCCGAACTCCGTGTCGAGATCGAGCACGATGCCGAAGCGGGCACGGTGACCGTTCGCGATACCGGTATCGGCATGAATCGTGACGAAGTCATCCAGAACCTGGGTACCATTGCCAAGAGCGGCACCGCCGACTTTCTCAAGCAGCTCTCCGGCGAAAAGCAGAAGGATGCCAAACTGATCGGTCAGTTCGGTGTCGGGTTCTATTCCGGCTTCATCGTCGCCGACGAAATGGTGGTGCGCACTCGTCGCGCCGACAGCGATCAGGGCATCGAGTGGCGCTCCAAGGGCGAGGGCGAGTTCACGATTGCCGACGTCGACTACCCCCAGCGCGGCACCGAGATCGTGCTGCATCTGAAGGACGACGCCAAGGAGTTCGCCGACGAGTTCCGTCTCAAGAACTTGGTGCGCAAGTACTCCGATCATATCGATGTGCCGGTACGCATGCCCAAGGTCGAGAAGGCGCGCGACGAAGAGGGCAACGAGATCGACGGCAGCGAGACCGTCAGTTGGGAGACCGTCAACGAGGCGACGGCGCTGTGGGTGCGTCCCAAGGCCGAGATCGGCGATGACGAATACAAAGCCTTCTACAAGCACATCTCGCACGACTTCAGCGATCCGTTGATCTGGAGTCACAATAAGGTCGAAGGCAAGCTCGAGTACACCAGCCTGCTCTACGTTCCTGAGCGTGCACCGTTCGATCTCTACCAGCGGGACGGGGTGCGCGGGCTCAAGCTCTACGTCCAGCGCGTCTTCATCATGGACGATGCCGAGGCGTTCTTGCCGCTCTATCTGCGCTTCATCAAGGGTGTGCTGGATTCCCGCGACCTGCCGCTGAACGTTTCCCGCGAGCTGCTGCAGAAATCGCCGCAGGTCGACTCGATGAAGTCCGCGTTGACCAAGCGCGCGCTGGACATGCTCAAGAAGCTGTCGAAAGACAGCGAGGCGTATCAGACCTTCTGGAACACATTCGGCGACGTGTTGAAGGAAGGGCCGGCGGAAGACTACGCCAATCGCGACAAGATCTCCGGGCTGCTGCGCTTCTCGACCACGCATACCGACAGCACGACGCAGGATCAGTCGCTTGCGGACTATGTCGGCCGCATGAAGGAAGGCCAGCAGAAGATCTATTACATCGTTGCCGACGGGTTCAAGGCCGCGAGCCACAGCCCGCACCTCGAGATCTTCCGCAAGAAGGGCATCGAAGTCCTGCTGCTGCATGATCGGGTCGATGAGTGGCTGATGAGCCACCTCACCGAGTTCGACGGCAAGTCCTTTGCCGACGTGGCCAAGGGCGACCTGGAACTCGACGACATGGCCGACGAAGCCGAGAAGCAGGCCCAGCAGGAAACTGCCAAATCCAAGGAAGACCTGGTCAAACGTGTACGAGAGGCACTCGGCGAGGAAGTGCAGGAAGTGCGGGTGACCCATCGCCTGACCGACTCGCCGGCCTGCGTGGTACTGCCGGAGCATGAAATGGGCTTTCAGATGCGGCGCATGATGGAGGCGGCGGGGCAGCCGCTGCCGGAGGTGAAGCCGATTCTCGAGCTCAACCCCGATCATGCGCTGGTATCGCGCCTCGAAGGTACAGAAGGGGGCAATTTCGACGATCTGGCGCGTATTCTTCTCGATCAGGCGGTCATTGCCGAGGGCGGCCATCTTGATGATCCGGCGGCTTACGTCAAGCGCCTCAACGCACTGCTAAGTGCTTGATCATCTTCATCTGAGTCGTTTCTGAACCTTGACGGCCGGCCCTCGTGGCCGGCCGTCTCGTTAATGAAAATACTCATCTTGCACGTTTTTTCCTCAACCCGGCGGCTATTTGTTGTTAATCTGCCGTCTTCTTCTCGACGGAGGCGCGAGTATGTCGCGATCCTTCCTGCCGGTTTTTACCCGGCTCTCTTTTTCACCTTTCGCACGCTTCATGACTCGAGATCGGTGCCACGACGCGGCAGGCGTAAAGCGCTGCCACAGTGTCGCGACGCGGATTGCGGGACTCTGTCTGGTGGTCACTATGGCAACGTTTCCGATAGCCGCTCATGCCGAGTCGATATCCGAAACCGTGCCGGCTTCCTCCCGGACCGTGGCGACGCTGGATACGCGTGTTCAGCCGCCCGCGCTGGACCCGGTCACCGAGCTGCCGGATCTGGCCGAGCTCAAGGCCGGACCTGAACGCAAGGCTGCCTTCCTGAGTATGCTGGTACCGCTGGTGCAGGCGGAAAATGCGCGTATTCAGCGCGATCGGAATTGGCTGGTCGGCGTACATACGCGCATCAATCCCCTGACCGCGGACGAGAAGCAGCGGCTGGCTCGGCTATGCGATGACTATGGCGTGCAGTGCTCGCCCGGCAAGGTCAGCCAGGCGTTGCTGACAAGGGTCAACACCGTACCGCTGGAAATGGTCGTGATCCAGGCCGTGGAAGAGTCCGGCTGGGGAACCTCACGGCTGGCGAAGGAGAGCAACAACCTGTTCGGCATGCGCTGTTTCAGCGCCGGCTGCGGTATCGCGCAGCAGGGTACGTCACGCCGCTTTCAGGTATTCGATAGCGTCCGCGACGGTGTCGGGGCCTATCTGCATAACCTGAATACCCACCGCGCCTATGCTCAGCTTCGTGGACAACGGGCCGCGCTGGCCGCGACCGGCAAGTCGATCTCCGCCGAGAAGCTGATCGGCACGTTGCACAACTACTCGACGTCACCCGGCTACCAAAGTCAGCTGTTGTCGCTGCTGCGCACCAACGGTGAGTTGATACGCACCCATGGCGCCGACAGCTCGTTCGCGGCCGATAGCCCGGCCTGACGGCTTTCCCGCCTATTGTTTTCTCCCCGCGCGGCCGCTATGGCCGCTGTGGGGCTCCTTTGCCTAATCGACCCCGTGCCTAATCGATCCCGTGCCTAATCGATTCCGTGCCTGATCGGCGCCGGTTGCCCATCGTGACTGGCGGTTCGTGTGTGTTCGCCCAGTTGAGCTAGACTACAGCGACTTTTCTGCCAACCCGAGGAGGCCATCATGGCCAGCGAAACGTCCCTCGAGGCACTGACCTTCGATAATGTCTGGTCCCGCTTCCCCGACGACTTTTTCACTCGCGTAACGCCCACTCCGAGGCGCGATACGCGACTGCTCGATGTCAGCCCGCTCGGCGCGACGCGGCTTGGGCTGGAGGTGGATGATATCGATCGCCAGCGGTTGACCGCGCTGATGAGTGGCGAGCAGCTGCTGGAGGGCATGGATCCGCTGGCCCAGAAATATACCGGCCACCAGTTCGGCACCTATAATCCGGCGCTGGGCGACGGTCGCGGCCTGTTGCTTGGCGAGGCGATGACGCCGCTGGGTCCTGTCGACCTGCATCTCAAGGGCGCGGGACAGACGCCTTATTCGCGCTTCGGCGACGGCCGTGCGGTGCTGCGCTCCTCGATACGCGAGTATCTCGCCGGCGAGGCGATGGCCGGGCTCAAGATCCCGACTACCCTGGCCCTGGCTGTTGCCGTCAACGGCGAAAAAGTCATGCGTGAACGCGTCGAACCGGGTGCCACGCTGCTGCGACTGGCCGAGAGTCACGTACGTTTCGGCCACTTCGAATGGCTTTATCAGCAGCAGCGCGTCGAAGATATCGATCGCCTGATGCGCCACGTCATCGATCGCCATCGCCCCGATCTCGCGCAGGAGCCCGCCCCGCTGGAAGCGCTGTTCCAGGACGTGGTGACGCGAACCGCGGAACTGATCGCCCGTTGGCAAGCCTACGGCTTCGTTCATGCGGTGATGAACACGGACAACATGTCGATTCTGGGCTTGACGCTGGACTACGGTCCCTATGCCTTCATGGATCGCTTCGAATCCAATCTGACGCCCAACCACACCGATGCGACCGGACGCTATGCCTTCGATCAGCAGCCCGGCGTGGGGTTGTGGAATCTGACCGTGCTGGGCCAGTCGTTGACGCCCTTGATCGAAGTGGAACGGCTGCGCGAGATACTGGACAGCTACGAGCCCACGTTGCAGGCGGCGTACGCGATCCTGATGCGCGGGCGTCTCGGGCTCGAGACCGAGCAGGAGAGCGACGGGGCGTTGATCGAGGATTGGCTGTCGCTGATCGAGAGTTCGCGGGCCGACTTCCACCGGAGTTTCCGCGCATTGAGTGACCAGGACGTCGTCGGCGGCCTGTCGCTGACCGCGGAAATCGAAAGCGCAGGGCCGGATAGTCCGCTCGATGCCTGGCTCGAGCGCTACCGCCAGCGTCTCGCGCAGGAGTCTCGGGGAGAGACGGAACGGCTGGCGGCCATGCGTCGGGTCAATCCGTTCTACATCCTGCGTACCCATCTCGCCCAGCAGGTGATCGAGGCCGCGCAGGAAGGCGATACCCGCCCGCTGCAGACATTCCGCGAGTTGCTCTCGTCACCCTTCACGCGTCGGCCGGGGATGGATGTCTGGGCCGAGGCGCCGCTTCCCAGCGCGCCGCCGGTTTGCCTCTCCTGCTCGTCGTAAAGATTCCGACCGTCCGATCATTGAATAGTGCCGGTTCTCGAGCCGGCATTTTTTAGTGATAAGTCATTCGTTATAAGTTGGATAACGGAAATCAGGGGTCCGGGTTTTGATATTCAAAACAACGGGTTGGCGGAGAATTTAACTATAACGCTTTTATTATGCCTGCCATAAGTTATTGACCGGGTTGGTTTTCCTCCTAATCGCTTGATCCCCGTGGTCGTTCTCCGGAAAACTGTCATCACCTATCGCAATGACTATCTATCGCGATGATTAACTGACGACGATCTCTCCCCGCTACGGCGTTATCGCCTTGAGGGCAGGGAACCGCGCGTTATCGAGATGCACAGGAAGGAGTGTCGATGCATGGCTGACCATCGGGAGAGCAGTGAATGAGGATTGGAGCGCCCAAGGAGCTCGCCAAAGGAGAAGCGCGAGTGGCGCTGACGCCCGAAAGCGCGCAGCAGATCCAGAAGCTAGGGCACGAGTGCCTGATCGAGAGCGGTGCCGGCGCGCTCGCCGGGTTCAGCGACGAGACATATCGCGATGCCGGCGTCACCGTCATTGACGGCGCCAATGCACTGTGGAGCGAAGCGGACGTCGTGATCAAGGTCCGGGAGCCGGTCGAAGCGGAGATCGAGCAGCTGCGGAAAGGTCAGACACTGATCACGTTCTTCTGGCCGGCGCAGAACGAGGAAAATCTCGAGCGCTGCCGTGCCAAGGGCGCGACGGTTGTCGCCATGGATATGGTGCCGCGTATCTCGCGTGCCCAAAAAATGGACGCGCTCTCCAGTACCGCCAACATCGCTGGTTACCGTGCCGTGATCGAAGCGGGGAATCAGTTCGGACGTTTCTTTACCGGTCAGGTGACGGCGGCTGGCAAGGTTCCGCCGGCGAAGGTGCTGATCATTGGTGCAGGTGTTGCCGGCCTGGCGGCGATCGGCACTGCAACCAGTCTGGGCGCGGTGGTCCGCGCCTTCGACGTGCGCCCGGAAGTAGCGGAACAGATCGAATCGATGGGCGCCGAATTCCTGTTCCTCGATTTCGAGGACAATCAGGACGGCTCGGGTAGTGGCGGTTACGCGGCGCCATCAAGCCCCGAGTTTCGCGAAAAGCAGCTGGCGCTGTTCCGGGAGCAGGCGCCGGAGGTGGATATCGTCATCACGACCGCGCTGATTCCGGGTCGGCCTGCGCCGAAGCTGTGGCTCGAGGAGATGGTCGCGGCGATGAAGCCCGGCTCGGTGATCGTCGATCTGGCCGCCGAGAAGGGCGGCAACTGCGACTTGACCGTGCCCGACGAGCGCATCGTCACCGGCAACGGCGTGATCGTGGTCGGCTATACCGATTTCCCCTCGCGGATGGCGACGCAGGCCTCGCTGCTCTACGCCACCAATATCCGCCACATGCTCACCGATCTGACGCCGGGAAAAGACGGCACCATCGTTCACGACATGGAAGACGACGTTATTCGTGGCGCGACGGTAACCCATGCCGGCGAGATTACTTTCCCACCGCCGCCGCCCAAGGTGAAGGCGATCGCGGCTGCCAAACCCAAAGAGAAGGTCAAGGAGCCGACGCTCGACGAGAAGAAGGCGGCCGAGCATGCCGCGTTCCGGACTCAGAGCCAACGTCAGATCGGCATGCTGGTCGCGGGCGGTGTCTTGATGTGGCTGCTGGGGCTGGTGGCGCCGGCCTCGTTCATGCAGCACTTCATCGTCTTCGCGCTGGCCTGTTTCGTCGGGTTTCAGGTGATCTGGAACGTCAGTCATTCGCTGCATACGCCGCTGATGGCGGTGACCAATGCGATCTCGGGAATCGTGATCCTGGGGGCCGTCTTGCAGATCGGCTCCGGAAGCTGGCTGGTCGGGCTGTTGGCCGGGATATCCGTGCTGATCGCCTCGATCAATATCGTCGGCGGCTTCCTGGTTACCCGCCGTATGCTCGCCATGTTCCAGAAATCCTGATCCGCGGAGAATCGATATGTTGCAACATGAGTTCGTTTCCGCCGCGGCGATCGCGGCGAGTGTGCTGTTCATCCTTTCGTTGGGTGGTTTGAGCAATCAGGAAAAGGCCAAGCGTGCGGTATGGTATGGCATCGTCGGGATGGCGATCGCCGTGGTCTTCACTGCCCTGGGGCCCAATGTCGGCGGCTACGGCTGGCTGATTCCGATGATGCTGATAGGCGGACTGATCGGAGTCTGGCTGTCGCGCAAGGTCGAGATGACCGAGATGCCGCAGCTGGTCGCGGCGTTGCACAGTTTCGTCGGTCTGGCAGCCGTCTTCATCGGTTGGAATGCCGAGCTGGAACGTGCCCGCGTCGTGGCGATGCGAGCGGCCGGGGTCTCCTTCGACGGGCTGTCGGCGTTCGCCTCGACCCTGGCCCACAAGACACCGGCGGAATTGACCTTTCTGCAGGTCGAAGTGGTGCTAGGGGTGTTCATCGGTGCGGTCACCTTCACCGGCTCTGTGGTCGCGTTCGCCAAGCTGGCCGGCAAGATCGGCGGCAAGCCACACAAACTGCCCGGTGGGCATGGGTTGAACGCGGGCGCGGTAGCACTGTGTCTGGTGCTGGCAATCGCCTATCTCAACGGCGCCGGCTTCTGGACGCTGTTGCTGCTGGCAGCGCTGGCGTTCTTTATCGGCTGGCACTTGATCATGGGCATCGGCGGCGCCGACATGCCGGTGGTTGTCTCCATGCTCAACAGCTATTCGGGCTGGGCCGCCGCAGCGATCGGGTTCACGCTGGGCAACGATCTGCTGATCGTGACCGGCGCGCTGGTGGGCTCTTCCGGGGCGATTCTCTCCTACATCATGTGCAAGGCGATGAACCGCAACTTCGTCAGCGTCATTTTAGGCGGCTTCGGCGGGACGCAGGGACCGGCCGCCGAGATCGAAGGCGAGCAGATCGCGATCGACGCCGGCGGCGTGGCGAGCGCCTTGAACGACGCCGACAGCGTGATCATCGTACCCGGCTACGGCATGGCCGTGGCCCAGGCGCAGAGTGCAGTCAGCGATCTGGTGCGCAAGCTGCGCGTGGCCGGCAAGGAAGTGCGGTTCGGCATCCATCCGGTGGCGGGTCGGCTGCCGGGGCACATGAACGTGCTGCTGGCCGAGGCGCGAGTGCCTTACGACATCGTGCTGGAAATGGACGAGATCAACGATGATTTCGCCAGCACTGACGTGGTGATCGTCATCGGGTCCAACGACATCGTCAATCCTGCGGCGCAGGAAGACCCCAACAGCCCCATCGCCGGCATGCCGGTGCTCAAGGTCTGGGAATCGAAGCAGGTTTTCGTGTGCAAGCGCGGACAGGGTACCGGTTACTCCGGTATCGAGAATCCGCTGTTCTTCAAGGACAACACCCGCATGCTCTACGGCGACGCCCGGTCCAGTATCGATTCGCTGGTATCGATGATCGATTGGTGACGCTCGGCTCGCGGCGGCCCCCCGGTTCGTCACAACGATGCTACTAAACGCCCCGTCTCGGGGCGTTTTTTCGTTACAATGTCGCTAACGCTCATCGTCAATGGAACGACCATGTCTGATAGGAACGGGTCCGATAAAAACGGGTCAGGCAAGAACGGGTCAGAAGAACGCATGCAGGTCGCCGTACTCGGCGGGGGTAGCTTCGGTACTGCCATTGCCAGCATCGCCGCCGACAATGGCGCCGACGTTCGGCAGTGGTTGCGCGATGAAGCCCTGGTCGAACAGATCAACCGCGAACATCGCAACGGTCGCTACCTGCCCGATTACTCGATCAATCCGGCGGTGGTCGCATCTACCGATCTGGCGGAGACGGTGACCGAGGCCGCCGTGGTGTTCATCGCCATCCCCTCCAAGGCGTTCCGCACCGTGCTGCAGCAGGTACGGCCGTATCTGCGACCCGAGCAGATCCTTGTCAGCACGACCAAGGGTATCGAGGCCGATGGCTTCAAGCTGATGAGCCAGGTGATCGAGGAAGAGACAGGCTCTTCGCACATCGGCGCGCTGTCCGGCCCGAATCTCGCCGCCGAGATCGCCCAGAAGCATTTGACCGCGACGGTGATCGCTAGCGACGATCCGGTGACACGTGCCTATGTCCAGGCGGCGTTGGGGTGCAGTTATTTCCGCGTCTATGCCGGCAACGATCGCTATGGCGCCGAACTGGGGGGCTCGCTCAAGAACATTTACGCCATCGCCGCCGGCATGGCGGCCGCACTGGGCATGGGCGAGAATACGCGCAGCATGCTGATGACCCGGGCGCTGGCGGAAATGAGCCGGTTCGCGGTCGCTCTCGGTGCCAATCCGATGACGTTCCTGGGGCTTTCCGGCGTCGGCGACCTGATCGTCACCTGTTCCTCGGAGCTTTCGCGTAACTACCGTGTCGGCTACGCCCTGGGGCAGGGGCACGATCTCGAATCGGCCATCGAAGTGCTCGGGCAGGTGGCGGAAGGGGTCAATACGGTCAAACTGGTGTGCGAAAAGGCCCGCCAGGAAGATATCTACATGCCGTTGGCCCAGGGGCTCTATCAGGTCATGTTCGGCGGCGTTCCGGCCAAGGACATGGCCAAGGCGCTGATGGAAAGCGAGCAGAGCAGTGACGTCGAGTTCATGCTGTCGCGGGAAGCGGTATCCCGGGCCCATGAACTGGCACCGGATTCCGAGTGATGGGGTGGCTTGCAGTCGTCAGGCACGGAGAGGCGGCGCCGGGGAACGCCGATTCCGAGCGGCGGCTGACCCGACGCGGGGAGCAGGAAGCGCAGAGCGCCGGCCATTGGCTGGCTTCACGCTCAGCGCTCACCGGTGCGACGATCTGGTCGAGTCCCTATCACCGGGCCCAGCAGACCGCACGGGCCATTGCCGATGCCGTGGATGGCGACATCGAAACGGTCGGAGGCGTGACGCCGGATGACGATGTCGGCGCGCTGGTCGAACGGCTGACCCAGAGGGACGTTTCGCGGCCACTGATCCTCGTCAGCCATATGCCGCTGGTTGGTCTTCTGACGGGGCGGCTGGTAGACGGTTCGGCCAGCGCGGGCGTGGGGTTTCCGACGGCGGGAATCGCCTTGCTTGAGGCCGACGTCTGGGCGGCAGGTTGCGCAAGCCTGAAGGCGTTCGTCTCTCCGCCCCATCGTTGAATCGAATGGGGCAGCCTATGGATCTCAAGCGGGATGGGCCGTGATTAAATGATGGCGCTACCAGGCCCCGCTGGGCGAGGCTTGCCATGAGGTCGGCCAAATTGGGTTTCGAGTTGAAGGATAGAGTTGAAAAACAGCCGAGTCGCAGGATAGCCGAGCCGAAGGATAGCCGAGTGGGTAATCATTTTTATGGACGATAGCGGCGGGACACATCGCTCGTCGCGCTCGACCGGTAGCGCGCGCTTGACCGATGTGGCGCGCGTTGCGGGCGTGGCGCCGATGACGGTGTCGCGTGCGCTCAACCGGCCTGAACTGGTGAGCGAGAGTACGCGGCTGCGGGTGCAGCAAGCGGTGCTGGAGACCGGCTACGTGCCCAACCGAGTCGCCGGTGCCCTGGCCTCGAGCCGAAGCCGGCTGGTCGCGCTGCTAGTGCCCACGGTCGCGCATTCACTGTTTGCCGAGGTTGTGCAGACGGTTATGGGTGCGCTGTCCCCTCAGGGCTACCAGGTGCTGCTGGGCCTGGTCGGCTATACCCCGGAACAGGAAGAGACGATTCTCGAGACGGTGCTGAGCCGCCGCCCTGACGGGATCGTGCTGACCGGCTGTCGCCACTCCGCATTGACGCGCCAACGACTCAAGTCTGCCCAGGTGCCGCTGGTCGAAATCTGGGACATGACCGATGATCCGCTGGACATGCTGGTCGGCTTCTCCCACGAGGCGGTGGGGCGCGCCGTGGCCGAGCATCTGCTGGCGCGGGGCTGTCGTCGCTTCGGGCTCATCAGCGCCGACGATTCTCGCGCCAAACGGCGTGCCGTCGGTTTCGTCTCGGCACTGGAGCAGGCGGGGGCAGGGGAGTATCAGCTGCGAGAGGTCGGTACGCCCTCGAGCATGCCCTGGGGGCGGGAGAAGAGCGCCGAACTGCTCGATCAGCATTCGCTGGACGCCATCGTCTGCAGCTCGGATATCCTCGCCCTCGGGGTGCTGGCGGAGGCGCAAAGTCGCGGGTTGTCGGTGCCGGGAGAGTTGGCAATCATGGGCTTCGGCGACAGCAGCTATGCCGCTGCCAGCTTCCCCGCGTTGAGTACCGTCCGTATCGACGGGGCTGCCATCGGGCTGCGTGCGGCCGAACATCTGCTGCAGCGGATGGCGCAACCGACGTTTCAACGGGCGGGGCAAACGCTGGATATCGGATTCGAGATCGTCGATCGAGACACTACCTAAATGACGGCCCGAGCCGCGTCGGCGCTTCCTTCTACGGCGCGGTAGGGCATTGTCATCCTTTGGTCGTAATTAACTGGCAGGCGCTTTGTCATACAAATTGATTGCGCTAACATTCCAAGCCATCAGATGTCCGATATCACGGTGATAGCGCAATCATCATCGTCATCGGGCAAGTCGGGAGGTCATCCTCTCAGCCACGTCAATGAGGTAGTCCGATGTCCAACGATGCCATCAGCTGGATCCGTTTCTCTCACGTGCTGTTGCCGCTGGCGACGCCCATCAGTGATGCCAAGGTGCTGACCGGACGTCAGAAGCCGATGACCGAAGTCTCGTTTTTGTTCACCGAGATCGAAACACGTGATGGTCATCAGGGCATCGGCTTCAGCTACTCCAAGCGTGCCGGCGGCTATGGCCAGTTCGCCCATGCCAAGGAAATTGCCCCGGCGATTCTGGGCGAGGATCCCAACGATACCGGCAAGCTGTGGCAGAAACTGGTCTGGGCCGGCGCCTCGGTGGGGCGTAGCGGTCTGTCGACGCAGGCCATCGCCTCGGTCGATGTCGGGTTATGGGACCTCAAGGCCAAACGAGCCGGGTTGCCGCTGGCCAAGCTGCTGGGCGCGCATCGCGATTCCGTGCAGTGCTACAACACTTCCGGCGGCTTCCTGCATACGCCGATCGAAGAGGTCAAGGAGAACGCGACGCGATCGCTGGAGAACGGCATCAAGGGCGTCAAGATCAAGGTGGGTCAGCCCGACATGCGGATCGATCTCCAGCGTGTCGAAGCCGTGCGCAAGCATCTCGGTGACGATGTGCCACTGATGATCGATGCCAACCAGCAGTGGGATCGCGCGACGGCGCTTCGCTTCGGTCGCGTCATGGAACAGTACAACCTGGTGTGGATCGAGGAGCCGCTGGACGCCTACGACGTCGAGGGGCATGCCGCGTTGGCCGCCGCGCTCGATACCCCGATCGCGACCGGCGAGATGCTGGCGAGCGTGGGCGAGCATATGGAGCTGATCAAGCACCGCAGTGCCGATATCATTCAGCCGGATGCGCCGCGTATCGGCGGGGTTACCCAGTTCCTGAAGCTGGCGACACTGGCCGATGCCGCCGGCCTGCAGCTGGCGCCGCACTTCGCGATGGAAATTCACCTGCATCTGGCCGCCGCCTATCCGGCCGAGCCGTGGGTCGAGCACTTCGACTGGTTGGAGCCGCTGTTCAACGAGCGGCTGGAAACTCGCGACGGCCGCATGGTCGTGCCGGATCGTCCGGGCCTGGGTATTACGCTGACCGAGCAGGCGCGCAAGTGGACCGTGGATAGCGCCGAATTCGGCAAGCGCGGCTGAAAAAATGCCTGCGCTCGGTCATACGGCGTTAAAAATCGACGCGAAAGTACTCATTTACACCCACGTAAACTCCGTCTTTCGAGTCGATTTTTGCTTTGTCTGACCATCGCTCGGCAACTTTTTACGGAATCAGTTGGGTAATTTCCGACAGTTTGTTGTACGAGGAGTGCGATATGAGTTTCCCCAAAGTGACCAGGATGACGGTAATGCCGGTGGCCGGCTACGACAGCTTCCTGCTCAACCTGAGCGGCGGGCATGCGCCCTGGTTCATTCGCTGTCTGCTGATTCTCGAAGACGATGCCGGCAACCAGGGCGTCGGCGAGATTCCGTCCAGCGAAGGTATTCTCAAAGGCCTGGAACAGTGTCGTTCGCTGGTCGAAGGCTCGAGAGTCAACGAGGTCAAGCAGACGCTCAATCGCTCGCGATTGCTGCTGGCCGGTAACGGCCGCGAGGAGCGGGGCCGTCAGACCTTCGATCTGCGCGTCGCCGTCCACGTGTTGACTGCCATCGAATCGGCCCTGTTCGATCTTTACGGTCAGACGCTGGGGCAGCCGGTCGCCGATCTGCTGGGTCGCTTCGGTCGCCAGCGCGACGAGGTCGAGGCGTTGGGCTATCTGTTCCTGCTGGGGGATCCCGACAAGACCGACCTGCCGTATCACAAGCCTCGAGACCCGGTCGACGCCTGGGATGAGGTTCGTTGCCGGGAAGCGCTGACCCCGGATTCGGTAGCCAACCTGGCCAAGGCGACCTATGAACGCTATGGCTTCAAGGACTTCAAGCTCAAGGGAGGTGTACTGCGCGGCGAAGAGGAGGCCGATTGCATTCGAGCACTACACGACGCCTTCCCCGAGGCCCGGTTGACGCTGGACCCCAATGGGGCGTGGAAACTCGACGAGGCGGTCAGGATTCTCGATCCGATCAAGCATCTTCTCAGCTATGCCGAGGATCCCTGTGGCCAGGAAGAGAGCTGGTCCGGGCGTGAGGTGATGGCCGAGTTCAAGAAGCGGACCGGGCTGCCGACGGCAACCAACATGATCGCCACCGATTTCAAGCAGCTGCAGTACGCGGTGGCGCTCAACGCCGTCGATATCCCGCTGGCGGACTGTCATTTCTGGACCATGCAGGGTGCGGTGATGGTCGGTGAGCTGTGTGACGAGTGGGGGATGACCTGGGGCTCGCACTCCAACAATCACTTCGACGTCTCGCTGGCGATGATGACGCACGTGGCGGCGGCGTGCCCCGGTAACATCACGGCCATCGATACCCACTGGATCTGGCAGGACGGTCAGCGCCTGACCGAAGAGCCTTATCAGATCCGCGGCGGCAAGCTGAGCGTTCCGAAAGCGCCGGGGCTGGGGATCAAGCTCGACATGGCCCAGGTGACGCAAGCACACGCGCTTTATAAAACGCTGGATGTGCGAAGCCGTAACGACGCGATGGCCATGCAGTACCTGATCGACGGTTGGTCGTTCGATCCCAAGCGCCCGGCGCTGGTGCGTTAAAACCGCTCAGGGAGTCATGGCCCAATATCGATACGTTAGGACAGCATCTCGGGATGCTGTCCTATACTCGTCGAGCGCGTTTCAGGGTAGGCCGACGTCAGCTTGCGGCGTCGGTAAAGGCCGGTTGGTGTTGGCGCTATTTCGTTGTTTTTAAGATAATTTAAAGAAAAAACTAATACTCATCATGCTTTGATGCCCGACGGCTTGGCCGTCAATTCCAAAGTCTAATATTGGGCAAGTATGATGTATGGCATCCTACGTTTCGATAATCACAATTCGCTTGAATCAAGCGAGGGAGTCATATGATGACACAACGTTTCTGGAACAATATTTCTGCTTCCTTACCTGCTGTAGCCGTCGCCGGGGCGTTATCCGTCGCGGCCCTTCCTGCGCACGCGGAAGATTGGCGGGGGTGGAACGTGCATCCTGACGGCTATCCCAACTCTGTGGCATTGAAATCGTTCGACGAGGAAGTTTCCAAGAATACCGACGGACGAATCAATCCCCGCATCTACAACAATGCGGTACTGGGTGATCAGCCCGATGCCATCGATCAGGCCCGTAGCGGCGCTCTGGATTTCGGTAATTTCAATATGGGACCGATGGGGCCCATCGTGCCCGAAACCGATGTGTTGTCTCTGCCGTTTCTGTTCAATAGCGTCGACCAGATGTATCGCGTGATGGATGGAAAGATCGGCCAGCGTTTTGCGGATGCCCTGGCGAAAAAGGATCTGATTGCGCTGTCGTGGTTCGGCTCCGGTGCTCGTAGTTTTTACAATACCGATCATGCCATCAATGAACCGGATGACGTGAAAGGGCTCAAGCTACGCGTCATGAACAATGACCTCTACGTGGACATGGTCGATGCGCTGGGCGGCAACGCCACGCCGATGTCCTACGGCGAGGTGTTTCAATCGCTCAAGACCGGCGTCATCGACGGTGCCGAGAACAATTTCCCATCATTCGAATCCAGCAACCATTACGAGGTTGCCAAGTACTACTCCGAGACCGGTCACCTGATCATCCCCGAGTGCCTGTGTGTCGCAAAATCCAGCTGGGAAGAGCTGTCTGACGAGGATCAATCCATCGTGCGTACGGCGGCGGAAAATGCGGCCAAAGAGCAGCGGGAACTGTGGGAGAAAGGGGCGAAGGAGAGCCGCGAGAAGGTCGAGGCGGCTGGCGTCAAGGTCAACGAGGTAGAGGACAAGGCAGCATTCCAGAAGCGCATGGAGCCGATCTATCAGGCATTCATCAAGAAGCACCCCGACCTCGAATCGCTGATCGACGACATTCGCAATACCCAGTAAACCCTTCAATCGTGACGGACCCTCGATCTTCGGGGGTCCGTTGTTTGTCTCCGACATCAATCAGGGAAACCCATCGTGGATAACATCCCGAATTCGTCTGCCAATTCCGATGCGTTGCCAGACAGGTTGCTGGACGGTCTGGCGCGTTTGTGTCTGATCGTTGCAGGCGTATTACTAGTGTTCTTGATTTTTTCCTTCGGATGGCTGGTGTTTGGTCGTTACGTACTCAATGACACGCCGACCTGGATAGAGCAATCCTCGCTGTTGATTGTGGTCTACATCACTTGCCTGGGTGCAGGCGCCGGCGTCCGGTTCAACTCCCACCTGAGTATCGACTTTCTGCGCGAGGGCGCGCCCAGAATTCCGCGCGTGATCATGCATGCCATTTCCGACGGGTTCGTGCTGCTTTTCGGAGGGTTCATGGCTTGGCAGGGGTGGCTGATGATGCTGAGCAATTCAGGTCGACCGATCCCGATGATCGGGCTTTCCGAGAGCTGGCGTGCTGCGCCTCTGGTCGCTTGTGGCGTGCTTCTGGTGATCTTCACCTGCGCCAATCTCATTCAACGCATCACGCGCACCGGCCGGGCAGGGAGCTGACATCATGGGACTAGCCATTCTTTTCGGCGTCTTTCTTCTCGGGCTGATCGTAGGCGCACCGATCGCGTTTGCGGTGGGTCTGGCTTCGATCGTGACGTTCCTCTACGAGGGATTGCCGCTATTCGTGGGATTCCAGCGAATCGTTTCCGGCATTTCGGTGTTCTCGTTGCTGGCGATTCCGTTTTTCATCTTTGCCGGCGAGCTGATGTTGCACGGCGGCATCTCGACACGTCTGGTCCGCTTCGCCTCGGCAGCCGTCGGGCGTGTCCGCGGCGGTCTGGGGATGGTCAACGTGACCTCTTCGATGCTGTTCGGCGGCATCTCCGGATCCGCGGTCGCCGACACGTCTGCGTTGGGCTCGATCCTGATTCCGGTGATGAAGGAGAAAGGCTACGACACCGACTACGCAGTCAACGTGACGGTGACGTCTTCCATTGCCGGCGTCGTGATTCCGCCCAGCCACAACATGATTCTCTACGCAGTGGCAGCCGGTGGCGGCATTTCGGTCACCCAGCTTTTCGTCGCGGGTATCGTCCCCGGTATTCTGATGTGTCTGGCGTTGGCGGTGGCGGCCTACCTGGTAGCGGTCAAACGCGGCTACGGGGGCGAACCCTTCCCGGGGTGGTACGCGCTGTTGATCAGCTTTATCGCGTCCTTGCCGGGGCTGTTGACCGCGGTGATCATCGTCGGGGGTGTACTGTCCGGGATCCTCACGGTGACCGAATCCGGCGCGTTCGGCGCTATCTATGCCATCGTCGTCACCGGATTCGTCTATCGCGAGCTTCGCTGGGCTTCGTTCAAGAAGGCGGTCTATCAGGCGGTCAAGACAACCGCGCTGGTGATGATTCTGGTCGGCTGTGCCTCGGCGTTTTCGTATCTGCTGGCGCTGTATAACGTGCCGGAAATGCTGGCCAATGCGCTGACCTCGTTCTCCGACAATCCCATTGTCGTGTTGCTGATGCTCAATCTGCTGCTATTGGCGCTGGGCATGATCATGGACATGGCGCCGCTGATTCTGATCTGCACGCCGATCTTCCTGCCGGTGGCGCAGCAGTTCGGCATGGACCCGATCCAGTTCGGCATTCTGATGATGATGAATCTGGGCATCGGGCTGTGCACGCCGCCGGTTGGTGGGTGTCTGTTCGTCGGTAGCGCGATCGGCGGCATCAAGATCGAACAGACAGTGAAGACCATCTGGCCGTTCTATCTGGCGTTGTTCGTGGTGTTGATGCTGGTCACCTACGTGCCGGCCATCTCGCTGACCTTGCCCGAGTTGCTGCAGTGATTCGGTAAGGCACTCCGGCCTTTGGATCATTCGACATCTCACTCAATCAGGAGAAGACCCAAACATGCTGAATCGATTATTGGTGACCGGCGCCGCCGGTGGCGTGGGGCAGGCTATCCGTCCGTATCTCTCGAAGCTGGCCCATCAAGTTCGCCTGTCTGACATCGAGGCGATCAACGATGCCGAGACGCACGAGGAGATCGTCAGCTGCGATCTGGCCGACGCGTCGGCGGTGGAAAAACTCGTCAGCGGCTGCGACGGTATCGTTCACCTTGGTGGCATCTCGGTGGAGAAGCCGTGGGAAGGCATTCTGCAGGCCAACATCATCGGGGCCTACAATCTCTATGAAGCGGCGCGCAAGCAGGGCAAACCCCGGATCGTGTTCGCCAGCTCGAACCACACCATCGGCTACTATCCGCGCACGACAAGAATCGATACCCAGGTACCGCGTCGGCCGGATTCGCTCTATGGCGTCTCCAAGTGCTTCGGCGAGGATCTGGCGAGTCTCTACTTCGATAAATTCGCGATCGAGACGCTTAGCGTGCGCATCGGCTCCTGCTTTCCCAAGCCCAAGGATACCCGCATGCTGGCAACCTGGCTGGGCGTGGAGGACTTCGTCGCGCTACTCGAGCGTGCGTTCACGGCACCCAAGCTGGGGTACACCGTGATCTACGGCGTCTCCGACAACGACGAGCAATGGTGGGACAACCGTCATGCCCAGTTTCTGGGCTGGGCGCCGCAGGAGAGCTCGGCGCCGTGGCGAGCCGAAGTCGAGGCCGAAGCGGCAGTGTCCCCGCAGGATCCGAATGACCTGGCTGTCATCTATCAGGGCGGCAAGTTCGTGACCCTGGGGCATCCCGACGACGAAACGTGATCCCGTGCCTGGATGGATCAAACTGGTATGCTGTCTCGAACGTTTTACCGCAATGACCGCGCAGGGCGATCACAGATCCCGTGTCGGACAAGACATTCAATAAGGTAGGCAGCACGATGGAGCAGACCCAAGCTTGGGAGATCAAGCGCATCTCCTCTCAGGAGAGTCTTTCGCGCCAGATTGCCCGGCAGTTGGAGGCTCTGATCACTCAGGGTCGCATCGCGGTGGGGGACAAGTTGCCGACCGAGAGCCAACTGTGCGACATGTTCGGCGTCAGCCGGACCGCAGTGCGCGAGGCGATTGCCCATCTCAAGTCGATGGGGCTGGTCGAAACGCGTCGGGGTATCGGCACGCGCGTTCTGCGTTCTGCCCCGGAGCATCAATTCCCGGCCAGGCGCATCAGCGCCAACACGGTGGAAGATATTCTGCACGTGCTGGAACTGCGCATGACGCTGGATTCCCAGGCCGCGTCGCTGGCTGCCGAACGACGCACGCCGGAAAACGTGGCAGCGATGCAGGCGGCTCATGAACAGTTTCTGGCCGCCTGCGATTCGGGTAGTCAGGCGCGTCATGAAGACTACGTCTTTCACCGGGCCATCGTCGAAGCCACCCACAATCCGTTCTTCGTCTCGCTGTACGATCAGCTCAATGAAGGCGCCATCCCCCGCACCAAGCTGTTATCGGTAGAGCTCGACCCCGAAGCCGTATCTTACTATCTTGAAAGGGTCGCTCGTGAGCACGCCGATATTCTCCAGGCGATAGTCACCGGCGAGGCGGAAACCGCCCGTGATGCCATGTATCGCCATCTTCAGCGGGCGTATGACAACTACGCTGTGTACCAGGACAGGCCGCAAGCGTAAGGCTGCGCCGGTTAGTATGATCATTCGAACCGACATGATCGAAGTGCCGTTGGATTGCACTGCCATTCTTCGGGGTGGCGGTGTCCTGTTGCTGCAAGCCTCTCGACACCCGATTTTGCGCATTCGCGGCATCATCACAGTCTTCGTCGCCACGTTCGGCATCGCTGGAATCGAGCATTGTCATGTTCCAGCAACCCTCGCCCAAGCGTGCTCTCGCTTCATCAATGCTTCATTCGAGTATTCTGCTAGGAGGTAACGTGAATCTGACCGGTGAACTACTGATTGGACAGCAAACCGTCAAAGGCAGTCGCGATCCGATCGTGGCGATCAACCCGGCCACCGGCGAACGTCTGCCGACCGAGTTCTTCGGCGGCACGCCTGAAGACGTGGCACGAGCCTGCGAACTGGCCTGGTCGGCATTCGACAGCTACCGCGAATCGTCGCTCGAGGATCGCGCCACGTTTCTCGAGACGATCGCCGATGAAATCGAGGCGATCGGCGATGCGTTGATCGAACAGGCCGTGGCCGAGTCCGGTCTGCCTCAGGGCCGTATCCAAGGCGAGCGCGGCCGCACCTGCGGCCAGCTGCGTCTATTCGCCAAGACCGTGCGGGCCGGCGAATGGCTCGATGTCCGCATCGACCCGGCGCTGCCGGATCGCCAACCGATGCCGCGGGTCGATCTGCGCCAGCGTCATGTCGCGCTGGGTCCGGTAGCCGTCTTCGGTGCCAGCAACTTTCCGCTGGCGTTCTCCGTTGCCGGTGGTGATACCGCATCGGCGCTGGCCGCGGGCTGCCCGGTGGTGGTCAAGGCGCATCCGGCGCACCCCGGCACCTGCGAGCTGGTCGGGCGTGCCGTGCAGGCGGCGGTCAACAAGTGCGGCCTGCCGGAAGGAGTCTTCTCGATGCTGCACGATTCGAGCTTCGAAGTCGGCCAGGCGCTGATTGCCGATCCGCGCATCAAGGCGGGTGGGTTTACCGGATCGCGCAAGGGCGGATTGGCGCTGCTGGAGATCGCCCAGAGTCGCCCGGAGCCGATTCCGTTCTACGCCGAGATGAGCAGCATCAATCCGGTTTTCCTGCTGCCGGCGGCGTTGAAGGCGCGCGGCAAGGCATTGGCCGAGTCGTTCGTCGGCTCACTCAACATGGGCGCCGGCCAGTTCTGCACCAATCCGGGCCTGGTGATCGCCATCGAGGGGCCGGATCTCGACGCGTTCGTCGAGGCGGCGGCGGAGGCCGTCAGAAACAGCACCGCCCAGACGATGCTCACGCCCGGCATTCACGAGGCCTACGGCCGCGGCGTTTCGGCGCTGGCTGCCAATGCCAAGGTGCGTGAATTGGCGCGCGGCCGGATCGGCGAAGGTGCCTATCAGTGCCAGAGCGGTCTCTTCATGGCGA
This sequence comes from Salinicola sp. V024, assembly GCF_052645315.1. Lineage (NCBI taxonomy): Bacteria > Pseudomonadati > Pseudomonadota > Gammaproteobacteria > Oceanospirillales > Halomonadaceae > Salinicola > Salinicola sp. V024. The sequence continues at coordinate 776,767 of NZ_JBQXYB010000001.1, forward strand.
CCGGCGAAGATCTGATCGCCGATGAGGCGCTGCAGGCCGAGATCTTCGGGGCCTCCTCGCTGATCGTCGCCTGCCGAGATTCGGCCGAGGCCAAGCGCGTTGCCGAGGCGCTGGAAGGCCAGTTGACGGCGACATTGCAGATGGACGACGCGGACATCGACGCAGCTAGGACCTTGCTGTCGACGCTCGAGCGTAAGGCCGGTCGGGTGATGGCCAACGGCTGGCCGACCGGTGTCGAGGTGAGTCATGCGATGGTTCATGGTGGCCCGTTTCCGGCGACCTCCGACGCTCGGTCGACATCGGTCGGCACGGCGGCGATCTTTCGCTTTCTACGGCCGGTCTGCTATCAGGATCTGCCCGAGGCGCTGCTGCCGGAAGCCATTCGCGACGGCAATCCGTTGAAGCTGAGCCGCCTGCTCGATGGCGAGCGCGAAGGCTGATCTCGATCGCCGGATTCCAGGCAACGACGAAACGACAAGGGCCGCTCGAGAGAGCGGCCCTTTTTTTTACGGCCATGCTCGTCCGGCAGCGGTGGCCGTTATTGCGGTATCAATCGCTATCTCAAAGCCCTCTTTCAAAGCCCTCTTTCAAAGCCCTATGTCAATCCTAGCCACTTCAGCACGAACAGCCCCAGGCTCAGGGTGAACATCGAGGCGAACGTGGTGATGACGATGATGTTGGCCGCCAGTTTGTCGTTGCTCTTGAACGCCTTGGCCATGACGAAGCTGGCTGCGGCGCCGGGGCAACCCAGGTAGAGGAAAAGAATCCCCAGCGCCGGCCCCTGAATGCCCACGGCGAGGGCACCGAGCACCCCGAACAGCGGAACCCACACCAGCTTCCACAGGCTGGCGTCCAGGGCGATGGTGCTGCTGCGCTTGAACGCGCTGATCGAGAGCGTGCCGCCGATGCAGATCAGTCCCAACGGCAGTGACATGCCGGCGAGATAGCCACCCGACGTCATGATCCAGCCGGGCAGCTCGAGGCCCGATAGTGCCACCGGAATCGCGAATACGACGCTCAGGATCAGCGGATTTCTGGCCAGGTTCTTGACCAGGCTGCGGAAATCCGTGGCCACGTCATCGCTGTAAAGCGACAGGATGAACACTGAGAGGACGTTGTAGATGACGATGACCGCGCCGGCCAGCACGCCGCCGACGGAGAGTCCGTAATCACCGTACTGGCCGGCGGCCAGGGCGAGGCCGACGATGCCGTTGTTGGCGCGAAACGCGCCCTGAGTGAAGATACCGCGCTCGACACGCGGGTGTCGCCAGACTGCCCAGGCCCAGGCCAGTAGAAAACTGATGACGGTGTAGCCGATGAAGTAGCCGATCAGCTCCGGCTGCAGGGCGCGGCTGAGGTCGGCCTTGACGATGCTCAGAAATAGCAGCGCCGGCATGGTGACCTTGAACACCAGCATCGATGCGGTAGTGATGAAGTGCGAGTCGATCCAGCCGAGTCGCTTGAGCCCCAGGCCGAGGAACACCATCAGAAATACCGGGAGCGTGATTTCCAGGGTGTGGGTGAAAGCCGCGAGCAGCCCCATGAATCAGTCTCCGCCGCGCACTAGCCAGAAGCCGATGATCAGTGCCGCGACCAGCACGGCCCAGAATAATCGGTTACGCAGACGGGTATCACGATGGGTTCCTTTGCGAGACACAGTACAATCCTTGGTTGAAGTCGGGTGGAGCGTCACTACCCCGGCAATGACGTTCGACGGAAGTCGTTAATTTTTTAGGGTATCCGGATTATCTGGTTGAAGGTGCCTGCCAGCCCCTCCAAGTGCTTAGTCCCGCCAGAAGGTTGATAGATCGACGCCGAAGTTCTTCTCGGGCTCAGGCAGATCCATGCTGTAGGTCATGGT